>JAFDVS010000009.1:1306-225950 GCA_018268935.1 Acidobacteriota bacterium | reverse complement strand
GAGGTCTGCAAAACCTTTATTCGGGGGTTCGATTCCCCCCCGCGCCTCCATTCCCTCTCAAAATATCCCCGCACGCGCAAAAAAGTTGCATCCTTCCACGCTGGCCTAGTGTAGGTCAAGCAACACAAGGAGCATCGAACCATGCGACGCAGTCTTCTCTTCCTGACGACATTGGCGGCAGCCTCTCTATCTGCCGCCGATTTCCGCAATTTCGCCGTCACGCTGGGCAATTGCACGGAGTACATCGGCACCAAACAGATTCCCCTGGCGCGCGTAGCCCCGTCGGTGCCGGCTCCGTTCCTGATCGCGGGAGCGGAGACGGGCTTTGCGACCATCGTCATCCGCGCCGGCCGTTGTGGCAGAGCGTCGCTGGAGGGCGCGCCGTCGGAAGAGGTGCGAGTAGCACAGGTGGGCGTCGTGCTGATCCCGCCGGACGGCACAGGTGGTATCAATAACTACACGCTCGCCTACAGCACGAACAGCCTGCGGCTGGCCGCGCGGCTCGAACTCGCCGGATTAAATGTGACCCTCGATCCCGACCTGGTGTACGAAGTGACGCCCGATCCGCCCGTCACCGGCGGCGAATTTTTCTTCGATGCGTCTCCTGTCACCGCACCGGCGTGGTATCTCTCCGGCATGGTGACCGATCCCGCAGGGCCGCAGTTCCCGTTTGTGGCCAATTGGTGGTCCGCGATCCGCTCCGGAAAGCTGAAGATGGCCACGTCCATCCCGTTGCTGGCCTATGGCGACGGCAGCGTGCGCATCTACAGCCGCCGCGGCGGATTGGTGGGCAAGCTGATCGGCGGCAACAGCACGGGGTTCGAAGTGAACCTGCGCGGCGTGTTCGCCAATGCCACCATGCAGGTCTCCGTTTTGCCGTAGCTATCGAAGCCAGGAATCGTATTCCGAATCGATCTGGAAGTAGGTCAGTCCGAGCCCTTTCAGCCGCTCGATGTCGGCCTGCGCAGCCTTCCGGTGATCCTGGCCGCGGTAGTGGAAGATGTTGATCGAGACTACTGCCGGGATCCCCAATCGCTTCGCCATCGCGATACTGCGCGCGTCCATCGTGTCACCGTGTTCAAACAGGAAGTAGTCGCGGGACACGTTCTCGCCCGCGTCCACCAGGGCCTGCAATTGCGCCTTCGATTCCACACTGATCCGCGCCTTGCCCTTGAAATAGGCGCGCGCTTCCGCCGTGCCGATGAACAGGGCGTGTTCCAGCAGCCCGTTTTCACGCAGGATGCGCTCGATCTCCTGGTAGAACTGCCGCGAATGGCTGGGCGCTTTGATGTCCACCATCAATTGCGTCCGGCCCTTGCAGGCTGCGGCGTATTCATGGAACTCGAGTGGCCGCGAGCCATCTTCCTTGGAGCGCAGCTTGCTGATCTCGTCCCAGATCATCTCGCGGGGCCATCGCTTAACCCCGTAGGACTGCTCGAAGTCGTCGTGATGAACGACGATGCGCCCATCCTTGCTTTCCTGGATGTCCATCTCCATCATCCAGTAGCCTCGGCGCACGGCTTCATTGAGGGCAGCAAGGGAGTTTTCCGGATGTTTGGCGTCGACGACGCCGCCGCGGTGGGCGATGATCTTCACGTTGGGCGCGGCGCCCGCAAGGACACCTGTCAGGAGGCACAGCGAAACCACGAGGCGCAAGGGAATCTCCTTTGGTTAGAACCGATACTTTAGCGCGAATTGGATGATTCGGGCCTCAGTGGCCGTAGAGGTGATCTGGCCGAAGCCCGCGGTCATGTTGACGCCCGGCACGCTGAAGTTGGCATGGTTAAGGGCATTGAAGAACTCGGTGCGGAACTGCACGGTGTGCCGTTCGCGGAAGACGAAGTTCTTGCTCAGGTTGAAGTCGATGTTGGCGGAACCCGGGCCGCGCAGGATGCCGACCCCGGACGTTCCAATCACCTGGTTGGGCGTGAATCCAGGCTGCGCCGGATTCAGTTGCAGAATCTGGAAGGCAGCGGTGTCGATCCAGTTGTCAACGGTTCGCTGCGAACTGGGCAGTGCGCCGTTGCCAAGACGATTCGGCCGGCAGGTGAATTCGCCGCCGCGATTGAAGCTGCAGCCCTGCGTCACGGTGAGGCCCAAACCGGACTGCACCGTGAGGATGGGAGAGAATTCCCAGCCGCCCAAGAGCATCCCAAACCTGCGGCTGGGCCCGTAGGGCAGATCCCAAACTGCTGAGGCAACAAAGCGGTGCTGGACATCAAACTCGGAAAGGCCGTAGTCCACCTTGCGGCGATTCTGCGGATCCTGCGCCTGGCGGAACACACCGACGTCGACACCGTTGCCCGCGCCGCTGGTGGAAAGGTGATCCACGGAATCGGAAAGCGCTTTGCCCCAGGTGTAGGAGACGAGACCGGAGAGGCCCGCTGAGAAGCGCTTCTCCAAACGCGTTTGCAGCGAATGATAGTTCGATGAGCCGGTGTTCTCCACATATTGAATGTCGTTGTTGAAGCCGGCCGCGGCGAGTGTGCGCGGACCGGCCACGGGAACTCCCGTGGTTGCGTTGAAGCTGTATGTGAAGGGGTTCAGATTGCGGAAGGAGGGTAAGCGCCGGCCGCTGTTCCCAACGTAGGAAACATCCATCACCAGGCTGGCCGGCAGTTGCTGCTGCAGGCCGAAGTTCCACTGCTGGACAAGCGGGTTCTTCATATTGGGGTCCTGCGCCTTGTAGCTGACATTAGCGAGATTGACCAGGCGGATATCCACCACACCGGCGGGCACACCATCCTGAAGGCGGAATGGCGCGTCGGTGGCGCGCAGTGTGGCAGCGCCGGATTGCGTGGTGTTGGCCTGAACGAGGAAGGGCGGATTGAAGCCGAGCATGCCTTCGCGGCCGGTGCGGTTGGTGTGGTTATAGAAGATGCCGTAAGCGCCTCGTATCACGGTGTGCGGAAGTACGCTGTAGGCAGCACCCACGCGCGGGGCGAGGTTCGTGCGGTCCGTGCGAATCAGCGCGCGTCCGAATTCGCCGCCATCTTTCGCCGTAACGAATTTCTGCGTCTGCGGATTGAAGTTCGCCCACTGATCATCGCGCTCGCGTGGAGATGGCCCGATCTCGTAGCGCAGGCCCATGTTCAGAGTGAGCTTGCGCGAGACCTTCCAGTCGTCCTGGGCGAAGAAGGAAAACAGATACTGGCTGAGGTTGAATACGGTCTTGGAGTCCTGGCTGTAGGTGGTGGGCAGACCGAACAGCATGTCGGCGATGCCGCCCTGGTATTGATTGTTCTGACCGCTGTAACGTCCGGAAAAATTGAAGTTGCCGAGCAGACTGCCGACGTCGAGCACTCCGGTCTTCATGGTGAGGAAATCGCCGCCGAACTTGGCGGAGTGGTTGCCGGTAATCCAGGCCAGTGTCTGTTTGAAGTTGTAGGTGATGGGAGTTTGGAACTGGGGCACAGAGGTGGTGCGGCTGAGACGGCGCAGATTGCCACCGGGCAAGCCCATGGGTGGAAGTCCGCCGCAGACGCTGGGGTCTGAGGAAAGTCCTTTCAGACCGATGAGCGCGTCGGGGCAGCCGGAACCGGCATTCGGCGGCAGCGCCTGATAGTTGCCTCGTGTATAGCCGAAGTGCGTATCGGAGAGCAGCCGCGGATTGACCGTCCATGTGCCGCCGATGGCGAGCGCCTGTGAGCGCCACACCGCGGAGCCGAAGGTGTCGTTGAAAGAGCCTTCCGCCAAGCCGGGACGTGGTGCGGGCTGGAACTGATTTGTGTCGGAGAGCGAGTAACGTCCGAAAAGGTTGTAGCCGGCGAACAGCGTGTGATCCAGGCGCACGTCAAACTGGTCAGTGCGGTTGCGCGTGATGGGGACGCCTACGTAGTTGTTGTCGATCTGGCCGGGTGCGCCCGTATTGGGGAGTGGAGCCACCTCCACCCATTTGCGCCCCACGGGGTCCATCCGGCTCTGCGGCACTATCCAGCAGTTCCCGCGGCCATCGTTGCAATCGGCTGTGGCGGGGCGCAGAAACTCCTGCCCTGTATCGGTGCTGCTGAAAGGATTGTTGATGGGCAGACTGAAACGGCCTTGGGTCCAAGCCGGCTGCGGCACGGAACTGAAGCGCACCGTTCCCGCGCGGTCGCGGAGTCCTTCGTAGTCACCGAAGGCGAACGTCTTGTTCCGGATGATGGGTCCGCCGAAGGTGGCGCCAAACTGATTGCGCAGGCGGAACGGCTTATCAGCGCCCGATTTATTAGAGAAGAAATTGGTGGCATCGAGCGAACGATTGCGCAGGAATTCATAGGCGGAACCGTGCAGTTCGTTGGTGCCGGATTTGATGACGGCGTTGATCACCGCGCCGGCGCTGCGGCCGAACTCAGCGGAGTAGGCGTTGGTCTGGATCTTGAACTCCTGCAGCGCCTCCACCGAAGGCTGCAACACCTGGGCGTTGTTGCCGCGATAGGACGTGGCATAGGAGTTGTTGTCCACGCCGTCGAGCAGGAAAGAATTCTGAAAGGCGCGATTGCCGTTGACGTTGAAGACGCCTTTGAAGCCGATGGAACTGAGGCGCGGCGTCGGCGTGAGCACTCCCGGAGAAAGAAGCGCGAGTTGGTTGTAGTCGCGGCCGTTGAGCGGGAGTTCCACGATCTTGCGCTGGTCAATCACAGCGCCACGGCCCGCGGTCTCGGTTTCCAGGGCCGAGGCCTCACCGGTGACGGAGACGCGCTCGGCAATCGCGCCGATTTCCATCTCGATGTCCAACGTCGCAGCCTGATTGACTTGCAGGGTCACACCCGTCTGGCGGAACTGTTTGAAATCGGCCAATGTGGCTTCCACACGATGCACTCCGGGACGCAAGCCGACGATCACATAGCGGCCGCTGGAGTTGGTGGTGGATCGGATCGCCAGGCCCGTCTTCTCGTTGGTGACCGTGACCGCCACGCCGTGCAGAATGGCCCCGCTCGCATCGGACACGGTTCCGGCAAGGGTGGCCAACTCCGATTGGGCGAAGAGGACCGAAGACGCCAGCAGAAGACAGCCCTGCAGCGCAATATTACAAATCCATTTCCATTGCCGTAACATTCCATTCATATTGTTCTCCTTAGGGGAAGAAATACACTATCACGTGGAAATGAAATTCGCATGACAGCGGTTGCTTGCGTTCCTCCGGCGGGAGGTCCAGACTTGTGGACATAGGAGGGAAAATGCTTCGAAGCCTTGCGCTCATCGCAATCTTCGGCGGCGCCCTCAGTGCTCAGGAGTTTCGCTCCACACTTACCGGACGGATCACCGATCCCTCAGCCGCCGGAGTTCCCAACGCCACAGTCGTAATCATAAAAATGGACACACGGGCCCGATTCCAAACGGTGTCAGGCCCGGAAGGATTTTACACGGTTCCACAGCTTTTGCCTGGAGCCTATCAACTCACAGTCGAGGTGCCCGGATTCAAGCAGTACGTGCAATCGGGAATTGAGATCGCCGCCAACGTTCGTGCCACGCAGAATGTTGTCCTCGCGATCGGAAGCGCCTCGGAAACCGTAACGGTCACCGACGATGCGCCACCCTTAACCATGGCCAGCGCTTCCGCCGGCCAAAGCATCACCACACGGGAAGTAGAGAACCTTCCCATCAACGGCCGCGCGCCAATGGATTTGGCGGCCATGGCCTACGCGGTGGTGAACACCGGCAACCGCGACCAGAACCGGCCCTACGAGAATTCGGGTTTCTCGAACCTCGGCATGGGCGGCGCGGTGGCGGGAGCCAATGAAGTATTGCTCGATGGTGTGCCGAACCTCGGCACGCTGGGCAATGCCACCACACAGAATGATCGCCGGGCAGCCTTCAGCCCTCCGGTGGATTCCGTGAGCGAAGTGAAGGTGGATGTGCTGAACGTCGATGCCGCTTATGGCGGCTCGGGCGGCGGCACGGTGCAGATCATCACCAAAGGCGGCACGAACGGACTGCATGGCTCGCTTTCGGAGTTCAATCAAACCTCGAACCTCACCGCGACCCCATTCTTCACCAATGCCTCCGGCGGGAAGAAGACGGTGTTTCGCCAGAATCAATGGGGCATTACAGCGGGTGGTCCGGTGATGTTGCCGAAGCTCTATGACGGAAAGGACAAGCTGTTCTGGTTCTTCACCTACGAGGGCCACAAAAACAGTGAACCCGCGCCGACTTACACTACAGTTCCCACGGCGGCGGAACGCAAGGGCGATTTTTCCGAACTGCTGCGGCTGGGGACGAACTACACGATCTACGACCCGGCCACCGCGGTGCTTTCCGGCAGCACGGTGACGCGCCAGGCATTCCCGGGCAATATCGTGCCACAGAATCGCATCAATCCTATCGCCACGAATTATCTGAATTTCATCGGCATGCCGAACTTCGCCGGGAAGGCCGATGGGACGAACAACTACTTCGCGCCGCTGACGACGAATAACAGCTACTACTCGTTTTCGGGCCGCTTGGATTTCAACATCAGCAACGCGAACAAACTGACGGGTGGCATCCGGCAGAGCCTCTGGCAGCAGCGGTCCGGCGATATTTTCAGCAACATCGCCAAGGGAGAAGCAGCCTACCGCAGCCTGTGGGGCGCCAATATCGACGACGTCCACACGTTTTCGCCCACGCTGATCGGCAACCTGCGCGCGGGCTACAACCGCTACCGCGCCTACTATGATCAGAACAGCTTCGGCTATGACCCGACGCAGTTGGGTTTCCCGAGTTACGTTGCTTCGAACGCGACGCGCCTGCTGATGCCGCAATTCGCGTTCTCCGACGGCTTCCTGGTGGCGAGCCCGGAAACGAACCTGCATTACTCCGATCAGCCGTACAACACCTACCAGGTGTTTGGAAGCCTGACGAAGATCAAAGGGACGCACACCATCAAGTTCGGCGGTGAATTGCGCGTGCTCGACTTTTCGAACTTCAACTGGTCTGGAGCGACGGGCAACTACACCTTCGACAACACGTGGGTGAAAGCCAACTCGACGGCCGCGGGTGCGCCGCTTGGCGGATCGATGGCCGCGTTCCTGCTGGGACAGCCCTCCAGCGGGAACTTGTCTATCAACGCCACGGCGAAGAGCACGGCGAAATACAACGTCCTATTCCTTCAGGACGATTGGCACCTGCGCTCCGACGTGACGTTGAATTTGGGTATCCGCTACGAGTACATCGGGCCGACTACCGAACGGTGGAACCGCATGTCGTCGGGATTCGACATGGCGGCCATCAATCAGGCGACGGCTGCTGCATCGGCGGCATACGCGAAAGCGCCGCTGGCGCAATTGCCGGCGAGCCAGTTTATCCCCACCGGTGGCCTCTTGTTCGCCACGGATAGCCATCGTACAGCTACGGAAATGCCAACCCGATCCTTCAGCCCGCGCTTCGGCCTGAGTTGGACACCAGCCGCGTTGAAGGGCCGCACGGTGTTCCGCACCGGGGCAGGCATCTTCGACTACCTCTATGGCGTGCTGCTGCCGCAACAGCCCGGCTTCAGCTTCACCAACACCTATGTGGCTACGAACAACAGCTATCTGACACCGGCAACGACGCTCAGCAATCCGTTCCCGAACGGGATTCAGCAACCGCCCGGATCGTCACAGGGAGTGAATACGTTCCTCGGCCAAAGCGTCACCTATTTGAATCCGGCGCTGGAGCGGCAGTACAGCCTGCGCTGGACTTTCGATATCCAGCATGAACTGACGAAGGCGACGACCATCCAGGTGGGATATATCGGGAACCACTCGGTGCACCTGGCGACGAACTATAACTTCGGCTCACTGCCGTCGCAGTACCTGAGCCGGTCGCCGTTGCGCGACAACGCGACCATCAGCGCCCTTGCCGCGGTGGTACCCAACCCCATGGCGGGGCTGCTGCCGGGTACAAGTTTGAACGGATCGACGACATCGGTCTCGAACATTCTGCGGCCGTTCCCCACGTTCACCGGTGTCACGATGCAGGATATGACCAACGGCGGATCGTACTTCCATCAAGTGGCGCTCCGCTTCGCACGCCGCATGACCAAGGGCTTGCTGTTCAATCTCAACTACACGCATTCGCGGCTGATGGAACGGGTCAGCTATTTGAACAACGGCGACTTCGCGCTGGAAAAGCGCGTCTCGTCTTATGACCGGCCCAACACCTTCGGCGCCAGTGCGCTGTATCAACTCCCATTCGGGCGTGGCAAGTCATTCTTCTCCGATGCGAACAAGGTGGCGAACCTGCTTTGCGGCGATTGGGCGATGTCGACGATGTACACCTACCACGAAGGCGCGCCGCTATCGTGGGGCAACCTGATCTACTACGGCGGCGATCTCAACTACAATCCGCGCGCGGTGAACCGGTCGTTCGACACTTCGCGGTTCAACCTCATTTCGAACCAGCAGCTTTCGCAGAACTACCGCACCTTCCCGACATTGTTCAATAACCTGCGTCTGGATGGGACGAACAACATCAACTTCTCGGTGACGAAAGACTTCGCCATTCGCGAACAGATGAAGCTGCAATTCCGCACCGATTCGTTCAACGCCTTCAATCGCGCTCTGTTCGGCGGAGCGAACCTGACGGCGACAAGTGCGGCATTCAGCACGATCACCAACACGACGAACTCGCCGCGCGTGATCCAGTTTGCTCTCGTGTTGAAGTTCTGAAACTAGAGCCAGGGATGGAGCCCCTCGTGGCGCACCTTCCAGGTGGCCTCGGGGAATCCGTTCCACTTCGCGGCCATCATGGCGGCGGCGGCAAGCAAGCCGCCGTTGCCCGGCAGATAGAGTGGCAAATTCGGCCGCTGGTAGTTGTGCCCGTTGGGGAGCCATTCGTTCTTCGGCGAGTCGATGAAGAGCGCGTCGATGGCAGTCTGCGGCTCGCCGAGTTTGGCCGCGGCCATGGCGGTCATGGGAAAATCCCAGCCCCAGGTGTCGGGCCACTGCCAGTCCTTCATTACCTTGGCGAGCGTGCGGCGCATGGTTTCTTTGTCTACACCCTCGCCGGAGAGCACACCGTAGGCGCCGAGCATCGACGGATGATCGCGATGGCGCTGGGTGAACGTCTGCGGACAGTTTTCGTGCGCGAGATAGAATCCGTCTTTGACCGGCAGCGCGGAGAGGCGTTTGCGGACATCGTCCCACTTGGGCTCGGGTTTGAGGCCGTTGCGCTTGCGCCACGCCTGCGCCACACCGAGCATCTCCATCCATTGGGAAAGCTCGAATGTTGGGTTCCAGGTTTCCCGCGGCGGATGGTTTTCCTGCGCCGGAATCAGCGGCGGCCCAAGCACATAGCGGCCGTTGCGTTCCACTGCGAAATCGGCCATGAACTCCGCCGATTGGAAGACGATCTCCGCATAGCGCTTCGCGGTCTGCGTATCCGGATGGGCGCGGTAGCAAAGCTCGGCCATCGCGATCGGATGCGGCTGCTGCCAGATCAACATCTCGCCGACGTTCGAAGGGCTGTCGCGGCCTTCGAGATCGGTCATCTTTGGCCAGCGTGCGCCGCGATAGCCTTGCTGGCGCGCCTTTGCCTGCGCCACCGGGAGAATTCGCTGGTAATAAGCGAGGCTGCGTTCGAGCAACGGCGTGCGTCCCCACAACGGGAAATGGGCCGCGTGCCACCAGTGCATTTCCAGATGGAACTTGCCGTACCAGCTATTGCAGGTGAGTCCGGTTTCCTGCGGCGGCGCGGAGCCGGAGCATTGAATCGCGGTGAGGTATTGCGACAAGACGATGCGCCGCTCCAGTTCAGCAGCGCGCTTGTCCGTGCTTCCTGACAGATCGATGGCGCCGCCCGTGGACCAGAAGCGCTTCCAGTGGGCCTCGCTGGCGGCCAGTACCTGCTTCGCAGTGAGCTTGGGAGCCTGAGCCGCACTACGATGGAAGGCGCACACGAATTCGATGCGCTCGCCGCCGAGTGTGATGCGATGCCCGGCAGTCTTCGTTGCCGTGGCGCCGGACAGTGTCACGTAGTAGCGGTCGCCATCGAGCCGCCGTTCCAGGCGCATGTGCGAAGCGCTGCTCGCCAGCACCGTGGTTTGATGCTGACCGGCCTTATTCCAATCCGAAGCATTCACCGCCGGCGAGCCGTAGGGAAATTCGATGAACACACCCAGCCGGCCGGATGCGGCCAGCGGGGATTCCACAACAACACCCAGTGCATCCTGTTCCGGATGGCAGGCGGTGAGCACGGACACCGCTGCGCCTTGCAGCGTGAAGCGGCTCTTCAGCGTACCGCTCCAGAGATCGAGCTCCTGATGGATGCCGCTCAACTCCGCCGGCACGATCGGCTTGCCATCGAGTGCAAGGCCGACTCGTCCCAGATTCAGCCGGTGCGGATTCTCCCGCAGCCAGTTGTACAGCTTCTCCTGCCCGCGCGGGTTGGTTTTGTAGCCTACCTGCCGCCCGTAGGTATCAAACATTTCCAGCTTCAATTGTTCCGGCGTCAATCCCTCCGGAATCGGGACGCTGTGCCAGCCCCATTGCGACTGCGTGCACAGCGGGATGCCTTTCTCGTAGGCGGGTGCGATGGATTGCAATCCGGTCACATCCGCAGTGAAGGCGAACTCGCCGTTGCCGACGGAAAGCGGGGAACGCGGGTTCACCGCCTGCAACACCGGGTTGTGACGCCGCACCAGCGCTTCGCGGTTCAGCGATTGGGCTCCACGCAATACCGCCGCGGATCCGGTCAGGATGCCGCGGCGGCTGATTCGATTACTCATGGGATCTTCGCCCCGTACGCTAGCACACGTGGCAAGACCAGGCAAAGCTACTGCTGGGTAATCTCGAACGCGTTGATCTTCCCATCGTCGACCACCGGCACGATGCGAATCTCCAGCACGCCGTTCGTCACGTTCACCGTGTGCACCCGGTCGATGGCTCGGGCAAAGCCACCGGAAGCGGCAAATGCGTCGAAATTGGTTTCCACCTGCGCGCCGTTGAGCTGCACGTTCAGGACGCGTTTCCCTGCGGCGCGGTGGTAGATTTCAGCGAACTTCAACTTCACGCTGTAGGTTCCGTTGGGCACCTGGAAGCGGTAGTAGAACTGCCGGTTGCTGAGCCGTTCGCTCTGGTAGAGCTTGGGCGTTGTCGTGTTGCTGATGGCGGCAGTGGTCTGGAAGGTGTAACCGCCGGTGAAGCCGCGGTCAGCGCTCCAGACGTTGCCATTCGGATCGGTGTAGGCGGGTCCGCCTGCATTGACGCGAATCGGCGAGAACGCAGTGGGTGCGGAAACGGTGAAGTTCACGGTGGCGGAAACCGCCGTTCCCCCGCTGTGACGCGCCCGTGCGGCGATGGAATGCGCGCCAGGCGCGAGCCCCGACACGGCCACGGAGTAGGGCGCGGCGGTATCTTCGGCTCCGTAATTCGCCCCGTCGATGACGAACTGCACGCCGAGCACTGTGCCGGTGGTGGATGCAGCCGCCGTGAACGAACCACTCGATAGTGCTTGCCCGGAGGTGGGCGAAGTTACCGCGACAGTGACGGTGGCAGCCGCCACGCTGAAGCTCACGGTGGCGGAACTCGCCGTACCGCCGCTGTGCCGTGCCCTCGCAACGATCGTATGCGCACCGGACGTGAGCCCGGACACCGCCACCGAGTACGGTGCCACTGTATCCTCAGACCCGTAGTTCGCCCCGTCGATGACGAACTGCACACCGAGCACAGTACCGGTGGTGGACGCAGTCGCTGTGAACGTGCCACTCGACAACGTCTGTCCAGCGGTGGGAGACGTGACTGTCGCGGTGACCGTTGTCGTGGCCACGCTGAAGTTCACCGTCGATGAAGTGACGCTGGTGGAACTGCCGCGAGCAATCGCCGCGATCGTATGCGCACCGGAGGCGAGCCCCGAGACGGTAATCGAATAGGGCGCCACAGTATCTTCCGCGCCGTAATTCGCCCCGTCGATCACAAACTGCACACCCAGCACACTGCCCGAAGCCGAAGCCGTCGCGGTGAACGATCCGCCAGGCAAGGTCTGCCCAGCCGTGGGCGAAGTGATAGCCACCGAGACAGCATCCACCACAGTAATGCTGACCACGGCCGCGTTGGCGGTATTCCCCGCCGCGTCGCGAGCCACAGCGCTTACCGTATGCGCTCCGGCTGCGAGTCCCGTGACAGACACCGAATAGGGAGCCTGCGTGTCTTCCGCACCGTAGGCCACGCCATCGACGAGGAACTGCACGCCCGTCACACCCACGTTGTCGGAAGCTGCCGCGCTCGCCGTAAAGGAGCCCGCCAACGATTGGCCGGCGGTCGGCGAGGTAATCGCAACCACAGGCAGCGTGGTGTCAGGCGGAGGCGGAGCACCAAGTGTCTCCCAAAGCGGCCCGTTGTCCGTCATCGTAATGCCTTGAATGCGATCGAGTAGAGGCTCGACGGTGGATGGCATAGCGGAAGCGGAATAGGCAATGCCGCCGCCACTGCTGGCAGAGCCCTTGGCAAACTGCACCCGCGCATATCCCAGCGTGGGATGCTGCAGCGTCACCACATAGAGGCTACCGGTATCAGTGACCTGCGCCTGCACGTTCTGTCCCGAGGCGTCACGAGCCTGCATCACATGCAGCATGTAGCTTTGCAGCGCGCCTGATGTTTCCGATTCCAGCCGGTACTGCCCGATCGCGCCGCCTTCGGTGATCACGCGCTGCACGGGATTCGCCGGCAGAAGCGTCGTGACACGAAGCGCCTGATCGCCATTCACAGCCAGCCAGCTATTGGTTCCGTCCGCTACCGGCTGGCGCTCAAAGTGGGCCAGAAACGTCTTCGGCACGCTGGCGGTGGCCGACAGCACACGGTCAAACACAAGCATCGTTTCCAGCGGGCGGATGAAGAGATACTCGCGCTCCACTCGTACGGCTTCGGCGTTCTCGCGCTCCGGATGCGGATACTGGATGAGGTTGTTGCGGAACGGCGGCGTGATGTCCACGGCGCCGAAGACGAAGTCCGTACCGCTGTGGATGCGCTTCACAATCGGGCGGCCGTTGCGCTCGCCAAGCGCGTATCCGCGCTGGTTGACCAGCAGGCTGTTGTGCGCCAGGGGATGCGTGGTCTCCACCGAGCCCGATCCGGCAAAGCCGGCCAGCGTCTGCGCATAGCCAGTGCTTTCCCGGCTCAGCCAGCGGCCGTTGCGCCAGATCTGCCAGTTGCCCATGTCATCGTGACCGTGTCCTTCGTCGTAGGCTTCGCTCAGTTGCACATGGAATACGGTCGATTGCGGATTCCAATTATTGCGTCCGTAGAGATAGCCAGGGCCGGGCGCGTAGTAATCGAGCGCCAGTTGCGAGAACGGCAACTCCTGCCCGCCGCGATCCACAGCGCGCACGAAGCGCGAGGGCGATGAGCCCACCATGTTGATCCATCGCCGCGCATACTTGCCAACGCCCGAATCGCGCCACTTGTCGGCCATGGCCCACATGAACTGCGCCCACGAGCCTGCTGAAGCATTGCCGCCATCGATGAAACGCTCGTCATCGGCGAAGGGGAACAGCTCCCAATAGAGCGAGCCCGATGATCGCAGCGCCGTACGCGCCGGCGGAGTGGCGTAGATCATGTAGAACACCGCGTCGCGAAAGTAGTTCGATTCGGCGGTGAGATCGCGGTTCATGAGGGCGGAAGAGATCAGCGGCACGGTGGAATACTCCGCCAGGGCGCGGCCGTAGCCGCTGCCTTCCTGAAACACGCCGCCAAGCCCGCCGCTGAGCGCGTGCGGGACAAACGAGTTCTGCCAGCGCGTGGTGAGCGCGTGGTTGAGAAACGTCTCCGCCATGGTGCTTTCGCCCCACGTGGCGATGGCCCATTCGAACTCATTGCGCAGATAGCCCCAATAGTAGTTGCTTTGCGGCATGCTGGGCCCGCCCCACGGTTTTTGGCGCAGGTTGTTGATGTAGAAATTCCAGCGGTCGCGAACCGTGGTCCGCTCGGCGGGCGTCATCTGGTCGTAGCACCAGTCATAAGTGAGGATGACGATTTCGCCTTCCCAGCGCGCGGTGTCGCTGGCGACGCCGGTATTGGGGTCGGGCGAATTGGCGGCAAGATCGGGAGCGGTGACGGCAACCGCGTGCGCGATGGCCGAGCGCGCATATTGCGTCTCGCCGGTCATCAGATAGCGAAACGCTTGGCCAACATAATCGGAGGAAGATGGCGTAAATGGATTGGATGCGTACCAGGCGCGGGCTTGTGCCAGGCGGCCGGGGGTGAACCAGAGTCGTGGGTGCGCGGCGGGGATATCGAGCCCCGCCGATTGCGCCTGCGCCAGTTCCAGCCCGCATGCCGCCATCAGCACGGCAAATAGAGCAGTGATTCTCACAGTATCTCCTTGGGTCTTCATTAGGTCGTCTCGTCCTGAATCGAGATCGCCTCTACCGGAACACACGGAAATCCTCGACAGAAGTTGCCGCGGTAGTTCGCCTTACAGGTGATTTGTCCCCCTCCCTAGGAAAAGAAACCGAGAGGCAAACTGCGTAGTTTCCGTATGTGGGGGGTGGAGGGGACGATGAGCAACGAGGATCCGGTCCCGGCGCTGCTGGAGCGCTGGCAGGCGGGTGACGCGGCGGCGCTGCATGCGGCGCTACAAATCGCTTATCCCGATATGCAGCGAATCGCCGAGATGTGCCTGAGGGGAAAAGGGGAGAACGTCTCGCTGGAACCGGCGGGGCTGATCCACGAGGTCTTCCTGCGCCTGGCCGGCGAGCGGGAACCGCCGCGAATCGGCAACAAGGCGCACTTCCTGGCCTTCGCGGCCAAGGTGATGCGGCGGATTGTGGTGGACCGCGCGAGAGAGCGCAAAACCGCCAAACGCGGCGGCGGGGTGCCGGATCTGCCGCTGGAGGACGAGGTGGAAGGATCGCGCTTCAATCTGGAACAGACGCTGGATATCGACGCCGCTCTGGCGCGTTTGGCGCTGGTGCATCCGAATGCCGCGCGCGTGATTCAACTGCGATATTTCGGCGGTTATGAACTGCTGGAGGTGGCCGAGATTGTCGGGGCTTCCCTCACCACTGTCATCCGGCGATTACGTGCCGGCGAGCAGTGGCTGGCGCGGGAGATGCGCCCGCGCCGCAAAGGCTAACGCAAGCCGGCTGATTGCCGCGCCGGTTCCACAGCTTCCGCCAGCGCGGTCACGGACCATGATGTAGCGGCGGCGGAAATCCACTGATCGTGATTGTGCGGGAAGCCACTCTGGAAGTAAGGCTGCACCTTGGGCGAACGGCTGGCCACGTGCCAGGAGCCATCGGGTTGCTGCGTGCTCAACAGAAAGCGTACACCGCGTTGATAGGCGGCATCCTGCGCCGGGACTCCGGCCTGCGCCAACGCGTACAGTGCCGTGGAGGTTCCGAATGCGTCGCTTTGCAGCGTGGACAATTGCGCCCATCCGCCATCGGCGCGTTGCAGCTTGCGCAGTTCACTTACCGCGCGCTGCACGGCTGCTTTGTCCGCTCCCGACCACTGCAGCCCCATTACATGGAAAGCGCGCTCATAGGCGGCGTTGGGCTTGGCGCTCAGGAACCAGTGGCGCGCTTTGGCGATGCGTCCATCGAGTTCCGCCTTGCGCGCCGGGATCGCGTAGCGTTGCAGCGTCCGCACAGCAAGCGCGCCGGAAACGAAAGATCCGTCTTCCAGCGGGGGCCGGCCCAGTGGGAAATGGAGAAAATTGCCTTCGGCGGTCTGGCGCGCGGCGATGGCCGACACCATGGCGTCGGTCAACTCGTCGGCCGGATACTTCTGCTCACCCATACCGAGCATGGAGAACACCAGCCCATCGACGCTGATGAAGATATCCTGCAGCAGAGCTTCGCGGCTGCCCACCACGTCCGACTTCATGATCGCCACCTGGTCACGCCCGAAGGATTCATCCACGGCGATTCCCTTGCGCGCGGCCGCGGGCACTGCCATGCCGATCACATGTTGGTGATGGCACCCGGCGCAACCGCTCATGCGGAAGTATTCCTTGGCGGAGGAAGTGAGCAGCGGCATGGCGCGTTCGATGGCGGCGCGAGGATTGCTCGCGGAGGCGGCTGCGGGACGCACCACGGCTTTGTTCTCGGATATCTGCCCACCCAGCATCGCAATGATGCGCGGATTACCGAATTTACGCGCCCAGTCGAGAGTGGTTTCTCCATCAACGGTCTTCACCGAAGTATCGGACCCTTTGTCCAGCAGGAGTTTGACGATCGCCGGATCGGCCATATCGGAAGCGACGGCCATCATCAACGGGGTCATGCCGCGCACGTCGCGGGCTTTGACGTCCGCGCCGGCGTCCAGCAGCATCCGCACGCTCTCGATGCTTCCTTTCGCAGCGGCCGACATCAGCGGAGTCTGGAAGGAGACGGCAATCAATCCATTCTTCACCTTCAGTTCGCGCTTCAGTGCGACGTTCACTTTCGCGCCCTTGGCCAGCAGCATTTTCATTGCAGCGATGTTGGAATGCGAGGCAGCATGGCCGAGCGCGGTGATACCACCAAAGTCGCCGGCGTCCAGATCCACCTTATGTTCCAGCAGCAGCCGGATTGCCTCGGTGTTATCCGTCCTGGCGGCATCCACCAAAGCGGTATTGCCGCGCACTTCGGTAACCGTGGTGTCCGCGCCTTTTTCCAGCAGCAGCTTCACCGTGGCCGTGTTGCCGGGGTAGGAGGCAGCCATCATGAGCGGAGTGCGGCTCATCTTGGTGCGGACGTTCACCTGCGCTCCGGCGTCAATCAGCAGCTTCGCTTTCTCCGCGTTGGAGGCAGACCACACCAGCGATGTCGCATCGAGTCCGTTCTTCGCATTAACGTCGGCGCCGGCCTTCATCAGCAGGCGCATCGCCTCGATGCTGCCCACCGATGCAGCGTGCATCAGCGGTGTGTTGCCGCGCGTGTCGCGCAGATCGACGGACACCCCTGCATCGAGGAAACTTTTGATTTTCGCCAGATCGTTTTCCCGGATCGCCTGATAGAAATCGCGCGGGGTGACTTCACCCAAAGCACACACGCACGATAAAAGAAACGCCGCACAGCACACTCGATAGCTCATACTTGCTCCAGTCCCAGGTGGGTCAGATGTGCTCTAGTATGCGCCAAACTGTGTGAAAATGAAAGATTTTTGTACCGGGGAAGCGTTACTGTGTCATCCCGGCAACGCTCTGTTTGCGCTTACGCTCGTGCAGCGCGCCACCCAGCGTCGAACATGCGCCGATGTTGCTCCAGCAGGGACTTCGCTTCCGGCTTCACAGCGAGATTGGTGAACTCACCCGGATCATTCTGATGATCGTACAGCTCCTCGCCTCCGCCTTTGCCTTCCCAACGGATATAACGGTACCGCGCCGTGCGCATCGCCCGCCCGGTAATATCCTCAAATGCGATCTGCGTGAACGCGGCCTTCTTGAACGGACGCGAAGGATTGTCGAGCAGCGGCTGCAGACTCTGTCCCTCCAGATCCGCCGGCGGCTTCAATCCGCACATCCCGGCCAATGTCGGATACAAATCGACAAACTCCACCAGCGAAGAGCACGCCTTGCCATTCGCTTTGCTGCCGGCCGCGGAAATGATCAACGGAACGCGCGCGCTGTCTTCCATCAACGACATCTTCTGCCAGCGCGTGTGCTCACCGAGGTTCCAGCCATGATCCCCCCAGAACACAATGATCGTGTCCTCCCACAGCTTCAGCCGTTCCATGGCGTCCAGCACACGGCCCAGTTGCTCATCCATGAACGAAGTGGAAGCATAATATCCACGCCGTGCCTCACGGATCTGTCGCTCATTCATCCCCATGTGATTCCAGAGGAACGAACGCACGCCCTTAGCGGCAGCAGGAATATCATCCAGGTCTCCCGGAGGATTATTGGGCAGCGGGATGGAATCGAGCGGATAGAGATCGTAGAACTTCGCCGGAGCAACGAAGGGCAGGTGCGGACGCAGAAATCCGACACCGAGGAAGAACGGTTCCTTGCTGTGCTTTTCGAGCAGCGCGATAGCGCGTTCGGCCGCATTCGAATCCGATTGCCCTTCGCCCGAGGCCGCGGAAAGCCACTGCATGCCAAGTTGCGTTCCGGGCGGCGACAGCCGATGCAGTTCCCCTGGAGTTTTCGCTTCGGGCCCGCCAGGAGACACCGAATGATTCCACGACGGCTCATCCTGAAACCGCGGCAGCGTCACTTCGGTGGGAACGTTCATGTGGAACATCTTCCCTTCCCGCGCCGCATACCAGCCGCTGTTCTTGAACAGTTGCGGCAGCGTCACGGCATTGGGCAGATGATCGCGGAAATCGACGTTGTTACCGAGCACCTTCGTCGTATCGGGACGCCTGCCCGTCATCAACGATGCGCGCGACGGGCCGCACAGCGGGAACTGGCAATAGGCGCGATCGAAGCGCACGCCGCGAGCCGCCAGACGGTCGATGTTCGGTGACTTCACCAGCTTATGCCCGTAGCAGCCGAGGGCATTGTTCATGTCGTCCGCTGCAAGGAACAGCACGTTCTTCGGACGCCGCGATTGCGCGGAAACAGCGGCGGCAGCCCCTGCCGCGAGAAATGTTCGTCGATTCATCAGGGTTTCCCTTTGGGTGCAGCCGCCATCAGCAACCGCCAGAATTCAGCATTGAAGTCGGGTTCACCTTTTTCCTGGGCGTTGCCGCCGATGCGCACCGCTACCAGGCCGAGGCTTTTCGCGACATAAACCTTGCGGCCCAGAGCGCCTTGCGCCGCCACAAGATCCTTAGGCGCGGTGGGAATCAGCATCTCGCCGCCTCCGCGTGCACCGGGACGCGCCAATGGGTGGCCGTTCAACCACCACAGTAATCCGTAAGAAGGGTTGAGTTGCTGCGAAGGACGCAGCGCCTCCTGCACATAGGCCGGGTCCACAATCTGCTTGCCCGCCCAACTGCCGCCGGCCAGCACCATCAGTCCGAATCGCGCCATGTCGCGAGCCGTGGTGACGAAGCCCACCATTCCAGCCATGTTGGGCCGCGTGCGCCATTCGGAGTTCCGCATCCCTATTGGCCCGGCGAGCCATTCTCGCGTCAAAACGTTCGAATCTTTTCCCGCGGCCTTGGCCAGTGCGGGAAGAATCTTCTGATACGCGATCGTGTTGTAGCGCCACTTCGCGCCGGGTTCGGCTTCGAAGCCCAACTCGTCCGTGGTTCCGCTGGTCATGGTGAGCAGGTGCCGCATCGTGATCGCCCCTTCCTGCTGCGGCGTCAGCTTGCTCCATCCATCGCCCAACACCTTCGATACCGGAGTATCGAAATCCATCAGCTTCTTCGCCCGCGCAATGCCGAACAGCATCGCGGTGACACTCTTCTGCATCGACGCCACGTCTTCCCGCAGTTGGCCATCGGCGGACTTCTCGAAACGATACTGCATGGTGGCCTGGAAGCGCTTTGGCTCCCAGTATTGCTCGGTGAGAATGCGTCCGTTCAGCAGAATCACCACGCCCGTGGATCGCCGCGACTCGGCAAATTGCAGCAGCGCGTCGAGGCCATCGGCACTCCAGCCGGAGCGTTGCGGAAGCACACGTTCCCAGTCGCCCGCGCCGGGATAATACAGCTTCTGGCAGGCGCCGGGCCAGGCTGTCAATAGAAAGGCGAGCAGGAGCAAACGCATCGCTCCCAATGATATTACGGTTGACGGAAGGCCGCCCACATGTCCTGCATGCGCGAGGCCTGATCGGCGCTGAAGCGATACATGCAGGCGTCTTCGGTGTAGTCCATGAAGTTCTCAATCGGATCGAGGCCCGCCTGTTTCGTGCCATTGCAGGTGTCGCGGCCAACGGGGCAGCCGAAGGCCGGGTTCTTCTCTCCCGGCGTATCCAGAATGCGATCGCCCACCGTGCTGCAGCTCTGTTCAAACGTGTGATACAGACCGAGCCAGTGGCCCACTTCATGCGTCGCCGTATCGCCCAGGTTGTAAGGCACGGCGTCGCCACCCGGCACGGAAGAATACAAAATCACCACACCGTCGTAGTAAGGATAACTGGCATAGATGTTGGGGAAGTAGGCCCAGCCGAGCAATCCACCGCCGATATTGGCCGTGTAGAGATTGAGTGCATCGGCGCCACCTTTGCGCAATGCGGTTTTCGCTTCCAGTTCCGAAGCGGTGCCGGGAGTCATGTTGTACCAGGCCGCATTCGTGGTGCGATCAACAGAGACCAGTTGGAACTGAAACCCGGAAGGTGCATAGGCATCGTTCAACACCTTCATTTGCGCCTGAATCATCTGCTGGCTAATATCGCCGTTGGCGATGCCCGATCCATTGTTGATGACATGGAAGTAGGTGGGAACGATCACGATGCCCCGTGCGTTGCGAGGCTTCTTCTTCAATCGTTCCGCGACCGTTTGCTCCACCTCATCCTGTTCGGTGAGGCTGAGCGACTTCGTGGCGCAGCGCCCGCCGCTGTCAATGAAGGATTGCTTGCTTGCGTAACGGACGCCGTTGAGAGTGAATGGACCATTGTCCTGAGCTGCGCCAATTGCCGCGCAAAGCGTAAGAAATATTACAGTTATCCGCATTTTTCTTTTTCCCCGATTCACAGGTATAGCCGGAATCGGAGAAAGAGGCAAGCAAAATCAGCGCTTGATGATCAATCCCTGGCCGGTTGGTAGCGTCAGGACATCGGCGCCAAACCCGGAAAACAATGCGTCCAACGCATCGCCTTGCAGTTCATGGCCGAAGTAGGAATAGTCGTCCAGAAGCACCACTCCGCCAGGCGCCATCTTCGGCCACAGATGCTCCAGAGCACTACATTCCGGATATGCGCAGTTCATGTCGAGATGCAGAAATGCCACCTCGTTGAGATTGAGGGCGCCGAGAACTCCGGGGACCTCACCTTGCACAACGGAAGCGTTACGCCATTCGGAAAAGTTGCGGCGAACACAGTTCACGTCTGTGATATACGCGCCCGCTGCCAGCGCCTTTTCGGCAATGGCAACACGGCCCTTTTCACGCTCTTGCGACGAGTACTGCTCCAGGTTCGGCCCGGCAAAGGTGTCGATCAGGAAGTAATTCCTGGAGATGGCGTTCCAGTCGAGGTGGTGCATGATGGCGGAACTCATGAACCCCGCATTGACGCCACACTCCACGAAGTCGCCTTTGGCCTGTAGCGCCTGCTTGGCGGCCCACAGGGCCACATGAACACGCCATGCAAAGGCTGGATCCACGCCGTTGCTCGATTGCACTCCACGGTTGTATGAGGCGTGGAAACCGGCATGCGCCAGGAAGCGTGGCTTGTGCAGGGTGTAGAGGCCATCGCTTCCATAGTGCTTTCTAAGATTAAAAACCCGGAATCCTGTTTGCCCGAGCAGAGATTGAAGTGCGCGCTTTAGCATGAATCAGACGGCCACTCAGACTTTACATCATACCCCCACAGCGTGGCGCAGGATGTTCAGTCCGGGCAGGCGATGATTCAGAGCCGGAGCCATTGCCGTAGTTTGTTTCCGCACCCGCAGCTTGACGAACTTGCCGGTGCGCACGCCGCCGACTTCCGCGGTCACCGGATAATCCCCATCCGGCAGTTCCGGCACGGTGACGTTGATCTGGTACAACCCGGCACTGACCAGTCCACTGTAAGAGACAGCGGCATCCTGGTTGTGAATGCGCACCCGCACGGCGCTGGCGGTACGCAAGGCGCTGGTCACCACTTTGCCCGGTTCAGCGGCCGGCGATGTGGAGCCGAACCCCGTACCGTAAAGCACAATGGTTTCCCCAGGTTGGGCTGGCACGGTGGAGACACCGCTCAACAGCCCTTCCGGTGCAATGTAGGCGCCGTCCGGACGAACAGCAGCGATGTTCTCATCGGGATACTGAAAGAAGCCGGGCGAGGTGCGCACAAAATCGACGGACACTGCCGCGGAGGTTCCGTTGGGATTGGTCAACGTGACCTGCACCGGGCCGTCACTCACCGCTTCCGGGGCGAGAACGTTTACCTGCGTGGGGCTGATGAACTGCACGTAAGCCGGCTGATTGTTGATCTGCACACTGACGCCATCGAGCGAAGTGGGCAGGTTGCCATCCACGATTTCAGCCGCAGTCCAGGTGCGAGTATTCGTGGCCAACGCGGAGCCGTGCAGCGCCACCCAGGAGCCCGAAGCGGCGCCCGCGCGCAGCGTTGCGCCATGCGTGACGCCAGCCATGGAGATCAGCGTGGGACGTGTGGTGGCGGGCGTTTCAGGCGGAGTGTAGTCCATCACGACATCCCAATTCACCGCCAGTGCGCCGATGGGGGAATCGGGAATCGCGGTCCAGGGGCGAATCACCGAAGCGCGCTGCGCGGCGTCGCGGATCCCGCTCAACACGCCGTCACTGGTGCTCGCCTCCCCTTCGATGTAGAGCTGCGTGGTGAGGCTCTGGCCACCGGGAATCGTGATCTTGGCGTGAACATGGCGCACGCGTCCGGGATACAGGCCCGGCTTCACCGCGCGGAACAGGTACTGCCCGTTCGAAGAAGTTTCAAAACGGCCATAGCCCTGGTAGTTCGAATCGCGCTGGCCATTCAGCGCGCCGGAAGTATGAATGTAGGAACCTACGTTGTCCGCGGCCCAGATCTCCATCACCGCATTTCGAATGGGGCTCCCCGTCTTGCTTAAGATTCGCCCGCTGATCCACGAAACCGTGCCCACCGCCGGAGTGATGTTGTCGTTAATCACCAGCAGATCGTTATCCCGATCGAGCGGCATCACGTTCGGATAGTAGGGCCCCTCGGTTTGGGCAGGAGTCAACGTGAGAGTCTGGGCAAATGCGCCCGGCGTGGTGAAAAACAATCCCCCAGCGGACATCGCGGCCAGGAAGTGGCGCCGGGAACTTTCGGTGTTACGAAAATGCATATGCCTACGAGACGCGGCTCGCGCCTCGGAGGCATGTAAAGGAATGTTAAACGCTAGAACACCACGCGAATGCCCACCTGGATGGTGCGTCCGGAACCAAACTCCGCGCCTTGGGTGGAGGTGATGCGGCCGAAATTCGCCGCTGTTGAAGTAAGCGCGGGAATCCCGAAGTTGGCGTGGTTCAGCAGGTTCGTAAACGAACCTTCCATCTGCGTGTAGAAGCCTTCCTTGATATAGAAGCGCTTTTGCAGCTTGGCGGACACGGTTTGCGTTCCAGGCCCCACCAGTTGCCCCGGCCCTACCAGCCCGAAACGGCCGATATTGTTGGCGGGCAGTGTGAACGCCGTGGAATCGAACCAGGCATCGATATTGCGCTGCGCCTTCGGCTTGTTGCCGTAGTCCGCCACGTTCGATGCATAATCCGGACGGTCATTGGCGCGCGAATCGACGTTCGTTCCCGATGGATCGGTGCGTCCACCCGTGATCGGGGTGAGGAACGGACCGCTCTGGAAAACGAGGATGCCCGATAATTGCCAGCCACCGGCCAGCAACTTCGTCACCCGTTCCGCGCCCGATCCCGTCTTTCCATCCGCGCCATAGGGCAGATCGTAGTTGAACAACGTCAACCAGCGGTGGCGGCGGCTGGGCGACACATTGCCGTAGTCGAGCCCCAGATTGAACCGGTCCGTGGGAACGGAGCCCGCTTCACTGGCAAAGCCCGTGCTGTTCGACCCTGTCGAGTTGGAAAGATTCTTCGTCCACGCCCACGAGGTCTGGAAACCCAGTCCCTTGGCGAACCGGCGGTTCACTTCCACAATCATCGCGTTGTACTTCGAGGAGACACCGTTATCGCGGCTGTAGACGATGGCCCAGTTCGGGTACGGGCGGCCCGGACGCGCCGCGGCATAACCGATCGTGTTGGGGCGCACCTGGTTGAGATCGGGGCTCGAATACATTTTGATGCTGTGCGATCCCTGATAGGTTAAGCGCAGGCCGGTGTTCCAGCCAAGATCGCGCTCAATCGTCAGATTCCATTGCTGGGCATAGGGAGCGGGACTGTCGAACTGCGTCGCACGCCGGAAGTCCGCCGTACCCACAGCGCCGATAACACCGAGACCCGTGCCAAAGGCGTTGGGGAAGATCAATTCCGGCCGGCCGTTGACCAACGTGTTGGTGAAGGTGCGCGTATCGGAGGTGTGGATTCCGGTGAGTGAATAGAACACGGCCCCGAGAATGGTCACCGAGTAAATGCCGTAACCGCCGCGAATCACAGTGCGGTTGCCCCACGGACGATAGGCAAAGCCGATTCGGGGCATGACGTTGTTTGTATCGGTGTAACGCAGGCGTTCGGGGATCCCCGCTTCCGCCGCGGTGACGATCGGCGTATTGCCGATGGATGCACGGAAGGGCGCAGCGGTCAGCGCCAGCGAATCCTTGTTGGGCACAACCACACGCCCGCCTGGGTAGTCGCGGTCAAAGTTCGCCAATTGCAAAGTGCGGTCCCAGAACGGCTGCTGGATTTCGTAGCGCACCCCATAGTTGAGTGTGAGCTTATGGTTCACCTTCCAGTCGTCCTGCGCGAACCCTGCTGCGTGTGTGGCGCTGCCGTCGATGTCGGGGCTGGTGTTGGCAACGCGGTTGCGCTGCGGTATCCCCAGCAGGAAATCGGCGAAGGCATTGCCGGTCCACATTCCATTGAAGCGATACTCGCCGAGGTCGTCGCCGGAAAAGAACGAAATGTTGTCCGTGGCCCGCAGGCGCTTTAGATCCACTCCGAACTTGAAGGTGTGCTTCCCCTTGGTCCAGGTGAGGTTATCGGTGAACTGCACGTTCTTGCTGAGCTGCGTAAATCCGCGTGCGCGCGCCGTGCCAAGGAATCCGGTGATTCCAAAATCCGGCACGGAGGCCACCTTCGGCGGATCGGGCCGCAGCCCGTTGATGCCGAGCGTCTTCACCAGCGCAGGCCCATCGAAACTGGTGCCGTTAGGACCGAAGTCCACCGTGCGCGGGCGATCCGCGAAGCCGAAACGGAACTCGTTCACCAGGGTGGTGCGCAGCACTGCGTTGTAAGCCGCCGTCATGGTGCGGGATTTCAGATTCTCACGCCCCTCACCCAGCGCCGCGATGGCGATGGGGCTGATCTGCGCCACGTTCTTGTTGGAATAACGCACGAAGATGTTGTGCCGTTCATTGAAGAGATGATCGCCGCGCAGGTCGTACTGGTTGTTGTTGTTCTTCGCCGATGCCTGGAAGCGAAGGTTCGGGCTCGCCACCTGATCGCCGGGCTGATTCTGGCGCGGATAGAGCGCGTCCATTACCTTCGCCGAAACCGAGGATTGGCGGCTGGCGGGAATGATATTGCCGGCAAACACGGCGCCCGCCGCACCCAGCGGGTCGGTGACGGCACGCGTCACGCTGGAGAGATTCCCGGTGCGATAAGCATCCGGTATCGTGATTACATTGAATTGCGCCTGGGCCCGATACTTCAGTTGCTCCCAGGTTCCAAAGAGGAAGGTCTTGTTCTTCCTCACCGGCCCGCCCATACTGACGCCGTAGTCATTGGAAATTTTGAACGGAGCGCCGACGCGCGAACTGAAGAAGTCGCGCGCATCCATGGCGCCGTTCTGGTGATACCAGAACAGGCTGCCGTGGTAATTGTTGGTGCCGCCCTTCGAGGTCGTGGTCACGTCGCCGATTTGGGCGAACTCGGCGTTGTTCGACACCGAAGAGACCTTAATCTCATCGATCGACTCGGCAGAGGGAAACATTTCGTTAATGATGCCGTTGTTGCGGACATTGATGGAAGAGATGCCGTCGATGGTGGCGGTTGCCTGGAAAGGCATACCGCCGGCGATCCCGATGCTTCCACCACCGGAATCCGGCTGCACCCCGGGGGTGAACGAGATCGCCGAAAATACCGAGTTCGTACCACCGGCCCGGAAATTCACAGGCAAGGACAGAATCTGTGCCGAGGTTTTCGAGTCCACGATTGTGGCGATGTCGGTGGTGATCACCTGTTGGGCCGTGGTCACCTGAACTTCCGTGGCGGCCGACGCCAGGTCGAGCTGGGTATCGACACGCGCCACCTCGCGCGCACGCAGAATCACGTTTTGCACCACGCGTTTGCGGAATCCCGCGGATTCCACCGTCACCTCATAGGTGCCCGCATCGAGATTGAGGAAGGCGTAGTTGCCGGCCGCATCCGAAGCGGCTTTGCGCGTTTCACCCGTCCCGGTGTTCTTCGTTTCCACGTTCGCTCCAGCGATGACCGCGCCGGTGGGATCGGAGACGGTTCCTCGGATTTCGCCGAAAGTGGATTGCGCCGGCAGGAGCGCCGCCGCGGCAAGAAAAAGTGCCAACAGAAATTTCATACAAACTCACCCCAAATGCAGAGATTTTTCCGCCGCTCGTTCGGCGTGGAAAGCGGCAAAAATGATGCGTGAGGGGTAGTATAGCAAGCGCGGCGAAACTATCGACAATCGCTAAATGGAGACTCCTAAGTCTTTTTCTCGAACTCCTCCACCTCGGCCCGGCTTCCCATCACCAGCGCCGTGCGCTGATGGATCCCTTCCGGTTGGATATCCAGAATGCGCTGCGATCCGTCAATCGCTAATCCACCAGCCTGCTCCGCCAGAAACGCCAGTGGGTTCGCTTCATACAGCAGACGCAACTTCCCTTTCGGGTTCTTCTCCGTCGGCGGATACAGAAATACCCCGCCTTTGAGCAGCGTGCGGTGGAAGTCCGCCACCAGCGACCCGATGTACCGCGAGCTGTATCCCTTGGCGCGCAGCCCGCCCAGGTATTCCCGATAGTGCACCGGAAAACTGTCGGCGTTCGCTTCGTTCACCGAATAATAGGTCCCCCGGTCCGGCATCCGCAGGTTCGGGTAACTGAGCACAAAGGCCCCGATATCCGGGTCCAGAGTGAAGCCGAACACACCGTGGCCGGCGGTATAGACGAAGATCGACGAGGAGCCATAAACCACATACCCCGCCGCCACCTGCTTCCATCCGGGCTGCATCACAGCCGCCTCGCCATGCACTCCATCGGGCCGCCGCAGGATGGAAAAGATGGTTCCCACGCTCACGTTGACGTCGATGTTGGAAGATCCGTCCAGGGGGTCGAACACCACCACATACTTGCCGGTCTCGGAGCGGTCAATCGTGACCGGCTGCGCATTCTCTTCGCTCACCAGCATGGCCACGCTTTCCCGTGTCCCCAAGCAATGCAGCAGGGCCTGGTTCGCGTACACATCGAGCTTCTGCTGGGTCTCGCCCTGTACGTTGATATCGCCGGCCGAGCCGATGATATCAACCAGCCCGGCGCGGCGGATCTTCGCCTGAATCATCTTCGTGGCCAGTGTCATCCCGGAGAGCAGAGAGCTGAAGCTGCCTCGCGCGGTGGGGAAGAGTTCATCCTGCTGCTGCAGAATGTGCTGTTGAACGGTGACAATCATTCCGGCCTAGCGTATCACGCTACACTCAAACTTTCCGATGGACATCCGCACCTTCACCCCTGCCGACAAATCACAATGCCTCGCCCTGTTCGATGGCAACATGCCCGTGTTCTTCGATCAGGCGGAGCGGCACGCTTTCGAAGCCTGGCTCGATGCCCCGCAGGGTTCCTACTTCGTCATGGAACACGAGGGCACTGTGGTGGGATGTGGAGGCGTTGCCCTGGAGAACCCGCAGCTCGCCAGCCTGACTTGGACCATTGTCCAGGCCGGCCTGCAACGCCAGGGGCTGGGGCGATTCCTGGTATTTTACTGTCTGCGGTCCCTACCACCCACGGTGACGCATGTCCGCCTCACCACCATTCCCGCGGTCACAGGCTTCTTTGAGAAGCAGGGTTTTCATGTACAATCCTCCGCGGCAAGGGAGGTGGAGATGATTAAGAAGCTGCAGGTCTGTTCTTGATCAGGACCGGCGCCGATCGCTCATAGGCCTGGCGGAGTTCCTCCAGATTCGCAGCGCTGAGCGGATGTGGGCCATCCGAACTCGTACCCGCCCCGCGGCAATAGGCCACGGTCTTCTCCAGGCTTTTCACAAACTCCACACAGGGCGGACAACTGGCGATGTGGGCGTCGATGGTTTGGCAGAGATCGGCGGGAAGCTCACGGTCCAGGTACTCCGACAGCATCGCGAAAATCTGTTTGCATTCGAGCTTGGTCATGATGCGACTCCGGCGGTGGTCAACTCCTGGTCCAGTTTCTGCCTCACCGCCAGCCGCGCCCGATGCAGGCGCGTCTTGATGACATCGGTGCTGACGCCAAGGATATCCGCGGTTTCCTCCGTGGTTAACTCCTCCACGTCGCGCAGCATCAGGACAGAACGATAGATGTCCGGCAGGGAATGAATCGCACGCTGCAGCGTCTGCCTTAGCTCCGAGTTCATAGCCTGGGCATCGGGCAAAGACGACCAATCGGCAATCTCGAGCTTGCGCTCACTTCCGTCCTGCCGGAAGCTGGGCATCACCTGATCCAAGGAGATTTCTTCCTCTGGTGCGAAGATGCTTTTCCGCCGCTTCATGTAACAGACATTCCGGGCAATCGTATAAATCCATGAGCGGACGCGCTCCGGCTCGCGCAATGTGTGCAAGCTCTCGAATACCTTCAACAAGGTTTCCTGCGCTACTTCTTCCGCGTCTTCGCGCTGGCCACAAGTGAGGAAGCTGTAGTGGAACAGTTTGTGCTGAAACAGAGTCACAAACGGCTCAAATGCGGAGGAATCGCCCGACATCAGCCGCTTCGCCAGTTCCACCTCTTCGGTGCCTTTGGACATGGGTATCTTTTTAGATAGTAGCAATCCGGCCCCCCCCGCTTGTCACCTCTCTGCGGTTTTTGCATCCTCAACCCATGATGGTGATCCTACTCATCCGTCTGATTTTGCTCACCGCGCAGGCCGAAGATCTCACCTTGGCCGGCGCAGTCCGCCTGGCACAGAGCCAGCACCCATCGGTGAAAGCAGCCGAGGCGCGGGTCAACGCCGCAGCCTTACAGCGCGAACAGGCCCATAGCGGCTATCTCCCCAGATTGAACTACATGGAGTCGTACCAGCGAAGCAACAACCCCGTGTTCGTGTTCTCCAGCCTGCTGGCGCAACGCCGCTTCACGGAAGGCAACTTCGCGATCAACTCGTTGAACAACCCGGCTTCGGTCAACAATTTTCAATCGGTGCTGAGCGCCGAGCAAACCCTCTTCGACGCCGGTGTGACCAAACGCAACATCGAATCGGCGGACCTGCGGAAGCAATTGAGTAGCGAGGAGAAACGGCAATTGGAAATGAACCTTGCCGCCGGCGCCGCCCGTGCCTACCTCGGTGTATTGCTTACCGAAGAAGGGCTACACGTAGCCCGTGAGGCCGTGAAGTCCGCCGAGGCCGACCTCGCCCGGGCGCGCACCGTTCGCGAAGCGGGCCTTTCCACCGACGCCGATGTCCTCTCCATCGAGGTGCACCTGGCGGCGATGAAGGAACAGGAAGTGCGCCGCAAGGCCGACCTGGAAGTGGCCCGCGCCGCCTTGAATGAGGTGCTCGGTCTGCCGCTTGACACCGATCACAAACTCACCACCACGCTGCGGCAGATGGAAACGCCGGCCGCCGACCGCCAGGCCTACGAAGCGAAAGCAGCCACGGACCGTTCCGAAGCGCGGCAGGCGCTGCTCGGCGTGCAGGTGGCCGAAAAGCAATCCGCCCAGGCCCGCGCCGCCTACTTCCCCCGCGTGTCGCTGCGCGGGGTGCTGGAGGCAGACCGCGGCCGGTTCGTGACACAAGCGGGCGGCAACTGGTTCGCCGGTGTCACCCTGCAGTGGAACCTGTTCAATGGCTTTGCCGATCGCGGCCGCATCCGGGAATCGCAGCAGATGATCGCCGCCACGCGTTCCCAGGCCGACCAGGTGCGTAACGGAACAAAGCTGGAGGTACGCCGGGCGCATACCGATCTCTCCTCCGCTACCGAACGCATCGCGCTCTCCGCCGCCGCCGTGGCCCAGGCCGAAGAGAGCCTCCGCATTACGCGCAATCGCTACGAAGGCGGGCTCAGCACCGTGACGGATCTGCTGCGCAATCAGGTCTCGGTGTTGGAATCGCGCCTCAGGCGCCTGATGGCCGTACACGATCAACGCGTGGCTGCTGTGATGCTGGAATATGCCGCCGGCGGGCTGACCGCCGATTCCGAGGTGTTGCGATGAAGAAGATTCTCCCCGTGATTGGAACCATCCTGCTCGCCGCTTGCGGGCATAAAGAAGAACCGGCAAAGAAAGCTGTGACTCCGGCGCCCGCGATCTCCGTTCAGGTGGCCAAGGTTGCCGCTGCCGATTGGGCTGTCGCTCGCGAAGTGGTCGGCACGGTTCGTGCCCGCAACACAGCCAGCGTTTCCTCACGCATCATGGCCTACGTGCGCGAGGTCCGTGCCAGCCAGGGCGACACCGTCCGTGCGGGCCAGGTTTTGATCACGCTCGACTCCAAGGATCTCGACACGGCCCAACGCCAGGCGCACGAGGCGCAACGCGAAGCACAGAGCGCCGAGGCCGAAGTGGAAAGCGCGATTCGCGCCGCCAAGGCACAGCGGGATCTGACCCAGGTCACCTTCGATCGCATGAAAGGCCTCTTCGAGAAGAAGTCCATTTCCAATCAGGAATTCGATGAGGCCCAGGCGAAGTTGCGATTGGCTCAGGCCAATGTCGAAATGGCCGAAGCGAAGCGCAAACAATTGGACGCGCGCATCGCCCAGGCCCGGGAGCAGGTGCAGATCGCCGGCATCCAGCAGGCCTATACGCAGATCACGGCGCCCTTCGCCGGTGTTGTTTCCGAGAAGCGCGTGGAGCCCGGCAATCTGGCTACACCCGGCGCACCTTTGCTGCTGATTGAGCAGACCGGATCGTACCGTTTGGAAGCGCCTCTCGATGAATCGCTGCTGCCGACCGTGAAGCGCGGTGCAGCCGTTGAGGTAAGGCTGGAAGCACTGGATCGCACCGTGCGCGCCACAGTGAGTGAGATCGTGCCCTCCATTGACGCTGCCACGCGCACCGTCACCGTGAAGCTCGATTTACCCGGAGTGGCCAACCTCCGTTCCGGGATGTCGGGACGTGCCGGCTTTGGCGCCGGCAGTGAGCGCGTGGTGCTGGTTCCTGTGTCCGCCATCCGCACCGATGGCTCGCTGCAACTGGTCTTTGTCGTCGATGGCGGCATTGCCCGCACGCGCATGGTGACGCTCGGGGAACGCCGTGGCGATACAGTCCGCGTTCTGAGCGGACTGAACGAAGGCGAGGAAGTGGTGAGCCCCATCCCCTCCGATTTGCGCGACGGGGCCCGCGCCGAGGTGCGCCGATGAAACTCGGAATCTCCGGACGCCTGGCGCAGGCCTTTCTCAACTCGCGCCTCACTCCGCTGTTCATCGTCTCCTCTATTCTCGTCGGCCTCTTTTCCATCGTGAATCTGCCGCGGGAGGAAGAGCCGCAGATCATCGTCCCCATGATCGATGTGTTCGTGTCGATGCCCGGCGCATCGGCCCGCGACGTGGAAGAGCGCGTTACCAAACCGATGGAAAAGCTGCTTTGGGAGATTCCTGGTGTGGAGTATGTGTATTCCACTTCGAGCCCCGGCGGCGCCATCGCCATCGTGCGCTTCAAGGTCGGCGAAGACGAAGAAAAGAGCATCGTCAAACTCAATCAGAAGATGTTCGCCAACTTCGACGTTATCCCCCCGGGGGCTTCGCAGCCAATCGTCAAGCCGCGTTCCATTGACGATGTTCCGATTCTCGCCTTGACCTTACATAGCAATCGCTACAGTGACTTTGACCTCCGCCGCATTGCCGCCCAGGTACACGACACCATCAAGCAGACCCCTGATGTCTCCGCGGTTCAGATCATCGGCGGACAGCGCCGCGAAGTGCGAGTGGAACTCGATCCGGCGCGCCTCGCCACCTACGGATTCACGGCCTCACAAGTGCGTGGCGCGCTGGGCGCTTCCAATCAACGCCTGCCTGCCGGCCAGTACACGAATGCCAATCGCAACATCGTGCTTGAAGCAGGCGGTTATCTGCAGACCGCGGCGCAGGTGAACGACGTTGTCGTGGGTGTTTCCAATGGCCGCCCCGTCTATGTGCGCGATGTAGCTACGGTCACCGATGGCGGCGAGGAACCCATCCAATCCGTGCAATACGGCACCGGGCAAGGCTTCACGCCCGCCGTAACGCTCTCCGTCGCGAAACGCAAAGGAACGAATGCCATCGCCGTCGCCGAGCGTGTTCTGCATCGCATCGAACCGCTGAAAGGCTCCGTGATTCCTGCTGATGTCGAAACCAGCATCACCCGGCACTACGGCGAAACGGCAGCCGAGAAATCGAACGAATTGTTGTACCACATGGGCATCGCGGTGGTCAGCGTCAGCTTGCTCATTGCGATAACGCTCGGGTTCCGCGAATCACTCATCGTCTTTGCCGCCATCCCCGTCACGTTGGCGCTGACGCTCACTACGTTTTATCTCTACGGCTACACCCTGAATCGCATCACCTTGTTCGCCCTGATCTTCTCCATCGGCATCCTCGTCGACGATGCGATCGTCGTGGTGGAAAACCTTGTTCGTCACCAGCGCTTGCCCGAAAACCAGGGCAAACCGCTGACGCAGATCGCAGCAGTCGCGGTCGATGAGGTCGGCAACCCGACCATCCTTGCCACATTGACCGTGATTGCCGCGATCCTGCCCATGGCTTTTGTGAGCGGCCTGATGGGCCCCTACATGCGCCCCATCCCGATTGGCGCATCGGCCGCCATGGTGTTCTCCCTCATCGTCGCTTTTGTAGTGACGCCCTACGTCGCCGTGCGCGTGTTGAAGCAAAGCGGCGGCCATGATGCCCACGGCCATGAGGATTGGTCGACACGCTTCTACCGCAAACTGATGGGCGGCCTGCTGCACAACGCTGTCCTCCGCTTTGGATTCCTCATCGGGGTGGTGGTGCTGTTGCTCGGCTCCATGGGTTTGGTCTACATCCAATTCGTCAAAGTGAAGATGCTCCCCTTCGACAACAAGAGCGAGTTTCAGGTGATCATCGACATGCCCGAAGGAACTCCGCTCGAGCGTACCGCACAGGTGGCGCGGCGCCTGGCCGAACTCGCCTTGCAGCAGCCCGAAGTGACCGACGTGCAGACCTACAGCGGCACGGCTTCGCCATTCAACTTCAATGGCCTGGTCCGCCACTACTACCTGCGCGCCGGAGCCAATATCGCCGACATACAGATCAATCTGCTGGGAAAGGAACATCGCAACCGGCAGAGCCACGAAATCGCCAAGAGTGTGCGCCTCGCGCTGGCGCCGGTGGCGAAGCAAATGGGCGCAAACATCAAGGTGGCCGAAGTGCCGCCCGGCCCGCCGGTGCTCGAGACATTAGTGGCTGAAGTCTACGGCCCGACTGCCGAAGGCCGGCTCGCGGAAGCACGCAAAATCAAGCAGGCCATGGAGTCCATTGACGGCATCGTGGATGTGGATTGGTACGTGGAAGACGACCAGCCGAAACAGCGGATCGTCGTCGATCGCCATCTTGCGGCAACACACGGCATCAGCGAAGCGGCCATCGCGGAAACGCTGCGCATCGCCTCCGCGGGGGAAATTGCGGGGCTTCTGCACGACAGCACGGCGAAAGAGGACATCCCGCTCAAGGTGCGGCTGCATCGGGCTGCACGCTCCGACTTGAACCGCATGCTGGAATTGAAGGTTCAGGGCGTCTCGCTGCGCGAACTCGTGCGCGTGGAAAACGCCGTGGAAGACAAAAGCATCTATCACAAGAACCTGATGCCGGTCACCTACGTCACCGCCGACATCGCCGGAGCCATGGAAAGCCCTGTCTATGCGATTCTCGCCCTCGGGCCGAAGGTTGCCATCGAGCAATTCACCGCCGAGCAACCCACCACTACCCGCCTCTACGCCATGAAGTGGGACGGCGAANNCGAATGGCACATCACCTACGAAGTTTTCCGCGACCTCGGTATCGCCTTCGCCGCCGTGCTGGTATTGATCTACGTGCTGGTGGTGGGCTGGTTCGAATCGTTCCTCACCCCGCTGGTGATCATGACGGCGATTCCGTTTTCGCTGGTGGGCATCCTGCCCGCGCACGGGTTGCTGAACGCCTTCTTCACCGCCACTTCGATGATTGGCTTCATCGCCGGCGCGGGGATCGTGGTGCGCAATTCCATCATCCTGGTGGATTTCATTGAATTGCGGCGGAAAGAGGGCATGGCGCTGGATCAGGCCGTGATCGATGCCGGCGCCGTGCGCTTCCGGCCCATGATGCTCACCGCCGCGGCGGTCGTCGTGGGATCGAGCGTAATTCTCTTCGACCCCATCTTCCAGGGGCTTGCCATTGCACTTATGGCCGGCGAGATCGCCAGTCTGCTGCTATCGCGAATGACCGTGCCGGTGATCTACTTCATCATGAACCGGCGCGCCGCCAGCCCCAGTAGCGAGAGCGAGCACAGAACAACGGTGGATGGCTCAGGGATGGAATCGGCGGCCAAGCCGTACTGAAGGTGATCCACTTCCCAGTCGGCGCTATCCACCTGGATTCTGATTCGCGAGATTCCTGTCGCGTTCGTAAAGCCGAGAAACCGGTCTTCCGCCGTGCCTCCGGCGACGCTGTTGTCGCCGAAAAGTCCGGGCCCAAAGCCCCCCAGCGAGGCTCCATTTTCGTCGAAGCCTTCAAAAGCGACAGCGCCGATCCCGAACTGATCGCTGGTTGCCCCAACATCAGTCCAGACGATCCCAACGTGCGTGGGAAGCGCGCCCAGCAGCGCGGCGCTAAACGTGAACTCAAACACAGTGGTGGATGCGCTCGAGAACCAGGAACGCCCGCCTTGGCCGCTGCCATCGATGCTTCCATCGTCGCCATCCACCGAGTCGGTGTTGATCGATGGCGCGAGAACGACGCCGGCATTGGCCGTGACGCCAGGGGTGTTCAATGCGCCGTCCTCGAAATCCTCCAGATGGAAATAGCTGAAGCTTCCACCCGAAAAGGGGCTGTCAGCGAAGCTCAAATAGGGTGTAGGCCCGAGTAAGCCGGCAAATGCCGCGCTCGCCGAAAGCAACCCGGCAAGCAGAAACCGTGATCCAATCATGCAGAACCTCCGAAAGGTAGAGATTGGATCGATAATACCGCATTTCGCGCCTATTGTGGAGGTTTGCGCAGCGCAATCCCGAGATCACGCAGCGAGCGCTCCGGAACTTGCGATGGGGCGTCGCACATGAGGTCGGTGCCCTTCGCCGTCTTCGGAAACGGTATCACTTCGCGAATCGACTTCTCGCCCGCCAGTAGCATCACCAACCGGTCCAGGCCAAGTGCGATTCCGCCGTGTGGCGGAGCGCCGTATTCCAGCGCGTCCAGCAGGAACCCGAACTTCATCCGCGCTTCTTCATCGCTCAACCCGAGCGCAGCGAACACCTTCGCCTGCACGTCGCGGCGATGAATACGAATGGAGCCCGATCCTAGTTCGATGCCGTCCATCACAATGTCGTACGACTTCGCGCGGCAATGCGCCGGATCGGCAGTCAACTTCTCCAGATCCTCATCGTGCACCGATGTGAACGGATGGTGCGCCGCGTTCCAGCGGCTCTCCTCCTCATCCCATTCGAACATCGGAAAATCGACCACCCACAACAATTTGAACCGGTTCTGTTCAAAACATTTGTGCTTCGCTTCGTACTTGCGGGCCGCCTCCAGCCGCAATTGTCCACAGGCCTGCAGCACGGTTTCATCGGGCCGGTGGCCTTTGCGTTCGCCCACCCAACCGGCCAGCAGCAGCAGATCGTTTTCCCCTGCTCCCGTGCGTTCCCGAACCTTCGCCATCTGCTCCGGAAAATCACGCTCCAGGCGCTTGGCATCGTCATAGACACGCAGCCCGCGCTCCTGCCCGTATGCCTTCAGATCGTCGCGTTCCTTGCGCGATGGCTGACCCGTGTTGGGAATCGTGATCGCCACCAGCGGCAACCCTTCACCCGTCAGCCCTTCCCCTGCGAAGAGATCCTCCACACAGTGGAACGGAGGAATGCGCATGTCGGGCTTGTCGATGCCGTAGGAACGCATCGCCTGCGCGTAGGTCAGCCGCGGGAATGGAGTCTCCACTTCGAACCCGGCTGCATGGAAGATCTGCTTCACCATGCCTTCCACGGCGTTGTAGATCGTTTCCGGCTGCGGGAACGACATCTCCATGTCGATCTGCGTGAATTCATACTGCCGGTCGGCGCGCAGATCTTCATCGCGGAAGCAGCGCACAATCTGGAAGTACTTCTCGTAGCCCGACACCATCAGCAGTTGCTTGAAAATCTGCGGCGATTGCGGCAAGGCGTAGAAATAACCCTGCGACATGCGGCTGGGCACCAGGAAATCGCGCGCGCCTTCCGGCGTCGACTTCGTCATGAACGGCGTCTCAATTTCCAGGAAACCCTGAGAGTACAGGTACTCGCGCACGGCAAACGAGATCTTTGAGCGCAGAATGATGTTCTTCTGCATCTGCTGGCGGCGTAGGTCCACATAACGGTATTTCAGCCGCACGTCCTCGGCGATCTCAGAGAACTCATCCAACGGGAACGGCGGCACACGGCTCTCGTTGAGAATCCAGATGCGGTCGGCCACCACTTCCACTTCGCCGGTGGGAATGTTGGGATTGATCGTGGATTCACTGCGTTTTTCCACGTGCCCTTCCACGGCGATCACAAACTCGCTGCGCACGATCTCGGCTTTGGCATGCACCTCGGCGCTCACGTCTTCATGAAAGACGACCTGCGTCACGCCCTCGCGGTCGCGCAAGTGGATGAAGATCACCGCTCCCAGATCCCGGCGCCGGTGCACCCAGCCCATCAGCAGCGCGCGCTTGCCTGCGTCGGAGGCGCGCAGTTGGCCGCAATTATGCGTGCGGCGCAATTCTCCCAGAAAATCGAGAGGAACGGATTGACGTTGTTCAGGTGTTTCAGCCATACAGACGCTCCGCGAGTTGGTCGCGGGTAACATTCTCCTGCTCGCCGGATGCCATGTTCTTCAGAGCATAGAATCCGGACGTGATTTCGTTATCGCCAACAATCAGAGCATAGCGGGCATTCAGTTTGTTGGCGAGTTCCATCGCCCGCTTCAGTTTGCCTTCAAACGCTAGATCCACGCGCACGCCGTGCCTGCGCAGATCGCGCGCCAGCGCCGTGGAATGCCGCAATGCATTCTCGCCCATCGGCGCAATGTACAAGTCGATCGAATCCTTGGCCGCCTGCGGATTGGCTTCATCGACGCTCATCACCAGGCGGTCCTCACCGATAGAAAACCCGATGCCCGGCGAATGCACACGCGAGCCCAGAGCTTCCGCGAGCCCGTCATACCGGCCTCCGCCCAATACCGAATTCTGCGCGCCCAATGCTCCGTGCACCACTTCAAAGGTGGTTCGCATGTAGTAATCGAGCCCGCGCACCAGCCGTGGCCGTACCTCATAAGCGATGCCGCGATCGTCCAGAAACATCCGCACCGAGGCGAAATGCTTCGCGCACGTCTCGCACAGATTGTCCAGAATCGACGGCAGCGTATCAATCACCGGCTGATCCTGCGGCACCTTGCAATCGAGCACGCGCAGCGGGTTCGTCGTCGCGCGCCGCTGGCAGTCGCCGCACAACTGCGCCGCCTTCACCGCCAGTTCTTCTTTCAGCTTCGCGATGAACTTCGCCCGGCACTCCTTGCAACCCACCGAGTTGATGATGAGCTGAAATCCTTCCAACCCGCAGCGCGAGAGAATCTCCAACACCATCTCGATCACTTCCGCATCCACAGCCGGCGACTCCGATCCGATCACCTCGGCGCCGATCTGCGAAAACTGCCGGTAGCGCCCTTTCTGCGGTCGCTCGCGCCGGAACATCGGTCCGATGTAATAGAGCTTCTGCAAGCCGGGGCGTTGATCCAAACGGTGCTCGATGTAAGCGCGGATCACCGACGCTGTATTCTCCGGACGCAGTGTCAGCGACGAACCGTCTTTGTCATCGAAGGTGTACATCTCCTTCGACACAATGTCGGTTTCCTCGCCAACCCCGCGGGCAAACAGCGCGGTCTCTTCGAAGATGGGCGTGCGCACTTCACTGTAGTTGTAGGAGTGCATCACGCTGCGCGCCACCGCCTCCACGCGATTCCAGACATGAGAATCGGGCGGCAGAATGTCGCGTGTTCCTTTGACGGCTCGAATCAATTCGTTTCTTCCTTGTAAGCCTGGCGCAGTTCGCTGTAATGCTCTGCGTTCAATTTGAAGCGCGCACGCTCCTCAACGGTCACTTCCCTACGGATCTTCGCCGGCACGCCCATCACCAGGCTGAACGCCGGAATCTCCATTCCTTCCGGCACCAATGCCCCGGCCGCGATCACCGAACCCTGGCCAACGCGCGCGCCATTCAGCACGATGGCCCCGATTCCGATGAGGCAATCGTCCTCAATCGTGCAGCCGTGCAGTACCACCGAATGCCCGATGGTCACTCGATTTCCAATGATCAGTGGGTGTTTTTGATGCTCCACATGCAGCACACTGTTGTCCTGCACACTGGTGGTGTCGCCGATACGGATGTAGTGCACGTCGCCCCGTATGGTGGCGTTGGGCCAGACACTGGAGTTTTCGCCGATAACGATATCGCCGATCAACTGCGCGCTGGGATCGATGTAACAAGATGGGGCGATCTTGGGAGTAATGCCCCGGAAGGAGCGTATCATGACTGCCGGGTAGTCTTCTATGCTAACATACGCGGCCTATGGAAACGATCTACATTCCGGAGCGGCACCAGGAACGGGATCTGGAAGTAATCCTCTCTTTTATGGAGGAGTTTTCGTTTGCCACCGTAGTCACGGCCTCGCCGGGGCTTTGGGCTTCCCACATCCCTTTGCTGCTGGATCGTTCCGTAAAGCCCTATGGCCTCATCCTCGGTCATCTGGCAAAAGGCAATCCCCAACTCGCCACCTTCGACGGAGAACAGCAAACCCTGATTCTGTTTCGGGGCCCGCACGCCTATATCTCCCCGGCCTGGTATGCCACCGAACAGGCAGTGCCCACCTGGAACTTCGCCGCAGTCCACGCAACCGGGCGCGCCCGCACCGTCTCCGACCCGGAACGATTCGAGGCGTTCCTCACAGCGCTCACGGCCAGGCACGAATCTTACGAGGGCACCAACTGGACCATGGACGGCCTAACGCCCACCTACAAGCAGAACATGCTGCGCGGTGCTCAGCTCTTTGAAATGCCCATCGAAAACCTGGAAGCGAAGTTCAAGACCGGCGCCGAGCGCTCCGCCGAAGACCGCGCCGGGATGCTTGCAGCACTGGCCGGCAGCAAGCGGGAGCGCACCATGGCCGAGTTCATGGAGCTTTGCTACCGCCGCTACGGCAAGCTGTAACGCATCAGAATTTGAAGTGCAAGCCGAACTGCGTGATGCGCGCCTGATTCGTGTCGATCAGCGAATTGATGCTGCCGAAACCCGGAGCCCCTCGGCTCAAGTTCGGGAGATTGAAGTTCGGGTTGTTGATGAAGTTCAACATCTCCCCGCGGAACTGCAGTGTCATGCGGTCTGTCAACGCGAAGTCCTTCAAAATCGACATGTCCATGGCAATCGCGCCTGGTCCGTACCCGGTGGTGCGTCCAGCGTTGCCGAATGCGAACTGCGGAACCTCGGCAAAAGCCGTTACATTGAACCACTGCCGCAACTGCTCATCGCGCGAACGGTTGCCGCTGATCTTCGGATCGCCAACCACGTTGCTGCGCACTGCCGGCGCAAAGGCATTCGAACGGTTCGTCTGCTCATTCACTCCAATCGGCGGCCCCGTGCGCAGTTCGCCGATGTACCCAATGATCCACCCGCCAATCAGCGCGTTTGCGAAGCCGTTCTGAATCGCATAGCTGCGCCCTTTGCCGAACGGCAGTTCGTACACCAAGCTCGAAATCAGCCGGTGCTTGATGCTGTTCCCACTCAAGCCGCGATCCAATTGCCGGTTGTACACATTCGCCAGCGCCGAGCCCGGATTCCCACCCAATTCGCCGCGCGATTCAATATCGTCGATCCCGCGGGCAAACGTGAAGTTCGTCTGAAATTGCAATCCGCGGGAAAGACGCTTGTCCAGTTTGATATTGGCGGCGTGATAGTTGGAGTTTCCAATCGGCTGCGAGATCTGCTGCACATCGGTGTATTGCGGAAAGGGGCGCCGGCTCTGCGCATTCCCCGCGCCCATCAGTTCGGGCCGCACCTGGTTCAAAGTCAGCCCCACCGGTGACGACAGTTTGTGGCCGAGCGTGGAAAGATAGCCCAGTTCCAACAGCATCTGTCCGGGCAGTTGCCGCTGAATATTGAAATTGAAACTCATCATGTACGAGGTATCGCGCGGACCCGGCTGGAAGTACTCCACCGAATTGCTGGGGTTTTGCCCAACCCGCACCGCGCCCCATCCCGGCGTCAAATCGGATTCCGAAGGTTGCTTCACACCGGGAAGACCATCGCGCAACCGGAACGGCGCGGTGATGCCGTTGTCCGGCGAAACGAAATTCCCTGCATAGGCGAATCCATTCGTCGCGTTGATCACCGTCGCCTGATCGTACAGGCCCATGTACAACATCGCCGCACCGCCGCGGATCACCCACTTGTCCGCCGCCCGGTAAGCAAAACCGAAGCGCGGTGCAAAGTTGTTGGCATCGAAGTTGTGCGCGTACGACCCAACGCCATTGCGTCCCGCGAACGTCAGCGCGCCAGGCGTCCCCGATACAGGATTGATGGCGAACAGGTCGAACGAGTTCATGCGGTTGTCGAAGAGCTCCCGCCGCGGCGTATCCATGTCCCAGCGCAAGCCCAGATTCAACGTCAGCCGCGAAGTCACCTTCCAGTCGTCCTGAATGAACGCCGCCCAGGCATCCACGCGGCTGCGAATCGGCAACACTTCATTCACGCTGGCGCTCTGCACCCAGCCGAGCAGCAGCGCCGCGACGCCGTTGCCCGTCACCGCATTCGTGAATCCGAATACGCCGCCCGCGGTGTTGCGATTCAAATCGTCGTTCATCGACGTGCGGCGCTCAAATCCGAATTTCACGTTGTGGCCGCCCTTCAACCACAACAGATTGTCCGCCAGCAGTGTGCCCTTGATCGGCGATTGAATGCGCTCATGATTTGAGCCTTCGCCCATGGTCGTGTAGCCCGTCACAGTCACGCGCGGTCCGAAATCCTGGCGCACTCCTTTCAAACCCAGTTCCTGATTCAGATTCGAATACGCGCCGCTGAATAGATTGACGAAGCGGCGCCAATCATAGTTAAATCGGAATTCGTTGATCAACGTCGGCCTGATGTTGCGGAACCACGTGCCGCTGCCGTTGAAGAACTTGTTTTCCCGCCGCCGGTAGATCGGATCCACCGCAGCGACTTCCCAAATCGGGTAGTCCGTCTGCCCGCCGTGGCTGGCCAGAAGGCGTCCGTACACGCGGTTGTTGGCGTTGAAATTGTGATCCACGCGAGTGACATAATTGTTCGGCGGATCGGTAGTACGGCTGTTCCCACGGAAGTTGTTGTTGCCCGATCCGCGCCCATCCACGTTGGGATTCGGATAAAAAGATGCCAACTTCGCCCCAATCGGATCGAACCGGCTCACCGGAATCCGATTGCCTGGGAACGGCGCGCGATTGCTCGTTTCCGGATCGCGCACTACGGCGGTGTTGCCCGAAAAATCTCCCAGCTTTTCCGCCGCCGTGGGCACGCTGTGAATCAACGTTTGCCCCCGAATGTCGCGGCGCCCTTCGTAGTTGAAGAAGAAGTGTGTCTTGTCCTTGCGAATCGGACCGGAGAAACTGCCGCCAAACAGGTTGTACCGCAACGGAGTCTTTGTCGCCGCAAAGAATGTGCGCGCATCCAGCGCATCGTTGCGGAAATACTCATAAGCCGAGCCGTGGAACTGATTCGTTCCGCTCTTCGTCGTCATCTGCACCACGCCGCCGCCCGTTCGCCCCAACTCCGCCGAGTAGTTGCTGATCGACACGCTGAACTCCTGCAGCGACTCGATCGGCGGATCGAAGTTCAATCCCTGATCCCCCACCAGCACGTTCTGCGCGTTGCCGCCATCAATGCGCCAGTTGGTGTTGTTGCCACGTCCGCCGGCGATCGCGAAGTTGGCGCCGGTGCCCACCTGCACCACGAATCCGGTCAGCCGCGCCAACTGCGCCGCGCGCCGGTTGATGAGCGGCATGTTCGCGATCGTGCGATTCTCCACCACGGCGCCCACCACCGAAGTCTCTGTCTGCAATTGCGGCAGCGTGGCTTCCACTACCACTCGCTCCGTCTGCGCGCCCACTTCCAGCCGCACATCAATGCGATGCTGCCCACCGGTTTCCAACACCAGTTCAGTTTGCCGGAATGTCTTGAAACCGGCTTTCGCCGCGTCTAACGTGTATTTGCCGGGCTTAATGAGAGGCAGTACAAAGTTCCCCTCGTTGTTGCTCACCGCCGTCCACGATTCGCCAGTGTCCTGATTGTTCAGTTTCAAATCCGCGCCGGGAATCACGGCTCCGGTGGAATCCACAACTGACCCGTTGACGTTCGCCAACTGGCTTTGTGCGTACAAACCACCGGCCAGCAAGAACAGCAGAAGCAATCTCATGTCAGCCCCTCAAGGAAGAAAGTTTCCTCAAGAGTCTATATCAAACGCGTCACTGAAAACAGGTGCGGCTCTTCAACCGTTAGTGTGTCTGCAAACGAACCGCGCCAGTCCAGAAGTTCATAACGTACGCCGTTCACTACGACACCGCTGCCGGCACGCAACCCACTGCTCCAACGGGCATGCGTGATGCCCGCAATCGCATCCACCAGATAGGGCCGCGCCAACGGCGCCTCGATATCCCACTCCCGCGGCTCGCGCCAATTCGTTACCTCCACCCGGTGATGTTCCAGAATCCGCACCGCCAGCGCCACATCAGAATGCTGTTCCGGAACATAATTCTGCGCCTGCATCAGCAGAGATTCCCGCAGTGCTTCCCTGCTGCGCGGCCTTCCCACCTGCTGGCTGCCCGCGGAAAAGATCATGTCCCGCGATACGAAGTACGGCTTGATGTCCAGCACGGGGGTGCCATCCAGGAAATCCAGCCGGTCCAATTCCAACCGTAACCCGTCGCGCCGCAGAAATCGTGCAGCCGTCATCCCAATCGGATTGGGCCGCGCGGGACTGCGCACGGCAAACACGCCATGCATCGCATCCTGCTGATCCGCATCCACGCCGCGCGGCACTACCTGCAATACGTCGCGCTCCGGGCGTGCCATCAGCCAGGCCATCACCCAAAGATGCGAATGCTTCTCAATCCGCAGCAACCCGTCGGCGAACTCCGGAAACAAGTCCACTGCCGCGGGTGCACCCAGCGCGGGCATCGCCTTGCGGTCGCGAATCTCTGACCGCACCACGCCAATGAACCGCAGTTCCCTATCCACGGCTGCGCAACCCCGAGCCACTGCGTCCGTCGCCCGTGCGTTTCCGCCAATCGTTCATCAGCGCCGTCAGTGAATCGCGCGTCAGCCGTTGTTCTCGCGCTGCCCTCAGGTTCGCCATCTCAAACGGATCCGTTGACAAGTTGTACAAGTGAGTCACTTCTCCCAGCCGGTCGGTCACCATTTTTTCGTGTCCCCGCACCACCATCCTCCACTCTCCGTCTCCCGCCATTTTCCCCTCGGCAAAGATGGACTCCGGACGCTTGCCCTTGCCCGTCGTCAGCAATTCGGAATGATTCAGCCCTTGCACATTCTCTGGAATCTCGGCCCCGCACAGGCCCAACAATGTCGGCATGTAGTCCACATTGGAAAGCAGCGTATTGTTCGACACACCCGCGCCGAACGCACGTGGATAGCGAATCAGCAAAGGAATCCGAGCCGACTCCTCGTACGGCTCATTCTTGAACTCCAATCCCTGCGAACCGAGCATGTCTCCGTGATCCGCCGTGAACACCACAATCGTGTCCCGGCTCAATCCCTCTTCATCCAATGTCTTCAGCAATCGCCCGATCTGCCGGTCCAATGCTGTACACAAACCGTAATATCCGGCATGCCCCTTCCGCGCCTCGTCCGCATAAGACTCAGGCACATTGTCCCGCAGCGCGAACTGCCGGGGATCGTACATTCCCCGCGTCTCAGGAGGCGGATTGCGAGGCGTATGCGGCGGCCCCCAGGACAAAAACAAATAGAACCGATTTTGTTTGTTGCGCCGGATGAACCCGATGGCCAGATCGGTTTGATATTCCGGCTCAAACCCCTTCGTCTGGATTGGCTCCGGCTCATCGCGGAAGTAGATCGAATCGTAGTAGCGATGGCCGCGATTGAACCCCGCCCAGTAATCGAACCCGCGCCGCCGCCAGCCCGGTGGAACGAAGCCCGGCCGATCCTCCCCATCCAGATGCCACTTGCCTATGTACCCCGTCGCGTAGCCCGCCGCCTTCAACTGCGCCGCAATCGAAGGTTCCTCGCGCGGCAGTTGCAGATCGTTCTTCGGCATGCGGCAGGCATGCGGAAAGCGGCCCGTAATCATCGACGCACGCGATGGAGTGCATACCGGGTAACTGGCGTACACACGGTCAAAATGAACCCCTTCTGACGCCAGGCGCGCCAGATTCGGAGCCTGCAACTGCTTGTCCCCAGCGGAGGGCAACGTTTGCGCCCGCCATTGATCGGCCAGAATGAACAGCACGTTGGGCTTGCGCTCCTGCGCTCCCAGCAATCCCATCCCCGCCGCTGCAGTCACAAAATGACGCCGATTCATATGTCGGTATAATCTAGCTAAGCACCTTCATTATAAGGAGATCTCGTGGGCAGCTCATCCCGTCCATTCCCTCCGCGGCCAACTGCGCCGCAAGGGGCAGTCCGTACCGCCGACCGCTACTTCGAACTGAAATCGGAGATTCACAAAAAGCTGATTGGCGTACTCAATCTCGAGAAGGTGTCTTCACTTCCGAAGGACCGCGTTCGCGCCGAGATCGGCCGCGTCGTCGAGCGTCTGCTCGAAGATGAGCGCGTTCCCATGACCACATCCGAGATGAACAAGATGGTCGAGGAAGTCCTCGACGAAGTACTCGGACTCGGCCCGCTGGAGCCGCTTCTCAAAGAGCCTTCCATCTCGGATATTCTCGTCAACGGCTATAACAAGGTTTACATCGAACGCGGCGGCAAACTTTCCCTGAGCCCTGTCCGCTTCAAAGATAACGCACACCTGCTGCACATCATCGAGAAAATCGTGTCGCAAGTGGGACGACGCGTGGATGAGGCGCAGCCCATCGTCGACGCCCGTCTGCTCGATGGATCGCGCGTCAACGCCATCATCTCTCCGCTCTCTCTCGATGGTCCGGCGCTCTCCATCCGCCGCTTCGGCCGCCACGTCATCACCTCCGACGAGATGACGGCCAACAAAACCATCACGTCGATGATGCTTCGCTTCCTTGCCGCAGCCGTGGCATCGAAGGCTACCGTCCTCATCTCCGGCGGAACCGGTTCCGGTAAAACCACCACGCTCAATGCCCTTTCCCGATTCATCCCCGAAGACGAGCGCATCATCACCATCGAAGACACGGCCGAATTGCAGTTGCAGCAGCGTCACGTGGTGAAGTTCGAAACACGCCCGCCCAACGTCAACCGCGAAGGCGGTGTCAATCAGCGTCAACTGCTGCGCACCGCACTCCGTATGCGTCCGGACCGCATCATCGTCGGTGAGTGCCGCGGCGCCGAAGCGCTCGACATGTTGCAGGCCATGAACACCGGTGTGGAGGGCTCCATGACCACCATCCACGCCAACACTCCTCGCGATGCGTTCTCCCGTCTCGAAGCGATGATCCTCATGGCCGATCTGGAGATTCCCAACCGCGTCATCGTCCAGCAACTCGCCAGCGCCATCAAGATCGTGCTGCAGGTCAGCCGCCTGCAGGATGGCTCGCGTAAGATCACTTCCATTTCCGAAGTGATCGGCGTGGAAGAAGACCGCGTGGGCACCCGCGACATCTTCATCTTCGATCGCACCGGCGTAAGCGATTCAGGCAAAGTGCAAGGCAAGTTCCGCTGGACCGGCTACACACCGAAGATCATGGACCGCATCAAAGTGATGGGCATTAACGTGCCCCCCGGTCTCTTTGATGAAGTAGTGGAAGTGAATCTGTAATGGCCAAGCTCACTCGCAGACAAGCCGCATTAGGCGCTTTCGCGGCCTCTTCACTCGCAGCGCAAGACGCTTCGAAGCCTTACACCGGCGCATTGGACGGGTTCGAATCGAAGGTCCGCGCAACATCCTTTGACCCCGTTGCCTGGACGCTCGATCGCTACAAGCTCGCGCCCATGAAGCTCACCTTCCGCGAGGGAGGGCGCACTCAGACCGAAACTTGGCAGAAAAAGCTGCGAGTGAAGGTTGCCGAGTTGCTCGGCGGCTTCCCCAAAGAACGCGGCGTGCTCGAATGGCGTATCCTCGAAACCCGCGATTTTCCTGGCTATAAGCGCGAAAAGTTTGTCATGGAGACAAGATCCGGCGTCGGCCTGCTCGGTTATTTGCTCACGCCCAAGGGCAAGCGCGAGCCGCATCCTACCGTCATCTGTCATCCCGGCCATGGCCGCGGGGTGGATGACATCGTCGGCATCGACGACAAAGGCCGCGATCGCACAGACAAATCCGGATACCAGCACGACTTCGCCATTCAAGTGGTGGAAAAGGGCATGGCCGCCGTCGCCATCGAACCGATGGCCTTCGGTTGCCGCCGCGATGAGCGAACAAAGAAACGCGGTCTCGGCAACTCGGCTTGCCAACCAACCGCCGGCGCCGCGCTCCTGCTGGGCGAAACCATGATCGGCTGGCGCGTCTACGATGTGATGCGCACTATCGACTGGATCGAAACCCGCAAGGATCTCGATTCCAAGCGCATCGGCCTCACCGGCATTTCCGGAGGCGGAACCATCACCGTGTTCTCCGCCGCGCTTGATCCGCGCATCCGCGCCGCATTCGCCAGCGGCTACCTCTGCACCTTCCGCGATTCCATCTACTCGCTCTCGCATTGCATCGACAATTACGTTCCCGGCATTCTCCAATGGGCGGAGATGTATGATGTCGCCGGCCTCATCGCACCGCGTCCGTTCTTCGCCGAATCCGGTGCGCGTGACAACATCTTCCCCGTGCAAGCATTCCGTGAAAGCTTCGGCAAAGTGCAAAAGGTCTATGCGAGCCTGGGCGCCGAAGGCAACATTGACCAAGAGGTGTTCGATGATGAGCATGCCTGGCACGGTGTGAAGGGAATCCCGTTTCTGGCGCGCCACCTGGGAGCCTGATTTTGGAATCCACCGCAGCCATCGAGATAGCCGACCTGCGTAAAGTCTACGGCGAAAAAGCTGCCGTCGATGGCCTTTCTCTCACTGTGCCGCGCGGCTGTTTCTACGGCTTCCTTGGCCCCAATGGGGCAGGCAAAACCACCACCATCAAAATGTTGATGGGCCTGGCAGCCCCCACTTCCGGAAGCATCTCCATCCTCGGCCACACACTCCCTCAGGGCGAATTGGAAGTGAAGGCGCGCATCGGCCTGGTTCCCGATGAGACTCTGCTCTTTGAAATGCTCACCGGCACCGAATTCCTGGAATTCGTCGGCCGCATGTATCGCCTTCCACGCAACGTGGCCCGCGAGCGCGCGGGCGAACTGATGGAGTTGTTCGCGCTCGACCGCGCCTCGAAAAAACTCATCGGTGAGTATTCCAAAGGCATGCGCAAGCGCGTCGCCATGGCCGCCAGCATGATCCACAAGCCCGATCTGTTTCTCATGGATGAGCCCTTCGAAGGCGTCGATGCCGTCGGCGCGCGCATGATGAAGGATCTGCTGCTCGAACAGGTCCGCCGCGGCGCCACGGTCTTTCTCACTTCTCACGTGCTGGAAGTGGTGGAGCGCCTATGCGAACGTGTTGCCATCATCCATCAAGGCCGCCTTGTGGTGGAAGGCACGATGGACGAATTGCGTTCGGGCTCCGAAACATTAGAGGACATTTTTGTTCGGGTCGTCGGCGCCGAACGCTTCACCGAATCGCTGGACTGGCTATGAACCAGGCCCTGGCCATCCTCTGGGCTCAGTTCCGCGCGCTGCGCAATATGTATCCCCGCAGCGGAAAACTCGGAATGATCCTGAGCCTGCTGCTCACCGTCGCCTGGTATGCACTTTGGGTGGTGGGCGCGGTAGCCGTCGCTTACGTCATTGAGGAAACCAAGGATCTCCATATTCTGGAGCGGTTCCTCACGCCCGCACTGCTGCTGGCCATGCTCTATTGGCAGGTGATTCCCATCTTCATGGTGACCGCTGGAGCCTCGCTCGACATGCGCCGCCTTCTCGTCTATCCCGTGCCGCACGGCCAGTTGTTTCACCTCGAAGTGATGCTGCGCATGAGCACCGCCGTCGAGATGCTGGTGTTGCTGCTCGGCGCCGAAGTGGGAATTCTCCTCAACCCCACCCTCCCGTCTCGCTACGCGCTCGCGCTGCTCCCGTTCGTAGTCACCAACATCTACCTTTCGGTGGGCATCCGCGATCAGATCACGCGCTGGCTTGCATGGAGACGCTTTCGCGAAGCAATGGTGATTTTCATTGTGCTCGTGGCAGGCTTGCCGCAAGTGCTGCTGCGCACCGGAATCAGCGACGAGTACCGCAAATACTTCAGCTTCGGTCAATTCCCCATCTGGCCCTGGACCGCCACCGGCCGCTTGTTTGTCGGCGATTGGACGCCGGTAAATTGGGCTGTCATGATTGCATGGATGCTTGCCGCCTACCTCTTCGGCCGCTGGCAATTCGAACGCGGTTTGCGCTTCGATCAGGAAGCAGCCCGGTCGCATGGCTCGGAAGCAGCGGCCAGCAGCGGTTTCTATGACCGCCTGCTCTCCCTGCCCTCGCGCCTGATTGCCGATCCCATTGCAACACTGGTCGAAAAAGAACTGCGTTCCCTCATGCGGTCTCCCAAATTTCGAGTCGTGTTTCTCATGGGCTTCTCGTTCGGCTTGCTCATCTGGCTGCCCATGGCCTTCGGCCGGCGTGGTGGCGGAATGATCTCCGAGTACTTTCTGCCGATCACCGCCGCCTATTCGGTGATGCTCTTGAGCGAAGTCACCATGTGGAACATCCTCGGCTTCGATCGCAGCGCGGCGCAGCTATACTGGCTCGCCCCGGTGAAATCCTCCACAGTGATTGTGGCCAAAAACATCGTCACGGCAATCGCGGTAACCGCCGAGTTTTGCATCATCTCCATTGTGTGTCTCCTCTTCCGCCTGCCGATGAATCCGCTCCTGGTGCTTGAAGCCTACATCGTCTGTATGGTCTTCCAGTTGTTTCTCATGTCGATCGGAAACATCAGTTCCCTGCTCTACCCGCGGCCCATCGATCCCAACGAGAGTTGGAAACGTGCCTCGGCCACACGCTTCCAGGCGATGTTGTTGCTCGTATATCCCGTGTTGGCGGGTCCGCTCGTGTTCGCGTTCTATGCACAGACCAAGTGGGAATCGCCCTGGGCGTTCTTCGGAGTCATTGCCTTTCTCGCTGTCGCGGCATCGTTGGGCTATGCCTACTCCTTAGAGAGAGCCGAAGAAATCGCAAGCGAAAGAAAAGAGAAAATCCTCACATCTCTCGCACAGGGCGGCGCTCCTGTCGCTTCCTGACGCTTTTTCTTAATAAAAATCTCAACCTGGTGAACGAATCCAGCCGCTTTTCTCGCATATGGAGGTAGAAGGTGGCAATTCGCAACCCTTGGGCTCCATGCGGGTGTTGTTCTTCCCTCAACAAAACGGCACCCGCTAACGATGGTCTGAGAAAGGAGCGCGCGAAACCGGATCTTGCTTCGTACGCTCCCCGGGTTGCACCAATCACTCTTGGGCTGCTTTCGGGTATCCCTTCTGAAACCCCATCACGGAGTGCCAGATGGCGCGATTCAACACATCCTCCGGCGCCGCATCCGGCTCATCGAAATCCATCGCCGACGAAGCGATCGCCAGTTCCCTCTCCACACCGCGCAAGGCCTTCAACGGAGGATTCATCTCATCGAGTGGGATACGATTCGGCAACGCCTTGTACGGCGAACTGTCCGCGGATGACTGGAACACCGTAAACATCGGCTCGGCCGCGAGGTCAAACTGATTGCTGGGGGGCAGCCCCAGGATCTGCTCCATCGTGCGGTACATGTTGATCGTCGTGTAAAAGGTGCTGTCCACCGCCTTCCGCCGCGTATAGGGGCTGACCACCAGCGCCACGGTGCGGTGCCCATCAACGTGGTCGAGCCCATTCTGCGCATCATCCTCCACGACAAATATGGCGGAGCGGCTCCAGTACCGGCTGTTCGAGATCGCTTCCACCAAACGCCCAAGCGCCAGATCGTTGTCCGCCACCATCGCGCGAGGGGTCGGAAAACCAGGCGCCGTTCCATCCGTGTGATCGGTGGGCAAAAGCAGAATCGTCAGCCGCGGCAGATTCCCCTCGCGTTCGAAAGCGCGAAAGTCCTCCAGAAACCGGTCCACCCGCACCTGATCGGGAATCGTCATGCTGAACCCCGGATAGCGCGTCGAATAGACATCGCGCAGTCCCACAATCGGCGTCCGCGCTTCAATCTGGATCCGCCCCGCCTTCGTCTTCCAATCGTTGTAGACATCAGTCCACGTGGAGTTCGACGGAGTCAGCGTCACCAGACCGCGTTCCCCGTAGGAGCGCACACTCACTCCATGCGCCTTCGCGTTGTCCCATAGAAAATCGCTCGGAGCAAACAGCATCGGATTCGTATCGTTGCGCGCATTCCCGTATTTGTGAATCCAGTCGGAAGCATAGCCCTGCGTGCACCAGCGATGGCCCAGCGCCGATTGATCCCCTGGCGCATAGAAGTTGTCGAGCAGCACGTACTGCTCCGCCAGCGCATGATGATTCGGAGTCACCTCGCGGCCGAAATGCACCAGCGACGGGTCTCCGTTGCCCTGCGGCAGATCACCGAACACCTGATCGTAGGTGCGGTTCTCCTTGATCACATAAAAAACATGTTCGATCGGCGATGTTTCGGAAAGATTCATTGGAACCGGATTCCGCGGCGAGGACACCCGCGTCGTCCACGGTTGGTTGGCGTGATTGTTCCGCAGCACCTCCGTGGAAAACTGCCGTAACTGCGATGGAGCCGGAACATCCGCCACGGAGATGATGCCCTTGCGATCCTTGTAGCTGCGCCCGCTCGCGTTGTTCGCCGTAGGCGCGAGCGAACCAAATCCATAACCGCTGGCAATGAACACTCGCCGGTTGTTGGCGCTCAGCGCAACCGCGGTCGGATACCAGCCGGTGGGAATGAAGCCGCGTACTTCGCCCTCGGCTCTCGACACGTCCACTACGGCTACGGCGTTGTTGGCGGCATTGGCAACATAGAGTGTCTTGCCGTCGGCGGTGATGGCCAGCGCATTTGGCGAACTGCCCAATGGCGCCCGCGCGAACGGACGAACATTGATGTGACCCAGAACATGCTGTGTGTCCGTGTCCAACACGGTGACGGAATCGGAATTCGCATTGGCGATGTAGAGCCGCTTCGATGCCGCGTGCAACGTCATGCCGCTGGGATGCAGCCCCACTTCAATTTCGCGCTCGACACGCCGCGTCTTCAGGTCAACAATCGAAACGGTTCCACTCGACGGGATCCCGGTGCGCGGGTCCACCACCAAAGGAAAACTCGAATCCGTCTTATCCTCGGGCCGCGGCTTGCGTCCGCCCCAGTTTGTCACGTAGGCCTTCGCTCCATCCGGAGTGATCGCCACCGTGTAGGGATAATTGCTCACGGGTACTTGCGCCACCGACTGTGTTTGCGTGTCCACGATCGCCACGGCGTGCTTCAGATTCAGCGCCGCAACCAGCATCTTGCCGTCCGGCGTAATCGCAAGGCCGCTTGGGGCGCTTGCCGGAATCGCAATCGAACCTGCGGCGGCATAAGCCCCCGCATCCGAGCGCCGGAAAATTTTGATGTCGTGATTCTGCCCGCCACCCGCGTACAGCGCGGAACCATCCGGACTGAACGCGACACCAACAAATCCATCACCGACGGGCACGCTCTGCAACAGTTTGCTCTGCGCCGTGGACACCAGATGCAGCGCACGCGGCGCGAAGTTGCTGCCTGTCAGCACTGCCAGCGTGGCGCCATCGGGAGATAGCGTCATCCCCAACGGCCGGTCATTTACTTCCAAATGCACTCCCGCGGGCGTGATGTATTGCCCGGTGGGCAGCAGGTACGAACCATCGGATTGACGCCCGATCCTGACCACCCGCAACACGCCATATGCGGCGAGCGCCGCCAGCAGCACCAACAGAACCATTCTGCGAATTGGCATGAAACCTCGATTCTTCAGCATACTGATAAAAATGGATCGCACAAGAATCAATTCGTTCTATCGCGGCTTCCTGCTCAACGGCATCGTTCCGTTCTGGTGGAAGCATGGAGTAGACTCCGCGCAGGGCGGTGTAATGTCCTCCATGACGGAGGATGGCGCCCGCATCAGTGAAGACAAATATCTGTGGTCGCAGGGGCGCTGGGCGTGGGTTGCCTCCGCTCTCTATAACCGCATCGAAGCGCGCCCGGAGTTTCTCCAATCCGCTCGCGACACCGTGGCTTTCCTGCTCGCGCACGGGCGCGATGAGCACGGCCGCTGGGTCTATCGCACCACGCGCGAAGGCAAGGTGATGGAAGGGCACACCAGCATCTACGCCGATTGCTTCGCGGTCTATGGCATCAGCGAATACTACCGCGCATCCAATGACGAACAGGCGCTGCGGGTCGCACTCGACACCTTCGCCCGCGTTTGCCGCCGTGTGGAGGAGGAGGATTTCGACGAAGTCGCGCCTTACCGCTTACCACGCGGACGTAGGCCCCACGCCGTCCCCATGATTCTCACCGAAGTGGCCAACGAACTGGCGCAAACCACCGGAGACCCGGCCATCGAGCGCGCCGCCGATGACTACGCAATGCGGGTCATGAATCACTTCGTGCGCGCCGAACACGATCTCCTCGTTCTCGAGTTTCTCGACCGTAACTATCAACTGCTACCCGGCGCGGAAGGCGCCGCCGTCATGCCGGGCCACGGCATCGAGTCCATGTGGTTCGTACTCCATTGGGCTCGCCGTAAGGGCCGCGCCGATGTGATTCGCAAAGCCGCGGCAGTGGTCAAGCGGCAATTGGAAGCAGCGTGGGATCCGGAATACGGCGGCCTTTACCTCGCCATCGACGCCAACGGAGGCGCGCCCTTTCTCGCCAATCCCGAAAAGAAAATCTGGTGGCCGCACACCGAAGCACTCTACGCGCTCCTGTTGTTGCACGAACTCACCGGCGAAGCATGGTGCGAAGAGTGGTTCCAGCGCGTCGAGGATTGGTCTCTTCAGCACTTCGCCATGCCCGATTCCGGCGAGTGGAGGCAACGTCTCGATCGCCAAGGCAAGCCCATCACCGAACTCATCGCACTGCCGGTGAAGGATCCGTTCCACCTGCCGCGCGCTGTCATCCTGATGGTGCAGCTCACCTCCTGATCAGTGCCCGCGCGGCTTGCTCACGATGCGGCGGATCAGATTGCCCGCGTTCCCGGCAAAGCGATCATCGGAGTTGGGATCCCGTGCCGGCAGGGCTTTGATCCGCGCATCATACGCCCGCGCCTTGTCACCCAGGCTGTCCAACGAATTCAGCGCCAGCAGTGCCGTATAGGCGCCATGCTTCACCTGATCGGAATACTCCAGCAGCACTTCCATTGCCGCTGCCGGATCCGTATCCACAGAGGCAATCGCTTCCGCGGCGGCGATGCGTACGCAGACCGCCGGATCCTGCAGCAGCTTCTTCAACTGCGGCGGATTCGACTTGTTGATCAGCAGACCAACCGCGGCCCAATAGCGCACACCGCTGTCGGCATCCGCCAGATCTTTGACGAATTCCTCATTCTTCGGGCGCTCGGTTTGCGTCGCCCGCGACGCGGCCCGGATCACGCGCTCCGCATTGTACAGCGCCGGATCATGCCCCATCGCATAAGGCGCCTTGCCCTTCGACCGCGCATGGAACTCCGTTTCCGGCAGGAAGCCGATATCGCGAATCCGGATGGCAAGATCGATCTGCGCCTTCCGCATTCGCTCCAGAATCTGGCGGTGCGCCGGCGATGCGGCGAGATTGTTCACCTCGTCCCGATCATTCTCCAGATCGTATAACTCCTCAGCGGGTTTCTTCTCCCAGAACTTCCGCTGTGCGTCGTTGAGCTTCCCTGCTTCGTACAACTCCTGCCACTTGGCCGTTGTTGGCGTCTCAAACATATAGGCGATGAACTGCCCGTAAATCCGGTGCGGCATGTAGTTGCGAATATACACATAGCGCTTGTCCCGCACGCTGCGCACCAGATCGTAGCGCTCATCCATGCGCCCTCGGAAGCCGTACACATAGGGCTGCTCCGGTGCTGCCATCGGCCCAAGAAATGCGTGCCCCTGCATGTACGCCGGCTTCGCAATTCCAGCAAGGCTGAACAGGGTCGGCGCCAGATCCACGAACGACACCAGCCTGTCCGTCGTCCCTCCTGCCTTGTAGTCCTTCGGCGCGAGATGCTTCCACTTCTCGGGGAAGTGCACCATCATCGGCACGTGCAATCCGGAGTTGTAAGGCCAGCGCTTACTGCGCGGCATGCCGGAGCCATGATCGGAATAGAAGAATACGATCGTGTCTTCCACCAGCCCATCCGCTTCCAGTTCACGCAACACACGCCCAGCCATTCCATCCATCGTGGTGATGTTGTCGTAATACTGCGCCCAATCCCGCCGCACCTCCGGTGTATCCGGATGATACGCCGGTATCCGCACCTTAGCCGGATCGTGCACCGCCGTGTGCGGACGCTTGCGAATCTGGCTCTCGTGCGTGATCACGAAGTTGAAGATGGCGAAGAACGGCTGCCCCTGCTTGCGATTCCGCCAGTGCGCTTTGTTGCTTGAATCATCCCAGACCGTCCCCGTGTGATCGAGATTGTAATCCTCTTTCACGTTGTTCGAACAGTAGTAGCCCGCATCGCGCAAATAGCAGGGATACATGCGTTGCCCCGTGTCCAGGTGCGTAAAGCTGCGCATGTGCTCGGCGCCCGTGGAAGGCGGATAGATGCCCGAAATAATGGTCGTCCTAGCCGGCGCGCAAACGGGAAAATTCGACCACGCATTGCGATAGCGCAGCGATTTCTGCGCCAGCTTGTCCAGGTTCGGCGATGTGGCGTAGGTGTCGCCAAAACAGCCGAGATTGGGGCTCATGTCCTCGCACGTGATCCAGAGTATGTTCGGCTTGGACTTGGCCTGTGCGCCGGCCACGGAAGCGACCGCGGCGCCGGCAATCGGGAAAAACTGTCGTCTCTTCATCTCTAACGATCCTTCCGTTCCAGTTCCGCGGGGAATTCGGCGGCCTTACTCCGCGACGGGCTGCGGCGATTCATCGTCGCTCCCTTATCCGGCCACAAAGGCATATTGTTTCCACCCGTCTGCTCCAGAATCTCGAACAACCGGCTGCGCATCTCCGTCGCGATCTTCTGATGCTCAGGACTGAAGATGAGGTTCTTCGCCTCAATCGGATCTTCCTGCAGATCGTATAACTCGTCGGTATCCCAAATGCCGTGATAGCGGATGAACTTGTAGCGTTCCGACCGCAGCGCATGAATGGTTGGTGTTTGCGGAAAGTTGCGCTCCCAGTAGTACTCGTACAGCAATTCCTTCCGCCATGCGCCAGGCTTGCCTTGCGCCAGAGGCAGAAAGCTCGCGCCATCCAACCCCTTGGGCGAAGGCACTCCCGCGGCATCCAGCACCGTTGGCATGATGTCGAGGTTCGCCACCACTTCATTCACGGTGCGGCCGCCGCTGAATAACTCCGGACAGCGTGCCAGCATCGGAACCCGCATCGACTCCTCATACGCCGTGCGTTTGTCGATCAGCCCATGCTCGCCGAAAGCAAACCCGTTGTCCCCCATGTAAATCACCAGCGTCGAATCGAGTTGGCCGCGCTGCTTTAGTTCTTCAAAGATTCGCCCGATGCTTTCATCCACCGCCATCAGCGTCTCCGCGTACTGCTTATAGTAATCGGCGATGTCCAGTTCGGAATGATACGGATACTCCACTCCATGCCACGAATTACGCTGGTTCTGCACCCACATCGGCCGGTGCTGCGCATACTCCCCACTTGCAGCCATTGTCTTCGGAAAAACAAATTTCGCGTCTTTGTACTTGCCCTTGTGACGCTCGGCGGGAGTGAACTCGGCATGCACCGCCTTGTGCGAAAGGTATAGAAAATACGGCTGCTCCTTTGGCAGCGAGCGCAACCACTCCAGTGCGTAGTCCGTCAATTCATCGGTAATGTAGCCCTTCTGCGGAACACTCTTGCCATCTACGTTGATCGTCAGCCGCGACGGAAGATATGTCCCCTGCCCGCGGAAGCTCACCCACTTCGTGAAGCCGGGCTGTGGAGCATCACTATCCGCACCCATATGCCACTTGCCGAAGAACCCGGTCTTGTAACCCGCCTTCGCCAGGTGCGCGGGAAAGAATGTGGTCCCTTTCGGAATGGCTGTATTGTTATCGACTATGCGGTGTTTGTGCGCGTAGACCCCGGTGAGAATCGAAGCCCGGCTCGGCGAGCACAGTGCCGTGGTAACGAACGCATTCTTGAAATGCAAGCCCTCACGCGACATGCGATCCATGTTGGGCGTTTCCAGCCATTCCTGGCCTTTCAGAAACCCCATCGCGTCATAGCGGTGATCATCCACCAGGATGAAGATTACGTTGCGGCGCTTGCGAGTCTGTGCGGATAGTGCGGCGGGGGCCGCAAGCGTCGACAGGAGTTGGCGGCGAGTCATGAAATTTGTCCGATCAGCACCAGTGTACCGGAGGCGGAACGCGGCGATACCATGATGAGGATGATTTCACGGCGCACCCTTCTCGCCCTGCCCGCGGCACTCGCCGCACAGCCTTCGCCGCCAGCCGCCATCGGCTCTCGCCTCGAACTGATGGCCGACCGCTTCCTGGTCGAGCGCCTGAGCGGCGCCGCGTCCATGCGCCTGCACCATCCTTCACGAGAGAACATCGCGCTGGAACACGACGCGCCTTGGGAAGGAAGCGGCACCGGCTACCACACCGTCTTCCAGGATGGCCGTATCTATCGGATGTACTACAAGGCCTGGCATCTCGACCCCTACGGCAAAACGCCCCGGCCCGTACGCATCGCCTACGCGGAAAGCACCGACGGCATCCACTGGACCAAACCGGATCTCGGCCTCGTTGAGTTTCAGGGATCCAAGCACAACAACCTCCTTCTCGATCAGGTCAATGGCGCCGAATGCCATGATTTCTCCCCGTTCCTCGATCCCACCGGCAAGGTGAAGTATCGCGCCATCGGCTTCGGCCGCAAACCGCGGGGTCTCTACGCGTTTCATTCGAATGACGGTATCCAGTGGGAACTCAGCGCAAAGGAACCCGTCATCACAGAAGGCGCCTTTGACACGCAGAACATCACTTTCTGGGACGCCGGCATAGCAAAGTATCGCGTCTACCTCCGCGACTTCCACGAGGGCAAACGCGGCATCAAGACCGCGCTCTCCGATGACTTCCTGCATTGGACAAAGCCGGAATGGCTCGATTACCCCGGCGCGCCGGACGAGCAGTTGTACACAAACCAGATCCGCCCCTACTACCGCGCTCCTCATCTGCTCATCGGCTTTCCATCACGCTATACAGACCGCGGATGGATCCCCTCCACCGCGGCACTGCCCGAAGCCGAATTGCGTCGGCAGCGCTCGCAAACCAATCTGCGCTACGGAAGCGCGGTCACCGACGCATTGTTCATGTCCAGCCGCGACGGCCGCAGCTTCCACCGCTGGAACGAAGCCTTCTTGCGCCCCGGCCTGCGCACCCGCGACAACTGGACTTACGGCGACAACTACCTTGCCTGGCATGTCGTGGAAACCACTTCACCCCGCGCCGACGAAGCGCGTGAGCTGTCACTCTACGCCACCGAGAGCTACTTCACCGGCCACAGCAGCAGGCTCCGCCGCTATTCCCTCCGCATCGACGGCTTCGCCTCCATCAACGCCTCGCTCGATGGTGGAGAGTTGCTCACGAAGCCCTTCACCTTCACCGGAACAAAACTCCTGCTGAATGTTTCCACTTCCGGAGGCGGCGGTTTGCGCGCCGAATTGCAGGATTCCACCGGCGCTCCCTTGCCCGGCCTACGCCTGGAAGATTCCCATGTACTCTTTGGTGATTCTCTCGAGCTCGCCGCAACGTGGAAAGGCAATCCCAGCCTGCAAGCCCACCAGGGACGCGCCGTGCGGCTCCGCGTCGAATTGAAGGATGCGGATCTGTTCGCCCTGCGGTTTTCTTAACGCCCTGCGTCCTGTTGACCGCGCCCCGGCTTCCGCGCCGCTTCAATCCGATCGCGCAGTTCCCGAACACCAGGACCGTCAGGGTCGCTGGCGGCGGCTTCGCGCAGGGCCAACTCCGCCAATCGAAATGCGTGCAGCGCATCCCTTGCGGCGCCAAACATCCACATTTGTTGCGCGATGTTCAGGTAGAGCCCTCCTACGTAGAGCTTCCAGAGGTGTCCCTGATTGTCGTCGTTGAGCGCGCGAAGCATGACTCGGATGGCCGGGGAACGCATCATCTCCGACGCGGGCCGCCCGCACGCCCGGCGCACCTGCGGCTGCCAGATCAAGAGTTCGTCAGCCTCGCGGCAATAGGGCGCTAGCTTCTCATTCTCGCCCAGCATCGAGTGGATGAGAATGATGCGCGACACCGCTTCCGCGCGCACGGCAACCCCGGAAATGCCGCGCGGCGCGTCCCTGGCCGCATCGCGGAGCAATGCCAGTTTCCCGTCCAGGCTGTTGACGGAATCCACCGCCAGCACACGGGCGGATTGCAGGGAATGCCGTCGTGTCATCACTGCCTTCTCCCCCGCCGGAAGTTGATTAAACAAGCCGACCGCTGCCGCAGCCTCTCCTCTCACACCTGCCTCATCGCGGCGCGTCCGATGCATCTTCATCATCGCCAGGTGGCTGACAATCTCCAGTGCCCGCGACTCCGCCGAAGGCTGCCGCGCCCGCCACTGCGAGGCCAAGCGAATTCCCCGCGAAATCGCGTCGAGACCGGAAACGTAGTCCCCCTTGTGGCACAACAAAGATCCCAGCCTCCGCCAGGCCACCGCCAGGTCCGCCGGCGACGACGGCCCGGTCTCTTTTTCCAACTCGCTGATCAGAACCCGGTAGCCGCGCTCCATCGGGACAACGCCACCAGCCATCAGCGAGTCAGTGGACTCGTCTTCCTCCAACATCTGCCGCAGCAGATGTCTGTAGCGCGAAGCATTTTCGCTTGCTTGGCGTGTCGCATTCTCGGCGCGCTGCCGTTGTTGATCGCTTTCCGAGGCATGCGTACGCGCCAGTGTTGCCTGACGGCGTGCCTCCAACGCCATCCGCAGCGTCTGTTCCGCATTGCGCTGTGAGTTCCACCACCCGAAGCCGAGCGACACCAGCAACAGGACAGCAAGCCCTGCTATCGGCCAATTACGGCGTGTGAACCGGCTCAGCGCGTAGAGCATGGTTTGCCGGCGGGCGTGTACCGGATACCCGGTGCGCCACCGGTGCAGATCTTCAATCAAGCTTCCCGCCGAGGCATAACGCGCGTTGGGCTCCTCTGCCAGGCAGCGCCGGACAATCGCCTGCACATCCGAATCCCCTTGCTCGCCCAGCATCTCCTGAAGCAGTTTGCCCAGCGAGTAGATATCGCCGGCCACCGATGGGCCTTCTCCACGCTTCTGCTCCGGACTGGCGTAGTTCGGTGTCAGCATCAGCCGCGTCAGTTCAGACGTTGGCCCGCCTTCCAACAGTCGCGCCGTGCCGAAGTCAAGCAGCTTGGTTGCACCCTCCGGCGTCACCATCACGTTCCCAGGTTTAAGATCGCCATGCACGATGAGGCGCGAGTGGAGATACTGCACTGCTTCGGCGATGCCGCTGAACCATTCGATCTTCCGCTGCAGGGACACGGCGCCACTTTCTAAATAGGAAGTGAGCGGTTGCCCATCGACAAACTCCATTGCAAGGAACGACCGGCCGGCCGAATCCGCGCCGCAGTCAATGAATCGGGCAATGCCCGAATGCGTCAGCCCGGCCAGGATTTGCCGCTCCTGCTGAAAGCGCCCCCGGAAGAAGCCCTCTTCAAATCCCGGCCGTAGAATCTTCACCGCCGCTTCCAGTGTCACGCCGTCCTCCGACGTATCGGCGCGATACACCAGACCCAAACCGCCTTCGCCAAGCTTCGACCGAACGCGCCATCGCCCAATCACTTCGGGTTCCGCGCGAAGAGAACGGTGCAGAATGCTCTCTGACAGGAAGCCTTGATCGGCGGCGAGCATCTCCTCCACCTGCTGCCGCGTTTCCGGCCGTCCCGCGCAGACTGCGTCCAGATACTGAGTCCGTCCGTCCCCGCTCAGTTCGCTCGCGGAGTTGTAGATCTGTTCCAGTTCCTGGATGGAGATGTCACGGCTCATTGCCCGGCAATCCGTTCAATCTTGTATATAACCAAGCTCGTGAAAACTGCCAGTCGCGTTTCACCGTGGAGAGAGAAATTTCCAGAGCCTCGGCGATTTCCTGAAACTCCAGCCCGCCGAAGAAGTGCATTTCAATGACCTTCGCCTTGCGTTCGTCTTGCGCGCCGAGCTCATCCAGTGCCCGATCCAGTTCCAGCAGTTGATCCGTGGACAATGGAAGTTCAGGACAGGCCAGTTCGAATCCGGGAGCGATCTCCAGCCGCTCCAGTTGCCCGTGTCGTTTGGCCGCGGTGCGCGCGCGGATCGCATCAATCAGCACCATCCGCATCGTCCGCGAAGCCAGCGCCAAAAAGTGCGTACGGCTCTTGTAGCCACGGTGCGCCAGCCGCAGCCATGCTTCGTGAACCAACTGTGTCGGCTCAAGGCTGGGCTTGTGCACGGAGCGGCTCAGATGAATCGCGGCAATCCGCCGCAACTCCCCGTAGATCTCAGCCGTTTGTGATTCCATCGGAATCGGTCCTATGAGCATAACAATTCGCGCACATCGACAAACGACACAAATGGGCTTGTCTTGTGTCCGGAAGAGGTCTATACTTCTCTCGGAACACCCCATTCGAAGTGGAGTGCGGCAGGCAGATCGGGGGTGCGCAGATGCAGCGCGCACATTTCGCCGCGATCTGCGTGACCCTACCTCTCTGGCAAGGCCCCGCAGTTGCGGCCATCGGCGTCAAAGTGGACGCCAAAGCAAATATCTACACAGCCGGTCGTTCGACACCCTTCAACGGCGTCTTACCGCAGTATGTGCGGTTCCCGGCCGGGCCCAACAAGACGCTCCAGATCCTGGAAACCACGGGAACGGTGGGCTGTACGCAGACTGACCCTTCGCACAATGCCGAGGGCGGAGTATGTCTTGGCCGAACGCAGACCAACATCAACTCCTTTCAGGGAATTTCCGGCATCCGCCATGACACGAAGACGCTCTTCCTCGTTGGTGTGTTCCTCGACGACTCCACTCCTAACGACCCTGCACCCGCTATCGTGAACTTCACTACGAATGACAATGCAACGGCCTACTCGCCGCTGCTGCGGCAAACCTTCTTCATCGGTGATGGCAAAACAACCGCGGGCGTGGTGCAACAGTTCCACATCCCGGCCACCGCCACCCGCCTATTTCTTGGCTTTGCGGATGGTGCTTATGTGGTCGGCTATCCCGGCGCCTATGAAGACAACGCAGGTTCCATCACTGCACAAATAGACTTGGGTAGCTCCTCATTCTGTAGCCAGTCAGTGGAGCCCGACACGATCCCGATGGCGGGCGCCGGTGGACCGGGCGCCGTGTTTGTGTATGCCCAGGGAGGCTGCGCGTGGACCGCGGCGAGCAACACGAACTGGATCACCATCACCGCCCGTGATGCGGCGAGAGTCGATTTCGCCGTCACGCCAAATACCGGAGCCACACGCACGGGAACCATGACGGTGGCCGGATTGACTGTCACCGTAACCCAGACCAGCGGCACTGTGGCCTGCACCTACACCATCTCGCCATCCTCCGCCAGTGTCGCGGCAACCGGTGGCACAGGTGAGGTCTCGGTCAGCGTAATCCCCGGCTGCACGTGGACCGCATCGAGCACGGCGAATTGGATCTCCATCACCTCCGGAAGTTCCGGTAATGGAAACGGCGCCGTGCACTATAGCGCGGCAGCAAACACCGGTGCGTCGCGAACCGGCGCCATCACCATTGCCGGCCGCACGTTCACCCTCACGCAAGCAGGCACCGCCTGCACCTACGCCATCTCGCCATCGAGCGCGGCATTTGCCCCTTTTGGCGGAGACATCGATGTCAACGTGACCACAACTGCCGGATGCCGATGGACAGCCGTCAGCAATGCTGCCTGGATCAGCGTCCCTTCCGGCAGTGAAGGCACAGGCAACGGACGCACTGTCCTCCGCGTAGCTGCCAACACAGGCGCCTCGCGCACCGGCACGGCCACCATCGCCGGCAGCACGTTCACCGTAGTGCAGGGTGCCGGCGCATGCGCCTACTCCATCGCGCCCACCAGCGCCAGTATCGGCGCCAATGCGAGCCGCGGAGAAGTCCGTGTCACAACCGGCGCTTCCTGTACCTGGACCGCATCGAGTGCCGTGAGCTGGATCGAAATCGCAAGCGGCCTATCGGGATCGGGCGCTGGAAGCGTTACCTACGCAGTCGCAGTGAATCCGGCAGAGATGCAACGGGTGGGAGCGCTGACCATCGCCGGCCAGCGCTTCACATTGACGCAGGCCGCGGCGCCAACCGCGGGCAGAGAGCCTCCCGAGATCGCAAGCGGCGGAGTCATCAATGACGCCGATCTCACACCAGCCTTCGCTCCAGGCAGTATCATCCGCATCTTCGGCGAGTACCTGTATCGCGGATTCCACGACTTCTCAGACCCGCCCTATCCCGACACATGGGATGGCCTGAGTGTGGAGATTGTCGATGGCGCGATAGTCACCAAAGCTCCGTTGATCCTGGTCAGCCAGTGGGAAATCGTGGCGCAACTGCCCTACGAGATACCGGCAAAGCAGGTGCAACTCCGGGTGCGCAACAGCACCGGAGTCAGTAACGCCGTGGCGATGGATGTGTGGACTTCTGCCCCGCGCATCTATACGGCCAGCGGCGGCAAGGGCGCAGCCTTCGCCTTGAACACAGCAGGCCAGGTAACCGACGCTTCACCAGCGCGAGGCGGAGAACCAGTGATGATCTTCGCCGAAGGCTTGGGAGCAGTGCGTCCCGCGGTGCGCAGCGGCTACCCGGCAGGGGCAGAGCCTTTCCATGACGTTGTGGAACAAGTGGCTGTCCAGGTCGGCGGCAAGACCGCTGACTTTCGCTATGCCTATCTGTGGCCCGGCCTGGTGGGTATCTATATCGTCGAGTTCCTGCTTCCCGCGGACATTCCGAATGGCACTCCCGCCTTGTCCGTAACCATGGGGATGCGCACATCGCAGAGTGGTGTGACACTGCGTACTTCATCGGCGTGGAGGGATGCGGCCACACTCACGCTGAACCCGCAAGGCGGCACAGCTTCGGGTGGTGGCGTTAGCATCACCGCCGCCGCAGGTGTCTTCACTGAGCGTGTGGAAGTGCGCGTCCAAAGCGGCGCCGGCGGGATTCGGTTGTCCGGCTTGCCACGGGGCACCGAGGGACCACTCCGCCTCGCCCTGGAAAGTAGCACTACCCTCGATCCAACCTCCACCTATGTGCGCATGCGCACCGAAGAAGCCACGCCGCGGGAAGCGTGGTTTCGCGGTGACGTGAGCGGCAATCGCGTCACCATCACGTTGCCTGCGCGCACCGGCGACGCCGGCAAGCAGGCGCGAGCTGCGGATGAGGCCGAGAACCTGATTCTCGAATTGATGCTCGGCATCCGCACCACCACCAGTTCCAGCGGGCAATTCGAAATCTTGACGTCGGAGGGCATTGGCGGCGCACCCACTCGCGCCGTGCTCGACTCCCTGGATGCAGCCATCAGGTTCGCCCGGCAGCAGGGTCTCGACACGTTGGTTGACCGCCTCCTGCGCAGCGGACCGCTTCTGGTGCAGTTGGAACAAAGCGAGAAAGCACCCCGCGCGGGCCTGGTGGAGTACTTCAACGATTGGTCCACGGGATACCTGGCAGAGGATGCCTCTCTCGATGCCGGCGTGCTCTTCGATTCGCCGTGGAATGATGGCGAATACTCCATCAAGGTGATTCTCAAAAACTACGCCGAATGCCAGCCGAACTTCCTTGCCGGGCACATGGTGCTGCATGCGGTGCTGAACATGGCCGAACCCGGCGGCAAGCCCGCCACCGGCTGGCTATGGATGCAGGAAGCAGTGGCCGTACTCTACGAAGAAGAAGCAGAGCAGACTTCCCACATCAACATTCGCTTTCCCAGCTATTACTCGGGCCTCGATGCAATGCCCGACGACGCGCTCGATGTGGGGCGCGGTGCTTCCGCATTTCTCATCATGTTGCGTAGCGGTGCGGGTGGGCAGGCGCTGGTCTCGAATCTGTTCCGCAACTTCCGGCTGCTCTACGATCGCCCTGTCCTTGCCTTGCGCGCGGCTCTCACTCCTTCCGGGCTGGAAACAGAGTGGGTCAAGTTCATCGACCGGTGGTCCTCGAGGTTCAACGACTATCATTTCGAGCGCTTCGTTCCCTATCAACTGCAGGCTGGGATCGGCACAACGGAACAGGCAGTTGCGCTTTACGACCTTTCGGCCGAATTGGCGATGTTCAAGTTTCCTTCGAATTTGCCCGCCGACACCAGGATCTTTGTGGAGCTCTCGAGCGCGGACGAAAAGCCCGTCGCCATCGTGAGACGCCTCGAGCCGCGGGTATCCGCGGACAAATGGGAAATCCCCGCCAACTCCGGCCGCCGCGAAATCAGGGACGTCAATTGGAAGAACGGCGAGATGATCTTCATCACAGTGGTTCAGCCCCGCTCCGGAGAGCGGAATCGAACAACATCCGCCACGATACGAGTCATCCTCGAATCCGAAACGAAACCGCCATCCGCGGCCACGCCATTTACCCAGGCGCCGGATCGTGTCCTGTTCGGCTTTGGAGTGCCCATGCTGTGCAACGGGCAGCGCTGCGGAAGCGGATCCTACGACACCAAACAAAGCCAGGTCTCGTTGCAGTACATACCCGGGCAGATGCGATTCGAGCTGAATTCGGATGCGGTGAAGGTGGTGGCGCGATTTGAAGAGTGGACCCGCCTGGCGTCCTTCACCATCAGCTACACCCGTCCGCTCTATCAGGCAACCGAGCGCATCGATGTCGAGTTGAAGAACATTCCCTGCGTCTGGAACAGCGATTCTCATGCCTCCTGTTCGGTGAGCCGCGCCGCGTTCAACCGGGCGGACTACGTCACGCGATATGAGTTGGTGCAGATGGACCTGGCAGGAAATGTTGTGGGCAGGGGCACTCCCGATTGGAACCTGGTCACGCAAGCCTTTCCCATAGATTTGTTGTTCAAACACAGAACCGACCCATGAGGAGCCAACCATGATCCGAATCCGCGTCATGCGCTTCGACGATGCCCTCGGGCATCGCTTCGTCGAACTTGTCAACCGGTTATTGCCCGCGGGCAGCAGGTTTCATCTCAACCCAATGCCTCGCCTGGAATACGTGGATATCACCCAGAGCATCGCCTTTCCCTTAGGATCTACCCACGTGCGTGAATCCATCGGTGAAGCGAGCCTCGAGATCAACTCCAATGCGCCCGGCAGCAATGCCGCCGATGAGGTCTGGCGGAGGCGATTCCGCGATGAGTTGGATCGCTTGATTCGGGACAGCGTGCACACCGCCACGGTCGAACTCGTATCAGGCGATCAGCACACCATGGTGGGAGAGTTTCGCTTGCGCCGCCTCGATATCGACGACTTGGCGCGCATGGCGAACATGAACGCCGCCGCGGCGCTGATCCACGAACTCGAAGAGCAAAGCCATCGCGGCGATCATCCCTGGGAAGCCCCCGATTTCGACTCCCCGCACGCGCAAGCCATGATTGCCGAACAGCGAGTGACCGGAGGCCAGCGCGTGGAGGAACTCGAACTTCGGTACCCACCCAATGTAGATGTGACCAACGCCAGTTCGCAGCAGCAGTGGTTCTGGTGGATCCCCTTCCGCACGCGAGACGGCGGCCTTTACGCCAACCAGATGGAGATGCTGGGACGCAATGTGCTCCGCGCCCGGCTGGGTCATTACTCCGACGCAGCCGGCTACCGCGAGGCGTTTCACGCCATGCTGACGAACCGGCGCCTGGATGTGGGAAGAACCGCGGGAAGCGCGGCCCGCTAGTACAGCAGCTTCAAGCCGAACTGCACACGCCGCGGCTCGCCAGCGGAGTTGATCGTGCCGGCGCCAGGCGTATTGATGTTCGCCGCCGGATTGCCGAAGGCCGGTGTGTTCGATGCATTGAACGCTTCGGCGCGGAACTGAACCCGGAACTTCTCCGTGAGCCGGAACACCTTCGCTAATGAGAAGTCGAGGTTCGTAACGCCGGGCCCATAGAGGATATTCCGCCCCGAGTTTCCGTAGGTGTACTGTGGCTGAACGGTGAAGGCCGAAACATCGAACCAGCGGTCGATCGACCGCTGGCTGCCGGAGAGAGCGCCGTCGCCAATGCGATTGGGCCGGTCCGCGCCACCCGCGTTGGTGATGCCTCCCGACGTGGTCACCGTGAACGGCTCGCCTGTGCTGCGGCTGAACACTCCGCTCACCTGCCATCCCCCGATCACCAGGTCCGCAATACGGTTCGAGTTCGCCAGATAGGCTTTTCCTTTTCCAAACGGCAACTCATAGGTCGAGGAGAAAACGAACCCATGACGGATGTCGGTAAGCGAGCTGGCGCGGTTCAAATTGCGGTCCCAGGGCTTCAGCACGCCCGTACCTTCGCCATTGCCGACTTCGTCGACGTTGTCGATGGCGTGCGACCACGTGTAAGAACCAAGGAACGTCAGCCCTTTGGAAAAGCGCTTCTCCAGTTTCGTGATTAGGCCGTTGTAGCTGAGTGAGCCCATCGTCTCCTGCTGCGTGACGTTGTTATAGAACGGCCACAGCCTCCGCTGCGCCAGTGGCACCGGAGACGGCGCGATGTCATAGGGCAGCGCGTGATTGATGGCTAGTTGCAGTTGACGCGTCCCGTTGCCGTTGTAACCCAACGTCAGCAGCGTATCGAACGGCAGTTCCCGCTGCACGTCGAAGAACCATTGCTGGGAATACTGAGTGGGAAGGTAGCGGTGCGAAGTCGTGATTCCCACCGCGTTCGGGCCCGGCACGTCACTGACGTTGAAATCCACCGTGGGGAATCCACCGCTCAGCGTGAGCCGCGGATTGATGCGGTCCAGCGTGCCGAAGCCGAACTCCAGGAAGTCCGGCGCCTGATTCTGCCCGCGCGCCCATTGCGTCTGCACGGAATCGGCACGGGCATAGATAATGCCGGCGCCGGCTCGCACCACGGTCTTGTCGGTTACCTTGTAGGCGAAGCCCAGCCGCGGAGCGAAGTTGTTCCAATCGTTCTCACAGTTGCAGTCCCCCTTGGCGAAGCGCGTCATCTTGAGGCGAGCGTTGGGGCCCACATCGGTGTAGTCGATATCGAAATTCGTAACTCGTCCGTCCGGGAAGAACGGGGCGAGGAAGGCATCCCATCGCATCCCAACGTTCAACGTCAGGCGCGGGCTGATCTTCCAGTCATCTTGAAAGAAGCCGGCCAGCCCTGTGTGCACCAGATACTCACCGTTCTCGTTGCCGACAGTTCCACCGGCAGCCAACCCGAGCATGAACTCCGCCAGCCCGTCGCCGGTAGCCGCGCGATTGGCGGGATTGGCCGAGAACTCGCGGTTGAAGGCGAACTGCCCGCGGGCAAAGCGCGCCGCGTTACGGAACACATCTTCACGCCGCACTTCGCCGCCAAAGCGTATGTTGTGCTTCCCCCAGATCTTGAACATCGTGTCGGAGAACTGATAGTTCCGCATGTTGTTCGTATTGGGCCAGAAGGAGCGCGACCCGATCTCGGAATAACCGGCGGGTGTGAACCGCGAATAGCCGTGATCGTTTGAAGAAGCAAGGTTCGTCTTCGGAATGCCCTTGATGCCGTACTCATCAAACAGCGGCTTGTCGTAGGGGATGTCGAACCGCGTCGGCAGGTCGGTGATGCCGAGTTTGAACTCGTTGGTCAACGTCGGCCCAAAGGTGTAGGTGTGTGACGCCGCAATGCTGTTGCCGCGGATGATCGTGGTGGTGGCCAGCCCACCATCGGCCGGCAGCGGCAGCGGACCCGGCTCGAAGCGATCCCGGTTGCGCCGGCTGTACCGCACCGAGAAACGGCTCTTGTCGCTGATGTTGTGGTCACCCTTCACATCGTAGGTATCGACATCATTCTTCTCGCTGGGCGAATAGAAGTAGTTGTTGTTGATCAGCCCGTTGTTCGTCGGCAGCGGATACAGCGCCAGCAGCTTGGGAACCAGCGGATCCCAACGGTTCTTAGGCACGATGTTGCCGGGGAACGCCTGGCGCGTGAAACTGGCCGCTGTCCCCACGGTGGTGGCGGGATCGAACACCGGCCGGATGCGATTGAAATTGCCGTCACGCACCTCCGTCACGGGAACGGTGGAAGTGAAGCTGCGGCCGAGCCGCGTGCGCGTGCCTTCGTAAGAGAAAAAGAAGAACGTCTTATCCTTTTTGATCGGGCCGCCGATGGTGGCGCCAAACTGATTCTGCCGGTAGGGCGGCTTGGTGGAGCCGCTGCGGTTGGCAAAGAAGTTCGTCCCGTCGAGCGAGGAGTTGCGGAGGAACTCGTACACCGTGCCATGGAACTGATTGGTGCCGGACTTGATGTTCACAAAGACCTGGCCGCCCATGCGCGTGCCGTACTCAGCGGAGAGGTTGTTGGTGACCACGCGGAACTCGCCTACCGCGTCCACGCTGGGCTTCACCGCCTGCGCTTCAAAGCCGATAGGGCCGCCGGAATAGGTCAATGAGTTGTCGACACCGTCGATGTTCACCTGCACCTGGTAGCCGTGCTGGCCACCGGCGGAGAACACGCCTTCGCCTTCCGGACGCGAGCCGCGCGCTGCCGTCGTGCCCGCCGTGAGCCGCGCCAGTTCGAGGTAGTTGCGGCCGTTCAACGGAAGCTCGACGATGCGCTTGTTGTCGATCACCTGGCCCACGGTTGCGGTCTCGGAATCGAGCAACGCCGCCGAGGCGCTGACGCTGATGCTTTCGGTCACCGCACCTGGCTTGAGAGTGAAATCGACGCGCGCAGCTTGTGCAACGTCGAGCTTGATCTCCGCCACTTCCGCGACGGAGAATCCTGACATGGTAGCGGTCAGTTTGTAGCGGCCCACAGGCAAACTGGGAAATCTGTAGAGGCCGGCTTCATTGGAAGTAGACTCATTGCGGACACCGGTTTCGATGTTGGTGACGGCGACCTGCGCTCCCACAACAGCGGCTTCCGATTGATCCCTGACATTGCCTTGAATGGATGCTGTTTGCGCCATGGATACGCCGGCGCACACGACAAGATAGGCTGCGAGACAGAGGAACCTCATCTGGGGATGATATCAAGGTTCCCTAAGGTAATGCCTCCCCGCCTTGCTCCACGTTATCGGCGGTATAAACACGTGAGCCAAGCACGATCGTCTTCGGAACCTGCTGGCCACTGAGCACCTTCAACACTGTGTCGATGGCCTCCGCACCGCCGGTTGGATACTGGAAGGTCGCGTTGAGGATGCCCTGCTTGACGTAGGCGATTCCCTCATGGGGCAAGGCATCGATGCCAATGAACAGCATCTCCCGTTCGCGATTGGCGGCTTTGGCGGCAAGCCATGCGCCATGCGCGCCGGGGTCGTTGTGCGCATACACCGCATCGATCTTCGACAGGCGTGCCAGCGCGGACTCCATCTCCTTGCGGGCATCGGGTTCCAGCCACTTCATGTCGGCCTCAAACGCCACATTGAGACCGGAGCCTTCGATGCCGGAGCGGAAACCCTGATTGCGGTCCTGACCCGGAATGGAGGTCATGAGTCCCTTCAACTCCACCACGGTCGCCTTCGGACCCAGCTTCTTGCGCAGCCATTCTCCAGCGGCCTTGCCGATCTTCTTGTTATCGGCGCCGATGAAGCAGGTGAACTGATCGCCTTGCACGGCGCGGTCGAGAACGATCACCGGGATCTTCGCCTGGTATGCTTTGGCGATCGGCTCTGTGAGCGGCTGCGACTCTTTCGGACTGACGATAATCGCATCGACGCTGGCACTGACCAGCTCCTCGATGTGGGCGCGCTGCTTCAGCGTATCGTTCTGCGCGTCTTTAAAAACCATTTTCAGGTTCGAATGTTTTTTAGCCGCGGCGTCGATATCGGCATTCATCTGTACGCGCCAGGGCTCGCCGAGGTTGCACTGGCTCATGCCGATGGTGAATGTCTTGGCGCCTTCTGGCTTGGAAGAGCCGGAACAGCCCGCCAGAATCAGGATGAGAACGGGTAAGAATATACGATGCATATCAGAATCGCCTCCGCCGCTGTGTGAGCACAGCGGCCACTAAGATCACGCCGGTGAGCATCAGGCGTCCGGCCTCGGGTACAGCATTGATACTAAGAATCTTCTCAAGATAGCCGATGGTCATGGTGCCCAGCAGAGTGAGGCCCATGTGGCCGCGCCCACCCATCAGGTTGGTGCCACCGATGACCACGATGGCGATGGCCGACAGTTCGTAGCCCCCGCCCGCTTCGGGGTCGCCCTGTTGTTCCTGGGCAGCCTGGCAGATGCCCGCCACCGCGGCACAGAAGCCACAGGCCACGTAGGCGAGCAGCTTCGAACGTTTGACGGGCAGGCCAGACAGCCGGGCCGCCTCTTCGTTGCCACCGATGGCGTAGAGGTCCCGGCCCCAGATATGCCGCGCCAGCAAGACACCGCCAAGTCCGGCAATGAGCAGGAAGATCACCGTTACCATGGACAGATTTCCGCCGAGAATCCGCGAGTCAATGAAGCGGAAGAACTCCGGCACCTGCACATAGCGAAACGTGCCATCCCCATTCGGAAGCGCCGTAGATACCTTGACGCCGCCGCTGACCGTCTTGGCCAGCCCTCGCGCGAACACCATCATGGCAAGTGTGGCAATAAAAGGTTGCAGCCTCGGCCAGACCACCAGGCTGCCGCTGATGCCGCCGCAGATGGCCCCGATGGCGAGGCTCGCGGGAACACTCATCCAGGGCGGCCAACTCCACCAGATACTCATCATCGAGAAGCAGACCGCTGTGAAGCCGAGGATGCTGCCAGCGGCAAGATCGATGCCTCCGGTAATGATCACCATCGTCATGCCACAGGCGAGAATGCCGTAGACGGACGCCTGGCGCAGCGCATCGCGATGGGTGCCGATCTTGTAGAACGCGCCGTCGGCATGAAAGGCAAGGCCGAGCAGGATTACGATCAACAACGCTATGGCGGCTCTCAGCATGCGGCCTCCATGACCTTTTCGGGTGTTGCTTCCGCGTGGGAAAACACCGCCGAGACCTGGCCACGGCGCATCACCACGATGCGGTCGCTCATGGCGAGCAACTCGGGAAGTTCAGTGGAGATGAGCAGGATCGCCACACCTTGGCGCGACCATTCGTTCATGAGCTGATAGATCTCCTGCTTGGCGCCGACGTCGATGCCGCGCGTCGGCTCGTCCAATAGAAGCAGGGTGGGTTTGGTGCGAATCCACTTGGCAAGCGCCACCTTCTGCTGATTGCCGCCGGACAACTCGCCGGCATCCATATCGAGCGATGCCGCCCGCAGGCGCAGCATTTCGGCAAGGCTCTGCGCCTCTGCCCGCTCCGCAGCCGGATTGCGCCAGGAGCTTGTGGCGCCTGCCATCACGCAATTGGCGGTTACAGACATGGAGAGCACCAGCCCTGTGGTCTTGCGATCGCTGGTGAGCAGCGCCACGCCTTCCGAGATTGCTTTTGGCGGATCCTGAAACAGATCGAGCAGCAACTGGCTGGCGCCTGCGCCCTGCAATCCGGCGAGGCCAACAATCTCTCCGGCGTGCACGGTGAAGTCCTTGAGACGCAGGCGTTCGGACCCAATCGCCGGGGTGCGCGAGGGGAACTGTTCGTTCACTTCGCGGCCCACCATGAGGCGGATCAACTCGGCCCGCGGCAACTGCGGCGCGGGCCGCGAAGCCACAGCCTGTCCGTCACGCAGCACGGTGATGCGATCGGCGATGCGTTCGATCTCCTCCATCTTGTGGGTGATGTAGACAATGCCGCAGCCGCGCTGCTTCAGTGTCGCGATGAGTGTGAACAGTTGCTCCACCTCAACCGCGGTGAGCGCGCTGGTGGGCTCATCCATGACGATCACTTTGGCGTTACGGGAAGCCGCTTTAGCGATCTCCACGCGCTGCTGCATGCCGATGGGCAGCGAGCCGACGATGGCATGAGGGTCAATGTCGATCCACTCCTTAGCCTTTGCGGCGAGTTCTGAAGGCGAGATGAAACCCCAACGCCGCGGCATGCGGCCGAGAAACAGATTCTCGGCAACCGTCATGGTCGGCACCAGCGAGAGCTCCTGATAAATGACGGCGACATCGGCGCTGCCCTCAATCCGGCCCTCATCGGCGCTGAGAGTACCGGCGAGGATCCGGATCAGCGTGCTCTTCCCTGCCCCGTTCTCTCCGGCGAGCAGATGCACCTCGCCCGCGTAGATGTCGAGGTCCACCTGGCGCAACACCTCGGCTGCGCCGAATCGCTTCGAGATGCGGCGCATGGCGAGCAACGGAGTTGACGGGTTCACTTACGGCCTTCCTACCGTGGGGCCATCCACGTTGTACATCTGCGGCATCCGCTTTTCGACCGACGGCAGCGGCGGGCGCTTCTTGTGCGACCCAAGCTGATACCAATAGGCCACGGTGTAGAAATTGTCGGAGCGGTGGTTGCCGTGCCCGTGTTCAATGGTCATCTTGAACTGCTTGTCGAAGGGCACCGGGGAATCCGTATGGAAACGGTAAACCATCCACTTCGCCCCACGCGCATCACCGCCATTCATGGGGTTTCCGTAATGCTTGAAGGCAAACGTGGGCTTGGCGCTGCCGAACGGTGAGATGCCGCAGCCGCCATAGCACCACGCGCCCAGATAGTAATCCTCCGATCCGGTGCCGGTAATCTTGGGCTTTGTCATGTCGTCGATGAAGATCATCTCGTCGCCTTCGCCCCACCATGCGCCCTGGTTCTGCAGGATGGAGTGAGTCACGCCAACGAAGTGTCCGCGCCCTTCCGCTTCGAGGATGACGTAGTTATTCCTGCCATCGAGGTTGGGATGGTTGTTGACCTTCGGGTCGCCGTTGGCCTTCCAGTCGGAGGTCCAACCCGGGGTTGGAGTGGCCTGACGGTACTCGGCGTAGAAGTAAGGCGTATCGGCGGGAATGGACTTATGTTTCTGCCAGTCGAAGTTGTAGTAGAGCGAGCCCACATTCTGCGGCCCTTCGTTGGTCACGGTGATCTTCGCCGACTTGCGGAACGGCATGGGGAAGTAGCAGTTGAGCGCCTTCTGTGAGCCCACCGAAAGTGGTCCCGATTCGTAGACGAAGTACTCACCCAAGCCGAGCCCGAAGAAGTCGCCGATGGGAGCCTCGACGGCCGGAAGGGGGTCGCCGTCCCAATACATTCGAAGCACGAGTTGTTTTAAGTGATAGGGCTCCGGCGCGGCGATGGTGAACCACATATGGGTGAGAATGCCTGGCCCCTGCACCTCCCCGATGGTCCGCGTTTCCCCCGGTTTTAAAGGGTTTTTGCGGCCGCCATCGTCGTTGGCGCCGTCTCGGTCAAACGAGGAGATACGCTCCTGGGAATAGGTCTTCAGCGTCATCAGGTGGGATAAATCGTCCGCCTGAAGCGACAGGGCAAATAGAAGGACGGGAAGAGTGGGACGCATAGCTATTCAAGTATACTTTTCTCATCATGAACCGTCGGCAATTCGTTCATACGGGCGCGGCCGTGTATGCCTCGCAACTGGCTGCACAAACGAAGAAACGGGTTGGTTTGATCGGCACCGGATGGTATGGCAAGTGCGACCTGCTGCGCCTGATCCAGGTGGCTCCTGTGGAGGTGGTATCCCTCTGTGACGTGGACAAGCGCATGCTGGCTGAAGCTGCGGACATTGTCGCCACGCGGCAGGTATCGAAGAAGAAGCCACGCACCTTTTCCGACTACAGGGAGATGTTGAACCAGAAGGATCTGGACATCGTTCTGATCGCCACGCCGGACCACTGGCACGCGCTGCCGATGATCGCCGCGGCGAAGGCAGGCATAGACATCTATGTACAGAAGCCGATCAGCGTGGACATTGTGGAAGGCCAGGCGATGCTGACCGCGGCGCGCAAGTACAAGCGTGTGGTGCAGGTGGGCACGCAGCGCCGCAGCACGCCGCACCTTGTGGAGGCTCGCGACCGCTTTCTGAAGACCGGCCTGCTGGGCAAGATCGGCTATGTCGACATCTGCTGTTACTACCACATGCGGGCGCGAAACAATCCGCCGGACACCGCGGCGCCGGACTACCTGGATTACGAGACGTGGACCGGACCCGCGCCGATGCGGCCTTACAACGAACTGACACATCCACGCCGCTGGCGCGCCTTCATGGAATACGGCAACGGCATCGTCGGGGACATGTGCATCCACATGCTGGACATGGTGCGCTGGATGGCTGATCTTGGTTGGCCGAAGCGTGTCAGTTCCTCGGGCGGCATCCTCATTGACAAGGCGAGCAAGGCAAACATCACGGACACGCAGTCGGCGACTTTCGACTTTGAAGAGTTCCCGGTGGTGTGGACGCATCGCACCTACGGGCATGCGCCGGACCCGCAGTATCCATGGGCCGCGACGTTCTACGGGGACAAGGGCACGCTGCAATGCAGCGTGAACGGGTACGACTTCCGGCCGCTGGGCGCGGGCGAAGCCGTGTCGCGCAAGGTGGTGTATGAGCTGGCGCGCTATCCGGAGGATGAAACCGAGCCCGCGCTGGAGCGCCATGTGGCGCCGGCCATCCGTCATCACATGCTGGATTTTCTTGCGGCCATTGAGAAGCGGAGCAAGCCGGTTGCCGATATTGAGCAGGGCCACATTTCGACGGCCAGTTGCATATTGGCGAACCTCTCGCTGCAATTGGGACGCAGCCTGCGCTGGGATGCGGCGAAGCAGCAGGTAGTGGGCGATGCGGAAGCGAACCGGTTGCTGGCGCGGCCGTACCGCAAGCCCTATGTGCACCCTGACCCGGCCACCGTTTAGCAACCACCGAGCAAGAGTCTGTACAATGCTGTTGGAATGTCCCAACAGCATCGCCGTTCGTTTCTGGTAACCTCCGCCGGCCTGCTGGCCGCTCCCGTATTTGCGGCCAACAAGCGCGGTCCCAATGATCGCATCCGCGTGGCCATTGTCGGCCTGCGCGGCCGTGGGCGCGATCACATCAAGGCCTACAACGCTCTGCAGGGGCAGAATGTCGAGATCGCCGCCATGTGCGATGTCGATAGCAAGTTGCTGGCGCAGCGTGTATCGGAACAGGAGCAGGCTTCGGGCCGCAAGCCGGAGATGATGACCGACATGCGCCAGGTCTTCGACAACAAGGAGATCGATGTGGTGTCGTTCGCCACACCGAACCACTGGCACGCGCTCGGCGCGGTGTGGGCCTGCCAAGCAGGCAAGGACGTGTATCTGGAGAAGCCCGGCACGCACAATATCCAAGAAGGCCCGAAGGTGATTGAGGCCGCGAAGAAGTACGACCGCATTGTGGCGCACGGCACGCAGAACCGTTCCAGCCCACAAATCGTGGAAGGCATCCGCAAACTGAAGGAAGGCGTCATCGGGCGCGTGTACCTGACTCGCGGCGTGGCGTTCAAGTATCGCGGCGCAATTCCGAAGCCCGCGCCATCGCCAGTGCCCGAAGGTCTTGATTGGGACCGCTGGCTGGGCCCCGCGCCGAAGGTCCCCTATTCGAAGGCGATTCAAGGCTCCTCGGGGAACGGCTGGCACCTGATGTGGGATTACGGCGCCGGCGAGATCGGCAACCAGGGCGTGCATGAACTCGACATCATGCGCTGGGCTCTCGATCTGGACACGCACCCGAGCAAGATTGTCTCGATGGGCGGCGCCTATGTGCACAAGGATCAGCAGCAGGCGCCGCAGGTGCAGTCCATTATGTTCGAATGGGCGAACCGCGATGTGCTGGTGTCCTTTGAAACACGCGGGGGCTATACGAACACCGAAGCCGGCATGGGCGCCGAGTATCCGTTCCTGGACAAGAAGAACGTAGTGGGAGTCATCTTCGTGGGTACCGAAGGCTACATGATCCTGCCCGATTATTCGAGCTACTACACGTTCCTTGGGCCGAAGCGCACGCCAGGGCCGAAGGCCACCGGCACGAACGACATCACTGATCTGCCGCACTTTGAGAACTTCGTGAAGGCGTTGCGCAGCCGCCGGGCGGCGGATCTGAACGCAGGCGCGCGCGAGATTCACATGTCGAGTTCGCTGGCGCATCTGGCGAACATTGCACAGCGGACGGGCCGGATGATCCATTTCGATGGAGCAACGGAGAAGGTGAAGAACGACGCCGAGGCCAACAAGATGCTGGGCCGCACCTGGCGTGCTCCCTACACGATGCCGGAGAAAGTCTGAGCAATGTCGAAACTGAATCGCCGTCAACTGGCCGCAGGACTGCTCGCCGCGAGTCAAGCAGGCGCAGCCAGCACGCTGCCCAATCTTGTCTTCATTCTGAGCGACGATCATTCCGTTCCTTTCCTGGGTGCCTATGGCGACCCTGTGATTCAAACGCCGAACCTGGACCGGTTCGCGCGCGAGGGCATGCGGTTGGACAAGATGTTCACCGCGGCCCCACAGTGCGTGCCGTCGCGGACGGCGTTTCTCACGGGGCGATCGCCGGTGGCCTGCCGCATGGGGCGCTTCACCTCGCCGCTGCCTGCGGACATTCCGACGCTGCCGGAGTTGCTGCGGAAGAAGGGCTATTTTACGGGCGTTTGCCGGCGCTGGTTCCATCTGGATGGGCCCGCGAACCCTGGCCCTGTGAGCACGAAGATCTTCGATGAACACGGCGTGCGGACTTGGGACAAGCGCGTCGATTGGCTTGACAAGAACTCGCGGCGCGACCAGACGGAAGCGAAGATCAACGAGTTTCTGGACAAAGCGCCGAAGCACCGCCCGTTCTTCCTGTGGGTAAATTTCAACGATCCCCATCACGTGTGGGACCGCGATGCGATTCCGAAGCCGCACGATCCGAAGAAGCTGCGGGTGCCCGCTTATCTTCCGGATTTGCCAGGCGTGAGAGACGACCTGGGCCGCTATTCCGACGAAGTGGCTCGCATGGACAGCGAGTTTCAAACGGTTCTGAATGTACTGGAGAACCGCGGATTCAAAGAGAACACACTGATCATTTTCATGGGCGACAACGGACTGGCGTTTCCCCATGGCAAGGGGTCGCTGTACGATCCGGGGCTGAACGTACCCTGTCTGGCGCGCTGGCCGGGCAAGATCAAGCCTGGCACGTCGTCAACGGCGCTCGCGTCGGGAGAAGACGTGACGCCGACGTTTCTCGATGCCGCCGGATTGCCTCCTTTGCCGGCGATGTCGGGCAAGAGCCTTCTGCCGCTCTTTACGGGAAAAACGGAGAAGCACCGCGAGTACATTTTCGCCGCACGCAACGTGCACGGCGGAGCGACGTTCACTGCCGAGACGAAAGCCAACAGCTTCGATCTGTCGCGTTGCGTGCGCAATGAGCGGTACAAACTGATCTTCAACTGCACGCCGCAGATGGAATACTGGCCGGTAGACAGCGCCGCCGACCCCGGCTGGCAGGATATCCTCAAGGCCCACCAGGCGGGCAAGCTGAAGCCGGAACACGAACGAATCTACTTCGGCAAACGCGCCGTGCTGGAGCTATATGATCTGCAGGCCGATCCGAACGAATTTCACAATCTGGCGGGCAAGCCGGAGTATGCAGCGATCCAGCGGCAGCTCGGCGTTGCACTGCAGGAGAAGATGATTCTCGACTACGACTACCTGCCGCTGCCGTACAACGAATAAAGCGTCTAGAGCAGGTGGAAGCCGACATCGACGATGGCGGTGCTGGTGACGGGTTTGCCGTCTTTCCTGGCCGGGCGAAAGCGCCATTTGCGGATGGCCTCGATCGCTTTTTCGTCGAGCCCGAGGCCGAGCGACTGGCGCACTTCGACATGGCTGACGCGCCCTTTCTCGTCGATGGTCACGAACAACACGACGGTGCCGGTCAATCGCGCTTTGCGGGCTTCTTCGGAGTATTCGGGCTCGAGCTGATAGAGCACGGTGGGTCCTTCGCTCCAACCCAGTTGGCCGCGGCCGGCGATGCCATCACCGCCGCCAGGTCCTATGCCGCGTCCTGGCCCCGAGCCAATCCCAGCGGGTCCGCCGCGGCCATCGGAAGGGGGTCCGGGGACGCCGCCGGGCAGGCCGATGACGACGGGCTGATCGCCATCGGCGAGCCCCGCGATGGTAGGCTCCACCGGCAGCGCGGGCACATGATCGGAGTGCCGCGCGGTAGGCGGCAGGAACTGGCGCGGCGCCGCTTTGGGTGGTTCGCCTAAACTTGCGGGAAGAACATCGCGTCCACCGCCACCTGCGTCGTTTTCGGGCAACGGGGGCGGCTTGTCGGGGTGATAAACGATCTTCGTATCGGCGATCTGGATCACGGTTTGTGGCCGCTGCACGTCGATCATCGCGGAGAGGTGCAGCATGGCGAAGACTGCCCCCACATGGAGCAGTAGGGAGATAATGCGCGATTTCATTGCAGCCGCTCCATGCACGGTGCGGGCCACAATGCAGAATCAGCTGGTTAGGGCCGCACGAGCGTGAACGAGAGGCAACAGCGTGAACGAAGGAACATTCGTTGCGGGCGGCTCGTCTTCCTGAACAGGAGATCCGCTTATGTACTGCTCACACTGTGGACGCGAAGTGGCCGCTGAGGCCAGATTCTGTCCGGCCTGCGGGAAATCGACTCCTGTCTGGGAGGCCGAACATGCGCATGAGGCTCCCAAGCGGCTATACCGGCTGGCGTATGACAAGAAGATCGCCGGTATCTGCTCCGGTCTTGCCAAGTATCTGAATGTGGACGTGACGTTGGTACGAATTCTCACCGTGGCAGTGGCCGCGATTACGGGATTTCTTCCGGGCGCGATCGCCTACCTGGTGGTGTGGATGATCATGCCGGTGGAGGAACGGATCATGGCTCCGCATGGCGCACCGCATACCGTTTAGTGCGAGCCCTTATACGGTTTGATCCTCCCCAGTTTCGTTTCGGTTTCGATTGCCTCGAGAAACATCTCACGGATGGGTGGGTAGTTGTCCACCATGAAGCGCACTTCCGGCGGCCAGAGAGCGAAGCGATCAGGGGGATCCGGGAGAGGTTTGGGCTCGGGTTGGGGTTCCGTGGGGACGGGATCGGGTTTCTCGGGTTCGAATCGCTCCTTTTCGATTTCCGGCACAGGTTCGGGTGTTGGATCGGGCGGCGTCTCGGGTTCGAATGCTTCATTTTGCGTTTCGGTGTTTGACGGGAAGTCCTGATCCAGGTCTTGCAGTTCCTCGATGGAAGGCAGCGGGTGATCCTTGCGATATTTTGATAGATTGCGGTAGGTGCGGGTGAACAGGCGTTCCTGGCGGTCGAGGTGTTTGTCGAGAGTTTCGAGGTATTTTCCGTTGGTGCGGTAGGCGAGCGCGTGGAGGAGGTCGGGCGACTGGATACCGGGACCGTATTTTTGGATGTGTTCGGCGCGATGCTCGGTGATGGCGAGGTTCAGTTCGGCGGAGTGAATTGCTTCGAGGCGGCGGATCTTCCAACGGGATTGGACGAGGCTGTTGACGAGATCGGACTCGAAGGGGTCAAGCGGGAGGAAGACGCCGTGATAGAGGTTGGCGAGTTCGTGGAAGATTTCCTTCGATTCGGTTTCGAGCACGACGGCCGAAGAATGCATGCCATGCTTGGTGTGATTGAGGGCAGAGCGGGCACGGCCTTCTGGCGTGGTAGCCCCACGCGAACGCGCGCCGTTGATCCTGGATTGCTCGGAGCGGGTCATGATTTGAGACCTCCGATTCGAGTTTAGGAGAAGGGAGCCGGAACGGGGAAGGAATTACGGAAGATAAAGGGGTGAGTTTATTGAGAATGGGACAGTTATTGGCGCAACAATTATTTTGAATGCACGTGACTGCTGCCGCAGGGCAGGCGCGATTGCCGCGAGCGATATGGTACTGCGATAGCGGTTTAGTTCACCGGGCTTCGTGCGGGAGGTGCAATCCGCCGGCGCGATGGATGGCGCCTCCCGCGTCATGCGGGCCGATTGTTACTTATCCAGCCGGTTCACGGTCTGCTGCAGCATGGCGGCGCGTTTGGCGATGCCGTCAGCATGTGCGCGGAGGATGGACCGGTTCTTTTTGAATTCACCCGATTCCATCAGCGTGGCCTTACGGCCGGCGAAGATGGTGATCAATTCGGCCTTGGTCTTCACGAGTTCCCAGTCCTTTTTTTGCGCTTCGGTCATGGAAGAGAGTTTGCCATCCAGTTCGGCGACGTCCTGTTTGAGTTTGGCGACATCGGCGTTGAGGGTGGTGATGTCTTCCTTGAGTTTGGCCTCGTCGAGGGCCTTCTGCTTGAGGTCGCGGCTGAGTTTTTCGGCGTCGCGCTGGATGTTGGCGGCGTCGCCGATGATCCCGCGGAAGGCCTGGGAGTCGGCCATCATAGGCATCGCCAGGGCGGCGAAAGCCAAGAAGGTGAAGAGGTGTTTCATGTGTGGTTCTCCTTGTGGTTTTGTCGTGGGGTTTGCTCCCCGCACACCTATCCAGACGCGACAAGGAGATTGTTCGATTCTGACAAAGAGTGGATGTGAGGCATCGGTTTTTACGATGGGTGCAGCGGTGGGGGAGAACACTTGGAGGTTCGAAAGCGAGGCGGGCGGAAGATCATGACAAAGGAGGTTTCTGTGCCATGACTCTCCGGCTTCTTGCCAGCAGCAAACAGCCAAGGCGGCGAGTCCGATCGTCAGGCCATAAGGCGTAATCGCCGAACTGCGCCATGGCACAAAGACAGCCAGCCCCGGGAGCCAGACGCCGATCATCGTTGGATGCCCGAACCGTCAACGGACAGGTATGGATAGGCCGCATAGCCCGACAGTACGAAATACGTGCCGACGGGCTCGCTGACTCACTCCTCCAGCCTCCTGTTCTCTTGCTCGCTATGCCGCGTCGCTTCCTTCTCAACTTTTGTCACATATTCTGAAATACTCTCCAGCAGTTCGTTCAGACGGCACAGATTCTTGCTGAGCGGGTTAAAAAAGAGCGGTTGTCGGTCGCCAGCATTGATGGATCCTGTTGCTTGGATATTTTGAAGTCGCTGAAGGTACTTATCGCGTTCGGCAGTCCTGTTCAGTTCGTGAGTGGCGATGGTCGCCCAAGCGAGCGCAAGCGCCATTGCAGTGACCTCTGGTTTGTCCAAGAGTGGTTTAAGTGCGTCAAGCCCGGCGGTAAACAGCACACGCCTCTCCTCAGTTTCCTTTGTTGCGGACGCAAGGGCCAGCGTTGTGTACGCATATTCAGGGTCGTGTTGGCGAGCCCGGTCGTAGTAGTCCTTGGGGTCGCGGCCGACGGCTTGTTCAACATTACCGCGTATTAAATAAGCACGCGCCAGCAGTCGTTGCTGGTTGTCGTCCCGAGTCGCGACTCGCTCAAGACGGGTGATGATAGCATTCTTGTCGTAGATGCCTATATCACCGAGAACTTGTCGCGCATCGTTTCGCGTGCTTTCAATGTACGATAGGACTTCCGCATGTGTCACTGGGATTTGGAATTCTGTCCTCGCGCGCTCTTTGTCGCCGTTGATCAGATCTTGTGCCGCACCGATCCACTTGCGTGCCTCGTTCAGCGCTTTGGCGAGTTCTTGTCCTTCGCCTATCCAACTCTTCGCGATTAGCCCGAGAAAGAACGCCGTCGTTGCTCGAGGGAGTCGATAGTCTTCGGGGAATGTGCCTTTGCTATCTTCGAAAGTTTTGTATGTATTCCAAGCCCGATCTAGAAGTTCTTGTGCGTATTCGATGTCGTTAGCGTAAAAGGCGCTAGTCCCAATACGCTGGCAAACCGAAGCGAACTCAAGCGGTCGCTCTTCTTGTTCGCGCCTCAGGTATCGTTCTGGAATGGCTCGAAATTCCGCTCTTGCGCGCGCAGCGATGCGGTATTGGGCCATTGTTAAGGTTGTCCAACCCATTCTGGTGACGTTCAATGAAAGGATTCCGTCTCGTGCCCTGGCGTAGGAGGCTTTGTAGTGCTCATTGAGGTCGGCAGCAAGTTCAGTAAATTCCTCAAGGCCTTTTTCCCGCTTGACTTGTAGACTGAAACTTTCGGCGACGAGACTGATCACATTGCGGAGGTTAGCGATACTCTCGATTTGGTGGTCTACGAGTTCCTTAGATCGCCCCATGAGTTCGTCGCCGAGTCTGACTTGCTGATTGACCAGAGCTTCCTGTCCTTTGCGTTCAGTGAGGTAGTCACTTCGCCCTTTGAACCAAGTCGTGAAGGCAAACGCACTGCTGAGGGCGCCGAAGATACCTACCAGCGCCAGGAGTTTGTTCATAGAAGCCGCCGCATCGTCGAAACGGCGGTTTATGGCTTCAAGCTGTTGTTGCAGTTGCTTGTCGACTTGTTGTCGCACTTGGTCGAGTTCTCGTTGCTGAGCGTCGAGCCGCGCCTTAAGGCTAGCGATCTCTGCATCAGTCTCTGCGGGGAGTGCGTATTGCAACGCCGTGGCTACAAATGCGACGAATAACGCTTTGCGCAGTTGCATAGTTCTCCTTTAATAGCACAAAGATTATCAGTAACATTACACCTCGCCGCTGACCGTGCCCAAACAGACGCCGATCATCGGCACCATGCTGTATGCGACATTCGGGCCCGGCGGCAAGATGGCCGAAAAACCGCACAGCAAGAAGTAGAAGGGATATTGGGGAGAGTTCGACGAACCAGAGCAGCTTCCGACGCGCGATCTCCAGGAGGAAGTGCAACGAAATACGATGAAGACGCTAAAGAGAATCCAGCACGGTAAGTGACAATAGCGCACTGGAAGGCATTAGCGTGCGTGATTGCTTCAAGGCGCCGACGCGGCAGCGGCCCGCTCGCAGAGCTTGTCGAAGAAACGTTTGATCATCAGTTTCGAGGTGCTGTCGATGAGGCGCTGGCCGACGGCGGCGATGGTTCCGCCGACATGAACATCGCCGTCGTATTGCACCGTGCATTGCTCGCCGCCGGGTGTGATGCGGAGCAGTCCTTCGCCTTTCATGAAGCCGATGCGGCCGGTTCCTTCCACCACGAGCTTGAAGCTATGAGGAGGATCGGGGTCAGTGATGCGCACCTTCCCATCAAACTGGCCGGAGACGGCGGCGAGCACCATCTTCATCTTCATTTCATACGTGCCATCAGCAACCTTCACCAACTTTTCGCAGCCGGGCATGCAGGACGCGAGCACTTCCGGATCCTGCAGCAGGTTGTAAGCGCGTGCAGCGCCGGCGGGCAAGGCATGGGATCCGTGAATCTTCACTGCGCTTCAGCCCTTGCGATGGCTGCCGAGAGTGCGCGGGCGGTGTAGACTCGCGCCAGATGCGCGCGATACTCCGCCGAAGCGTGGATGTCACTGTTGGCATCAATGCCTTCCGCAACCACAGCAGCGGCTTTGCCGATATCAGCCGCGCTGCCTTCCGAGCCAACGAGCAGAGCCTCGACATTGGCGGCACGATAGCTGGATCCACCGAGCCCCGTCACGCCGACACGCACCATGCTGACCTTGCCGCCGTCCATGGAGACCCTGGCAGCGATGCCGACGATGGCAAAGCCGGAAGCCGGCTGCAGCATCTTCTGATAGCTGGCGCCGGTGCATTTCGCTTCGAGAGGCACGGAAATTTCCACGATCAATTCGTTCGGCTCCAAGGCAGTGGTGAAGGTGTCCTGGAAGAAATCCTTGGCCAAGACCGTACGTTCTCCGCCGCGATGGGCGATGCGAATCTCGGCCTCGAGCGCCTGCAGCGCCGCGGGGTAATCGGCGGAAGGATCGGCATGGGCGATGCTGCCTCCGATGGTTCCCACGTTACGCACCTGCACGTCGCCGATCGCCGCGGCGGCCTGGGCGAGCAACGGGCAGGCCGCGCGCACCAGTGGCGTGGATTCGAGTTCATGATGCGTGGTCATGGCGCCGATACGGAGCATGGCGCCATCCTGCTGGATTTTGTTGAGCCCCGGCACGTGGCGCAGATCGACGACCCTTTCGGGCGCGGCGAGGCGGAGCTTCATCATCGGGATGAGGCTCATGCCACCGGCCATCACTTTCGCGCCGGGGTCGTTGAGCAGATCGAAGGCCTCGGCCAGACTGACGGGCGTCAAGTAATCAAAGTTCTGGGCAATCATGCGCGGCCTCCCTGCAACACTTTCCAGATTTTTTCCGAAGTCAGCGGCATGTCGAGGTGGCGTACACCGAGCGGACTCAACGCGTCCACAACCGAATTCACCACCGCGGGGGAACAGCCGATGGTGGCTGCTTCGCCGACACCCTTCACACGAAGCGGATTGACGGGCGTAGGGGTCTCGGTGCTCGCCATTTCGATATTGGGTGACATCGAAGCTTTGGGGATGGCGTAATCCATGAACTCGCCGGTGAGAAGCTGGCCGGAGTCATCGTAGATCCCGTGTTCATAGAGCGCCTGGCCCAAGCCCTGGACGACGCCTCCCTGCACCTGACCGGCGACGATGAGCGGGTTGATCACTTTGCCGCAATCATCCACGGCGATGTAGCGCCGGATTTCAATCGCGCCGGTGTCTTTGTCGATTTCGGTGACAACGATGTGCGCCCCGAAGGGGAAGGTAAAGTTGGGCGGCTCCCAGAAGTTGGAGGCCACCAAGCCGGGCTCGGTATTGGCGGGGAGCTTCATGGCGCGATGCGCGGCGCCGGCGATTTCCGCGAGTGAAACACTCTTGCCCGACTTGTTGCAGGTGCAGCGCCCGTTGGCGTAGCTGACATCATCGGAGTCGAGCAGCATGGCGCCGAAGCGTTTGATTTTGGTTTTGAGTTCCTGGATGGCGAGGTACATCGCGGTGCCGCCGATGGCTGTAGCGCGCGAACCGAAGGTTCCGATTCCGTACTGCACCACCGACGTATCGCCGTGCATCACAACCACGTCGTCGAAGCCGACGCCGAGCTCATCCGCGGCGATCTGGCTGAAGGTGGTTTCTTCGCCCTGGCCTTGTGGCTTGATCCCGGTGAGTACGGTGACTGTGCCCGAAGGCTCGACACGGACCGTGGCGCTCTCCCACCCGCCCGCTGGTGTGGCCGGCGATGGGCCAATGGCGCAGATCTCTCCGTAGGTGGAAAGGCCGATGCCCATGTACCTTCCAGCGGCTCTCGCTTTTGTTTGCTCCGCACGCAGTTCGTTGTAGTTCGCCATTTCCAGGGCGGTCTTGAGCGGCTTGGTATAGTCACCGCTGTCGTACATGAGCCCGGTTCCGGTGGCATAGGGGAACTCGTCGCTGTGGATGAAGTTCTTGAGGCGGATCTCGACGGGATCCATCTTCAATTCGGCGGCGAGGATGTCCACCATGCGTTCAATGCCGTGGGTTGCTTCGGGCCTGCCCGCGCCGCGATAGGCGTCGGTGGGGACGCAGTTGGTGAATACGCCGACGATGTCCGCGCGCACCGTCTTGCAGCGGTATAAGCCGGGCATCATGAGCACACTCAGTGTAGGAATGACCGGCGTCAACAATTGATGATAGGAGCCGAGATCCTGGATGAGTTTCAGTTTGATGCCGGTGATGACGCCATCGCGGCGGGCAGCAATTTCGTAGTAGTCGACGTGGCCGCGGCCGTGAATGGTGGCCTGCATGTGTTCGCGCCGCGACTCGATCCACTTCACCGGCTTTCCAGTGCGAATGGCGATGAAGCCCATCAGTGCTTCTTCGGCGTAGACGTTGAGCTTGCAGCCGAATCCGCCGCCGACTTCGGGGGCAACCACGCGGAGCTTGTTTTCGGGTATGCCGAGCATGCCCGCCACCAGCGATCGCATGAGGTGTGGAATCTGGCTGGAGGAGTAGATGGTGAGCGCTTTCTCGCCACTGCGGTAATCGGCGACCACGCCGCGCGTTTCCATGGAACAGGGGATGAGGCGCTGGCTGGTGATGCGCTGCTTCACCACCACTTCGGCTTCGGCGAAGACCTTGTCCACCTCACCGTTTTCCTGGTGGTAGTTGAAGGCGATGTTGTCTGGCCATTGCGGGTGTACAGCGGGGGCGCCTTCGGCTAATGCTTTCTCCGGATCGGCGACGGCATCGGTGGGATCGAAATCGACTTCGATCAGATCAACGGCATCGCGGGCGATGTAGCGATCGCGCGCGACGACCACGGCCACCGGGTGTCCGACGTAATAGACTCGATCCTGGGCAAGGATGTGATGATGCGGCACGCGCAGTCCGGGCAGCGATGCGCCGCAGGGAACGGGGCCGACATCTTTCACATCGGCTCCGGTGTAGACGGCGACGACGCCGGGAAGCTCCAGGGCTGCTTTCGTTTCGATTCCGCGAATGTGCGCCGCGGCATGGGGGCTACGCACGATGCAGGCGTGATACATGCCGGGCATCTGGATATCGTCCACATAGGTGGCGGTTCCGGTGATGAGGCGCGGATCTTCTTTGCGCTTGATCTTGCGGCCGACGAGGGTATCGAGCTTGGTGATTGTGGTGGCCATCGCGGTTACGCTCCCATCTTCGCGGCGGCGGCTTTCACCGCGGCAACAATATGCTGATAGCCGGTGCAGCGGCAGAGATTGCCTTCCAGGCCGTGACGGATCTCGCTTTCGGTGGGCGATGGATTGCGCTCGATCAATTGCTTCGATGCCATGATCATGCCCGGTGTGCAGTAGCCACACTGCAATCCGTGTTCCTCCCAGAAGGCCTGCTGCACGGGGTGCAACTTTCCATCGGCGGAGAGCCCTTCGATGGTGAGGATCTCGCGGCCATCGGCCTGGACGGCGAACATCGCGCAAGACTTGATTGCCTTGCCATCGACGCTGACGGTGCAGGCTCCGCAAATGGATGTCTCGCATCCGATGTGCGGTCCGGTGAGCCCCACCACTTCACGCAGATAGTGGATGAGCAGCAGGCGTGGCTCTACATCATGAGTGTGTTTTGTGCCGTTGATGGTAACAGTGATGGATTTCTTCATAGGAAAGCAGCTCCTCGGAATTGCCGCTATCATATCGCATACCGGAATAAAATAGATCGAGTGCTCAACACGTATCGCGAATTCGGTCCGCCGCCTCGACTCGCTGCAAGCGTGGAGTGTTTTTGGGCATCGTGTGCGGCGGCGGATGGGTCCCATCGCGTGTATCCCGATGGATGCATGGACCTGATGTACACGCGCGAGGGAGGCCTGTCACGGCTGGAAGTAATCGGTGCAATGACGCAGTATGTGGACGCGGGTGCGAGTGCGGGCACGGAGATCTTCGCGATTCGTTTCCGTCCGGGAGGCATGGGGTTGGGGCTGGGTGCGGATGAATTGCGAGATGCCGCAGTGGAGTGGCAGGCAATCCATCCTCATGACGCACGGTTATTAAAGACGCGGCTGGATGACGCCAGGACGGTGCAGGAGCGGATTGCTATCTGCGGTGCGATTCTGCCGGCGCCACAGGCCGACGCCGTGCAGAATGCGATTGCCGAGTTGGAGAGCAGGCGAGGGATGGCGGATCTGGACTGGCTGGCTTCGCAGGCCGGAGTGAGCGAGCGCCAATTTCGCCGGCGGTGTGTGGCGCGCACGGGACTGGCGCCGAAACAATTGGCGCGCATACTGCGGTTTCGCCATATCCTCTCGCGTTTGCGTGGAGCAAAGCGCGGCGATTTGACGGCCTTGGCACTCGACTGCGGCTTCTACGACCAGGCGCATTTCATCCACGAGTTTCGCCAGTTCACGGGCGAGAGCCCTGTCCGTTTTTTACAATCTTCCTCCGCGGCTGAGCCGTTACACTCGGTTCATGAAAGTCTCAGCCATACTCACGATGGAGCGGATTGAGGAATCCGTTCAATTCTGGACCGGCAAAGCCGGGTTCGATCTTACTGTTTCCGTTCCCCAAGGCGACGCCATGGGTTTCGCCATTCTGCAGAAGGGCGATGCCGAAGTGATGTTGCAGAGTCATGCCAGTGTCGCCGAAGACCTGCCGATGCTGGCGGATTACGCGCGCGCGGCAAAGAGCTGCCTGTTTGTGGAAGTAGAGGATTTCGAAGGGATGGTGAAGAAGCTGGATGGCGTGGCGGTGGCATTTCCTGTGCGAACGACCCCTTACGGGATGACGGAAATCGGAGTCTTTGAACCGGGAGGCCACCTGGTAATCTTTGCCCGCCCGAACTGAGACTCGCTACAATCAGCCTCGTGGCGGAACAGAATCTGGCTTTTGAGATCACACCGAAAGAAGTGAAGGATCTGGTGGACAGCGGCGCGCGCGTCGTTCTAATCGACGTGCGCGAGCCGCACGAGCATGCCATTTGCAGCATCGAGGGCGCGCATCTGGTACCGATGAATACGGTGCCGGCGCGAGTGCAGTCGCTCGAAGCGGCCGCGGATGAGTCGTTAGTAGTCGTGTTCTGCCATCACGGAATGCGCAGTTTGTCGGTGGTGAACTGGCTGCGGCAACAAGGGGTAGAGAATTGTCAGAGCATGAGCGGTGGGATTGATTTGTGGAGTATTGAGATCGACCGGTCCGTGCCGCGCTATTGATCCGCCGCAAAGACAATGTCTTCGTAGACATCATTCAGTGCAAGCTCGCAGGGGGCGCTGGCAATCTGCACGCTCGCATTCATGCCCTCGTGATAGGAGATGGTCCATCTGCCATCGTCCGTACGCTCAAACCTCTCGACAAGTGCGTTGTCCTGGGAAACCAGAAAATACTCGCGCAGGCTTTGGATGCTTTGATAGCTTCGAAACTTCGCCCCGCGGTCATGCCGCTCCGTGGAAGGGGATAGCACTTCGAAAATCACCACAGGGTTGGCGATGGAATCCCCCGCCTCGCCTGCCTGCTGCATCTCGCCACACACGATGGAGATATCCGGGTAGGCGTAGTGCGCCTGAGGATCCACTACGATTCGTGCATCGGAATTGTAGGGCTTACATTTCGAGTCTCGCAGCAGTCTGCGGAGTGTGTGGTAGAGGTTGCCTCCAATCGAAGCATGGTTGATGGAGCCCCCGGACATGGCGAACATTTCGCCATAGAAGAACTCGCTCTTGTACGCGGCATTCTTCTCCAGTTCCAGATACTGCTGCGCGGTGAGCAGATGCTTTGGTTGCGAGGCCATCTTTACTTCCCTATTCTAACGTCGCGTCACAATTCACATGCTATGGTGATTCCATGGCGGAGGGCAATCCTTTTCAAGATCCACTGCGCTTTGAGCGGAGGGCGCCTCCGTGCGCAGTGGTGATATTCGGCGCCAATGGCGATTTGACGAAGCGCAAGCTGCTTCCGGCACTGTACCGGCTTGCCTACGAGCGGCGGCTTCCGGCGGGCTATGTGATCTACGGAAATTCGCGCACGGAGATGTCGGACGACGACTATCGGGCCAGGATGAAAGTGGCGGTGAAGCAATTCCTGGAGGACAGCCCTTTTGAGGAATCGCTGTGGGAAGAATTCGCGCGCGGGCTGTACTACGTTCCCGGCGATCTACAGGACAAAGGCTTCTACACAACGCTGGCAGAGCGGCTGGCGCAGCATGAAGCGCAAACGGCGGGGAACATCCTCTTTTACCTCTCCACGCAACCGAGCCACTATGAGCCGGTTGTGCAGGGGTTGGATGCCGCTGGGCTTTCCCGAGGCAAGGGATGGCGCCGCGTGGTGGTGGAGAAACCGTTCGGCTACGATCTGCACAGCGCGCGCCAACTGAATGAGAAGCTGCAGCAGGTTTTCCCGGAGCAGGAGATCTATCGCATCGATCACTACCTGGGCAAGGAGACGGTGCAGAACGTACTCGCTTTCCGTTTTGCCAACGGGATTTTCGAGCCGCTGTGGAACCGCCGTTACATCAACCATGTGCAGGTTACCGCAGCCGAGTCGATCGGGGTGGAGGGCCGCGGCGGGTACTATCAGGGTTCCGGCGCATTGCGCGACATGATTCAGAATCATTTGCTGCAGGTGATGGCGACCATCGCGATGGAGCCGTCGGCGATGTTCGAACCAAACGCCGTGCGTGATGAGCGCGCCAAGTTATTGCGCTCCATCCGGCCATTGAAAGAAGAGGAACTGTGCACGCACGCCGTGAAGGGGCAGTACGGGCCGGGACGCATCGGCGGGCAGGATTTGCCGGGGTTCCGGCAGGAGCCAGGCGTCGACCCCGAGTCGCAGACCGACACTTACGCAGCGGCCACGTTCTTTGTCGACAACTGGCGCTGGGCCGGTGTACCGTTCTACATCCGCACGGGAAAGCGCATGCCAAAGCGAGTGACGGACATCGCCATCCATTTCAACTCGGCTCCATTGAGCATTTTCACGCGCGACAATCATCAGGGCCCGAGCCCCAACCTGCTGATCATCCGCATTCAGCCGGAAGAAGGAATCTCGTTGCGCTTCCTTTCGAAGAACCCCGGCGGCGGGATGAGACTGCGCCCCGTGTCGATGGATTTCAACTACGGGTCGAGCTTCGGCGTACGCACTCCGACGGCGTACGAAACGCTGCTGCTCGATGCGATCACGGGCGACGCGACGCTTTACACACGGCAGGACATGGTGGACGCGAGTTGGCAGGTGGTGCAGCCCATTCTCGATCAATGGGCGAACACCAAATTCGATCTGCCGAATTACGAGGCAGGAACGTGGGGCCCGCAGTGCAGTGAAGACATGCTGGCGCGGCGCGGCCACACCTGGAGGATCCCGTAATGAGCGCCGCAGTGACGCCGGAATTGATCCTGAAGGAACTCGCCGAGCTTTGGACCGGGCACGGGAAGACGGACGACAGCGGCACGTTACGCGCTTGTGCGATGACGTTGCTGATTGCAGCGGATGAAGAGGAAGAAGCGAGCGTTCTGGATGAGATGGTGATGGAGGTGATGCACGCACACCCGAGCCGCGCCATCGTGCTGCGCATTCGCGACGGAGCGGATCCGGAACTGGATTCGCGTGTGACGGCACTGTGCTGGAAGCCTTTCGGACGGCGGCAGCAGATCTGTTGTGAGCAAGTGCAGTTGCGATCAAGCGAAGGCGGCCTGGTGGAATTGCCGCGCATCGTTTTGAGCCTGATTGCGCCCGACCTGCCGGTGGTTCTGCTGTGCCGCAGCATGCATCTGTTCGCACTGGCGGGCTTCGAGCCGCTGTTGCGGATGGCGGACAAGATCGTGGTGGACTCGCGGCGTGCGCCTCGAGCATTTGCCGCCATGGAATTGATCGCACGGCAACGGGAACAGGGGCACGTGATTGACGATCTGGGATGGACCGCGATCACCTCATGGCGGGAAGCAATCGCCGCGGCCTTCGATGAACCGGCCACGCTGGCCGCGTTGCCCCGCATTCAGCACATTCGCATCACGCATGGCAAAGGGAAGCCGGGGGTGGAAGCGTTCTACCTGGGCGCATGGCTGCTTCACGGAACGGGCATGCGGGCAGGCGTGGAGTTCACCACGGGCGCGGGCGCGCTTGCGTTGGAGAGTGTCGAACTCGAAGGAGAAGGGGTGCGGCTGTCTTTCACGCACAGAGACGGCGTGATGCAGTATCGCGCCGAGGGGATTGCCTGCAATCTTTCCTTCGCCGTAGAATCCGATTGGGAATTGGTTCGCGAGGAACTCGGTATCCAGGGGCATGACGCCACCTTCGAGTCGGTGCTGCCTGGAGCGATCGCACTCGCTGGAGGGTAATCATGAGCATGCACTGGCACACCTACGCATCCGCGGAGAAGGCCGCCGAGGCCTGCTGCCGCAATATCCTTCCTTGTCTGGAAGAAGCTGTTTCGGGACACGGCCAGGCGAAGATTGCTTTTTCCGGAGGATCCACTCCGAAGTTCCTGTTTCAGGCGCTGGCCCGGAGCGGCTTCGATTGGAAACAGGTGCATATCTTTTGGGTGGATGAGCGCGCGGTTCCGCCGTCAGACCCGGAGAGCAATTTTCTGCTGGCGGAAGAGCACTTCCTGAAGCCCGCGCACGTGCCTTTGCGCAACATACATCGCATCCACGCGGAATTGCGGCCTGATGTGGCCGCGGAGAATTACGCGCAGGAGATAGAGGAGGTGTTCGGGCTGAAGGAAGGCGATTTGCCACACTTTGATGTGATCCATCTTGGCCTGGGCGCCGATGCACATATCGCCAGTCTCTTTCCGGGTGAACCGCTGATACACAATCGGGAAGACATCGCCAGTTCCGTGTACGTGGAGAAGCTGGGCAAGTGGCGCGTGACGCTTCTGCCTGGTGTATTGTTGAATGCGAAGCGGATCGTGATGCTCGCCGCCGGAGAAGACAAAGCCGAGGCCATCCGTAACGTGATGGAGGCGGCCTATGACCCTAATCTCTACCCGGCACAATTGATTTCGCATCACGGGCGGCATGTTTCCTGGTTCGTCGATACCACGGCCGCGGCGCTTACCAGCGTATGAAGCGGCTTCTCGCCGGAGCCTTGGTGGCTCTGGCGGTGTTCGGGCAAATTCAGGCGAAACGTCCGGTGCGAGTGGTGTTGGGCGGGGACATCATGCTGGCGCGCCACGTGTGGCTGACCGCACAGCAGCACAAAGACCCAAGCTGGCCGTTCCAGAAAATCGCCTCGTTGTTCCGGGAAGCCGATCTGTCATTCGCCAATCTGGAGTCGCCGTTCGCAGAGACGGGGCCGTATTTTGAGGATCGGATGGTGTTTCGCACCCATCCATCGATGGTGGAGGGCCTGGTGACCGCGGGCATCGACGTTGTCTCCACGGCCAACAATCACTCCCGCGACGCGGGCCCGCGCGGGATTGAGTTCACGCTGGAGCACCTCAGTAAGCACGATATCGCGGCGGTGGGTACCGTGCGCGATGCGGACGAGAAGCACAAGGGCGTGATCGTGGAGCGAAGAGGAACACGATTCGGATTCCTGGCCTACACGTTTGATCAACGCAACGGCAATCATCCCGACGATGACATGCGTGTGGCCATGATGGATCCGGTGGGAGTGGCTGCCGATATCGCGGCGCTGCGTTCCAACTGTGATGTGGTGATCGTGTCGATGCACGCGGGCGTGGAGTATCAACCGCGGCCCAATGCCGAACAGATGCGCTTTGCGCGAGCGGCGATTGATGCCGGCGCCACAATTGTCGCGGGTCATCATCCGCACGTGTTTCAACCCGCGGAGCGCTACAAGCACGGGGTGATTTTCTACTCACTCGGCAATCTGGTGTTCGATCAGGCAGAGCGCCCGGGGGTGAAGCAGGGCGCGATCGCGGAAGTAGATTTCCTGGGGGACCAACTGGCCGGCTATCTCATCCGCGAGGTGACGATTCGCAACACAATGCCGTCGCTTTAAGATGCGCGCCACTGGCTCCAGGGCACGATGCCACGCTCTGGCTGAGGAGGCTCAGGCAGCATGGCGATGTATTCCAACTGGTTCCCATCGGGGTCGTTGAAATAGATGGAGACGGCGGGCATCCAGGCCAGCACGACGGGCTCATCGACGGGGTTGCCGCTGACGTCGAGGGGCGTAATGCCCGCTGCGCGCAACAGCGACGGAGCTTTCAGCACGTCTTCCAGCGCGGCATCAAACGCAGTGTGCAAGCTCATGCGCTGGGGCGCGGTGCCCGTTTCCCAGATGCCGAGCATCGTGTGGCCATATCCACCGAGCCAGTAGAACGCTACCTTGCGTGCCTCGATCATGGTGGCCAGTTCGAGGCCTAGCGTCTCGCCGTAGAACTGCATGGCGCGTTGCAGATTGGCTACGGTGAGATGGGCTTCGAATACGCCTTTTACGGGGACGATCATATATTGGAGAATCCTGGATTAGCGGTGCGGTAGTCTGCATGATTCGCGGCTGCTTCCGCGTGCAGCAACTCGGCTTCCGCGCGGTGTTGGGCGGTAAGCCGCGGCATGCTCAGGGCGACAGCCAGCGTTTCCTCGGCTTCTTCCCAGCGCGCCATGCGGTGCAACTCTTTTCCTAACAGGAAGTGCGGTTCGGCGTGCGTCGGATCGATGCGCATCGCCTCATGACACCAGTTGGCGAAGGCGCGAAGTTCGTTGATGGAATGGCAGAGCCTGGCGATGTAGATGCATAGCTCCGCGCTCTCTTCGCCCATGGCCACGGCCTGTTCCAGCAGGTCAATCGCGCTGCCGACCTTGCCTTGTTCCGCCAGTTCGGCGGCCTGTTGCATCACTTCCATTTCATCCGACAGGATAACAACGGGCGATGCATTGGCGGTACATGGTAACATGCTGCCTTATGTCCCGTTTTGATGTAACCGGGATCGGTTTGAACGCAACCGATACGGTGATTCTGGTTCCCCACTTTCCACCCTACGCAGGCAAGGTGGCATTCGACGAAGAGATGTACAGCCCGGGCGGGCAAGTTGCGAGCGCGATGGTGCAGTGCGCCAAACTCGGTTTGCGCACCAAATATATCGGCAGCGTGGGCGACGATGAGCGCGGCCGCATTCAAATCGAGTCGCTGCAAGGCACGGGAATCAACCTGGAGGACGTGCAACTGCGCAAGGGCTGTCCGAACCAGACGGCCTACATTATCATTGATCGCACCACCGGCGAGCGCACGGTGTTCTGGAATCGCGAAGATTGCCTGCGGCTGCAGCCGGAAGAGATTGAAGAGCGCATGATCACCGACACGCGCCTGCTGCACATTGACGGGCACGACACGGAAGCAGTGGAGAAGGCAGCGAAGATTGCGCGCGCCCACGACATTCCGGTGACTGTGGACGTGGACACGATCTATCCGGGCTTTGAACGGGTGCTGCCGCATGTGACGCACCTGGTGGCGAGTTCGGAGTTCCCCGTGGCGTGGACAAAAGAAAAGGACTCGTTGAAGGCGCTGGATCTGATTCAGAAGGAATACCGGATTCCGGTAGCCGCGATGACGCTGGGTTCTTATGGCGCACTGGCGCGTGTGGACGGAGAAATTGTTTACTCGCCGGCGTTCGTAGTGAACTGCGTGGACACCACCGGCGCCGGAGACGTGTTTCATGGCGCCTTCTGTTATGCTGTGCTCAACGGCATGAGTATGATGGATGCGCTTACATTCTCCAACGCAATGGCCGCACTCAACTGCCGTGCCATGGGGGCACGTGGCGGCATCTCGACGGCGGAAGATGCATACAAGTTGATCGAAAAAGCGGAGCGCCGCGTGCATCCCGACTACGCAAACTACACTGGCCGCGCAGCGAAGGCATGATCCCGCTTCGCGACACGCAGCCCAGTTATTCCACTCCGGTGGTCACCATCGGGCTGATTGCTGTCAATGTGCTGGTGTTCCTGTATGAAATCGCGTTGGATGACTTCTCACGCAATGAGCTCATCATGTCCTTCGGCGTTGTGCCGGCACGTTTGTATCTGGACACGTTGATCACATCCATGTTTCTGCATGGCGGGTGGATGCACCTCATCGGCAACATGTGGTTCCTGTGGATTTACGGCGACAACGTAGAAGACATTCTTGGCAGTTGGCGTTACCTGATGTTCTATCTGTTGTGCGGCATCGCTGCCGCTTTGGTGCATGTTTTCTTCAACGCGGGCTCGCGCATTCCGACAGTGGGTGCAAGCGGCGCCATTGCGGGCGTGATGGGCGCCTATATGGCCAAGTTTCCGCACTCCCGGGTTTTGACGTTGATCCCGATCATTGTGTTCTTCACGACAGTGGAGATTCCGGCGACGATCATCCTGGCCTACTGGTTGCTGCTGCAGATCTTTTCGGGCGTGGGCGAAGTGGCGCAATCGCACGTTTCCAAAGGTGGAGTGGCGTGGTGGGCGCACATCGGCGGATTCGCCGCGGGCTACCTGCTGATTCACATTTTGAAGACGCGAGACCGGTATTGGCGCCGCGGCGATCTACACTGGTAAAGGACACATGCTCGATCTTCCCGACGATTTCAAACCACTGGATATTCTTGCGGTCGCGGCCCATCCGGATGATGTGGAACAGACCTGTGGCGGCACGCTCATGCGCATGGCGGAGATGGGCTACCGGTGCGGCATTCTCGATCTGACCGCCGGCGATATGGGCACGCGCGGAACACCGTCGCAGCGTATCGAGGAATCGCAACAGGCGGCGCGGATCATGCTGTGCGCCTGGCGCGGCAACATGCGCTTCCCCGACGCGCGGCTGGACAACACGCTGCCGGCGCGCATGACACTGGTGGGCGAACTGCGCCGGCTGCGCCCGCGCACCATCATCCTGCCGTATTGGGAAGGGCGCCACCCGGATCACTACATCACTTCGAAGCTGCTGTACGAAGCCTGTTTCCTTTCCGGCCTGGCCAAGCTGGATGAAGGCGGAAGCGTTCCGCATCGCCCGTTCAAGGTGATGTACGCCTCTTTGTACGCCAATGTCACACCATCCTTTGTAGTGGACATCAGCGCCCAATTTGAGCGGAGGATGAACGCGTTACTCGCCTACGGATCGCAGTATGGCGAACAGGTAGACGGCAAGAGCCTGTTCCCCAACGAAGCCGAGATCCGCGAGCGTCTTTCCGCCGTGGCGCGCTTCTATGGGAATCTCATCGGCGTGAAATACGGCGAGCCGTTCGTGGTGAAAGAGACCATGAGGGTGGATGACGTAGTGTCGATGGGCGTTCGCAGTTTCTGATTCACCCGGCTGGTATGCGGCGGTGCTAGCATACGGCCATGTCGGACACCACTCGCCGTTCGTTCCTGCGCTCGGCCCCGCTTGCCGCGGCGGCGCCAGCACAGGCTGCGCAGCAATCCCCAGTTGCGGGCAAATCGAAGAAGGCCTACCGGCGCACGCGATTCGCTCCGGAAGGAGCACTGAAGAAACTCAGCGAGAATCTGCTTGTCTTTGAGGACACCACGAATGTCTACGTTGTGCGGGACGGCTCGCGCTGTGTGCTGATCGACTTCGGATCGGGCAAGGTACTGGATCATCTCGGGCAGGCGGGGATCACGCAGATCGACTGGATTCTGCACACGCATCATCACCGCGAGCAGTGCCAAGGCGACTATAAAGCCGTGGAGCGCAATATTCCCATCGCTGTGCCGGCGCATGAGCGTCATCTGTTTGAAGATGCGGAAAATTTCTGGCGCAACCGGCGCGTGTTCCATCTTTACTACGTCCGCAACGACTTCAACACGATTACGGAGAATATTCCAGTGGCGCGGTCGCTGGCGGACTATTCCACGTTCCGGTGGCAGAAGACGGACTTCTTCGTGCTGCCCACGCCCGGGCACACGTTGGGTGCGATTTCATTGCTGGCAACGATCGACGGCAAGCGTGTCGCTTTCACGGGCGACCTGATGTATTCGCCCGGCAAGATCCTCAACCTTTACGACACGCAGATTAACTATGGGGGATCGGAGGGAATTGATCTTGGCATCTATTCACTGGCGCGGTTGCAGGAACAGAAGCCGGCGCTGGTTTGCCCTTCGCACGGCGATGCGATGCCCAATCCGGATAGCGGCATCACGGAGACAATCCGCCGCCTCACCGATTACTACCGCTTCCAGACAGGCACGAACCCCAGCGAAGAGAACGCTCCGTATGCGGTGAGCCCGCATCTGATCTGTCATTACCAGACGACATCGTCTTTCTACGCGATCGTGAGCAACAGCGGGAAGGCGATGTTCATTGATTACGGCTCAGCCAGTGGAATCCATTTCGGCAACTTTGAGCGAGCCACAGCGGCCACTGACCGCATTCGTTTCGTGGAGCACAACATCGACGGGCTGAAGAAGAAGTTCGGCATGTCGCAAGTGGACGTGGCCATGCCGAGCCACATGCACGACGACCACATGAACGGCTTTCCCCACCTGGCGCGGCATCATGGGACGAAGATCTGGTGCTACGAAAACATGGTGGATATTTTTCAGAATCCGCGCGGGCACAATCTCGGATGCACGCTCGGCGAGCCCTTCCGTGTGAGCCGCTCGTTTCGTCACGGCGAAAAATTCAAGTGGGAGGAGTTTGAGTTCGAGATCACGCATTCGCCGGGACACACCGAGTATCAGATGGCGCTATTCGTGACGATTGATGGAAACCGCGTGGCCTTCACCGGCGATGCGTTCTTTCCGAATCCGCGCAACGATGGGACGCTGCGGCACAACCTGATCTTCCGCAACCACGTGGAGAACGACAGCCATCTCAAGTCGGTGCACAACCTGATTGAGCACGAGCCTACGTTGATTGCGCCGGGTCACGGCAAGCCCTATCCGGTGGATAAGCAGATCATGCTGGCTACGGAACAGAAGTTCCGCACGCAGCAGAAGTATTTCTTTGATCTTCTGCCGGAAGGAGAGACGGATTTCGGACTGGACCCGAGTTGGGTGAAGATTTACCCGTATCAGATGGTGTTGGGGCCGGGATCGGTGCAGAAGGCGGAGATCCGTGTACAGAACTACCGGCCGGAGCCAATGGAGATGGAAGTGGCTCTGGTGGCGCCAGCCGAGTGGCGCATTGAGCCGGATACGTTGAAGTTCACCGTGCCCGCGAAAAGCCATCGCCACGCGCCGTTCACGATCACGGTGCCGAAGAATTGGGAAGGGCCCGGACCGCGGCTTGCGATTGCGGCCGATGTCCGGGCCGGGAAGCGCTATCTCGGTCAGATCACCGAGGCTGTGGTGGACGTGACCACGGGTTAGTTGTTCGTTTTCCCAGGCGTGGGCTGCATGGTTTTCCACGTGTCTCCACCGTCGGGGGAACGCCCGTAAGACACATCAGCCTGCTGCTGGCCGAACGTGATGGAGTCAATGATGGTCGCTCCATCGGTGTGGATGAGCCCGATCTCTTCACCGCTTGCGCCAAGTTTGAAACTGGCGTGCAGCGGCCCGAGTTTCGTTTCTTCATCGGCCCAAAAGACAAGGTAGCCCTTAGCTGCGATCTTGACGCCATCGGGAATTCGATACTTCGTTGGGTTGGCCAGGTTGTCGGTAAGGTACATCCCGCTCATGTCGATTTCCTTATCGCTCGAATTGTATATTTCCACCCAATCATCGAAGGCATCGGCCTTGTCGGGGTTCACCAGCGTGGTCTTGTTGTCGGCGAGGAATTCATTGATGCGCAGGGAAACGGGCGTGATGGAGGCATCCACACCTGTGGCTGGATTCTCTTTGGCTGGAGTGAGCAGGTTGGTGGAAGCCCAGCGAGCACCGGAGTTGCCCAAGCGAATGTAGGAACGGCCCGCAGCAAGTTCGGGATACTGCACGCCATCAAGCAGCGTCTGTGCGCCGGAAGCCGAGTTGTAGAGGAATAGACCGCCGCTACTCGGCGACAGACGGAAGTTGGCGTGAGCCGCGCCTTCGTTCGTTTCTCCGTCCAGCCAGATGACCAGCATCTCGCCATCCGCCAGGGTGCGCGCGGGCAGAGCCCATTTTGTTGGGACAGCGGAGTTATCGCTCAGGTAGAGCCCAGAGAGATTCACCGGGCCGGGCCCCTGATTGTAAATCTCCACCCAAGGATCGGCGTCGCCGGCTTCATCGGTCATCGTGCCGGGGTTGGCGCTGACAATTTCATTCAGGCGCACATCGGAGGGTTGGGCCTGTGTGTCGAGCCAAGGGCGCAGATAGGCGCGGCGGGTGCGGATGAACTCCGTCACACCAAGCAACGGAGTTTGGCCGCTGGATACGGTGGAATTGAGTGCGGTTTCAAATTGAGCGGCGGTGAAGAGCTTGTTCGGATCTTCAATGACGTGAGGCCGGATCAGATCGGCGAGTTGCTTCACGCGCGCAGTGTATGTGGTTTCATCAAAGCCTTCACGCGTCATGCGAGCCAGCATCCGCAGATAGGTGCGTTTGAACGAATCGACGGCCCACAGTTTCTCCATCAGCGGACGGGCGTTGTTTGCGCCGCCACCACCGCCCGGGCGTCCGCCGGTAGCCGTGGTGGAACCTGGCAACCAGAACGCATCGAGGGTTGCCGGAGTGGTGATGCGCGGCGATCCATCGCCGGTAGTACCGAACGACTCATTCAAATCCCAGTGGATGTGAATGAAGCGTTTGTCTGAAGTGCGCTGATAGAGGAAGTATTCCGATGCGGAGCCGGCATAGGAGTCGAGATTCACGAACAGGATGTTGAGGGCGATGCCGTAGAGCAGGTTGTCCACATCGGCAATGGTGGAGAGTCTCGACTCCAACTCCGCAGCCGGCGTGTTGTTGAGGATGTCGAGGAACTGAATGAGCCCGGAATAGTCGTTGGCTTCCTCATTGGTCTTCAGTTCGAACACGCTCCGGTAGGCCGCGGGGTCTGTGCCGAGATAAGCCATGGATGCATTCATCTCGCCGGCTTCGTAGAGGTTGCCATCTTCGTCGCCGCCGAAGCGGCTCTCCATCATCGTCTTGTCCGGCTGCTCCACGGCGATATAGAGCCCGTAGTAGACATCGTTGACGTAGAGGCGAACATGCACGGCGCGCATCGCCGCGATGTATTTGCCGGCGAAGTCGAGAAACAGTTTCTCACGCAGGAAGTCCGGCTGCAGATCGCCGTTGTTGAGGTTGAGTTTCTTCAAACCGAGAAACTTTCCGTTCTCGTCGTACTCATTGAAGTCGAGCTTAAAGGATTTCTTCACTCCACCGCGGCGGAAGGAAGCGTTGCCCTTGAAGCGGGCGCCGATCTTGTCGATAACCGTAGTTCCGTATTGAAAGCGGGCCGGGAAATATGGGTCCTCGGGATTGCTGGAATGCGCCTGGAAGAGAGTGTTGTACCAGTTGGGGTCTTCGAAGTAGAGGCGGATTTCGCGCACCGCGCTGTCGTCGAAAAAGGCTGCCGCCTGATCGGCTGGCAGGGCGGGCTGAATGCTGGACAAAAGGATGGAGAAAAGCAGACTTGCACGCATCGTATTTTTGATTCCTATTGGTTGGAACCGTCCGCGGGCGATGCGGTTACCGTGCGTACTGTAAAGGATTGTTAAGTCTGATTCGGTTCTGGCGTATCCATGCCCATCTGGCTGAGGCGATAGCGCAGTGCATTGCGGGTGAGGCCCAACAGGCGCGCTGCCTGGCTTTTGTTTCCGTTGGCTTTCTTCATCGCCTCTTTGATGATGGCCTGTTCGTACTCGTCGAGCGACATGCCGTCGGGCAAGGTGAAGCTGGCGGTCTGCGAGGAGGAGGCGCGGGCCTTGGGCATCGCGTCCAGGCGGATGTCCGCCGGCTCCAGCTTCGTTCCGGAAGCAAGCACCAGACTGCGCTCAATTACGTTTTCCAATTCGCGCACGTTGCCCGGCCAATGATACTGCAGTAAGGCGTCGATGGCCGCTTCGCTGATGGAAACAACCGCAGAGCCCAACTCCGGCGCCAGTTTCTCCACGAAGTGTTTGGAGAGGTAGGGTATGTCCTCGCGGCGGTCGCGCAGCGGGGGAATGTTGATCGGCACGACGTTGAGGCGGTAGTAAAGGTCCTCGCGGAAGGTGCCTTGTTCGAGCGCCGCGCGCAGGTCCACATTGGTAGCGGCAATGACGCGAACGTCGATGCGCAGCGTCTTGTTGCTGCCGAGGCGTTCGAACTCGCGCTCCTGCAGGACGCGCAGCAGTTTCACCTGGATGCTGCCGGGGACGTCGCCGATTTCGTCGAGAAATGCGGTTCCCGTATCGGCCTGCTCGAATTTTCCCGGCTTGCTCACGGCGGCCCCGGTGAATGCGCCCTTTTCGTAGCCGAACAGTTCGCTCTCCATGAGGTTTTCCGGAATCGCGGTGCAATTGATTTTGACGAAGGGGCGGTCGCGGCGCGGGGAATGATAGTGGATGGCGCGGGCGATCAAATCTTTTCCGACGCCGCTTTCGCCGGCCAGCAGCACAGTGGCCCGGGTGGGGGCGACGCGCATCACCGTGGCAAAAATCTCCTGCATCGGGCGGCTGCGGCCGACGATGTTGTCGAACTGGTAGCGGTGCCCCAGTTGCTCGCGCAGTTCGCGGTTTTCATCGCGGAGGGAACGCACCTCCAGCGCCTTATTCACCACCTGCATGAGATGGTCGATGGAAAAGGGTTTGGGGATGAAATCGTAAGCACCGGCCTTCATCGCTTCCACCGCGGTTTCCACCGAGCCAAACGCAGTGAGCATCACCACCGGAAGGTTGGCATTCTGGCGGTGCGCGATGGCCAGCAGTTCCTGCCCGCTCATACCCGGCAGTTTCAGATCGGTCAACACGAGATCGGCGCGGTCCAACAAGGGCAGCGCGGCTTCGGCCGAACTGGCCTGTTCCACGGCAAAGCCTGCCGACATCAGTTGCAGTTGGATCACGCGGCGCAGCTTGTCTTCGTCTTCGACAACCAGGATTCGTTTCATCATGCGGTGGGTTCCGGAGCCGAAAGCGGCAGCAGGACGCGGAACACACTGCCCGCACCGGTTTCGCTCTCCACCGTAATCTTACCGCCATGCTCGTCGACAATTCTGGCGACAATCGCGAGCCCAAGCCCGACGCCATCGCGCTTGGTAGTGAAGAACGGATTGAAGATGCTTTCGCGATGTGCGGCCTCAATGCCTGCCCCGCGGTCAATGACGGAGAATTCGACCCAACCTTCGGCCGGTTTGGTCTTGATCGTGACGGTGCTGTCGGGCGGGCTGGCCTGCACGGCATTGAGCAGCAGATTGTAGACGACACGCTCCATCAGTTCGGCGTCAAACGGGAATGGACGGATATCGGGCGAGTAGTTCTTAATGATGCGCACGCTGTATGGAGGTTGATGGCGCTCCATCTGGCTCACGGCGCGGTCGAGCACCTCCGTCAAGTCAGACACCGCCAGTTTGACCTGCAGCGGGCGTGCGAAATCGAGGAAGCGTGTCACCAGCGAATTGGCGCGGTCCACTTCGCTCGAGATGAAGCCGGTGAGTTCGGTCACCACCGCGTTGTCCGCGGGCACGTTGCGGGCGAGCATCTCCGCGGAGGCCTTCACTGTGCCCAGCGGGTTGCGCAGTTCGTGGGCCAGGCCGGCGCTCAACTGGCCGATTGCGGCCAGCCGTTCGGAACGGCGCACAGCGGCTTCGGCCTCCTGCAAGTGGCGATTCGCTTCGGTGAGTTGCTCAGCAGCCTGTTGATAGCGCCGCGCCTGGACGCGGTTCGATTCGGCGAGTTGATTGGTGAGAAAGCCCACCACAGGAAGGAACATCACGTTCAAGCTCAAGACGCCGATGCCCTCCGGCGTAATCTCCCAACGGCCTGGATCGAGGAACCACGGAGTGATAAAGATGAGATACGATCCGCAGGCGAGCAGCGACACGGCGATGGTTCCCGCCAACGATAAGGTGGTGGCTGCCGACACCACCGGCAGCAATAGGATCAGGTGGTAGCGGCTGGTGATGCCGCCCGTGAACCCCATCAGCAGAAATCCGAACAGCAGCTTCAGGGCGATGGCGGCGATCATCCCGCGCGAGCTGGCAAAGAACGGAATGCGCGGCTCCATGACCTGAAAGATGGCCAGCGCGGTCAGCACTTCGATCTCATAGACTTCGCGCTCAGGGCTTGCCAGCACCAGCCCGCCGAAGAGGAGAAGCCACACAAAATCCTGCGTCCGTACGAATCGTTGACGAGGTTGCAACATGCTCACATTGATTGTGCCAAAATAAAGGCTGACCCGATTTATCCCTCATGAGTGTTTCCAATACCCCCGAGCCGGTCCAGGATGAAATGGTTTCTGCACCTGAGACCTCAACCTTTGGCGATATCCTTTCGCAGTTTGAGCAGGAACATAAGGCCGATCCGAACGAAGCGTTGCAAGGCACTGTAGTAGCGGTCACCGCGGAGAACATCGTTGTTGACATCGGGCGCAAGCTCGAAGGCATACTTGCACTCGCCCCGTTCCAGGACGCAAAGGGTAACGTGCGCGTCAAAGTGGGCGACGCCGTTCCGGTGATGATCACCGGACGCGGCGAAGGCTACTTTGAACTGTCCACGCTACGCGTGAAGCGGCCCACCGATTGGACGGAGTTCGAGAAGGCATTCGCCGAAAAAGCGATTGTCGCCGGAACCGTCACAGAGGTGGTGAAGGGGGGGCTACGCGTTGAGGTCAGCGGCGTCCGCGCATTCATGCCCGCCTCCCGCAGCGGCGCCAAGGATCCGGCCGAGATGGAGAAGCTGATCGGCCAGGAGATCCGGTGCCGTATCACCAAGCTCGATGTGGCCGACGAGGACTTGGTAGTGGATCGCCGCGGTGTGCTGGAAGAGGAAAACGCCAAGCAGAAGGAAGCCGCCTTCCAAAACCTCAAAGAGGGCACCGTGGTTCATGGCAGCGTCCGCACCATCACCGAGTTCGGCGCCTTTGTCGACCTGGGTGGGGTGGACGGACTGCTCCACGTGGGCGACATGAGTTGGAATCGCGTCAAGGCGGCGGACATAGTCTCGGTGGGCGATTCGGTGGAAGTGAAGATCCTCCGGATTGACCCCAACACGCGCAAGATTTCCCTCGGCATGAAGCAGTTGCAGCCGGATCCCTGGACGGTGGCCACGCAATCGCTGAAAGTCAACGACCGGGTCAAGGGCAAGGTGGTGCGACTGGCGGATTTCGGCGCCTTCGTGGAAATACTGCCGGGCGTGGACGGTCTGGTGCACCTGAGCTCCATGGCTTGGGGTAAGCGAGTGAAGAAGCCGTCCGACATCGTCAAGGTTGGCGATGTGGTCGACGCGGTGATTCTCGATATCAAACCCGCCGATAAGCGGATTTCGCTCAGTCTCAAGGAAGCTCTTGGCGATCCCTGGGATGAAGCCGAGAAGAGATTCCCCGTGGGTACCATTCTGGAGAGTGTCCCGGTGGTGAACCTGGCCAAATTCGGCGCTTTCGTCGATCTCGGCGAAGGGCTGGAAGGCATGGTGCACATCGCCGACATCACCAGCGAGAAGCGGCTGGAGCATCCCAAGGATGTGCTCAGCTCCGGACAGAACGTCCGCGTTCTGGTTCTCGAAGTGGACAAGGACAAGCGCCGTATCCGATTGGGCATGAAGCAGTTAGAGCCCACGGTGATGGACACCTTCCTGACCGAGCACAAGATCGGCGACACGGTCAACGGACGCGTTGTTTCGGTGGATGCGCAGAAGGCCAAAGTGGAGTTGGCGGAAGGAGTTACCGCCATCTGCCCGATTCCGAAGGATGAGCCGGCAGCGGCCGCCGCGGCGGCGGAAGCCAGTGACCGGCCGAAGGTTGCCGTTACGGACCTGGGAGCGATGCTGGCCCAGCGTTGGAAGAGCGGCCCGGCGGAAGTGGCCGCAACTGCGCCAAAACTGCGCCCTGGAGAAGTGAGACCGTTTGTTATCAAGTCGTTTGACATGGCGCGGAAGACCGTGGAAGTGACGCTCGCCTAGGGCGGATCGGACACAGTTCGTTACCTTTTCTCCGCTCGCACGTCAGTATTGACTGACATATGTCGGGCAAGGGTGAAGTAGCTACAGTGTTCGCCCCGGGAGGCGTCGCCAATCTGGATGAAGCGGCGCTGATCCGTGCGGCGCAATCGGGCGATCAAACCGCCTTCGAGACGCTCGTCGAGACCTATGATCAAGGCGTCCTCCGCCTCGCGGGAAACCTCCTGCGGAGCGAGCAGGACGCCTTTGACATTTATCAGGAGACTTTTCTCCGGGTTTACAAAAACTTACACAGCTTCCGATTCGATTGCAGCTTCCGGACGTGGCTGTACCGGATTGTGACCAACCTCTGCCTGGATCACCTGCGGAAACGCAAGGTGCGGAAGGAAGAGCCGTCGGCGCTGGCCACATCGGACGGCGAGTTAGACCGGATGGCCGTGGTGGCGGAAGAGAACCCGCACCGGGATCCGCAGCGCAACCTGTTGAGCCAGGAGCTGCGCGGGCGCATCGAGCGCGTGCTGGGCGAATTGACGCCCCGCGAACGGATGGTGTTTGAGATGCGCCACTACCAGGGAATGCGTCTGCGGGCAATCGGAGAGACGCTGGGGACGACGGAAGAAGCGGCCAAGAACTGCCTCTTTCGCGCCACACAAAAGATGCGCTCGGCTTTGGGAGATTTCGTATGAACTGCGAAGCAGCCAAACAGGATTTCACACTTTATCTTTACGGCGAGCTGGAATTCGAGCAGGAAGAGCAGATCGAACAGCACCTTTCCCAGTGTGGTTCGTGCCAGGCCGAATTGGAGAGCATGCGCGCGTTTCATGCGGCAATGGATCAGCAGGAAACCGAGCCTTCGCCCGAACTGCTGGTCGCCTGCCGCCGCGAACTGCGGTCGCGCACAACGGCCATGCGCCAGGCGGAGCAGAATACACTTTGGGCGCGCTTGCGCCGGTTCTTCACGGTAACCGTTCCATCGCCAGCGTTTCTGCGGCCGGTGGGCGCGCTTGCCCTGGTTGCATTCGGTTTCACCGGCGGCCGGTTGTGGGACGTGTCGCGCAATGTGAATGAGCCCTCGGCGTTGCGGGTGCGGAATCTGACGGCCAATGAGTCGGGCGGCGTGGACCTGATCGTGGAAGAGGTTCGGCAGAAGACTCTTTCCGGACAACTGAATGACGATCGCATTCGCGGCATGCTGCTGACGGCGGCCACGGACCCGTCGGACCCGGGATTACGCGCGCGCACGCTGGAAGCACTGAAGGCGCAATGCGAGCAAAGCGACGTGCGCCGGGCGCTGCTGCGCGCCTTGGCGTGGGACAGCAATCCTGGGGTGCGGCTGAAGGCGATCGAGGCGCTGCGCCCGGTGTCGCGGGATCCGGAAACGCGGCGCGTCCTGGCACAGGTGCTGCTGGAGGATGACAATCCCGGAGTGCGCACGCAGGCCGTGGATATGCTGGCCAGCGAGGTGCAGATCGATGTCATCGGCACGCTGCAGGAAGTGATCGTGCGCGAGAGCAATCCCTACATCCGGCAGAAAACGCTGAAGGCTCTGCGCGAAGCCAACGCATCGGTGGAGACGTTCTGAGCATGAAGCTGGTGTTGCTATTGCTGGCGGCGTTATCGGCAGCCGGCCAGCACGATACTTCTTATCGAATCGTGCGCGAAGGCAATGATTGGGTGCGGATTGACGGAGGGTTTCTGCCCGCCGGCGCCGGGCTAACGGTGATAGCGCCGGGCCGCGTGAACACCCAGGGCGAGTGGCGCGATGATGTAAGCTACATCGTCAAGCGCCGCGTGCGGGCACAAAGCTTTGCCGCGGCTAAGGCTCTGCTGTCCGCACCTGCCGTCCGGCACTCCGTCGTTTCGGGCAGGGCGGTGCTGTCTGTGGCATCGCAAGGACCGCGCGTCACCGCCGAAGTGGAATTGCGGGTGCCGCGATCCCTTCCGGAGACGGCATTTCAGGTGATGGATGGTGTGATCTCCGCGTTTGATCTGGCCGGAGCGGTGCGGGTCAACGCCAAGGCCGGGTCGGTGCGCATGGACCGCATCTCGGGTTCTCTCACAGCGCAGACCGGGGGAGGCGAAATCCGCCTCGGGCGTGTCGCCGGGGCCATCCGCATTCAATCCGGCGGCGGCGGGATCAGCATCGATGGAGCCGGGTCTACGACCGTCATTGAGACAGCCGGCGGCGAAGTATTTGTGGGAGAGGCCATGGGGCCTGTTTCGGCTGTAACCGGCGGCGGCAATATTCAGATTGAGCGGGCGTTCGCCCACGTGGATGCGCGCACACGGGGCGGGTTGGTGGAGATAGGGCGAGCCGACGGGCAGGTGCGGGCGAACACCACGGGTGGTGCGATCCATATTCGTTCCGCCCGGGGCGCCGATTGCGACTCCGGCAGCGGGCCCATCCGGCTCGATTCGGTTTCCGGCCGGCTCCGCGCGGCAACGCAGTTGGGGAGTATCGTCGCCGGCATCTCACCCGAACGCGTCCGCGATTCTTATCTCAATACGAGCGCCGGTGACATAACGGTGCTTCTTCCGTCTAATATTGCAGTAACCGTTCAGGCAGAAAACGAAGCGGCCGGTGCGATGGCGCGGATCTTTTCCGACTTTCCGGAAATTCGCGTTCTGCGGCTGCCTTCAATGGGAACGCCTCTGGCCGCGCGTGGCGCGATCAACGGAGGAGGGCCCGTACTGCGGCTCTCCGCTACCGGAGGCATCATTCACCTGAAACGGCACGAATAAACTGACATAAGGAAGGACGGATCTATATGCGGTGGCATGGAATATTGATGGCAGCGGCTTTGTCGCTTGGCCTCGGCGGAGTGACGCCCACGGCAAACGCCCAGAAGGAAGACAAGCCGAAGGATATGGTGTTGATGTACCCCAGGAATCAGAGTTTCCTGGGTGTCGCGGTGGCCGAAGTGAATGCCGAACGCGCCAAGTCGCTGAAGCTTCGCGAAGAGCATGGCGTCGAAATCACGCGTGTCGAAGAGGAGAGCCCCGCGGCAAAGGCCGGACTGCAGCCACAGGATGTCGTGCTGGAGTATCAGGGCCAGCGCGTCGAAGGCATCGATCAGTTCATCCGGCTGGTGCGGGAAACGCCGGCAGGGCGGCAGGTGAAGATGCTCGTCGCCCGTGCGGGCCAGACGATGAATCTCGGCGCGACCATCGAAGCAAAGAAGATGCGCACGCTGGGTGTTGGCGATATGCAGATTGCCATACCGCAGATTCCGGAATTGCGGATGAATGAAATGCCGCGTCCGATGTTGAGCTGGCGCGGCGGCTTGTTGGGTGTGGAAGCCGAGGAATTGAATCCACAGCTGGCGGAGTTCTTTGGAGTGAAGGACGGGGTGCTGGTGCGCTCCGTGTCGAAGGGAAGCGCCGCCGAGCAAGCCGGGATTCGCGCCGGCGATGTCATCGTCAAGGTGGATGGGAAGCCGGTATCGAGCCCGAGCGAAGTGACGCGGGCGTTGCGCGCGGCGGAAAAGAAACCCGTCGGGGTGGCCGTGGTACGCGACAAGAAAGAAATGGCGGTGAGCGTCACGGTTTCCTCTGCGAGTGAGGATACTCGCCCGCGCGGGCGGACCGTGCGCAATCAGGAGTTTCAGTTCTGATTGCCTGCGGCACTGGCCGCGTTTGCACTGAGTATCTTGTGTACCTTCATCAATAGCTCCGTCTGGCACTGCGGGATCCCCAGACTGGATGCGACCTGAGCCGCGGTTTCCCCGCGGCGGAACATACGCATTGCCTGCGTGCGCCTGTTCAGATTAATGCCCTTCAGGCCAGATTGCGGCGTGCCGGAGACTTCGGCACGCCGTTCGGCTTCTTCCACCCTTTGTGCCAGTTCCTGCAGCAGGCTTCGCGTCCTGCCCAACTCCGATTGCAGTGCCTGTTGGCGTTTGTTCCACCTCGATTGAAAGTCGGCTTGCATGCGCCGCATGGCGAGAAAAAGAAACAGCGCGATCCCCAGGCCGCCGAGGCCGGCGAGGTAGGGAAAAGAGGAGAGAAGAACCGGGGCCATGGGATTTGCTAGTACAGCGTGCGGAGCCGCTCCTCCTTGCTGATGATCTGTTTGATGCGCACTCCGTAGTTGCCTTCCACTACCACGACTTCCCCCCGCGCGATGACGCAGTTATTGACGATGATTTCCACCGGTTCGGCGATCGCCCGGTTCAGTTCCACGATGGAACCGCTATTCAGTTTGAGGACATCTTTGAGAGGGAGTTGAGCCCGGCCAAAGGAGACGCTGACGGGCAGTTCCACCTCGAGAAGGAGACTTAGAGTTCTGGAGTTCTCCACCGCAGCCGGAGTAGAGCTCTTACCTTTGGCGGGCGCGCTTGGGGCGGCGCTGCTTTTCTGCTCCGGTTCCGGCGCCGCGGCAGGCGGAGGGTTGAGGATCAGTTGGATGTCGGCGTTCCAGCCAAGGCGCACAGCGTGCCGGGATCCGGCCACTTCGATCGTAAACTCGATACAGGTTTCAAGCGCCTTGGGAGCATCGACGTCCTTCCCTGCCCCGCAGTTGACCTCCTTGCGGATACGCTTTCCAAAAGCTGATGCGCTCGATGAAAGGGCCTGGCTGCCGATCTCCTTCCATGTTCCCTGGCAGTCTTCGGGGGTCGCATCGTCTATTCCGGCGGCGGCAAGCGCCAGCTTCCCAATCGAGTTCCAGTCCGCCTCCGACAGCCCGAGCCAGAGAATGGTATTCGAAGTGGCGGTGATGGCTTGCTCCCACCACGCCCACTTGAGGGAGGGATCAGGCGTCCATTGCGCGGAAGGAACCACGGACCATTCCATTTTGGGCTGCTCGGTCGTCATCGCTTCGAGCGATTGACCGAGCGCCTGCTGAAAGATGTCGGCGAACCAGATCCCGCCTTCTCCCAGCGTTTTGCGATCTTCAATGGCCATTGGGGTTCCTCAATCAAGCCTGCCCGGCGTGCTACAAACCGCGCGCCGTCGGCCAGCGTTTCTCAATGAAGGATCGCAGCCGTAGGATCGCCTGCGACTTGAGCTGCGACACCCTCGATTCATGGAGATCCACGATCCTTGCAATCTCGCGTAACGTCATTTCCTCCTGGTAGTACAAGCTCAGCACCGTGCGCTCCACGGGCGGCATCTTCTCGATAGCTTCCTGCAACAGCCTCTCCAGCTCGGCGCGTTCGAGCAGCCGGGACGGCCAGTGCTGCTCATCATCCGAGATGTATTTGAGCAGGTCGCGCCCATCGTCCTCCGGCGAGGAGGACTCCAGGCTGCCCAGGTTCACCCCGCGAATATCGACCAGCCAGTCGTGATACTCCTCAATGGTTAGCCGCAGAGCGGCGGCAATCTGTTCTTCCGTCGGGGCGCCATGCAGCTGCTGCTCCAGTGCCGCAATGGCGGCCTCGATCTGTTTGGCGCGCTTTCTCTGTTGCCGCGGAGCCCAATCGAGGCCACGTAGACTGTCGAGAATTGCGCCGCGAATCTTGTATTCGGCGTACGTCTTCAGCTTGACGTTGTGCGCGGGGTCGAAGTGGTCGATTGCCGAGATCAGCCCAACGATTCCCGTGGAAACCAAGTCTTCCAGGTTGACGCTTTCCGGCAAACGCTCGTGAATTCGTCGTGCGATTAACCTCACCTGAGGCAAGTGGTCGAGAATCAGACGTTCTCGTTCTTCGTGTTGTAAATCTGGACTGGCCCGGTACGCATTCATGGGTTCAGTTGCCTCTTCCAACAGCTTTCATTCCCCCCGCGCCATCCTGCGATGTCTCCATTTGTCGTCTCCTATTGGCCGGCTACGGCCCGGCCGGCGTGGGTCAGGCAGGGCGCAGCCGCCGCGGTTTCGTCTCCTAGCAGTGCGAGCAGTTTGGCGCAATGAGCAGGCTCAATTGCTTCCGGAATCTGTTGCCCGGCGGCAAGAAAGGATGCCGGCAAGCCACTTGCAACCATCGCACTGAAAATCCCTCCGTAGGTGCCGGTTTCGTCCAAATGCGCAAACAGGAGCTTCTTCGGCGCAAACGGCGCAAAGCGCGTCACCGCCACTCTTAAATCGGATGATTTCATGGCGACCGATAGTACCAAATGAGTATCAATTTCAGGAATAGGTCGCACGTATTCCGATAACTCTTCGATTACATCTGTCTCACGCGGGCCCGATCCCGGCGTATCAATCCAGATCCAGTATTTGTGCCGGTACTCATCGAGAATCTGGCCCAGGTGACGGCCCGACTCGGCCTCCACGAACGAGGCGCCCACCAGGGAGGCGTAGTGTTGCAATGCCGTGCCTCCTGATATGCGGAGGTTATCGAGGGAGACGAACAGCATCGGCTTGCGCGAAGGCAGTCCGTAACGAATGGCAAGCTTCACCAGGCAGGAGGTCTTTCCCGCGCCTGGAGGACCGACGAGGCAAACAACCGGATGAAGAGACTGGCGTCCACCGGAGGGCCCAACCAGCGGCTGAACGTTCAGCCGTTGCGAGATTTCCTGCTGTACCAAGGAGCGAAGGCGGGCGTAGGAGCGATATCCGCCGCCGTCTCGGGCGGAGGAACCGGCGCAGGAGACCACCAGTTCCTGGGCAATCTCCGGATGAATATCGGAGGCGATCAATTCGGAATAACAGCGGGCGACATCAGGATCGTGCAGCAAACCTGCTGCCGCGGCAGCGAGCGAACTGGAACGCTCCACCGTATTGCGCATGCGGTCCAATTCACGCCGCAGGTCGGCGAGATCCGTTGTGAAACGCGCCGGTTCTTTGCTCGCCGCGCTGTGTGGAAAAGCGGCCGTGGCGGTTTCTCGTGGCGCTGTTTCCGGCATTGCAAAAACGACTTCGTAGGCGCCCAGGTGTTTGGCCTGCGGTCCCGCCTGGCGAGAATCAAGCAACATTGCTTCGTCGCCCAGTTCCTGCCGGGCCTGGTGCATGGCGGATTCCACCGTGGCGGCAAAGTAGGATTTCAGTCGCATGGGGTTGCCTCCTATCCTCCAATCGTTCCCAGTGACAGCACCCGCACTCCGGATGGGATCTCGTTATGAGCCAGGACCATCAGATTCGGAATGGTGCTCTCCAGCATTTGGCGCAGGAAGTAACGGCAACCTGAACCCGTAAGGATCACCGTCGGCGCCTCCAGTGTGCCGAGGGCCCGGTTGAGCTTGTCCACGAGTTCCCGCATCTTCTGCGGCGGCAGGTTCCAATGGGAGGAATTCTCGCCATGCTCGACCCCGCTCTCCAGCGCACGCTCCGTGACCGGGTCGAGAAAATAGCATGGCAGATCCCCGGAGGCGTTCAGATACGGTTTTGCCACCACGCGCCGCAGAGCTTGCCGCACGAACTCAGTAAGCACAGTCGGGTTGCGCGTCACATTCGCCGCCTCACCGAGCGCTTCCAGAATCGATCCCGTATCCCGGATGGAAACTCTTTCCCGCAACAGATTCTGTAAAACCTTCTGCACTGTGGACAATGGGAGCAATTTCGGGACCAGATCTTCCACCAGCTTCGGATTCTCCTCCACCACCCGGTCGAGCGCCTTCTTGGCATCCTGCCGCGAGAACAGCTCGTGCGCATAACGTCTCACCATTTCAGCCAGATGCGTGCCCAGCACACTCACTCCATCGACCACCGTGTAACCGGCCATGCGGGCGGCTTCGGCCTTCGTCGCCGGGATCCACAGCGCAGCCATTCCGAATGCGGGTTCCTTTGTGGGAATGCCGTCCATTTTGGTACTTACGCGAGGGCTCGGAATCGCCAGATCATGCCCGGGAGGTAGTTCGAAACGGGCGATCTCTACGCCTTTGAGCAGGATGAGGTATTCCGAGGCGCGGAGAGAGAGGTTGTCGGTGACGCGAACCGACGGCATGACATAGCCCAGATCGGATGCCATCTGGCGGCGAATAGCGGCAATCCGTTTGAGCAGTGGGGAGTTTGGACCGCCCTCGACAAGCCGGATCAATCCCAGCCCTACCTCTACGGCCAGACTGTCCACACGCAGGAGCGATTCGATATTTTCCCGCGGTTGCGCTGCCGTCTCTTGTGGGCCGACGTCCTCCGGCGCCGGCTGTTCTTTCTTCATCCTCCAGGCGGCGTAGCCTATCCCGCTTCCCAGCACAAGGAACGGGATTTTGGGGAGGCCGGGAAATGTGGCCATAGCCAGCAGAACACCGCTAGCCAACATCAGCGGTTGCGGCTGGCCGAATAGTTGCCTCCGCACGTCAGCTTCCAACCCCGCCTCGGAACTGGCGCGGGTGACGATCAAGCCGCCGGAAATGGAGATCATCAGGGCCGGGATCACAGTTACCAGTCCGTCCCCGATCGTCAACACCGTATATGTCTCCAGGGCATGACTGATTTCCATGCCGTGTTGCACCACGCCGATCAGAATGCCCGCCACGATGTTGATGGCCGTGATCAGGATGCTGGCCACCGCGTCACGCTGTGTGAAGCGCGACGCACCGTCCATGGCGCCGTAGAACTCGGCCTCTGCCGACAAGGCTTTGCGCCGCGCCCGCGCGCCGGCCTCATCCACCAGCCCCGCGTTGAGGTCTGAGTCAATGGACATCTGTTTTCCCGGCAAAGCATCGAGGGTAAATCTCGCAGTGACCTCGGAAATGCGCACGGCGCCGTGGTTAATCACGACGTATTGAATGGCGATGAGGACGAGGAAAATCACTGTCCCCACGATGTAGTTCCCACCCACGACGAACTGCCCGAACGCCTCAATGACTTCTCCAGCGGCGCTGGTGCCCGTGTTGCCACTGAGCAGAATGAGCCGCGAACTGGAGACGTTCAGAGCAAGGCGGAACAACGTGAGCAGGAGAAGAGTAGTGGGAAAGACGCTGAATTCCACCGGCTTCAGAATATGCATCGCAACCAATAGCACGACCACCGACAGCGTGATATTGGCGCTGATCAGCAGATCGAGCATCAGTGGCGGCATCGGCGTAATCATTGCCAGCAGGATTCCCAGCACCGCCAGCGGCACGGAGAGCTCTTTCCATGGCGCGTTGGCGAGGGAACTGGTGATTTGCCCGCCAAAGGAGAGCGGCGCGCGATCGGAAGTGCTTTTCGCCCTGGGGGCAGCCGTACGCGCTCCCTGTGCCGGGGTGGCGGAACTGCCAATTGCGGAAACCGGAGCAGCTGGGGACATGTCTTTACCTCGTGAGACCTACTGGCCGGGAAGATGGCCACGCGTCAAGCGGTAGATATAGGCCAGCACTTCGGCCACGGCCTGGTAGAGATGGGCCGGTATCTCCTGGCCCACCTCGGCGGATCGGAAAAGGGACTGGGCAAGCGGTGGGTTCTCGATCACCGGCACCTGGCTGCGCACGGCGAGATCGCGAATTCGCAGCGCGAGATGGTTCTTGCCTTTGGCCACCACTTTCGGCGCTGCCATCAAGGAAGGCTGGTAACGGATCGCAACGGCGAAGTGCGTCGGGTTGACGATCACGGCGGTTGCCTTGGGGACCTGCTCCATCATCCGCCGCCGTAAGGCTTCGCGCTGCAAGCGGCGGATTCTCATCCGGATCAGTGGATTCCCTTCGATGTCCTTCTGCTCTTCGCGCACTTCCTGTTTCGTCATCCGCAACTGGTTCATCCAGCGGCGCCGCTGGCGGAACAGATCGATGCTCCCCAACACAACCAGGACCACAGCCGCCTTCCAAAGAAGGGCCGAGAGGATGGAGGCGACCCTTACGATTCCAGCTTCGACACTCATCCGCGGAAGGAGAAGGAAATCGTTCCAATGCAAGGTGACCAAGGCATACAAAATCCAGGCGAACACAGGGAGCAGCACCACTGCCTGCACGAGGGAGGTGAGGTTCTGCCACGGCATTTGGCTCAGCCGAGAGAGAGGGTTGAGCCGGGCCGGATCCGGCATCAGTTTCGCCGGAGCAAGACCGAACCCGGTTTTCACCATTTGGATGCCCACTACACCGGCGGTGAGCAGGAGACCGGCCAGAAAGAAATACGCGAAGTAGCGCCAACTCCACACGACCACCCATCGCGACACCGTGGGCACTGTCAGTTCGTAGCGAAAGGCCAGCGTCAAAAGGTCCCGCATCATTTCCCGTGCTCCGTCCAGCACGATTGGCGCACGGTTGCCCAGCAGCCAGACGAACGCCAGAAAGACAAGCGCCGAGACAAACTCTTTGCTGACGGGATACTGCCCGTCCTTGCGCGCCTTCTCGAGCCTGCGTGGTGTGGGTTGTTCGGTGCGTTGCGGGTCGGCCATGGCGGTGCGTCCTCATTTGGCCCATACCAACAGGGCCGCCGCCGACTGCTCGCGAAACAGTTCAGGTACAGCCCCGGCCAAAAGCGCGAGCATCGCCAGTGTCATCAACATCTTGACCGGGAAGGCGAGCGTCAGCAGTTGCAGTTGTGTGGCGACCTTGCCCAGAATCGCCATGGTCAGATCGAGCAGAATCAACATTGCCACCACGGGCATGGCCAGCCGCAAAGCTGTGTTCCACATCGCCGCGCTCAACTGGAGGATGCGCTCCAGTTGGGACCAATTCCCAAGCCATTCTCCAGGCGGGTAGTTTGTGAAGCTCTGCCCGAGGGCGCGAATGATCTGCGCATCCATTCCGAAGGAAAAAAAGAGCAGGCTCGCCGCCAGTTGCACGATAACCTGCAAAACACTGCTGTCCGCCTCCGTGGAAGGATCAATCGTGGAGGCGTAGGCGTAACCCGCCTGCAGCCCGAGGATCTGCGCCGCAATCGTAAAGCCCTCCACCACCAGATTCACCGCCAGTCCGAGCGAAAGCCCCAGCAGCGATTCCGAGAAGATCCAGCCGATGACCTGCCCCATCCCCCGGGTGGCCGGAGCCTGCGGCCAAACCGGCGCGAGAGCGAATGTGAGGCTGAGGGCGAGCAGGATGCGCGTGGTCTCCGGCGCCCGCCGCCAGCCAGGCACCGGCACGAATGCCACCACGCCACCAACCCTCGCCAATGCCAGGAGAAAGCTCCACAGATAGGGCAGTGGCAGGGAGAGTTCACTGGGCATAGCGGGAAAAATCTCCAAAGAGTGTTGCCGTGAAGCTCACCAGTTTCCCGAGCATCCAGGGCAGAAACAGCATCAGAGCCCCAAGGAAAGCAAGCAGCCGCGGCACGGCCCCGAAACTTGCGTCTTGAATCGACGTCACGATCTGCACCAGACTGATCACGATGCCGGCCAGAAACCCAATCGCCAGCAACGGCAAACCGATCCAAAATGTCATCCAGAAAGTCTGCCGGATGAGATCGACAACTGCATGCGCGTTCAATATTCTTCTCCTAACCAGCTCCGGTATAAAAGCTTCGCACCAGTGACCCAATCACGAGATTCCATCCATCCACCAGCACGAATAGAAGGATCTTGAACGGCGCGGAGAGCATCACCGGAGGCAGTTGCACCATTCCAATGGACAAAGTGACGCTGGCCACCACAAGGTCGATGATGAGGAACGGAAAGAACAATACCGCCCCAATCTGGAAGCCAGTGCGCAGCTCACTCAAAATGTAGGCGGGCACCAGAATACGGAGGTCGAGGTCGCGCGGGGACCGCGGCGCCGGCGAATGAGTGATCTCGAGAAAGAGCTGAATGTCCTTTTCCCGGGAAAAACGCAGCAAAAAGTCCCGTACGGGACGGCTCCCCTGATCGAACGCATCCTTCCAGGCCAGATCGCCTTTCTCGAGTGGCTCCCACCCTTTTTGATAGGCGTCCTGCAACACCGGTTGCATGATGAGCAGGGTGAGGAAAAGCGCCAGACCAATGAGGATCTGGTTCGAGGGGGTCGATTGTGTCCCCAGGGCCTGCCGTAGAAAGTGCAGCACCAGCGTAATGCGCAGAAACGGGGTTACCGACATGAAGACAGCCGGCAACAACGTGAGCGCTGTCATGATCAAAACAACCTGCATCGGCAGGCTGACGGCGTTCGCCCCCTTACCCAGTGTCAACAGCGGGGCAGCCGCCGGTTCCGCACCAAAGCCAGTTGCGGAGACCAGCAAGACAAACGCCAATCGGGCAACAGCGGTCATGATTCTCTGCTTTCTTCCGTGACGAATTCTCCCGGACAGGAGGATTGCTCCAAAACCGTACACCCGCTGCTGTGAGCCGCCAGGACGAACACCCTATCCCGAAACCGCACGACATGAATGGAGTGGTGGGGAGTCAGCCGCACTTGCTCCACCGTTTCCAGGTTTCGGCTGCGCGCGCGAAACCCGGTTTGCCACCAGAGTCCGTGTTGGCGGGGTTTGGCCGCGAGCCGAAGCGCCAACACCAGCAGGATCACTCCGCCGCCCGCCATCAACTGCTCCACCAGGCTCATGAAACCTCATCCTTCCGTATTGAAATCGGTGATGCGCACACCCATCATGTCCTCGATCACCACAATCTCGCCGAAAGCCACGACAGCGCCGCCGACGAGAATATCGATGTTCTCTCCAGCGGAGCGGGTCAGCTTGAGGACGCTTCCGTTGTCGAGATCGAGCATCTGGCGCAAGGTGACCACCTTCTTGTCGAGCTCCACTTCGATTTCCATGGTCATATCCGCCAAATGCCGTACTTGATCGGATCGAAGATCCTCTCCGCTGAGATTCATCACACTCCCCTTACCGCTTCAGATTGATGGTTTCCTGACTGAGCTCATCCACTGTGGTCACAATGCGCGTGTTCGCCTGATAGCCGCGCTGCAGCACGATCAGGTCAGTAAACTCGCGGGCAATGTCAACGGTGGAGTACTCTACAGCGCCGCCGAGGATGGTTCCCCGTCCGCCGGTTCCGGGAGTTCCGATAGCCGGCAATGCGGATCTGGCGCTCAACTGGTAGTTATTGTTGCCGACGGCAATCAGTGATTCGGGGTTGCGTATGGAGGCCATCGCCAGCTGTCCCACCACGATCTGCTGGCCGTCGGAGTACTGGGCGAGGATTCTCCCCCCATCGTCAAGCCCGGCCCGTATCAACTGAGCAGCGGGCGAGCCATCCTGGGCGTTCGCGGACACCGCGGAAGGCTGAGCGTACTGCGTTAGTCTCGGGGTGGTTCCGTTGTAGAGATTCCACACCAGCGGAAGGTCTGCCGCGCCATTGACGAGACCGGCAATTGTCAGTGAGGGAAAGGGACCGGTTGAGGGTGGGTCGACCAAGTGTCCTTCATTGTCAAAAGCGACCGTACCGGTGACGGGTGCGACAGGGCTGGTGACATCCGAGTCTGGCACAGAGAGCGCATAATCCCATTGGTTGAGCGTTGCGTTCTTGGTGAAGCTCAACGTGACCACGTGACTCGATCCCAGGGAGTCAAACACTTCGATGGAGGTGGAAAATTGAGTTGGCGGAGGCCCGGCAGTAGCGGTGGCGTCAAGGTTCAAATCAAACGACATGGCTGTGGTTTCTTTGGGAGGCTTAAGAGAACCGACGGGAACCACGATATCGCCCACGGCGTTATTGGTATCGACGACGCCGCCAACGCTAGCCCAGCCCTGCACCTTCTCGTTCATGGCAGTGAGCAGATTGCCGGACTTGTCGACCTGGAGGTTTCCGCCGCGCGTGTACAGCATTGCACCGCTGCGGTCACGCACCACGAGGAAGCCATCGCCCTGGATGGCGGCATCGAGAGGGCCGGGGCTGCTCTGAATCGCTCCTTGAGAGAAGCGGCGCAGAGTCACTGGCCGGCCGACTCCAAAACCGACCTGTGTTTCACCGAGTCCGGCCCCGAGTGACTGTGTCACCAGGTCGTGAAATGACACAGTGCTGCTCTTAAAGCCTGGGGTGTTGAGGTTCGCCAGGTTGTTACCGACGACGTCAACCGCCGTCGACAGCGCTCCAAGGGCGCTCAATGCTGTGGAGAATGAAGTAAACATTTGTTCCTTTCTGGGGGTGTACTGTCCGTTCTGCTACTGGCCGCTGGAAGAGGAGGTTGCCGCCGATGAGAGCAGTTCGTGAATCGACTGCAACTCCTTCCGCATCTCCACCATCTGCTCTACTCCACTGATCTGGCTCAATTGTTCGAGGAAGTTGGTGCCATCGACGGGGTTGAGCGGGTTCTGATTGCGCAGTTGCGCCACCATCAGTTTGAGAAAGAGATCCTTGCTGACCTCGGTGTTGCCCGCGGCGCCGGCTGTGGACCCGGAGTTGGATCCGGAATCGCCGGTGTCGGCGGCTTTAAAGCCTAATCCTGCTATAGACTGCGCCATGCATATTCCTCCATGTATTTCTGCCATGCCTCGGCGGGCTGGTCGCGGCGCCGCCGATTGTCCCCTTCGGGCTCCCACTGGGCTTGTCTCTGTTGCTGTTGCTGGTCGTTTGGCAATTCGCCTTCGTTGGTTTCCGCCACCACCTGAGTGGAGAGTCCTTTTCCCGCTCCCGCTTCGGTAAGCACGTGTGACTGCCCTGCTTGCGGCAAGTGCCCGGAAACGGTGAGGGGCAACGTTTCCACGGCAACGCCTTTCCGATCAAACGACCCAACCAAATCCGAAAGTCCGGACCGCAGCGTCTCCCGGACCTGCGGGTCCGAACTGCGAACCGACACCTCGACCCCGCCGGCTCTTTGGTTGAGGAGGACCTCGACGTTGCGGCCTTCTGCCGACGGCGGCAAAGTCACACGAAGCTGTTGCACGGTGCGGGAGGACGGAATCAGTGGCGCCGGATCTTCTACCGCGGAGGGTTGTTGCGCCGCGACTTCAACCCGCGATTCACTCTGGGGCGACACATGCCGCGCCTCGACGCGCACAGCTTCGACATCCCTTGCCGGCAGGACCGCCGTCTTCGCGGCGGATTCAGGTTTCGTGGGGCTCCCGGCCGGATGTTCGTCTTCCCGCCTTTGCGAACTGTGGTCTCCCTGATGGCGCCCGGTGTCTGTCGCGATGCGTGCCTGCGGCTCATTGGATGAGCCAGCCGGTTCGGCTAGCGTTGCGTTGGGCTTGTCCGGAGTCACTTCTGGCAATTTCGTGGCGGAGGCGGGAATTTTCCCTGTCGCTGTCTGTGCCGGTCTACCCGTCGTCACGGGGCGCACGGACTCTGCAGGGTGGGGCATCTCCGCAACAACTTCGGGCTGTTTCAACATGGCTGCCGGATGGGAAACCGGCGGAGGCATTGCCGTGGGCGGCGGGTCAACCTGCGGAAGGTCCCGCAAGGCAGGCACGGTTTCACTTGCCGCGGAGTTACCGCTCTGGTTGCGCAGGAGTAACCGGAATGCCTCGGGGGCAGCCGTAGGCTCCCGATGCTCACTGGGTGCCTGGGAATCACTCTTTAGGCCCATCTGGAGGGCGTCCTCCTGCCGGAAAACGGATTGCCGCCTCTCGGAAGGCTGCAGAGCAACTCCCTGCAAATCGGGTGATGAAGGTATGCTCGACGGGGCAGGCAAGCTGGAAAACGGTGCGGGAGTTGGCGCCGCAACCGGCGGTAGTGCCAGGGGTGGAACCGGTGCGGGAAACAGTTCGGACACGGTCTGGTCGGGTGGTACAGCGTCCTCTGTGCGAATGCCCTTCTCTTTTGGCAGAACCTCGTTTTGCACTGGAAGGTCGACTTGCGCTTCCTTGGGGGTATCGAATGCCGCACTGTCAATCATCACCGGAGGGGTAGGGAGCCCGGCGGCAGCGGGCCGTTCCTCAATCGGAACGGGCAAGGCTAGTTGAACAACGACAAACATTCCACGATACTCAGCGCTGCTATTGGTTTCGGCTTTCGTTTCTTCGTGCCTGGCGGGTTCCTCCCGGTTTGCTTCCATTTCGGACTGTCCGGCGCCGGGGAGAACGGTGAATAGCGAGGAAGTCCAGATCGGAACGGGCGAATGGAGAAGGCTGGCTCCCGCCGGAGATGGCATCGCTACCGGTGGATCGAGCCTTTCGGCGGTTCCCTCGGAAGTGGCGCGCTCGAGCAAGGCTGTGGGCTGGCACAATCGTCCGCCTGCCTCTGTTGGTGGAAACTCAGTTTGAGCGGGACTGGAGTTTGTCTCCGGGGCAGGCGAGGCCAGTACGTTTTCGAGCGATACGGCTAATTCGGCAAGCACCTGGGGGAAGAGTTGATCGAATGAGGCGCCGGCACCGAATGAAACAGGCACCGCAGCAGTGGGTTGCGTCAATTCCGCGGAGGGGAGTTGCGTCAAGGCATCGGCAAGCGGAATCAGAAAGCTGCTCACGCGGGAGCATTATGCAGTTGTTGTGCCAATTTCCATGTGCAATAAATTCAAAAGGATGCGAACTGGCGAGGAAGGCGGGGGACGCCGCGAACTTGCCGTTTTGGCACTTTGTTGCCAAAATGAACCGCCTCTTCTTTTCTTTTCGGCGTGAAGTCGAACAATTTGAACGCATTGGCTTTTGGCAATCCAAATGCAAACCACGCCTGCATGGACGCGCTTCTCACAGCCGCTGCAAGTGGCTTGCGGGCAAGAACCGAATCGCTCGATTTGCTCGCCAACAATATCGCCAACGCCAATACTGCGGGTTTCAAGGCTGACCGTGAGTTCTACAGCACCTATCTCGCCCCTGAGTCGCTGGACGGCCCTGAGGGAACGCTACCTGTTCAGTCGCCACTTGTCGAAAAGAACTGGACGGACTTTCAGCAAGGCGTGACCACCGCCACCGGCAGCCCATTGGATGTCGCGTTGTCCGGGCCCGGGTTCTTCTCTTTGGCTACGGGATCCGGAACGGTCTACACGCGCAATGGCAACTTTCGATTGCAACCGGATGGCCTTCTAACAAGCGTCAGCGGGGATTCCGTTCTCAATACGGAGGGCAAGGCAATCCGGCTTGACCCCAAACTGCCCATCACGATTGAGGAGAGTGGGGCCATCCGGCAAGGGGGCGCTGTCGTGACCCGCCTCGCTATTTCCGATATGGAAGACCGCTCCCGGCTCCAAAAGGTTGGCGCAACCGGGTTCCGTTACGATCAATCCTCTCTTCCCCTGAAGACTGCGAGTGCCAAAGTGGAACAGGGCCGTCTGGAGAATGCCAATTTCCAACCGGCTGAGTCTGCGGTGCGGCTGGTCAATGTGATGCGTCAGTTCGAAATGCTGCAAAAGGCGATCGCGCTCGGGTCGGAAATGAACCGGCGCGCAATCGAAGAGGTCGCCAAACTTTAGGAGGAATCAAGAATGATTCGTGCACTCTACAGCGCCGGCAGTGGAATGGTTGCCCAGCAAATGAACGTGGACAACATCGCCCACAATCTCGCCAACGCCAACACAGTAGGCTTCAAAATGCGCCGGGCGCAATTCCAGGATCTGCTCTATCAGAACCTGGTTCAACCGGGTGCGGCGGCGGGAGCGCAGACGGTAGTCCCCAGCGGCCTTCAACTCGGGCTTGGTTCGCGGCCCGCTTCGAACGAGATCATTTTCACTCAAGGCAACTTCGTCACCACCAGCAACCCACTCGATCTGGTCATCCAGGGCAAGGGCTTCTTTCAAATCCGAAAGCCTACGGGAGAACTGGCGTTCACCCGAAGTGGAGCATTTCACTTGGACCGTGACGGGAACATCGTCACCTCTGATGGGGACCCGCTCGAACCCCAGATCACGCTTCCGCCGGAGGCGCAATCCATCACGATCGCGGGAGACGGCACGGTCAGCTATTCGCTCCCTGGGCAAACCGCCGTGCAGCAGGCCGGCCAGATCCAACTCGCCAATTTCCCCAACCCGGCCGGTCTGAACAGCCTCGGGAGAAACCTGTTTGCGCCCACTGACGCATCCGGCGAGCCTACGCTTGGCATACCTGGCGGCCAGGAGGGACTGGGATCGCTGCAACAGGGCTATCTCGAGCAATCGAACGTCAGTGTGGTGGAAGAGTTCATCAATCTCATCGTGAGCCAGAGAGCGTACGAGGCCAATTCCAAGATCGTCCGGGCCTCCGATGAGATGTATCAACAAGTCAACAACATGACAAGATAATGGTTCTTCTGTTCACCAGTCTCGCGCTCTCCTTGGCGGCAAATGCCGGCTGCATCCGCGTGGAGGAAGAGTACGTACGTGTGGCCGATGTTCCGCAAGCGGCGGGCAGCGGCCTGGGAGCCGAGGAGATACTTTTCCGTGCGCCGGCGGTTGGCGTTCGCCGGACCGTCGAAGGTGCGGAAATGCGGCGCCTCTTGCACTTGCCCGAGAGCGCCCCGGCGCTTCCTCCCGCTTGCTTTGAACGGGCATCGGAAAGCCTCTCGCCGGAGAAAATCATCGAGGCCATGCGAAAGAATTTCCCTTCGGGCGATGTTTCGATCCGCATCGACGAATACAGCCGCTACCCAATCCCCAAGGGCCGCCTGGAGTTTTCCCGTGCCGGACTGTTCGCCACCGCGGCTACAGTGCCTGGCCGCGTCGTCTTGTGGCGCGGGAAAGTTGTGGATGCGGCCGGAAGATCAACTCCGGTTTGGGCACGCATTGTCATCGCCACTACAAGGGAGGTGTTGACCTGCCGGCGCACGCTGGAGCCTGGGGCAAAAATCGAACCCGAGGACCTGATCCTGGTCCCCAAGGCCGCGCTTCCCTTCGAGGCGCCCTCGTCGCTGCAACTTGCCGATGCCATCGGCATGGCGGCAAAGCGCCGCATCCCTGCTGGCAGCGAGGTCACACGCCAGATGTTGAGCGAACCTTTTGAAATCGAAGCGCGGCAAACGGTGACCCTGGAGGTCCGCGCCGATCTGGTGCGACTGAAAATGAGCGCCATTGCCGAAGGCCGCGGACGAACCGGAGATTACATCTGGCTCAAGCAAACGGTCACGGGGAAACGCCTCCGCGGCCGCATTACCGGCCCTCGCACCGCCATTGTAGAAATCAACCCGATATCTGGAGAAAAGACAAACAATGAAATGGATGAAGTATCTTCCGGCAATGATGCTGCTGGCGTCCCTCAACCTTAATGGCGGCTGGAAACGCAAAGCGCCGCCACCGCCAACGCCGGTGGAGCGCTACATCGAAGAGGCTTCGCTGCATGCCTCCCAATCCTCGGGCAACAATGCATCACCCGGTTCGCTGTACGGAGCCGGCGGCCGCTACGGGGACTTGTTTCGCGACCCTCGTGCCTATCAAATCGACGATCTCATCACTGTCGTTGTGAGTGATCGCGCCTCGGCTCTCGCCCGGGGTGTCACCACCAGTTCCCGCAAGACCAACTCGAGCGGAGCCATCACCGCATTGGCGGGAGCACTCCCGGCTGCCGGCGCTTTGGCAAACCTCGCCACTTTAGGCGGCGAGTCAAAACTGGACGGGCAAGGTCAAACCAGCCGTGAGACGGAGCTCAACACCACGTTGTCCGTCCGTGTGACGCATGTCATGCCCAACGGCAATCTTATTCTTCAAGGGACAAAGGACATTCTCGTCAATTCCGAACGGCAGACCGTGTTCGTACGCGGGATCTGCCGTCCTCAAGACCTTGCGACCGGCAACACCATCCGCTCCGATCGTTTGGCGGAGTTGGAGGTACGTGTCAACGGAAAAGGAGTAGTAGCCGACGCCATCAAGCGGCCATTTCTGCTCTATCGCATATTGAATGGACTGCTTCCGTTCTGAGCACCGGAGGCGCCGCCGAGAAAGGTACCGAATGATCCGCATTATTGTTCTCATCCTGGTTGCAGCCCAATTGGCCCCGGCCGCGCGCGTCAAGGAACTGGCCTCGTGGGAAGGCGTACGGGACAACCAACTGGTTGGCTATGGACTGGTGGTTGGACTGGCCGGGACAGGCGACAAACGCCAGACCGTATTTTCCGCCCAGAGTCTGGCCAACATGCTGGAAAAGATGGGAGTATCCATCAATCCGGGCGCTATCCAGGTGCGCAATACAGCGGCTGTCATGGTAACAGCCACACTCCCACCCTATGGACAGCCTGGGCTGCGCATTGATGTTCACGCCGCCGCCATCGGCGATGCAACCAACCTGCAAGGAGGCTTGCTTCTGCTTACACCGCTGAAGGGCGCGGACGGCCAGGTTTATGCGGTTGGGCAGGGATCCGTCATCACCGGCGGCTTCTCGGCAGGCCGGGGTGGAGCATCGCAGACAGTGAATCACCCAACCGCCGGCCGCATCCCCAATGGCGCCATCATCGAAAGACCCTCCCCATCAGGGAGTCCGGGAGGCCAACTGCGGCTCCAACTGCATACACCGGATTTCACAACCGCCAGCCGCATCGCCGCGGCAATCAACAAGCGGTTCGCGCAGAACGGGCCCGCTGTCGCCCGCGCCGAAAACGCCGCCCTCATCCGCGTTGATGCCCCGCCGCGGTACTCCATGCGCCCGGTCGAGTTTGTGGCCGACGTGGAAGGCTTGACGCTCGAGCCTGACCGCCAGGCAAGGATCGTCATGAACGAACGCACTGGCACGATTGTCCTCGGTAAAGACGTACGCATCGCCCCGGTGGCTATCCTGCATGGAGCACTTAGTGTCGAGGTGCAGACCACATTCGACGTCTCACAACCCGCGCCGCTATCGGCAGGCACCACAACGGTCACACCACAAACGAACGTCAACGCGAAGGAAGAAAAAGCAAAACAGATCCTGTTGCAGAATGGAGCCACTGTGGAGCACCTGGTAAAGGCGCTCACGGCCATCGGCTCGACACCTCGCGACATCATTGCCATATTGCAGAGCCTGAAGGCCGCTGGAGCACTCGAAGCCGAACTGGAGGTAATCTAAACGTGGCTCCCATCAACGCTGTCGGCGCCGCAACGCCATTGTCCGCGGACGGCATGCCGCATGACATCAAGCAAGCTGCCGAGGCTTTCGAAGCTTTGTTTCTCGGCAACCTGCTCAAGGCGGCACGCGAAGCACGGGACGGAGCCGCACTTGGAGAGGGTGATCAGGCAAGCGGATCCATGATGGATATGGCGGAAGAGTTCCTGGCACAGGAGATCACCAAGGGCGGAGGTTGCGGTCTCGCCCGCATGGTGATGGAACAAATGCAGCAACGCGGCGCCGTCAACGGGACAACGAGCGAATCTCCGCCTCGCTGAGCGGCCGGCGGTACACGGCCACATCGTCCATCAGGCCCACGTAGGCAACGCCAAGCCGGATTGCGCCCTTGGCCAGGTCCCATTCAAACGCTTCCTTGATTTGCGGCGTGGCGCCCTGCAGCATGCCATTCACATACAACCTCGCTTCACCTGCACCGGAACCCAGCTTCGACCACGCCACCGCCACATGCGTCCATTTCCCCTTCGCAAATGGATGCTTCCGCACTACCACCAAACGATTCATGAAATCCGGACTCTTGTCCGAAGGTACATTCTGCGGATTCCAGGCCTTGAGGGCGCCAAACACACCGAGGCGGAAATGGCGCGGCATGTCGTCTTTCGTGAAATCAACCCAGATCGCCGAGTCGTTATAGGCCTTGTCCGTGATCTGAATGGGATCACAGAATCCGGGCTCCAGTTCCGACTCCGGCGAAAGATTCAGAAAAAACGAAACCGTCCCCGACCAGTTTCGCGCATCAAAGGCGACATTCTTCGCGGCCTGATAAAACACGGCCTTCCCGTTCTTCTTCACAAATCGCAACGCATCTCCGGTCCGGCCGGCGCCCTTCGCCAATTCCACATCCGGACCGGGCAACCCGGGTTGCGCCTGGCCCTGCTCCTTGTAATTCGCCGCCCAGTACAGCTTCTTGTCGCCAAGCGCGACATTGGCGTCCACATTGCCGTTGAAGCCTGCATAAAATGTGAGGTCCTTCTTCAAGTCGGCGGCGCCCAACAAACCCGCCAGAAAACATACCAGTGACAACGTCATACTTGGTAGCATATTTCATCATGAAGCTCGTTGCGTCTATTCTCTTCCTGACGCTGGCGCTGGCCGGCGCGGAACGCAAACCCGTTGTACCCGGAGGTGGCCCGAAGCCAGTCGGTCCGTATAGCCCCGGCATCATGGCCGGCAACTTCCTTTACGTCTCCGGCCAAGGGATGCGCGACGCGAACAACAATATGCCGGATGGCAACGAAGAACGGGTCCGGCAATGTCTGCGCAACGTGGAAAACATTGTGAAGGCCGCGGGACTGACGATGGATCACGTCGTCTACACGCAGGTCTATCTGCACCCTTCCATGCCTTATGAGGTCCTGAACAAAGTGTGGGACGAGGTTTTCAAGAAAGATCCCCCCGCACGCGCCACGCTCGGTGTCTACCGCATGCCGACCGAAACCACGGTCGAAGTCAGCGCGGTTGCAGTCAGAGACCTCGCACAGAAGAAGATCATCCGCCCCGACTGGTACCCCAAGAACCTCAACATCTCCCCGGCTGTGGAAGCGCACGGCCGCGTCTATCTGAGCGGCTTCCTCGGGCGTGATGTACAGACGGGCACGATCCCTTCGGACCCGAAGGAACAGATGGAACTGGCGCTGCTCCGCATCAAGCAGATTCTCGAAGCCGCCGGCCTGGATTACCGCCACCTGGTCATGGTCAACCCGTATCACACGAACGCCATGCCGCGCCGTGTGCTCGACAGCGAATATGCCAAACGCTTTTCCTTCGGCAACACCCCGGCGCGGGCCACCATCGAAGTGAACCACCTCCCGCTCGGCGCAAACATTGAACTCACCGCCATCGCCGTCCGCGATCTGTCGAAGCGCCAGGCGGTCAAACCGCGCAACATGCCGCCCAGCGCCACCGCCAGCCCGTGCGTTCTTGCCGACGACACGCTTTACTGCTCCGCCAAAGCAGGTTTCATTCCCGGCGCCAATGGCGGGATCTATTCCGAAAGCGTGGAAGACCAGGTCCGGATGACGATGCGCAATCTTCTCGATGGCCTGGAAGAAGCCGGTATGACTTTCGCCAACGTCGTGAAGAGCAACGTGTACCTCGACACCATCGACGACTTCCCCAAGATGAACGGCGTCTACGCCAAGTACTTCGGCGACGGGCCGCCCCCGACGCGCACCACCGTCGAGCCTCTTGCTCCCATTGCGCGCAAGCGCGGCGAATCCGGGCACTACCCGAAACTGGAGGAAATTTCCATCGTCGCGGTGCGCTGACCGGCGCACGAAGCACCTTACAGGATCGCCTCCAATTGGGCCCAACAGTCGCCATCGAGCAGAATGCGGTTCGCCAGGCCGAGCCGCACGATCTCGCGCACGGTGCCCGCTTTATTCGCCCCGATCGCGCATAGCACGACCCCTGGCAGATCTTCATTGAGCGCGCGCCGGGCACAGCCGCGAAGGTGGTGCAGTCTCGCCCCCAGCCATGCCTCGTTCAACTCGGCGATCTGCCGCTCCACCTTTGCCGGCGCCTTGCCCGCGGCACGCGAGTTGCGCAGCAGGTTGCCCGAAATATCTCCCGCAATGAACGCCCTGGCGTCTCGCACCGAGATCCCCGTGGAATCAAACCAGCGGTCAGCATCGTATCCCAACGGCCGGTCTTCCGGCCCGCAACTGGTGAGGATCATATCGGCGCGATCCGCCAGCGGCGCCAGCTTTGGTTTTTGCGCCTCTCCGAAAATTGCCCGATGAGCGGGAAGCGAATGGATGTACTCGGCGATGATGGCCGCCTTGTGCTTGGGGAAATGCAACGGCAGGTGCGAAGGCACGCCGGCCAGCCAGTGGGCGTGCAGATGCGGCGCCGCCGTGTTCACAATCTCATCCAGCCGGTAGGCCAACGTCGAGGAACTCGTTTTGCGCGGCGGTCCGTCCAACATCTCACCGCAGAGCGGGATGAACTGAATTGGGGTATGCGCAGTTGCTGGAGGCAGTTCCCGCATCGCGCGCACCACGGTCGCCAAGGTCCGGCCCCAACTCACGCCGACGATGCCCGATCGCAAAATCAGCCGCATCACCTCTTGCGAGGCGCCTTTGGAGAACGCATCCAGCCGCAGCGTCCAGCCGCGCGCCGTCGTCTGGGAGCTGCCACTGTCGATGATCATCACATCGGGTTCCGTCACCACGGCGGAGGAGTCCTTGGCAACAAGCCGCAACCGCTCGGTAAGCCTGTTCTTGAGGCCGGCCTCGGCACGGAGGATTTGGATCTCGCGCGAGGAGAGCCCTTCGCTGCGGAAGCGGATACTCAACAGCCCCTCTGTGTAGCACTCGCGAATGATTTTCGAGATCGCCGACTCGCTGAGGTTCAGACGGCTTCCGATCTCCTTGTTACTTTTCCCGTCGGCGTGCAGCAAGGCGGCGATCTGCCGCGTGTGCGGGGTCACGATGCGAGGACGTGGCATAGCGCCCCCAGCATAGCGCAAGAATAGGTTTTTGCAGAAGTCTACGTAGCAAAATTTTCTTTCCAAATTCAGCGAAACTGCGATTATACTACCCCAATGAGCTCCTCAGTCGTAGCCGCTTCGCCTGTGCCGACTCCCGCCGCATTGTTCTCCATGAACCACGAAGTCACCAGAAGCCTGCTCCGGGTGTTCGCCGATCAGTTTCCTCTCACCGCAGCCCTCGAACGGCTGCGAGACTATCACATCCTCAACGGCTATGTGCGCGGCGAGCAGCACTTACTGAAGCCGCAGCCGCTGCAGGATGCGCCTGACGGGCAACAGCTTCATGCCGTCTACAACCCATTGCGGCGGGAGCGCCACAACGGGACATGGCCGGCCGATCCGCCACCCGGGTTCCACTCCATTCGAGGCGGCTGCTTTCTCGCTCCGCCCAACATTCTCTGGCAACAGCGAGGCCGCCAGATTCCCTACCCTCGCCGCTGGGCCGGCCGGGACTACAATTTCCTTCTCCAACCCTTCCCCTTCGCCCCGATGCACTTCACCGTCGCCACGGACGAGTTTTGCCCTCAGGACTGGCGCCACGACGCAGCGAGCCTGCATCACATCGTGCGCGCCATGCGCGCCATCGCCGCATCGCTCGACGATGGATTCAGCGTACTCTACAACGGCAAAGGCGCGGGCAGTTCCATTGACTGGCTTCACTACCATGTCCTGCTCACCGGTACGCTCCCAATCCAGGAAGCCGCGCGGCACGGTGCACAATGGCCGATCCCATTCCACCGCGTCGCAGGGACGGAAGAATCCATGGCGGCGGCCCTGCTCGCGCTCACCTCGGAGTGGCAACAATGCCTGGGAACGCGCGCCACCGAGTGCATCGCTATGGTGAGGGAGCACGGGCAACCTGTTTGTTACTACTTCCCGCGCGATCGCACCAGGGAATACGCCGCACGGCAGCGCTTCGCCGGCCGCGTGGGCGCCTATGAGTCCTGCGGCGTTTTCATTTTGAGCAAGACGACGAGGGCAGCGCCCTGCAACAAGGGCGCATTTGTTTCCAACACCTGTGGCAGATTCTTGCTGATGTCTGCCCGTCATTAGAGGAGTAACTGTTTATGCAACGAGTGCAATGTTCCGTGATTGTCGATGGTGTGCGGTGTTATGTCATTGCTGAGCAGAATGCGGAGGGCGGATTGGATTTCTTCATGCAAGAGCCGGGGGAAGTGCGCTGGTACGGGTTCGAACCCAGTCCGGCCGAGCAGGAAGCGGCGCGCCGCCTGTTCTCCAATGGCACAGCCCATGGATGGCCCTTACTCACTCAGCCGGCAATCGCCCGCAAATAGCGCTCTTCCGACCGCGCAATCACCGCCTTCGCATCGGACACGATGTTCCGTCCAAACGCGCCAAACAGGCGGTCAAAGGGCAACCCCGCCAAACTCGCGGTAATCCGTTTCACCGCCGTCCCATTCAGCGGAATCCAGTTCGGATAGCTGTACATGAACGTCACCCAGCGTTTATCCAAACACACCTGCGGCTGATCACCGGCAAACAGCGCTCCGGCTCCATTGGCGCCATCCGGCCACAACGCCACCTGATACCCTGCAAAATGCCCGCCGCTGCGCACCAGGCGCAAGCCGCCGAACAATTCCAACTGCTCCCCACTCCAGAACTGCAACCCCGCGCAGGGCTGAGCAATCCACACGCGGTCATCCTCGTGCACGTACACCGGCACATTCCCAAACGCCCCGCTCCAATCCGCCATCGCCGAATAATAATGCGGATGCGACACTGCGATGGCCCGCACTCCACCCAACGCCCGCACACGAGCAACACTCTCCTCATCCACCAGGGAAACGGAATCCCACAACAAATTCCCTTCCCCGGTTTGTATCAGATAAGCCCGCTGCCCGATTCCAAAAGCAGGCTCCGTGCGCAATGACCAGAGTCCTGCCTCTTCACTCACAAACACATTGCGCCGTGAAGTGCGCAACTCAGATGCAGTTGTCCAAGCCTGGCCGGCCAGTCCCACATACTGCCGCTCATCCTCGCATATGAAGCACCGCGCCGGCGGTGCTTCCGATTCGCCATACTGCACGCCGCAGGTGCTACAGATCCAACACTCGGCCATAAACGCCTCCCGAAAACTCAGACAATCTGCGAATAGGCCGGGTAATCAATGTAGCCGCGCGCGCCCCCGCCGTAAAACGTCGACGAATCGGGGGTGTTCAACGGCAGATTCCCCGCCAGCCGCGCCGGCAGATCCGGATTCGCCAGGAACGGTACGCCAAACGCAATCGCCTCGGCTTCTCCAGATCCAATCGCAGCCGCCGCAGCCTTTGTATCAAATCCGCCATTGCCGATGACAGGGCCACCAAACAGCTCCCGCATCCGAGGAGTCAACCGGCCCTCACTCTGCCCCGCCGGCTCGATGACATGCAAATACGCCAGTCCAAACGCCGACAACGCGCCGGCAAACACGGCGAACGACTCCCGTGGATTCGAATCCGACATATCGTTGAATGGGTTGAACGGCGACATACGAACACCCACATGTCCCGCGCCCCACACACTCACAACGGCCTGCACTACCTCTCTTAGGAACCGTGCCCTCTTCTCCGCAGAGCCGCCATAAGCATCCGTCCGCTGATTGGCGCCATCGCGCAGGAACTGATCTATTAAATATCCGTTCGCCGCATGCAACTCCACCCCATCAAACCCCGCATCCTTCGCCATCCGCGCAGCAGCAGCAAACTCCGCCACCACACCCGCAATCTCGCCAACCTCCAGCGCGTGCGGAGTCACATAAGGCTGCTTCCCACTGGAAGTATACACATGCCCCGCCGGCCGCACCGCCGAAGGCGCCATCGGAGTGGCGTTCCGCGGCAGCAACGAAGGGTGCGAGATCCGGCCCGCATGCGCGAGTTGCGAAAAGATCCGGCCACCGGCGCGATGCACTGCCTCGGTCACCCGGCGCCATCCCTCACGATGCGAATCCTGATACATTCCCGGAGCGTTCAGGTATGCTCGCCCAAACGGCGACACCACCGTCATCTCCGCGATGATCAGACCCGCCGATGCACGCTGCTCGTAGTGCTTTGCAATCAACTCCGTCGGAGTCCCATCGCTTGCCGCGCGTTGCCGCGTCAGGGGAGCCATCAATACACGATTCGGCAGTTCGACACCGCCTAATCGCACCGGTTCAAACAGTACGTTGTGATTCATTGCCATTCTCTCTATGCGTTATCACGATCTGTGTTGACAACACCTATGGGATGCGTCGAGGCTCGTCCACGATGCGGTCATTTTCTACTTTTCCGCCCCCACCATCCGGTCACAGATTCGCACCAGCGCGGTCTGCTCGGCCGCCGTCAACCGCCCGGTCGTATCCTTCTCCAACGCCTCAATCACCGGATCCATCTTCCGCAGCAATTCCAGCCCCTTCGCGGTAATCGTGGCAATCGAAAGGCGGCGGTTCTCTTTCGACCAGTTGCGCGCAATCAGCTTGCCCTGCTCCAACCGGTCGAGCAACCGCGTCACATCCGGAGCCCTACCAATCAGCCGCTCCGCAATCTCGCACCGCGGATGGCCTTCCGGATGCACGCCGCGCAGAATGCGCAACACGTTGTACTGCGTGTGCGTGATCCCATGCGCTTCACATGCGTCCTCAATCCTCTGCACAATACGAGTGCCCGCGAACAAAATGCTGACAAACGACTCCTCCGTGGAGTTTCTGAATCGCCGCTGCTTGATGCGCTGCTGAATCGACATCCGTGTTTATCACTATACGTGTTGACAACACACATTGTCAATCCCCAGGCTTCACTCCGGAAGTCGTAAGCTGTTAAGGATGTGGGACAACCCTTTGCCGAGGCTCTCCTCCGGCGCCCGCGTCACCCACTTCGTGGTCGACGAATGCCTGGGTGAGGGCGGCATGGGAGTGGTGTATAAGGCCATCGACACGCGCCTGAACCGCCCCGTCGTCCTCAAATTCCTCCATCCGGATAAGGAAGCCACTAAAGACCGGCGCGCCCGCTTCCTGCGCGAAGCCCGGGCAGCCTCCGCCCTCAATCACCCCGGCATCGTCACCATCCATGAAATCGGCGAATGGGAAGGCGCGGACTACATCGTCATGGAGTTTGTCGAAGGCCGCACCCTGCAGCAGTTGCTCCATGAGCGCGGCCAGCTCTCGGTCAAGGAAGTCGTCTCCATCGGCATCCAACTCGCCGACGCCATGGCCGCCGCGCATGCCGCTGCCATCCTCCATCGCGATTTGAAACCCGCCAACGTCATGCTCACCCGCCGCGGCTTGGCCAAGATTCTCGACTTCGGGCTCGCCAAGCACATCGATTCCGCCATCACCAGCCTCAGCCCTGACGATCAAACGGTGAAAGCAGAAGACGGCCGCACGCGTGCCGGCGTGCTCGTCGGCAGTGTTCCCTACATGTCTCCCGAGCAGGCCAAAGGCGCCGCCGTCGATGGCCGTTCCGACGTATTCGCCCTCGGCACGCTCCTTTACGAACTGCTCAGCGGCAGGCCGGCCTTCCATGCCGCATCGCCCGTCGAAGTACTGGGCGCGATTCTCCACATCGATCCGCCGCCGCCCAGCGGCAGTTCCCCTGATGTACCCATCGAGCTCGACACCGTAATCCGCCGCTGCATGGCGAAGGATCCCGCACAACGCTGGCAGAACATGGCCGAGGTGCGCACCGCGCTGGAAGACCTCAAGGAACGGGGCCGCGTGTCCAGCATCGGCTCGCAAACCGCGGAGCGTGTGATTCCGCAACCGGCCACAGCGGCGCCGGCACGTCGTAACTGGCTGCCCTGGGCCGCCGCGGCCATCGCTATCCTTGCTGCAGCCCTGCTCTACTGGCGGCAAAGCCACACGCCTCAACAACCGAAGGAACTCTCCCTCACTCGCGTCGTCGGCGAAGTCGGAGTCAACCTCGACCCGGCGATCTCTCCAGACGGCAAGTTTGTTGTCTACGCGTCGGACCGTTCCACCGACGGGTACATGGACCTCTGGCTCAAACAAATCGGCTCCCCCGGCGAGCCAATCCGTCTTACCAACAGTAAGGAAATCGAATCGCAACCGAGCTTTTCTCCCGACGGGACCAGCATCCTGTTTCGCTCCAGCGCGCGAGGCGGCAGCGTATTCCTCCTGCCAGCACTAGGCGGCGTCGAGCCGCGCTTCATCGTTTCCGGAGGGCGCAGCCCCCGCTACTCTCCCGATGGCAAGCGCATCCTCTATTGGACCGGAAACCTTTCTCAAGTTCCCGGCGGCTACGGCGCCAAGCTCTGGATCACCGATTCCAATGGCAGCGGCCAACCTCGCCAGATCGCCTCCGGCTTCGCCTCCGCCGCATGGCCCATCTGGAGCCCACAGGGCGACCGTATTCTGTTTCAAGGCACACAGCACGCCGATGACAAATCTTCTTTTGACTGGTGGGTCATCGACGCCGATGGCGCCGCACCGGCCCGCCGCTGGCGCGTGATCCCTTCCGGCAGCATCGGCTGCATGCCCTATGCATGGCGCGAGAATCGCATCCTCTGTCTCAAGGAAAACCGCGAAATCAGCCTACTGGACCTTGATGGCGGCGAACCCTCGGGCAAGCCTTTCCACCGGCTCACTACCGGGACACAAGTCGAGGTCAGTCCGTCTCTTTCCACCGACGGCAATCGTCTCGTCTTCGCCAGTGTAGCCACAAACACCGATGTTTACTCCGCTCCATGGACGGCGCTCTCCAAATCCGAGCCCCTTCCCCTCAAACGCCTCACCTCCGACCTTGCCGAAGAACTCCCCCGTGCCGCTTCCGATGACGGAACAAAGCTTGTCCTCACCCGGCGCCAAAACATCTTATACGGCGCATCCTCTGAAACCGATACGCGGCACGTCTGGACGCTGGACATACCCTCAGGCCGCAAAGTAGATATCACACGTCCACCGGCCCGTAACTTCCAGGTGGAACTCAGTCCCGACGCGACGCGCATCACTTACCTCTACGAGACAAAGAAAACTCTGCAACTCGGCATTGCCCCCTTTGAAGGCGGCCCCGAACGCATCGTCTGCTCGAACTGTTGCCGCGACAATGTATGGATGCGCAACAACCGGCAGTTGCTCTGCGCCGCCATGGACCGAGGGTCATTGTTGCTGCTCGACGTCGAAACCGGCCAAACCTCCGTGTACCTGGAGAAGAGCAGCCGCCAAATCGCGCCCATGGCTGTGACTCGAGACGGGAAATGGCTCGCTGTCACTCTCGCCAAGCCCGGCACCTGGGACATCTACTTGCTCCCGCTGACGCCGGCAAAAGCTCCGCCCAATGAGAAGTGGATCCTCATCCCGCGCCCCGCCTCCGCGCATCCTGGAGCTGCCTTCTCTCCCGATGGCCACACGCTCTATTACGGAGACACATCCGACGGCTACTATTGCCTCTGGGCGCAGCGCCTCGATGCGGCCATGCATCCCCTCGGGGAAGCCAAACCCGTGGCGCACTATCACAGCCATGCCCAGAAACTCGCCGCCCCCATCGCCAACCTCCGCCTCACCACGTCCCTCGATCATGTCTTCATCGCCCTCCATGACGTCAGCGGCTCCATCTGGCAGTTGGAAGGCTTTTGAGAATTTTCCTTGTGAACGCGTAACACTTGTGTTAGTGTGTTTCAACCAAACACATGAACCATCAGTCTCCCCTCTTCAAAGGCACAATCGCCTCAGTGTATTCTCACTTACTCGCGAACGAGAACACTCTCTTCGCCATGGACAATCAACCCAAGCCACAGGGCACTCCGTTGAGCGATGCCTGCGGCACGGTAATGGAATCGCACCCGTTGGAAGAGGACGCCGCCCCCAGAGGCTGTGTGCCCACCACCAATCGCCCTTGCGAAACTACGCCGGACAAGCCCTATTCCGCGCTTCCGGCGGTGCAATCGGGTTGGGTGCTTCCTCCACCCCCGCAGGTCTAAACCTCCCCATTCGTGGGAATGTTTCTAACACCTTTTTCTCTCTTCTCCTATTTGCGCCTGCGCGGCATCGCAAGCGCTGCCTCCATCATGCAGGATGGTTGGCAGGTTTCCACTTACGAAGGCAGAAACAATCTCTTCTTCGCCCGCGCCGGCTCGCTGCAATTCACCGTCAAGCAAGCCGGAAGTCACGACACCCGCCAAGCCCTTGTCCGCGAGGCGGAATGGTACTGGTTCGCTCAAAGCGACCCGCGTTTGCGATTGATGCGGCCATTCCTGCCCCATATCTACTCCTGGGATCCCGAGCGCTTCGTCTTCGTCATGCAAACCCTTGCGGGTAGTTCGTTCCCTCAACTTCCCCCACACGAACGCTTCTCTGCCAACCATGCGGCGAAGATGGGCGGCATCATGGCCACCGTGCATATGGAGTCTGCGCGCTCCATCACCGACCCCGACCTCGCCAATCACTTCTCGCGCCGTCTGCCCACTTTCCTCAACGTCTATCAAACGGCCCTTCATTCCAGTTCCAGCACGGTTCTATCCGATGGTCAAAGAGAGTTCTACACGACGCTCCGCACGCAACCTGAATTCGATCTTCTCCTCTCCCGGCTGCGGGAAACATGGCGTGCCGAAACTCTTATCCACAGCGACTGGAAACTGGCCAACTGCCTCATCGACCCCGCCATTGCGAACGCCACACCGTACATCATCGACTGGGAACTCATCCATCACGGCGACTCCGCCTGGGACGCCGCCACACTTCTCCAGTCGTATTGGAACTACTGGGTGGAGCAGCCCTCCCTCTACCCCTTGAATGAAATCCGTCCCGCACTGGCTGCCTTCTGGTCCGCCTATTCCACCGCCCGCCAATGGAATGCGGAAGAGTCCACGGCGCAACTCACCCGGACCATCGCCTTCGCGGGAGCCCGCATGCTCCAGTCCATCTTTGAATCCACATCTAAACTCGACGCCATCCAACCATCGCACGTACGCCTGATGCAAGCGAGCCTCAATATCCTCAAAGATCCCGCCGCCGCCACGAAGGAATTTTTCCGCGCGTGAACTCGGAACTCGCAGCCGCATTCGAGGCCGCCGTGCAAACCGGCATCCGCGACGCCATCCAACTCACAGACTGGCTCTACCAGCACTGCTACATCCACCGCTACGGTGCACCGAGGCCCGCTATCCCCGGCGAGGATCTCACCGCGAAACTGCAAGAGGCGAACCGTTCGCGCAACACCGCCGACCACGGCTGGCAATCCGTGGAACTCCTACCCAACGGCGAACTCGCCGCCCGTAAGCGCGGCATCATCCGGCGCTTCACGCCTGGCTCTTATCTCTCCGCCGAGCGCGGCCCTTCTTCGCTCCCGGCCAAAGACGATCCAGTGACCGTCTACATCAAAAAAGATTCGCTGCTCACTCAATCCGGCAATTACTTCGTCTTCTCCGAAACCATCGGCACGGAGCCGGAATGGAGCACGCTGTACCGCTTCTACTGGCACATCGCGCCGGAAGGCGCACAGGCATTAGTCGAAGCCGTCACCGAAGAGTGCAACGCCTTCCAACTCACCTTCCGCTTCAAGTGCCCGCGCCAGGCCGCTTCTTATTCGCGCCGCGATGCCGCCGTTCTCTACATCTCCAAGGAACATGCCCACGTTGCGTTGCCTGTCGTCGAACGCATCCGGCAGCGCGTCGCACCGTGGCTGCGCGCATCCGCTCCGCTCTTCACTCGTCCGCTCGATACGGGGCTCGCCTTCGCCGAAGATCCGCCCGGCCCCGATAGCTTCGGCATGCACCGATGCCGCCTCATCGCCGACGCCATCCTCGATCACGAAGGCAACGTCGAACAACGCTTCCGCGATGCCGGCATCTCCCTGGAAAAGCCCTGGCTCAACCCCTGCTCGGAAGACATTCCCTGGCCGCCCGAGCCCGCGCCAGCACCGGGCCTCCGTTCCACGCGCGGCGGTTTTCTCGACACGGCCGCACGCATCGCAGCCCGCCTTTGCCGCGACGCCATCTGGCACAACGATCTCTGCACCTGGACCGGCGATGAAGAGACTATCCACAAAGCGCTGCCTGCCAATCTGTATCGCGGCGCCGCTGGAGTCGCGCTCTTTCTTTCCCGCCTCGCCACGCCAACCGCCGAGCCGATCTTCCAACGCACGGCCCAAGCCGCGATGCGTTACGCACTCTCCGTTGCGGACAACAATTGGCCCAGCGGCCTCTATTCCGGAAAACCTGGCGTCCTGCTCGCGGCCGCCGAAATCCTTCATCACGACGACGAATCCCAATTCCTCGCAGCCTGCCGTCCACACTCCAGCCACCTCGATCTTATGTCCGGATGCGCCGGCGCCATCGCCGCGCTGCTCAGCCTGCATCGCCAACGCCCGAGCCCCGCGCTTGTCGAACAAGCCATTGAAAACGCCGATTGGCTTCTGTCTCAAAACACCACGCACCATCTCACCGGCTTTTCCCACGGCGCCGCAGGCTTCGCCTGGGTCTTCGCCGAACTCTACGCCATCACCAGCGAAACTCGTTTCGCCCAAGCCGCGCAGGAAGCCATCGCCTACGAGCGCCAACACTTCAACACCACCGAAAACAACTGGCCCGATTTCCGCATCGATCCTCCCCGCTTTTGTTCCATGTGGTGTCACGGCGCCGGAGGCATCGGCCTGTCCCGTCTTCGCATCGCCGAACTCCTCCCCGCCGATCCGTTCTTCCAACAGGAATGCGACATCGCATGGCAAGCCCTCAAATCCACGCGCTTCCCCAACTGGTGCCTCTGCCACGGCGTCGCCGGCAACGCCGATATCCTCCTCTCCGCCGGCCGCCGTGAATGGGCCCTCGCCCAAGCCCACCAGGGCATCGAGCAATTCGAAGCCACCGGCAAGCCTTGGCCCTGCGACTCCGCACCTGCCTCCGAAACACCCGGCCTCATGACCGGCATGGCAGGCATCGGCTATTTCTACTTGCGCGCAGCCATCACCGAAACACCTTCCGTCCTGCTTTGGCGTTGATTCTCCGGTAACCGCCGCGGCAACTCCACATGGCTCGCATTCAATGAGCACCCTTTGCGGTTATCAAACGGATCGGCGGTCGCCCGCACCGCCACCACAGGCTGCACCGTCAAATGCCCATACGCGTTGTAAGCATCGGTGAACAGCGACACCTCCACAAACCCCGTGAAATCCGCGAGTGTCAAAAACTTCATCGGCCCGCGATCGGTGGAATGAATCCGATCGGCCACAATCAGCCCGCACACCTGCACGTCTTTCCCGAGATACCGCTGCGGCCGCACGCGCAATTGCTCCGCCGTCACATAGCGTTTCCAATCGACGCGCGGCGCGAAGTAATCCAGCGGATGGCACGACACCGGGAACCCCAGCAGTTCATGCTCCCAGCGCGGCGACGGCTTCGTATCATCGAAGCCCGTGTCCGGATCCTCCGCCGCGAACAGTTTTTCCGATACCGCCGCCGTGTGCCGGGCCATCGTCGCCTCCAACCGGCACAATCGCCAGAACAGCCGCCCGCGCGGCTCCTCAAACGAATCGAGCGCCCCGGTCTTCAACAACGAAATCCAATCCGAACGATGGGGCTGCACCTTGCGGAAAAAATCCCCCGCATCGGTAAACGGCCGCCGCGCCACAATGCGATCCACCAATTCCTGTGACAGCCCCTTGATCTGATTCAACGGCAGCAGCACCGTTTCTTCGCGCACCACAAACCGCGATGCATGCGACGCCCGCACATCCGGCGCCAGGAACCGCGCTCCGCAGCGCATCGCTTCCAGCACATACAGCATCGTCGAATAAAACCCGCGCCGGTTCGTCAGCACCGATGCCAGAAACTCCACCGGATAGCGCGTCTTCAACCACGCCCCTTGAAACGCCTCCACCGCGTACGCCGCCGAGTGCGCCTTGTTGAACATGTAGCCGGCGAAATCCTCCAGCAGATTCCACACCGCTTCAATCTCATCTTCCGTCCGCCCATGCTTGCGCGCGTACTTCCGGAACTCCTCGCCAAAGGCCAGTATCCGCGCCCGGTCTTTGTTCTTCACCAGCGTCCGCCGCAACATATCGGCGCGCCCCCACGGCATATTGGCGAACCCGTTCGCCACCAGCAGAATGTGTTCTTCGTACGCCATCAGCCCGTAGGTATCGGCCAGCAGCGGCTCAAGCGAAGGATGCGCATACGTCACCGGCTCCAGCTTCTGATGCCGCCGCGCATAGGCCCGCTTCTTGCCCTCATTCGCCGCACCCGGGCGAATAATCGACTCCACCGCCGTGAGGCAATCAATGTCCCGGCAATTCGTCATCACCAGCAACGACGTCATCGCCGGCGACTCGATATGAAACACTCCGCGCGCATCGCCCGTCGCAATCGTGTTCCACGTCTTCCCGTCTCCCCAATCGCACTCCTCCTGCGGATTGATCTCCACGCCGCGGCTCTCCCGCAAATTGTCCCGAGTCTCCCGCAGCACACTCAGACCCGCCTGCCCCAGCAAATCCATCTTCAGCAGGCCCAATTCCTCGACATCGTCCATATCGTAGTGCGTGGTGAGAATGCCTTTCGCGCTTTCAAACACGGGCATGCGATCGGCCACCGGATCGGCGCTGATCACCAGCCCGCACGGGTGCATCATGCGGTGCCGCGGAATCCCGTGAAACGATCCCGCCATGCGCAATATCGTGCGATACGGCTCTTCGAGGTAGGGCAGATTGCGGCACTCCGGCTGCTCGCGCACGGCCGCTTCGGCATCGCCCATGAAGTGCGGCAGCCGCTCCGTGAAGCGCCGCACTTCGCGCTCCGGAATCCCGTACACCTTGGCAATATCAGCCACCGCCGCGCGCCCTTGAAACGTATTAAACGCCCCGATCATCGCCACATGCTCGTGCCCGTAGCGATCGAACACATACTGCACCACCTCATCGCGCTTATCCCACGGCAGATCGAGATCGATGTCGGCCAGCTTCTGAAACTGCATCCGCTCGCGATTCAAAAAGCGTTCAAAGCACAACCCGAAGCGGAACGGGCACACATTGCTGATGCCCAGCGTGTAGCAGACCAGGCTCCCCGCCGCGCTTCCCCGCGCCAGCGAATCAATCCCCCGCGCGTTGGCCCACTGCACGATATCGTGGAAGATCAAAAAGTACTCGGCGTAGCCCACTTCCGCGATCACCGAAAGCTCGCGCTCCAGCCGTTCCTGCACTTCCGCCCGAGGCGCCGCTCCATATCTCCAGCGCACGCCTTCGTTCGTCAATTGCCGCAGCCGCCCCACCGCCGACTCATTCGCCGCCAGCGGAAACCGTGGGAAGCGGATATCGCCCAACTCAAAATCGAACTGGCACCGTTCGGCGATGCGATGCGAATTCTCAATCGCCTGCGGCAGCGCCCCGAAGTGCCGTTCCATTTCTTCCGGCGAATGCAGATGATAATTCCCCGCCGGCCGTTTCCCAGGGTGCGATTGCGTCAGCAGCGTCAACGTCCGCATCGACGACAGAATGTCGTACTGCAACCGGTCCTGCGGTTCCCGGTAATGGGCATGCGCCGCCGCCACCAGCGGAATGCGCCGCTTCCTCCCGATAGCCGCAAACAGCCGCGACATCCGCAAATCGTCTTCATGATGCGGCGCAATCGCCAGAGCCAGCCGGTTCGGAAACAGCTCCTGATAGCGTTCGAGCGCCGCTTCCGGCGATTCATTCCGCCGGATCCGATGAGCCGGTTCGCTATCCGGCCCCAGCAGGCAGATCAGCCCTTCCGAGTACCGTGCCACGTCTTCCCATAGCACCCCCTGGGGATGGGCGATGAGCGTGGAGATCAGACGGCACAGATTCTTGTATCCAGTGGGGTTCTCCACCAGCAACCCAACCGATGACCCTGACGGCAGCGACACATGCGACCCGATCACCGGATGCAGATCCACCGCCCGGGCTTTCTTGTAGAACTGCACCGACCCGGACAGGGTGTTGGTATCCATCAACCCCACCGCGCGCGTATTCCACTCCTGCGCCGCCTGGATCAAGGCGTCAATCGATAATGCCGAGTTCAGGATGGAGTGCGGCGAGTGGCAGAATAGCGGCGAGTAGAGGGGCACGGTGAATAGTGTAAATCTTTACACTAGCGCGGTCAAATGGAACTCGCCGTTGCGGTGGCGGCAGCGGCCAAGCGGTTCGCATCGTGAAAGAGCGCGCGGCACACCACTACCCACCCGCCGGATGAGCATGAAAAACTCCGAAAATCCAAGTTGATGAAAACGAATCCATCCTAATTTTCCAAACAAACGATTGACAACAGCTCAAAATCTCCATATGCTACTCCTATTCTTAACCGACCACTGGGAGGTTCCGTTGAGCTATCTCGATCCGCCTCGATTCAGTTTTTCCGGTCAATTCTGGACGAACCCCTCCACGATTAACAACGCTACGGAAAATTACAGTCTCACCGAGGTGTACAACAATGTCCCGCCCTCGGACGTGAACCCCAACTCCGTGTGGTGGAACCCTCAAGGCCAGGCATTCTTCAAAATCACGTCCGGTCAAGTCACTTCGGCTCTCAACACAACCGGCAGCCTCATCACCACCTCCGCCGGCGACCCCCTTGTCGGAGCGGGCATCGTCAGCGTTCCCACCGGCGCCGTTCGCGTGCAATACGCACGCCTCGTCGATCTCGACCCCGATCAGCAGGCGCGCTCCATGATCGTCGGCCTCTGTCTGCAGATCCAGATCCCCGGTGAGTCGGGCATCGCCATCTCGGGCGTCGCCCGCCCCATGATCATGCTCGATGTCTGGGGCCGCGTCACGGGAGGTGGCGGCGGCGGCATCGAAACCGCCGGAGCCATGTTTCAAACCGTCATTGACAATCCCGTCTGGGGCACCATCAGCACCACGAAATCCAATCTAATCAAAGCTCTTTACGCCGCCAGCCCCAACTCACTCTCGCTAAAAATCGTTGTCGATGCCTACAACGGCAACCCGAATTCAAACTCTTTTAACACCGGACGCATCGTCGGAACCATCGGTCCTTATCTTCCCGGCGAACCTGTCAATTTCGTCCCCAAACGCAAGGTCTTCCCGCCGCCGCCCACACAAACCAGCGCCTCGCCGATGAATAGCGCCCCGTTTGAACTGCGAGGCAACACCCTCACTATCGACTTGGGGAACTCCGTCCCCACCACGGCCACCTACGGCGGGCCGTTCGTCAACCTCGGCCCCATCACCGGTTCCTGTCCGGGCGGCGGCGACACCATCACGATTGTTCCCAGTCTCGCGGCCTACACGACGCAATACACCCTCACGGCGGGCATCTTCGATATCCCGCTCGATCCAGCCATTGCCACGAAACTCGCCACCAACGTTCTCTCCATCGGAATCAATCCCCCAACGGCATCCACCAGCGCGGTAATGGGCGTCACCGCCGGCCGGCTGAAGGAGAACCTGATGCTCTCGCAGACCGGCGTAACCCCGCCGCCTGTTGCGGCACAACCCGCCATGGCCCTCAGCGAGCGCTCCGATGGGCTCTACGTCGACGTGACCTTTAATGCTCTCCGCCTCGAATTCGATGCCCCGCCCTGGAGCAGCCAGGCCGCCGCCACCGGAGTGGAGATCACTTCCACGGCCCAGGTCGCCTTCTGTGCCACCCGCTTCGGTATTCCCGCATCCGGAGTGCCCATCAGTGTCACAGTGGCGCAAAACCAGTATCAGTTCCGCAACGACCAGGGCGAGTTCTATGACATCAGCAACACGCCGCTGAGCGCGATCTCCTGGTCGCCGCAGTCCGGGGAAACCGACTCCACCGGCACACTGTTAGTCACGTTCACCGCTAGCCACCTCAACAATTCGCAGAAGCCCGCCCGCCGCCAGATCCTCGACGGCCAACTCTATCTGTTCACCCACCCCTACGCGCCCTGGAACAGCGTCCAACCGATTACTTTCCTCGTCTTCGATGACTCACCGGCCATCGTCAATCCTACCTGGTGGGACTTCGTGCAACCCATCTTTCTCCAATACGCGCGAGTCTACCCGGCCATGCGCGATCTCATCGATCTTTCCGATTACACCAGCGTCACCAACACAGGCTTCGGCATTCCGGCCAAGATCCAGGGGGTCCTCAGTCTCCCCATGTCCGATCCCGCGTTCATGCCCGTCACCCGCGATCTCTCCCTCCGCAACCGCAAAGCAATCCTTGCCTGGTTCGCGGCCGGAATGCCTGAAGGAACGCAAGGAGGCAACAATGTATCGTAAACTCGCCGCCCTGGCATCGCTTGCGCTGCTGGCAGCGGCGCAGAATCCGCCGCCCTTCAGCGTTGACCTGGCTCCCGTCGCAATTTCCGGAATGCCTGCCCTGCAGTCGTTTTCCATCGGCATTTCGGGTGGCCGCTGGCTCCTCGCCGGCGGACGCACCAACGGCCTGCACGCCTTCGTCGAATCTTCCGGTAACGGCTCCACGCCTCCCCCGAACGCCTTTCCGCCGCAGCAGGCGAACAACAAACTCTGGGTTGTCGATGCCGCCGCAAAGAAGGTCTGGTCCGCCCCCGTCACGTCACTCGCTCCTCCGATTGCTGCCCAGCTTTCTGCCACCAACGCCGAATACGTACAGGACGGCAACACCCTGTACATCTTCGGCGGCTACGGCATGGGACTCAACAACCAGATGACTACCTTCGGGGCAATTGCGGCTATCCAGGTGAAGGAGACCATCGACGCCGTTGTCAACAACAAACCGTTCACCTCCTTCGTCCAGCAAACCATGCAATACACCGATTGCCCCCTGGCTGGACAGAACACCTATAATTCCTGTTTCCAGACGCAGGGCGGTCAATGCCAGCAAGGCCCCGGCTGGGCTGCGTGCCAGAAGAAAGCGCAGGCAGCCTGCCTCGTTCAGCAGCGCAGCGCGCAACAAGCCTGTGTCACCAGCGTCCGCTCCGGCAAGCGCACCGGACTCCCCGTCACCCAGGGAGCCTTCCTCAAAGTCACCGGAGGCGGTGCTCACAAAATCGGCAACACTTTTTACCTCGTCTTCGGCCAGGATTTCGAAGGGCTCTACTCCGTCCGCGAAGGCGACTACGGCAAATGGCCGCTGCTGCAAAACTACGCCGAGCGTTTCTCCGGCTTCCAACTCACTCCGAATCCTCTCACCGCCGATCTGCTCACCGCCAATCTCCAGGACCCGGCGGACCTGAGCAAACAATTTCACCGCCGCGATCTCAACGTCACACAGCAGGTGAATCCGCGCACCGCCGCACCGCGGCTTGCGGCCCTCGGCGGAGTCTTCGTTCCCGGCGGCGCGGGCGCCTATCGCCAGCCCCTCACCATCGAAAACGCCCAGGACCCGATGAACGCCTCCGCCAGCGTTGCCTCCTATCAGCAGGTGATGAACCAGTACAACTGCGCAGCCATCCCGCTGTTCGATCGCAAAGCCAAGCGCTCCATCACGCTTCTCACCGGAGGCATCAGCCTCTATTACGTCGATTGGAAACTGAAGACCCTGAAAATGGACGAAGGGCTCCCGTTCAATGACTCGATGAATGCCATTATCCAGGACAGCACCGGCGCCTGGTCGGAGTTCGTGCGCATGATCCCCCTTGGCTCCCGCATGGGAGCGGGTGCGGAATTCATCCCTCTGCCCGGAATTGCATCCAGTTCCAACGGGGTCATTTACTCCGATGCCATCACCCGCCGGGCGCAAATCGGCTTCGTCTTTGGAGGCATCCTGGCGCCCGTCCCCAACCCAGGCGCGGAAGGCAAACCGAGCACCTCCTCCAGCGCTCTCTACGCCGTTTTCCTTACCCCGGCTACCACACCGCCCAGCACCTGGATGCCCGCAAAGACTTCCCCACAGAAATAGCCATGCGTCAACTTACCTACTATCTGCAGTTCGTTCGTCCCGCCGGCTCACCGGAAGGGGCCGCCGCCACAGCCAATGGCAACACGCTCACCACCACCATCGGCTCACCGGTCGATGGCCACCTCGCCTTGCTGCCTGGATCGACCGCATCCATGAAAAACACCGCCGTCCTCAACGCCGACAGCACGCTGTTCTTCGAAAACGGCAGCATCCAATTCGGCGATGGCGCCACTTCGCTCACCTTCATCAGCATCGGAGCGGGTGCGGTTCTGGGCCAGCCCGATCCGTCTTCCCCGCTTCTGCACGGCACCGTCATGTGGAAGGTCACCGAAGGCACCGGCCGATTGAGTGGCGTGAGCGGAGCCATCGTCTCCAATTTCCTCGTCGATCCAGCCACCAATCAGCTCATTGACAACCAACTCCACATGCTCTGGCTCCCCTTAGCCAACTCATACTAAATAGACCACATCACAAAAACATCACACCCCTCATCCTATTTCCTCACCCCCTGATCACGACCCCAAGGCGCCCTTCCGCATACTCTCGCATTCATGCGGATGCTGCTTTGCTTTCTCACCCTATCCCCCCTCCTCCAAGCCACCGGCGAAAAGCTCGAAATCCATAAAGGCTACCCCCTCGTCCAGGCCCACATCAACGGTCAAGGCCCGTTCCGCCTGCTGCTCGACACCGGCAGCACCACATCCTACGTCACCACCCAGATTGCGGATCGCCTCCGCCTCGATTACACCCACAGAACAGTGGTTGTTACCGCCGCCGGCGAGCAGATCATTCCCGCCACCGCCAGCACCCACATCCGTGTGGGTACTACAGAATCCGCAGGCGTTGAGCTCCTGGCCGCCCCCCTCCCCGGACTCCGCCACCTTGGCCTGAATGTCGACGGGATCCTCGGCCAAAACTTCCTCTCCCGCCACCCCTACCTCCTCGACTTCCGGGCCAAGCGCATCCTCTTTCACGATGAAGCCACCGAAAAGGCTCAATCGATGCCGGCTACGTTCCTCGGTCCCGCGGTCGCCGGACGTCCCGTCCTCAACGTGCAACTCGACCCGGTCAGTGCTCCGGTTGTCCTCGTGCTCGACAGCGGCGCCTCCGGTCTGCTCCTTTATTGCACTTCCCGATGCCCCCGGCTCACCGATCCCTCAGCCGCCGCCCTGGAAGCCGTCACCAACAACGGAGCCCGCCGCGTCCGTCACGGCATTCTTCCCCAAGCCACGCTCGGCGAATTGCAGTTCAAGCAACGCCGCGCAGCCATCATCCATGCCAACCCGGAGCCAGGCCAAGCCGACGGACTTCTCCCCGCCAACTGGTTCTCCGCTATCTATTACGACGCCGCCCGGCAGGAAATCCGGCTCGCGCCCTAGCGGCGCGGCTGCGTCGCCAACTGGATTAACGCCTCCAGCACCCGCGCCCGTTGCACGGCGTCGACAATCAGATAGCGGTGCCGCCCGCCCGGGTCTGATTCAAACCGCGTCTTCCCCTGGTCATCCACGGTCACCGTTCCCGGCTCCGACAAGGAAAAATACCCCCGCCCGGGCCGCACCGCATACAACACCGAGGTCAAATCCCAGGTCGGCCGGTCATAGGGCATCTTCTTGTACGCCCGATAGCCATCCGCCACCGGATGGTTGTCCTCATGCCGGAAGTCGTTCTCAATCGACGCTGCCGGATACTCGATGGCCGCACCCACTTCCCAACCGCTCAGCACCACGGGAGTGGGCCAATCCGCCAGCACCTTCCGCGCCGCGGGGATATCCACCTTCACGTTGTATTCCGGCCGTCCGTCCGGAAAGTGTCCTGCCATCATACTGAGCAGCTTCACTTTACGCCGGATCAGTTCCTTCGCTCCGGGCTCATCCAGCAGCCGTGCCAGGTTCGTACTGAATCCCACCTGCACCACCGCCACTGATCCATCGGCCTGCTTCTCCAGCACCCCCCGCAGCAGCCCCACCGCCTCCGGAGCCGTCATTCCTTCCCCCAACCGCCGTGGATACAACAGCTTGCCATCGGACCCGCGGCGCTCGGCCGGCACGCGAGTAAAGGCCGAAGTTTCGGGCGTCTTTCCCGCCTTCACCATTCCCACCGGCACATCCGGACGCCGGTAAAAATGGTTCACCAGATCCACATACACCGCAGCCCACGGATTGTCCTTGGTCAGCGTGACCCCAATCAGCTTCGCCTCTCCGCGCGATTCCAGCGAGTGGATCACCGCCAGGGCCAGCGCGTCGTCGATATCGTTGCCCATATCGGTGTCAAAAATCAGCGCCACCGGCGGCGCCGCCGCCAGCGAAACGGCCCATAAAGCGAGAGGAAGAAGTCGCATGCACTCGCTATGGTAGCTGATCGGTCCGACCGAATTGCCGCCGGCCGCCGGAAATGAAATACTACGAAGATTCTTGTCGATAGCTTTCAAAACTGCTGGAGAACTCGCCGCATTGGCGCGGCGCTTTTATCGCACGGGCCCTTACCTGATGTTGAAGGCGATGCACTACCGCCCCTACATCTGTCCCTTTGAAGCGATCATTCCACATGTTCGGCCCGGAGCGTCTGTCCTGGATGTCGGAAGCGGGGCTGGCATTTTTCTTGCGATGCTCGCCGGCACGCTGGCTGATTTGAACGGGATCGGCTTTGATTCCTCGGCGGTGGCAATCGAGACCGCACTGCGTATGACGGATGAGGCAAAACTGTTGGCGCCCAAGGTGAAACTTCGCTTCCTGAAGCTCAGCGCCGCCGAGCCTTGGCCCGAGGGAAGGTTTGACGTGGTGAGTCTACTCGACGTGCTCCATCACGTACATCCCGCGCAACAGGAATCGGTATTCAAACAAGCGGCGCAACACCTCGCCCCCAATGGGACATTGATCTACAAGGACATGGCCGACAGCCCTGCCATTCCCGCCGCAATGAATCGGCTCCATGACCTTCTGCTCGCCCGCCAGTGGATTCAATACGCGCCGATCCAAGACGTGGAAAGGTGGGGGCGCGAGTGCCACCTGACCCTCTCTCACTCTGAAGACTTGTCACGCCTCTGGTACCACCACCAACTCCGCGTTTTCCGCAAGCCTCCCCCTCGCTAAAGGGCCAGCAGGAAAATGATCCCCATCAGAGTCAGCGCTCCGTAGGACCACGTGTCTCGCAGTGCAAACGCAACGGGATCTTCATCCACCAGCACACCACGGTGTGTCAGCATCCAAACGCGCCCCGTCCATGCCAGCAGAATGGGGCAGGCCAGCCACAACAGCCCGGGAGTGCGGTAGAGCCCCTTTACATCGGCACTCCCCAAGTACAGGCCAATTGTAATAACCGCACCGACCATGGAAGCCATGCCCATCGACATCAGGGGTACCGCGTCCTCAAGAACATAGGCTCTTCGGTTGTTGCTGATGGATGCACTGGCAGCTCGGTTTCGAATCTCCGCGCAACGTTTCACCGCAGCCAATCCAAAGAAGACCAGCAGGCAGAATAGGGCTGTCCACTTGGACACAGGAATTCCTGTTGCCTCCGATCCGATGAACACCCTCGCCGCATAGAACGATGCGAGCAGAATCATGTCAACGATCAACAGTTGCTTCAACCAAAACGAATAGAGAGCCGTGCATACGATATACGACATCAGCATCAGTGACAACATGGGTGTCTGCCGCCAACCCCACCCCGCTGCCGTGATCGCCAGGGATGCCGCGGCTACCAAACCGACCCGCGGCATTACGGCCCCACGTGCAAAAGGACGCATCCGCTTGACATGGTGGAGCCGGTCGGCTTCCATGTCAATGATGTCGTTCAAAAGGTAAACCGCCGAACTCGCCAGGCAAAGAAGCACAAATGCAAATGCAGAGTTCCATGCAGCCTCCGGATCCGAGATGCGATGTCCCAGCAATGCCGGCACAAAAACCAACAAGTTCTTCACCCATTGCCGGGGTCTCATCGCCCGGATCAATTCGCTCGATTGTCTGGGCTTCTGTCGAATCCATCGGTGGGGAATCGACTCCGCTTGGAGGCGGTTAGCCAACATCTTTGATGGCGATACGACATGGGCCTGCCGGCAACTACGGAATACCGGCAGATCGGTTTGGGAGTCTCCGACATAGTCGAACCCCTTGGCGCCGAACCTGGCAACCAAAGCCCGGGCTTTCTTTTCTCCAACCATATGCTCTTCGTTTCCGGTGGCAACCACGCCCGCGAAGAAACCGAGGTGATCCGACACGTCCTGCGCCAAGTCCAAGTGAGCCCCCGTTGACAGCCACACCTCCCGGCCCGCAGCCACTTCGTCTCGCACCAATGCCATCACCGGCTGACTATAGGGCAGCAGAGCAGGCGAAGGCCGGAATTTCGTGATCAGCCTGGCCCACAAGTACGCCTGCCCGCGCAGAGCCCAGAATGGAATCAGGAAGATCAGGACAGGGTTCTTCCGCACTGCCCCAATGAGTGTTTCCTCAAGCGTGTTCACCTCAACCAGCGAGTGGTCCAGGTCCACGCACAGCGGGACAGTCGCCGTCGTTGTGTTCATGGCTGGCTATCTCGCTTTCGCTCCCACAACTCATAGTTGCCGAATTCACGCACGAGAACGAACTGTCCAGAAAACCAGGCTGTCATGCGGGGAAACTTTCGATAAGAATCATGCACCGCGGGGAGGTGCGTCGCTTTCTCGCGAACTACCAGGCGCACTTGGTTCCGCTCCAAGGCCGATGACACTGTTTCATCCAACCCCGGAATCTCTCTCTCCAGGAAGGAATGCTGGGGCAGGAAATAAAGGAGCGGTTGCGGGGAGCGAACGCCAGCCAGTGCATAAAGAATCGCTGAATCCCCCATGAGAAAGAATCTCTCTCCCCGCCGATTCAGCTCATTGGCCACTTCCTCAAAATCCTTCCGCTGCAAAACTGCGCGTTCGCCCAATCGTGTAGGTTCGCCCCAACGCAGCCCCTCCATACCACGCACCCGAACTGAATCCCGAAACAGAGTGCCTGGGAGAAACTGCTGTACATGCCGTCCCGAAGCCGAACTCCCCACATAGAGAAAGACAGTCGCCCCCCAGACACCAACCAGCCCTACGAGAAGGGTTTGGAGAATGCCCCTTAAATGTTCCCCTACTGGTGTCAACGCGACCGCACGGGCAAGAACCGCGATCCCCAAACAAAACGACACCCCCATGAAAGCGACGTTGTTCTCCCATTCATTGTAGGTAGTCGCTTGGGTGAAACTGCGATACCAAGCCAACAGAACGGCGGTCACCCAAAGAGGGGCCATCCCCCCAATCGCCTTTCCTGGCAATCGCTTTGCGCCAACCATCCAAGGAATCGCCGTGACCACGCCTATTAGATCGACTTGAAACAGGCCGGGGATTATGGCGAAGAAGAAGGCTTTTCTGAGTACAGACCCGGTCATCCGAGTCTTGCCGATCGTTCCGCCCACCACCAACACCTGTTCCACAAAGGCGGAAATATCCGAAAACAGCCACAGCCACAGCAAGAAGCCAAAACTACAAACCGCGCCACCCGCCGCCACAGCCAGCAGAGACCGCAGAATGCGGCGCACATCACCCCAGTCCCCCGCTACTACAACGCCCACCACCACCGGGATAAAGAAAAGCCCAAAATTTTGCTTGCTGAGCACCGCCACCACCAACAGGAATCCACTTGCGAACAGCAAGGCGGCACGCAACCGGGTCCGCATGTGCACTGCCTCCACAACCGCATGCAATGCCAGCATGTTAAAGAACATCGCCGTCTGTTCGAACCAGAGCGTGCCGAATGGAGCCTGGAACACAAACGCCGTAGCCACCCCGCTGCAGAGCGCCAACGCCCGGCTGCCGGCAGTCAACAGTTGTACGATCCGGATGGCGCTTAACGTTCCGATGAAACTAAATGCCGCTGCCGGTAAAACTGTCGCACTCCAGTTCACCCCGTACAACCGAAAGGACAATTCTTGAACGTAGAAAGTAATCGGCCCAAAGGGAAACCGGAAATCCCTGTAGGGGACTTCCCCCTGAAGCAGGCGCCACCCCCCATCAAAGATCATTGACTGATCGAGCAAAAAGAGGCCCTTGTGGCCCGTAACCCAGGTGAACCCGCAAGCGAATAGTGCCAACAGGAAGCACCCTACAAGATATAGCGGTTGCCCGGCGTCAACTGATTTGGCTTCGCTATTTGAGGACATAGGCGTTGGGTTACACGAGATGCGCATTCCTGGCATGCACCAACTTCGCCATGCCAACTCTCTGAATTATAGGGATGCAGCAGCGTCCCTGCAATTAGTAGCGCACCCTAGCAGGAGCCCGCGAAATCATGAAATACTAGACCCCATGCCGCTGTCACGCCGACAACTGCTGGAACGCACCTGCCTGGGCTTCGGCTCCATGGTCCTCGCCGATCTCCTCAACGCCGAGCCCATCGCCAACGATCTCCGCGCCAAAGCCACACACTTCCCGCCCAAAGCCAAAGCCGTCATCCAACTCGTCCAAAACGGCGGACCCAGCCAGATGGACCTCTTCGACCCCAAGCCCGAGCTCACCAAACAAGCCGGCAAACCCCTCCCCGGCGGCGTCGAAATCCATCAGCCCAACAACGTCAACACCCTCCTCCCTTCGCCCTTCAGCTTCAAGAAATACGGGCAATGCGGCATGGACATCTCCGAGATGCTGCCCTTCACCTCCGGCATCGTCGACGACCTCTGCTTTATCCGCTCCATGCACACTGAGCACAACAACCACCTCGAAGGGTTGAACATGCTGCTCACCTGCAAAATCTTCCCCGGCCGCCCGGTGATGGGAGCATGGATCAGCTACGCTCTCGGCACCGAGAACCAAAGCCTTCCCGCCTACGTCGTCCTTCGCGATCCCACCGGCTACACCATCGGCGGCAAGCAACTCTGGGCCAACGGTTATCTCCCCGCGCTCTATCAAGGCGTCGAGTTCAGCACCAAAGGCACACCCGTTCATCACCTCGCGCCACCGGAGCCACTGCCCGACGGCGCGCAAAAGAAGACCCTCGATTTCCTTGCCCGCCTCAACCAGCGCCACCTCTCCGAGCACCCCGGCGAAACCGAGCTAGACGCGCGCATCCGCAACTTCGAACTCGCCGCCCGTATGCAGCTCGAAGCAGGCAACGTGCTCGACATCAGCGGGGAATCCGCCGCCACAAAAAAGCTCTACGGCATCGATCACCCCGTCGCCGGACCCTATGGACTCCGCTGCCTGCTTGCCCGCCGCCTCGTCGAAAAAGGCGTGCGCTTCGTTCAGGTCACCACCAGCCCGGGTCAGCCCTGGGATCACCATAGCCGCATCAAACAAGACATGCACAAGATCGCCACCGAGTGCGATCAAGGCTCCGCCGCGCTCGTGCAGGATCTCAAATCACGCGGCCTCCTCGACTCCACCATCGTCATGTGGGCCGGTGAATTCGGTCGTCTCCCCACCACCCAGAACGGCGACGGCCGCGATCACAATCGCAACGCCTTCACCATCTGGTTCGCCGGCGGGGGCTTCAAAAAAGGCCTCATTTACGGCGAAACCGACGACTTCGGCTACAAAGCCGTCGTCAATCGCGTCCCCGTCCCCGACATGATCGCCACTGTCCTCCACCAACTCGGCCTCGACCATAAGAAGATCGTCTACCCCTACGGCGGCCGCATGGAAAACCCCTCCGACGCCACCGTCACTGGAGCCAAAGTCAATACGGAACTGATCGCATGAACCGCCTGCTCTTCCTGCTCGCACTTCCGCTCACGGCCCAGGAGCCACGCTTCGAAAAGGACGTGCTCCCCATCTTCACGCAGTATTGCTTCACCTGCCACGGGCAGAGCTCGCCGAAACTCGGCCTCGATCTGCGAACCGCGGCCACGGCGCTGCGCGGCAGCCACAACGGCCCGGTCATCGTCAAAGGCAAACCGGAGGAGAGCCTGCTCTGGCAAAAGGTCCAGAGCCGCGCCATGCCGCCGTCCTTCTACAACCAGAAAATGCCCGACGCGGAAATGGAAGTGATCCGCAAATGGATCGCCGCCGGAGCCCCCTTTGATGCCCCCATCGGAGCCCCCGCCGAAGAAGCCGCCCAGCAGCGCGCACGCTTCGAGAAGAACGTAGCCCCGCTGCTCAAAGCCCGCTGCGTCGCCTGCCACGGCAACAACAAACCCGCCATGGGCCTCGATCTTTCCACCTCCGCGGGCGTGCTCAAAGGCAGCATCAACGGCCCCGTCATCGTCGAAGGTTTTTCCGACCGCAGCGTGCTCATCCGCCGCATCAGCGCGAAGACCATGCCTCCGCCCGCCGCCGGCAAACCGCTCACCGAAGCCGAATCCAACATCATCAAAGAATGGATCGACCGCGGCAATTTCAGCGAGCACGTCACCGTCGATTCCGCCGAGCGCCCCTTCTCGCCCCTCGAAGCGCCGCCGATCACGGCCGAGCAGCGCCAGTTCTGGGCCTTCCAAAAACCCGTCGCCGCCGTACCGCCGAAGGTCAAGTCCAAGGCCCGCGTCCGCACCCCCATCGACAGCTTCGTGCTCTCGAAGCTCGAATCGCAAAACCTAACACTCTCCCCCGATGCGCCGAATGAAAAACTCCTCCGCCGCGCTTACCTCGATCTCACCGGCCTTCCTCCCACACCCGAAGAAATCCGCCAGTTCCACGAGGACAAAGCCCCCGGCGCCTATGAGCGCCTAATCGACAAACTCCTTGATTCGCCCCGCTACGGCGAGCGCTGGGGCCGCCTCTGGCTCGATGCCGCGGGCTACGTCGACACCACCGGCAAAGACTTCGATCCCCGCAAATCCGAGTACGCCGAGGGAATGTGGCGCTACCGCGACTACGTCATCCGCGCCCACAACTCCGACAAGCCCTGGGACCGTTTCCTCACCGAGCAGATCGCCGGCGACGAACTGATCGACTGGCGCAAAGCGAAGCAGTTCACACCGGAGATCCGCGACCTGCTGGCCGCCACCGGCTACATGCGCAACATCCTCGACATCACCGCCGAGGACATCAGCAACCTACCCGTGGAACGCTACGAAGCGCTTTTTAAGTTGGTCGAAAAAGTGAGTAGCAGTACGTTAGGCCTCACCGTCAACTGCGCCCGCTGCCACAGCCACAAGTTCGATCCTATCTCGCAGAAGGACTACTATCGCTTCCTCGCTCTCTTCACCACCTCGTACAACCCGACGGACTGGCTGCGCCCGCAGGAGCGCCATCTCTACACGGTCTCGGCCGACGAGCAGAAAGCCATCGAAACGCACAACAAGCAATTCGAAGAGCCGCTCAATGAGCTCAACAAGAAGCTCAGCGAACTGCGCAAGCCCTACGAAACCACGCTCCGCGAAGAGAAGCTGAAGAAGATCCCCGAAGCCATCCGCAACGACACGCGCGCGGCCTTCGACACGCCCGCCGCCAAGCGCGACGAGGTGCAGAAATATCTGTTCTCGAAATTCAACACTCAACTCCGCGTCACCCCTGAAGACATTGACAAGAAGCTCAGTGAGCAGGACCAACCCGTCGTCGCCAAACTGAAAGACGACATCAAGGCGTTGGAAGCGAAAAAGCAAACGCTGGAAAAAGTGCAGGCCCTCTGGGATGTCGGCAAGCAACCCAACATCCGCCTCCTGCAACGTGGCAGCGCCGACGCCCCTGGCCCCCGCGTCAAGCCCGGCTTTCTCGAAGTGCTCTCCACCAACGGTCTGCCGATTGACGCCGTGAAGCCCGCCGCCGCGCAAGGCGAAACCTCCGGCATCCGTCTCGCCTTCGCCGAATGGCTCACCAATCCCAACAACCCGCTCACCGCGCGTGTCATCGTCAATCGCGTGTGGCAAGGCCACTTCGGCACCGGACTCGTCGCCACCTCCGACAACTTCGGCAAAATGGGCGCCGGCCCCAGCAATCAGCAACTCCTCGATTACCTCGCCGTCAACTTCATGTCCAACGGCTGGAGCCAGAAGAAACTCCACCGCCTCATCATGACCTCCAGCGTCTACCGCCAGTCCTCGCGCATCACCAAACCCGTGGACAGCGATCCGGAAAACAAGCTGCTCTGGCGCATGAACCTCCGCCGCATGGATGCCGAAACCGTGCGCGACTCCGTCATCGCCGCTTCCGGCAAGCTCGACACCACGCAGTACGGCCCGCCCATCGAACTCGAAATGCGCCCCGACGGTCTGCAAGTGGTTTCCTCGAAAGAGGCCCCCAGCGCGCAGTTCCGCCGTAGCGTGTATCTCACGTCGCGCCGCACCTACCCCATCGGCTTCCTCGGCGTCTTCGACTATCCGATCATGGACACCCACTGCGCGCGCCGCACTCCATCGGCCACGCCGCTGCAATCGCTCACAATGATGAACGACGAATTCATTTGGAACGCCGCGGGCGAACTCACCAAACGCGCCGCCATGGACGTGGAGAACGCTTATCTCCTCACCGTCGCCCGCAAGCCTTCACAAGACGAACTCACCACCGCCCGCGAGTTCCTTCGCACGCAGGAAGACACGTTCCTCACAGCCAAGGCCACGCCCGAAGAAGCGAAACAGAAAGCGTTCCGCAGCTTCGCCCAGGCTCTGCTCAGCTCCAACGAATTCCTCTACATCGACTAACACCTATGCTCAGCCTTCTCCTCGCCGCTCTCGTCACGCTCCATGCCCAAGAGGGAAAACCCCTCTTCAACGGCAAGAACCTCGATGGCTGGGAAGTGAAAGGCGACGGCAAATGGAGCGTCCTTGACGGCGGCATCCTCATCGGTCAACCTGTCTCCGGCGCGAAGAATCCCTACGGCTCAGCCTGGCCCGTTACACTCACCGAAAAGCAATACATGGATTGGCGCCAAACGCAATCCTGGATCTACACCACCGCCGAGTTCACCAATTACGATCTCCACGTCGAATACCTCACGCCCGCCGGCGGCAACAGCGGCATCTCGCTCCGCGATCACACTCGCGGCCGCTACGCCATCGGCCCCACTCCCGACTACAACAAAACGCCGGCTCACCACGGCTACGAAATCCAGATCCTCAACGGCGTGAAAACGAAATATCCCAGCGGCAGCATCTATCTGTTCACCCCTGCCGCCTTCGGCCAAGAAAAAGAAAACGACTGGAACAGCCTCGACATCGAATCGCGCCCCAACCTCATCCGCGTCAAACTCAACGGCCATGAAGTGGCCGCGCACCCCGGCGATCCCAAGCGCCCCAAATCCGGACCCATCGGCCTCCAACTTCACGACCGTTTTAACGTGATCATGTTCCGCAATATCCGCATCCGCACTCTCCCTGACTAACTGCCTACCCCAATGAAGTGGCTCAGGGCACCCGTTCGCTCCGCTGGATCGAGAGCTATAATCCGGGTGGTGGGTCATGTTACTCCATTTAATCTTTCTGATTATCTGCTCGTTCGCCGCGGAAGCCGCGAAACCGGTCGCCGATTACGGCGCACAACCAACTCATTTCGAGCCCAATGCCCAGCAATCTTTCGACTACATTGCCCGCACGGGACGCTACACACTGCTGGTCAACAGCCGTGAGGCGCAGTTCCTCACTCCGCGCGATCACGCCATCTCCATGCACCTGGACGGCGCGCGCCGGGTTGATGCCGCCGCCACGGACAAGTTGGCAGGCGTCTCTCACTACTACTTCGGCCCTGATGAAAGGGGCTGGCGAACCAATGTGCCGCACTACTCCCGCCTGCGTTGGGCGCAGGTGTACGAGGGCATCGACATCGTCTACTACACGCGCGGCCGCGAGATCGAATTCGATTTTGAAATTGCTCCCGGTGCGGACGCACGGCTCATCCGCCTCCGGTTCGAAGGCGCCAGCCACCTGCGCATCAACCAGGAAGGCGCCCTCGAACTCAGCACTCCCGATGGCGTCCTCCTCAAGCGCCCCCCTATTGCCTACCAGGCCGCCCGCGGCGGTAAGCGCCGGACAATCCCGGTCCGTTACGCACTCCACCACAACGAGGTCACCTTCGAACTCGGAGCCTTCGACAAGCGCCGCCCGCTCACTATCGACCCCAGCGTGGCCTACTCTACATATCTCGGAGGCGAAGGCGCCGACAGGCCTACGGCACTCGCCGTCGATATCAACACATCGGCCTACCTCGCGGGTTATACCTCATCCACCTTCTTCCCAGGCGCGGGGATGAAGCCCGCGTCGGGCGAAGTGGGCTTTGTCACGAAGCTGACACCCGCCGGGAACGGAATCGTCTACTCACTCTACTTCAACGCTGTCCCCTGGGCCATCGCAGTAGACAAAAGCGGTGCGGTCTACCTCTCCGGCCATACCGCAGGCAGCCTTGCCGTCAAGAACGCCTTCCAGCCGCAATTGGCGGGACAGACGGATGCCTTCGTCGCCAAATTCGATCCCTCCGGCGCTCTCGCTTTTTCCACCTACCTCGGCGGCAGCGGGGAGGAGAACGCCCAAGTCAATGGCGGCGTGCGCGTCGATCCCAATGGTGCTGTCTATGTGGCGGGCTGGACCAAGTCCACCGATTTTCCGGTCAAGAATGCGTTCCAGCCTGTCAATGCAGGCCGCCAGGATGCATTCGTCGCCAAGTTCGACCCCTCAGGAACGTCGTTGGTCTTCTCCACCTATCTGGGCGGAAGCGGCGATGAGTCCCCGAGAAGCTTCGACATCGAAGCATCTCAGCATCCCGTTCTCGCTGGCCGTACCGGTTCGCTCGACTACCCGGTCACGCAGACAGAGACTCCCTTCGACATAACAGGCGGGATGGTTACCAGACTTGACGGCAGCGGACAACGCCTGAGATATTCCACGATCATGGCGGGCGGCGTTTCCTATTACCAATCTATTGCGGCCCTCACCGATGGATCCGTAGCGCTCATTGGGATAGGCGGCTCGGTCTGCCGGTCTCTGGGCTGCGTGCAGCGGCTCTCCAGCAATCATCAGTTCTCTGTTGCATACGCGGCGAGATCGGAGTGGCCGTCGTATCTGAGCACGGTAGCGGCCGATCCCTTCGGGAACATGATTGTCTCCGGTGGTTTGGTACAGGAGTTCGCGTTGTCCACTGGCGGGACTCCAATGGTGAATCCCGTGCGTTACCGGTCGACCGGCGACGACGCGCTCCTCATGCTGCTGCGTCCAGACGGACAAATCCTGTTCTCCACTTTCTGGGGCGGCTGGGTGGGGTCCCTCGGAGCGGCTGGAACGCAGTATCCGATCGGCGCCGCGGGCGACTCCTCCGGTGGCCTCTACCTTGCCGGGCTCACCAACGCAGCCGACATCTTCATCAGCGAGAACGCTGTGCAACCGGCAAACGGCGGCGGTCAGGATGCATTCCTGGTGAAGTTTGCACCTGGCTTTCAACAGATCCTCACCACGGTGCGTTTCGATTCGCCGGTTCCTATCACGGTGGACGGAACCATCCATCCCACCAGGCGGGTCTTCCAATGGTTCTCCGGCACTACACACCAAGTCGCCGTACCGGAGACCTACCTGACGACGTATGAGCGGCACACGCAAGGGAAATGGTCGCATGGCGGGCCCCTCGATCAGACCATTACGGTGGGCAATACCGATGCCGTTTACTTCGCCACATATAAGACTGAGGTCAAGGTGGAAACACAGGTTCTTCCGGTGGGCGCGGGTTCGGTGATCCTTACCCCATCATCCGCCGATGGCTTCTACTCGAAATGGAGTTCCGTGACCTTTGCGGCCATTCCGGCCGCCGGCTATCGCTTCGTCCGTTGGACCGGATCCGCGACCATCGAACAGAACAACATCACGCGGCAGATATACCTGCAAAGCCCTTCGAGCCCTTTTCGAATGGTCGCGAACTTCGATACGAACACCGGCGGACCGGCAAGCGCCTCCCTCGTCCCGATGACGTCACCTTGCCGCATTCTCGACACGCGTCCCGAGTCAGGCTTCCCAACTCCCTTCGGAGCGCCAGCAATGGATGCTGGCGCCACTCGCGAGATCCCCGTTCCGCAAGGCGCCTGTGGCATCCCTTTGGGCGCCGCTGCCTATGCGGTCAACATCACCGTGATTCCTCTGGAGCCTCTCGGCTACCTCACCGCGTTCCCCACAGGGCAACCGATCCCACCCACGTCCACGCTAAACGCCGCCCACGGCCGGATCACTTCCAACGGAACGATCGCAAAGGCCGGCACGAACGGCTCCATCAGTATCTATGCAACCAACAGAACCCATGTGATCGTGGATATCACCGGCTACTTCACCCCAAGCGCCGTTCCGCCTCTGTCTGCCTTTCCGATGCCCAACTGCAGCGTTCTTGACACCCGTCAAGGAACCCCGCTCGTGCCGGGGCAGGTGCGCCTTGTCAACCCCTTGAGCACCTGCTTTGTCCCACCTGAAGTCAAGGCCGCCATGATAACGGTGACGGCCTTTCCTAGAGGGCCGCTGGCATGGTTGTCGCTCAGTGGTGTTGCTCCTCCTACCACTTCGATTCTCAACTCCCCGCAAGGGGAAGTCCGCAGCACAACTGCCATCGTGGCAGTCAACGGCTCGACATTCCCGATCCAAGCGTCTGACAGCACCGATGTCACCATAGACGTCATGGCCTACTTCACCACTGCCACTCCAACGTTTAGTTTCAACGCAGTCACGCCGTGCCGGGCTCTCGACACCCGCAACGGCGACGGGCCCATGCTCACAGCAAATCAGACTCGCTTTGCGTCGCTGGCAGGCCGCTGTGCAATCCCATCCAATACGACCCAAGTGGTCTTTAACGCGACGTTCCTTCCTTTGGCGCCGCTGACTTCGCTTCAATTGCAGGGGTTAGCACGGTCGGTGTCGGTCCAAGCCAAGCCAGGAACGGCAACAGCGCAAACCCTCCTGGCGCAGTCACTGGGTTACGAAGTCGTCCTTCAGATGAAGCCCGATGCCGACACACACGTTGTCCTTGATGTCATTGGCTACATTACGCACCCTTATTAACTGAGCTTCGTTTCTGAGCCACGACCGCGAGGGAGTGGTCTTTCGACAACGCGGGCTTTCCACGTTGACTTCTGCTCCGCCGTTCAATAGCATAATTGCCATATCAGTATTGAAAGGGCCGCATCCCATGAAGCTCATGCTCCTCCTCGTCCTCTCTCTGGGACAACTCCCCGCCCAGAACATCTTCGGCACCATCCTCGGCACCGTTCGCGATGCCTCCGGAGCCACCATCTCCGGCGCCGAAGTTGTCGCCACCCAAATCGAAACGAATCTCTCCTATCGCGCCGCCACCAACGCGACCGGCTACTACGAGTTCTCCTACCTCAAGCCCGGCAACTACACTCTCCGCGTCTCCAACACTGGCTTCAAAACAGCCGAACGCCGCCGTGTCGAGCTCCGCGTCGAAGATCGCAATCGCCTCGACTTCACACTCGAACTCGGCGATGTCGCCACCTCCGTCGCCGTCAACGACGCGTTCCCCGCCGTGCAATCCGAATCCTCTTCCCTCGGCCAAGTGGTCACCGAACGCAGCGTGAAAGAACTCCCCATCGCCGGCCGCAACGTCTTCGAACTCGCAGGCATGGTCGCGGGCGTCGTCGTCAATCCCACCGCCGAAGGCCGCAACATCGCCGAAGGCGGCTTCGATTCCTCCGACATCTCCATGTCCGGCGGCCGCTACCGCACCAACGAATACCTCATCGATGGCGTCACCGTGATGCTCCCGCAGAACAACAACTCCGCCATCACCCCAGCACCCGAATCCACGCAGGAGCTGAAAGTCATGACCGGCAACAGCGGCGCGCAATTCGGCCGCTCCGGCGGCGGCACCATCAACGTCGTCACCAAGGGCGGCACGAACGAATTCCACGGCAACGGCTGGGAGTTCTTCCGCAACCAGGATCTCCTCGCCACAGACTTCTTCGCCAACTCGCGCGGCCAGGGCAAAGGCACGTTCAAATACCAGATGTTCGGCGGCACTCTCGGTGGTCCCATTCGCAAGAACCGCACCTTCTTCTTCGCCGAGTATCAGGCCAGTCGCAATCACGTCGATGGCGGCGCGGGCGTCTGGACCTTCCCCACCGTCGAACAGCGCCGCGGCGATTTCTCCGCCACGCGCACCGCAGACGGCTCCGTCGTTAATATCTACGATCCCTTCACGACACAGGCCACTCCAGCAGGCGGCTTCACTCGATCTCCCTTCCCCGGCAATCGCATTCCCACCAATCGCATCGATCCCGTCTCCGCCAAAATCGCCACATTCATCCCTGAGCCCAACCGCGCCGGCGAAGGCCCGGCACGTCTCTTCAATTTCGGCTATAAAGATCAGAATGACGTCAATGTCGACCAGGGCTCCATGCGCCTCGATCACCGCTTTTCCGATCGCCATAACATCTTCGGCCGCTTCACCCGCACCGTGACGCGCATCAATACACCCGCCATCCTCGGCACCATCGCCGATTCCGGCGGCGACGATCAGATCCAGGCCTACGTCAACGCTGTCATCAACGGCACCTACGTCTTCTCCCCATCGCGCCTCTTCAACTACCGCTTCGGCGTCACGCGCAAGATTCAGAACACGCATCCCACCTTCCTCGGCCAGATCAAACTGAACGACCTCGGCTTCCCCAGCTATGTTTCCGCCAACGCGCAGATGGAACTGTTCCCCCAGATGTCGTTCACCGGTTACACCGCCATCGGCACCGCGCCCCCGCGCCGCGTCTCCAACGACATCTTCGCCTGGGTCGCCGACTACACCGAGATCAAAGGCCGCCACACCATCAAAATCGGAGCCGACATCCGCGTCTACAATCAGAATCCCTTCAACGCCTCGGCCGCGTCCGGCAATTACAGCTTCACCAACGCCTTCACCCAAGGCCCCGATCCGCTGCGCGCCGCGCGTGGTTCCGGCGAAGGCTTCGCTTCGTTCCTCACCGGCTACGGCACCGGCTCCATTCAATACACGCCCGCCTTCGCCGTGCGCAACGGCTACTACGGCCTCTACGTCAATGACGACATCCGTCTCGGCCGCCTCACCATCAACGCCGGCCTGCGCTGGGATTACGAGCAGCCGCGCACGGAGCGATACAACCGCTTCGCCAATTTCGATTTCAACCGCCAGTTCCCCGTCACCGTGCCCGGCGTCAATCTCACCGGCGTACTCGTTCCCGCAGGCCGTGAAGGTTACCCTCGCGGCCAGTTCGATGCCGCCACGCGTAACTTCGGCCCGCACCTCGGCCTCGCCTATCGTCTGCGTTCCACCACCGCCATCCGCGCCGCTTACGGCATCGTCTTCAGCCCGCGCATCGGCTATCCCAATTCGCGCAACTTCGGAGCCTCGGGCGAAGAGCTCACCACGCAATGGGTCTCCAGCCTCGATGGCGTCACTCCCAACACACCCATCTCGAACCCCTATCCCACCGGCATCTTCGTGCGAAGCGACAAAGAAGCAGACAAGCGCCTCATGGGCCAGGCACTCACCATTACCGATCGCAACAGCCGAAACAATACTTACATGCAGCAGTGGAATTTCAGCATCCAGCAGGCCCTGCCCGGTAACTGGCTCATCGAAACCGCCTACGTCGGCAGCCGCGGCATCCGCCTCCCCATCGCCGTGCAATTCAATCAGCTTGACCCGCAATACATGGGCCTGAAGACACAGCTCAACCAGCAGGTGACGAATCCCTTCTTCGGGCTCGTCTCCACCGGGAATCTCGCCGCGCGCACCATCACCCGCGCTCAATCCCTGCGCCCCTATCCGCACTACCTCAACATCTCCACCTTCATCCAGAACGCCGCGTACTCCGATTACCACGCCTTCGAACTCACCGGAGAGAAACGCTTCTCCCACGGCTTCAACCTCAACATCGCCTACACCGCGGGCAAGACCATCGACAACGGCGCAGGCCGCATCCTCAACATCACCGGACTCCAACCGCCCATTCAGAACCAGTACGATCTGCGCGCCGAAAAATCGCTCTCGCAACAGGACGTCGCCCAGCGCCTCGCCATCTCGCACTCCGTCGATCTGCCCTTTGGCAAAGGCAAAGCGTTGCTGGGAAGCGCCCCGCGCGTCGTCGATGCCATCCTCGGTGGCTGGTCGCTCAGCGGCCAGGCCGTCTTCCAAAGCGGCTTCCCCCTGTGGCTCAGTTCCATCGGCAACTCCGGTGTCTTCTCCGCCGTCCTCCGCCCCAATAACGTCGGCCGCTCCGGCGAACTGTCGGGCGATGTGCAGAGCCGCCTCGGCCGCTACTTCGACACCTCCGCCTTCACCGTGCCCGATCCCTTCAGCTTCGGCAACACCGGCCGAGCCCTCCCCGATACCCGTGGCCCTGGGCGCCGCAACTACAATCTCTCCATCGGGAAAAACTTCCGCATCAAGGAACGCTACACCGCCACCTTCCGCGCCGAGGCCTACAACCTCACCAACACGCCTTACTTCAGCTTCCCCGGAACAAATGCCGGTGGAAATGATTTTGGCCTCATCGGCAATTCCGGCGGCGCGCGCCAGATGCAGCTCTCCGCAAAGGTTCAGTTTTAACGCATGCTCGCACTCTTATTACTTGCTCAACTCAGCATTGACCTTCGTGACTGGCCGGTCCGTATCGGCCCGGAAGCCCAACTCTTCCTCGACGATCATCTGATCGCCAAACGCGCGAACGTCGATTTCCAGGTGCACAACCCTCGTAAGCACCCATCGAATCCTATTCTGGAAGCATCGAAGCCGAATGAGACCTATCTTCTCGTCTACGGCTCCACCATCCACGACAGGCAGTCCAACAAATTCCGCATGTGGTACACCAACAACATCGGAATCGCCTACGCCGAAAGCCCCGATGGCGTCCGCTTCACGCGCCCCAGCAACTACCAGCTCACCAAGGGCCACCGAGGCCGCTCCGACACGCTCACCATCTTCCAGGACCCGCAAGGCCTCTTCCGCGCCTACGTCATGGAATACCGCTACCCGGATAAAGACGGCATCCGGGAACAGCGCCGCGAAGGCATCTACCTCCGCACTTCCAAAGACGGCCTCCAATGGGACGAACGGCATGACCCCGTCATGCTCAGCGCTTGGCGCAACGCGAAAGACCAACTCCCCGGCGCACAATGGGACCTCGGCGATGTCCACCACATTTCCTGGGATCCGAAGCTCAACAAGTACATCGGCCACATCAAACTGGTGAACGAAGGCATCCGCATGCGCGGCATGGCCGAAAGCGAAGACGGAGTATACTGGTCCGATCCTCGCCTCATCCTCAAAGCCGACGAGAAAGATCGCCCCGGCGACCAGCTTTACTCTATGATCGCCTTCCCCTACGAAAGCGCCTGGATCGGCTTCCTCGGCGTCTATCACAAGGGGACCGACGAACGCATGGACATCCAACTCGTCACCAGCCGCGATGGCCGCCACTGGTCCCGCCATCTCCGCACACCCTTCCTTCCCAACGGCCCGGACAACACGTGGGATTGGGGCCTCCTCCACATGGGCCAGAATCCGCCCCTCCGCGTCAACGACGAACTCCGCATCTACTACGGCGGCGGTGGCTCCCCGCACAACGTCCGAATTCGCGACTCCAAAGGCTTCGCCATCGGCCTTGCCACGCTCCGTCCAGAAGGCTTCGTCTCGCTCGACGCCAAAACACAACCGGGCGAAATTGTTACACGCCCGCTGCACTCCAAAGGCACGAAGCTCACCCTCAACGCCACAGTGCAGCCGCAAGGTTCTATCCAAGTCACGCTCCTCAACACCGACGGCAGCACCATCGCTGAATCGGAAAGCATCACCGGCGACAGCCTCCGTGCCCCTGTGCGCTGGAAGACCGCGGCCACCATCCCCACGAACAAAGACTATCGCCTCCAATTCCGCCTCACCAGCGCATCGCTCTACGCCTTCCGGGTCGAATAAAACATGCGCCTCTTTTTCCTCATCCCGCTTCTCGCCACCGCGCAGCAGCCCATCGACGTCGGTCTCCAGCGCCAGCTCTTCATCGACGGCAAGTTCGTCACCGAAGCGAAAAACGTCACCTTCCGCATGCATCCGCCGCGCAAAACTAACGAGTTCGCCATCACCTCCGAAAGCCCCTTCGATCTCGGCGGCTACTCCTCCGTGGTCGAACACGACGGCCTCTATCACCTCTATTACATCGCCGGAACAGCCGTCTGCTATGCCCGCTCCAAAGACGGCATCCATTGGGAGAAGCCCTCGCTCCAACTCTCCCAGGCGCACGGCACAAAGTTCAACAACGTCGTCATTGGCTACGGCGCCGCAGGCGTGAAAGAAGACATCCACGGCCTCTCCGTCTTCATCGATCCCAAAGCCCCAGCCGAAGAGCGCTTCCGTCTCGTCACCAATCCCGAAGAGTTCGATCGCTACCTGCAAGTCTTCTCCTCAGCAGACGGCATTCACTGGAGGCACACTCACAAGAACGTGATGACCTACAACCGCGATCGCAAGCCACATCACCTCGATTCCCCCAACGTCATCTTCTACGACACCAACATCGAACGCTACGTAGCCTACGTCCGCAAGAATCTCCGCGATCGCAATTCACAGGGCCGCAGTGTCGCGCGCGCCGAATCCGCTGACCTCGCCAACTTCGGTCGAGTGGAAGACGCACCGCCCGTCTTCCGCGCCGACACACTCCACCCCGGCCATCGCAATCCCAAGACCGGAGCCGACACCGCTATCCTCGACGTCTATACCAACGGTACGATGCTCTATCCCTACGCGCAGAGCGTCTACCTCATGTTCCCCACGATCTATTACCACTACATCGCCGCCCATCGCGAATACCGTGACGACACGCCCACCAACGCGGGCCCCCTCGATGCCCGCTTCGCCACCAGCCGCGATGGAAAGCAATGGAAACTCCACGACGATGGCCCCTTCATCGGCATCGGCGTGCGCGGCGAATGGGACTCCCAGCGCACCTACATCACGCGTGGCATCGTCCCAGCCGCCAACGGCCACGAGATGTACATGTACTACATGGGCACCAACGAACCTCACGGCTGGGATCGCGACGACCGCAACAACCAACTCCTCACCAAAGGCGGCGTGAACCCCGTCCCTGAACGCCGCGCCATCAGCCGCGTCGTGCTCCGCCGCGACGGCTTCGTCTCCGTTCGCGCCAACAAGCAAGGTGGCGAATTCCTCACGCCCCCGATGAAATTCCAAGGCGATCAACTCGTCCTCAACATCGACACCGGCGCTTCCGGCGAAGCCACCGTCACCATCACCGACGAGCAAGGCCAACCCATCGAAGGTTACACCAGCGACATCATTCACTCCGCCAATCAAATCAGCCACCCTGTCACCTTCAATCTCGCCACCGATCTCACCAAACTCAGCGGCAAAACCATCCGCCTCCGCATCCGCCTCATCGACACAGACCTCTACGCCTTCCAGTTCAACTTCCGAGCCAATCTATAGGAGATCCCGATGAAACACCTGCTTATTCTCCTCCTCGCTGCGCCCGGTCTCTTCGCGCAAGCGCACCGCGCCATCATCCTCGGCCAAGTCACTGACTCCACCGGCGCCATCGTCGCCGGCGCCGAAGTACGCGTCGTGCAGAAATCCACCAACGTCATCCGTACCACGCGCAGCAATGAAGCAGGCGGCTATGAGGTCCCCGGCCTTCTCCCCGACATCTATCGCGTCGAAGCCACGCAGCCCGGCTTCAAAGGCGCAGTCGTCGACGAGATCAACGTCACCAGCGGACGCCGCGTCGAAATCAATCTCACCATGACCATCGGCGAAGTGAAGGAAGCCGTCACTGTCCGCGCCGAAGGCCAGATCCTCGACACCGTCAGCGCCGACGTGAACACCGGCTTCGACACGCGCAAGATCGCCGATCTCCCCATCGGTCAGGGCCATGCCACTTACCTCTTCCTCATGGCCCCCGGCTCCGACTCCGCATCATCGGCAGGCCGTGGCGGCAGCGGCATGGACGTGCAGCCTCTGCAACGCGCCGGCACATCCACTACGCGCTTCAACGGTTCACCTGCCGGCACCACCGAGTACACCCTGGACGGCACTCCCAATACCCAACGCGGCAATGCCTCCGCGGGCGGCGGTGTCTCCTTCTCTCCCAGCGCCGAAATGGTGCGCGAAGTCCGCGTCCAAACCGCCACCTTCGATGCCAGCGTCGGCCATACCGGCGGCGCAACCGTCGACGTCGTACTGCGCTCCGGCACCAATGAACTCCACGGCTCCGCGCTTGGCTTTGTCCGCGCCCCGGAGTGGAACGCCAACACGTGGTCCGGTAATCGCGGTGGCGTTCCGCGCCAGGATTTCACTTACCGCCGCTGGGGCTTTACCGCCGGCGGCCCTGTGCTGATTCCAAAAATCTACAACGGCAAAGACAAGACATTCTTCTACTACGGCTACGAGCGCTGGAGTTCACTCAGCCCCAATCCACCAGTCTTCGCCACCGTCCCCCGCCCGCAACATTTGAATGGCGATATGTCCGATCTGCTCGCGCTCGGCGCGCAGTTCCAAATCTACGATCCCGACTCCGCACGCTCCGCCCCCAACAACCGCATTCAGCGCGCGCCATTCGCCAACAACATCATTCCGGCGACACGCATTAACCCCATCGCCAAGTCCATCTCGAAATTCTTCCCCGAGCCCAACACCGCAGGCACCCGCGACGGCACGCTCAACTACACCTACAACGCAGGCCCACTGCCGCGCACCTACTGGGCCTCCACACTCCGCCTCGATCACAATCTCAGCCGCAGCCACAAGCTGTTCGGCCGCTTCGTGCTTGCGCAAACCGGCATCCCATCGAACTCGCTCTACGGCCGCACCGACATCTCCAACCTCACCTTCGACGGCCGCAATCGCGACGTCGCCATCAGCGATGTGTGGACTGCTAGCCCCAGCCTCATCGGTGAATTCCGCGCCGCCATCTCGCGCTTCCATTGGGACACCGCGCCGCTCGGTGTCGAGGTGCCCTACAGCGATCTCGGCCTCGCGAGCGTCGGCCAGTTCATCGACACTTCGCGCGTCGGCATGCCTTCCGTTGCCATCACCGGCTATCCACAGAGCCAGGGCGCGGGCGCAACGGCTCTCACCACTTCCGCCGGAGCACGTCAGGTCTCCGACATCCGCACCGGCGCAGCCAACTTCACCCACATCCGTGGCAAGCACAGCTTCAAGTTCGGAGCAGACGCCCGCTGGTATCTCGAAAACCGCGGGTCGGAGGATCTGCTCCGTATCACTTTCTCCGGCGCCTATTCCAATGGCCCCCTCGACACCGCCGCCGCGCCGCCCATCGGTGCAGGCCTTTCCGATTTCCTCCTCGGCCGCTTCGCTTCCGCGCAAATCTCCCAACCTTCCAAGGCCGCCAATCTCTCCACCTACCAGGGCTTCTATCTACAGGACGATTGGCGCGTCTCCCCGCGTCTCACGCTGAACCTCGGCATGCGCTACGAACGCGAAGGCGCACCCACAGAGCGTTTCAATCAAGCCATCGCCGGCTTCGACTTCAACGCCACCAGCCCCATCGCCGCAGCCTCCGGCCTTCCGCTGAAGGGTGGACTGCTCTTCGCGGGAGTCAACGGCAACCCGCGCACCATCTACCGCTCCGACCTCAACAACTTCGCCCCGCGCATCGGCCTCGCCTATCAGGCGCGCAAGAACACCGTTGTCCGCGCGGGCTATGGGCTCTACTACATCCCCTACGGCCAGCGCTTCTTCGCCAATGAAGGCGGCGTGCCGGGCTTCGACGTCAACACTGTCTCACTTTCCACTGCCGACAACGGCCTCACGTTCTCGCGCACGCTCGACAACATGTTCCCTGTGGGTCTCGATAAGCCCGTCGGTTCCTCCCAAGGTCTCGCCACATTCCTCGGACAGGGCCTCAGCCTCCGCCCCTTTGGCGACAACCCCACCGGCTACAATCAGCGCTGGCAGTTTTCCATCCAACATCGCCTTGGCGACAACTACCGTCTCGAAGCGCGCTACGTGGGCAATCGCACGGTGAAGATGCCCATCAACCGCAACTTCAACGCGCTTCCCAATTCCTACCTGAGCCGCTCCCCGGAACGCGATCAGCCCGTCATCGACAACCTCAACGCCCTCGTCAACAACCCGCTCTTCGGCATTGCCGGAGTCGGAGGCACCATCGGCGCCCAGCGCACAATCGCCCGCCAGCAATTGCTCCGCCCCTTCCCGCAATACGGCAACATCACCGGCTTCGTCCATCAGGGATGGAGCAGCTATCACGCCCTGCAAGTCGAATTCGAACGGCGTATGTCGAGCGGCCTCACCTTCCAAACCAGCTACACGTTTTCTAAAACACTAGACGGTCTGGAATACCTGAACGAAGGGGATTCCGGCCCCGAACGCGTCATCTCCGCCGCCGACCGCCCGCACATCTGGCGCTTCCTCTCCATTTACGAACTCCCCTTCGGCCGTGGAAAGAAGTACGGAGGCTGGCAAGTGCAAGGCGTGGCCTTCCTCGAAAACGGCGCCACGCTCGCCTGGGGCAACATCATCTTCCGGGGCAACATCAAAGACATCCCCGTCGACAAACAAATACCCGAAAGAATGTTTAATGTCGATGCCGGGTTCGAACGCGCCGCCGCCCGCCAACCGCAGTTCAATCTGCGCACCTTCCCATCCCGTCTCTCCGGAGTCCGCGCCAGCAGCCAGACCAACACCGACTTCTCCCTCATCAAGAACACCACGTTCAAGGAGCGCTTCAACATTCAGTTCCGTGCCGAAGCGTACAACGTTTTCAATCAACATTTCTTCATCGGCGGCGGCACGGTTCCCACCAACGCCGCATTCGGCGTCACTACATCCGCGGCCTCCCCGCGCACCGTACAACTCGGAGTGAGGCTGGTCTACTGATGCAGCGCCGCCAATTTCTCGCAACTACCGCGGCCGCCACTCTCACTGCCTCCGCCGCTGATACTCAAATCGAGGTGGGCACGCGAAAACAGCTCTTCATCGACCGCCGCTTCATCACCGGCGCGAAGGGCATCACGCTTGCCACGCACGCCCCACGCAAAGCGGGCCCCATCCTTCTTCCCGACATGCCTTGGGAGAAACAGCACATCGGCAGCTACGTCTCCGTCATCGAAGACGAGGGCATGTACAAACTCTGGTACATGAGCTTCGCCGGCAAAGGCGGTGGACGACTCTGTTACGCCACATCGAAAGACGGCATCGAATGGGAACGCCCTAAGCTTGGCCGGGTCGATTTCAACGGATCCAAAGACAACAACATCGTCATCGCCTCCTTCCGCGAGGGCGCAGTCTTCCTCGATCCCATCGCCCCACCCGCGCAGCGATTCAAGACACTCGCCTCTTACGGTGGCGATCGCCCCACGCCGCTCGGAGTCAATAAATCCGGCACTCTGACGCTGTTCACCTCACCCGACGGCATCGATTGGAACGCCGAATACCCCGTCCTCCCTTTTCATCCCGACAGCCAGAACGTCCTCTTTTACGACACGCGCCTCAATAAATACGTCGCCTACTTAAGAGGTTGGAATCCGCTCCGCGTCGTCGTCCGTACGGAGATCAACAGCGACGCCATCCTCAAACCCTGGCCCTTCAAACCCGCCGAGAATCCGCGCTACCTCTGGCGCATCTTTCCCTGGGGCGGCAACTGGCCCGCCACGCCCAGCACCGAATTTCCCACCGTCCTCCGCTGCGATCGCCCCAACGAGGACATATACACACCCAACGTGCAGCAATATCCATGGGCCGATGACGCCTATTTCGCGTTCCCCAGCATCTTCCGCCACACCGCGCCGCCGGGCTCTGAACCCATCCCGATGGCCGGCGTCCTCGAAGTCCAATGCGCGGTGAGCCGCGATGGCATCGCTTTCGATCGCATGGATCGCGCCGCCTACATCCCTCGCGGCTTGCCCCACGAACACGATAGCCACAACGCCTACATGGGCCTCGGCATGCTTCGCAAAGGCCACGAAATCTATCAATACTACGCGGGCGGCGGCACCGATCACGCTTCTTCGAAACCGGGCCCCAGTGCGCTCATCCGCACTGTGCAACGCCTCGATGGTTTCGTCTCCGCGGGCGCAACAACTGCGGGCGGTGAGTTTACTACTCCTCTCCTCAAAACCACTGGCCGCAAACTGATTCTCAATATCGACACCGGGGCCACCGGCTCCGCATGGGTCGAAGCGATAGCCTCCAACGGCCAATCCACGCCCTCCGAACGCATCGTCGCCAACGACACTGCCGCCGAGGTCGCCTTCATCAGCGCATTGCCCGCAGGACCACTTCGTCTGCGATTCAAACTCGACAACGCCCGCGTCTACGCCTTCCAATTCGCATGACACGAGTCACCGAAATTCTCCAGCAACTCGTTCGCATCCCCTCGGAAAACATCCCACCCGGCGGATGTGAGCAGCAGGTGCAGCAACACATCGCGCACTTTCTCGAAGGGCTCGGCCTGCACCCCACGCTCTACGCGCTCGAAGAAGTGGAAGGCCTGCAGCAACACCCGCTCTACTGGCCGCACCGCCATTACATGGGCCGCCCCAACCTCGTCGCTAAGATCAAAGGCACAGGCGGCGGAAAATCCCTCATCCTCTCCGGCCACATCGACACAGTACCCAAAGGCTCGCTCCCCTGGCACAAAGACCCCTTCGGCGCGGAGATCGAAAACAACCGCATGTACGGCCGTGGCGCCTGCGACATGAAGAGCGGCATCGCCGTCGCGCTCTCCGTTCTCGAACGTCTCACGCATGAAGGCACGCGCCTCAAGGGCGATCTCATCTTCGAATCCATCGTCGACGAAGAATTCGGCGGAGTGAACGGCACGCTCGCCGGCCGTGTCCGCGGCGACCTCGCTGACGCCGCCATCATCACCGAGCCTTCCAGCCTCCGCATCTGCCCCGCCCAGCGCGGTGGCCGTCTTCTCCATCTCACATTCACCAACCCCGCCGACATCTTCGTCCAGGACCACAGCGCCCGAACCGTCATCGACAGCGTCGCCAATTTCCTCACCAACCTTCCGCGACTCGCCGCACTCAGAAAGCAACAAGCACCGCCGCACCAGCACTACCGGCACACCGCGGACCCCGTCCCCGTCTCCGTAACAAATATCTCCACAAATGTTTGGGGCTGGAGCGAGCCCATCACCGTTCCGTCCTCCTGCAAAATCGAACTCTTCCTCCAATCCATGCCTGGCGAATCCGAAGCGGAAGTCCTCGCCCAGTTCCAGCAGTGGCTCACGGACATCGGCGAACAGCCATCCATCGAAACACCTATTCGCTGGCTCCCCGGCTCCGCTATTGAAGCCGATCACCCCCTCATCACCACGCTCGCCGCCAGCGCCCAGCAAACCCTCGGCGCACCACCGCTCGTCCAAGGCATCGAAGCGCCTTGCGACATGTACGTCTTCCACCACTACAACGTCCCAGCCGTCCTCTGGGGCGCCACCGGCGCCAACATGCACGCCCCCGATGAATGGGTCGACGTCACTTCCCTCGATCAAGCCGCTGCGACACTCTATGACTTTGTTCAACAATGGTGCGGAAGGCAATCATGAATCATCGCTCACTCGGTAACACCGGATTACAAGTTTCAGAAATCACCCTCGGCACCGTCGAACTCGGCGTCAATTACGGCTTCCGCGGCAGCGAGCATTACACCAAGCCCGCCCGCGAATCCGGAGTCGCCCTCATCCGTCACGCCATCGAAAAAGGCATCAACATCCTCGACACCGCACCGGCCTATGGCGAAGCCGAATCCGTCATCGGCGATGCAAACGTCAACTGCTACATCGCCACGAAGATCACACTGCCCGCATCCCCCGCGCAGGTCGCGGCCTCCATCGACAACAGCCTCCGCGTCCTCAAACGCGACAAGATCGACGTCCTCCAACTCCACAACCCCACGCTCGAAACCATCCGCGACCCGCAACTCCTCAACTCACTCCAGAAAGCCCTCGACTCCGGCAAAGTCGGCATCGTCGGCGCCTCGCTCTACGGCGAAGAGCTCGCCCTCGCCGCACTCGACACACCCATTTACCGCACCCTCCAGATCCCTTTCAATATCCTCGATCAAGGCATGACCAAACGCGTGCTTCCCCTCGCGCAGCGAAATGGAGTCGCCGTCCTCATCCGCTCCGTCTTCCTCCGTGGAGTCCTCACCAGCCGCATTCATTCCATTCCCGAACGTCTTGCCCCACTGCGCGAACGCGGCCTCGCCGCACTCAATGGCGAACCTATCGAACGCCTCTCCACACTCGCCATCCGCTTCTGTCTCTCGTTCCCCGCCATCACATCGCTGATCCTAGGCATCCGCACCATCGAGGAACTTGACGCCAATCTCACCGCCGCTGCCGAAGGCCCACTCGACGCCGCCACGCTCGAACGTCTCAGCCCCCTCTCCATGAGCGACGACCCGATGGTCAGCCCCCTCAACTGGCAGGATCTGATCTAGCCCCCACTCACAATCCGCGACAAGTCGGCCGCTACGGAAAGCATCGTCTCCGCCTGCCGCCGCAGTTCCGCCGCTGAGGCCGCATTCTCCTCCGCCATGGCCGCGGTCTTTTCGGTATCGTTCTGCATCGTATTCACGGCCTCCGCAATTTGCGTGATCCCGCTCGATTGCTGCTCGCTCAGCGAGTGAATCTCGTGCGTCAGCCTGCGTACCTGCTCCCATTCCTGTTGCATCGCCTGCATCGCAACGGAAGCCTTCGCCACCTTCTCCGCTCCTGTCGATACCGCCGCATTCGATCGTTCCACCAACTCCGCGGTTTCCTGCGAAGCTCCTGAGGCGCGCTGCGCCAATCGCCGCACTTCGTCGGCAACCACCGAGAATCCCATCCCCGCCTCGCCGGCCCGCGCCGCTTCCACCGCCGCATTCAATGCCAAGATGTTCGTCTGGAACGCGATGCCATCAATCATCTGGTTCACGGAAGCGATCTTCGACGTCGATTCTCCAATCTCCGCCGTCGATCCCACTACCTCCTGCAACCGCCGCGATGCCTCCCCGAAATCCACCTCCGCCTTCTTCACCACATGCGACGCTTTCACCGAACTGTTCCGGCATCTCTGTGCCGTCTGGTTGATCACTTGCGATGCAGCCGATGTCTCCTGCAACGTTGCCGCCTGCTTCACCGCGGTAGAGGCGAACCAATCGCTCGATGTCGCCAGTTGCCCCGCATTCCCAAACACGATCTGCGAGGCGGCGTCCACTTCCCGCACCACTGCGGTCAGATGGCGCAGCAGTGGCGCCAGCAGCAGTTTCCACGCCCCCGCAAGCAACCCCAGCAACGCCACAAACAACCCGCCCTGCAACAACAGAATGCGGTCCACCCGGGCGTTCGCTTCCTGCTCCAGCAGCGTCACGGCTTTGTTCATCTCCACCAGCAGTTCCGGATTGTTGCGCACCACCGAATCCAGATTGCCGAGATTCGCCCGAAACGGAATCCACAATCCCCGCACCTTCTCCAGTTGAGCCAAGGTCTGCGGAGACGCAGATGCAGGCAACCCCAACTCCCGGTCCCCGGCAATCAATCCATTCAACACACGCTCGAAACGGCTCACGCTCTCGCGCAGCAGCTTCGCGTCGCCTCTCCCACCGCCGAGCAGAATCGCTTCCTTGCTCATCTTCTGGCTCAGCATGCGCTGTGCCCCGGCCAGATTGATCACCAAACCGTCCGCGCGATGAGCCTTGATCCCCTGATACAACAAAATCGTCCCGGCGGCGCTCAGTGTTGCCACGGAAGCCACCAGGACGATCAACTTCCCTCGTAATCCGTTCATGAGATTCCCTGTAGCCCTCATCGGCGCGACAGGGGTAGCGCATGAAGAAAAATCAGAACTCCAGCCGCAACGACACCTGGCCCGTCCGGTTCCCACCGAAATCCGAACCGCGGATCCCGGTGATGCGTCCGAAGTTGTTGTCCACCAGGTTCACGATCGGATCCCCCAGGTTCGTCCAGTTCGGAAGGTTCGTAAAACTCCCTTCCAACCGCAGTCCCACTCGCTCAGCCAGGGAGAACCGCTTGCGCACCGCCGCGTTCCACGAAAGCGAGCCCGGCCCCAACACAATACCTACTCCCGAATTGCCAAACCGGCCCAGCGGCGCCGGATCCACGCCAGGACGTACACCGACATTGCAATCAAACTGATTCGCCGCGCCCGCCGCGCGCCCCGGACACACAAACGCTGCCCGGTCGAGCCACCGCGTCCGATCCGGGCTCGACACGGATCCATCCGCCACGCCCACACGATCCGGCCGCTGTGTGCCCCGCCGCGTCGCATTCGTCGCCGACGGATCTCCAATCGACACCGTCGGCGTGAGGAACGGCCCCGATTGCAAAATCAACAACGACGATACACTCCATCCGCCGAAAATCGCGTCCGTCACCGGATGCGCCGACGCCATGAACCTCCGCCCTTTCCCAAACGGCAACTCGTACAACAGCGAGTTCAGGAACCGGTGCCGCCGCGTCGCATACACATCACCGCGATCCGCACGCCGGTCCATCGAGTTAGTCACGCGTCCGCCACCCGTCTCCCCTGCGTAGCTCGATGGATTCGGGCCCGCCGCATCCGAAAGGTGCTTCGCCAACGTGTACGCCACGTTGTAATTGAGCCCCTTCGCAAACCGCCGGTTCAACTCCGCCTGCATCGATTGATAGATGGAATTGGCGCCCGCGTCACGCGAGTAGATCAAACCCCAATGCGGGAACGGGCGATCCGACAACGGGCGCTGTGAGTAGTAAGTCGTCGAAGACACCGGCTGATTCAGATCCGGAGCCCACGGCATCTGCGTCGACTTGTTCGCAATATAGGAAACCCGCAGTCCTGTGTCGTTGTTCAACTCCCGGTCCACCGACAGATTCCACTGGAACATCTGCGGCGGCTTGAAGTCGATCTGATTCGCCGTACGGAACTCAAACGTCCCCACCGCTCCGGAACGCACTCCGCTCGAATTCGCCGGACGCGTTTCCGGCAACGTGAAAATCGGCCGCCCATCCGCGCCCACGTTCGAAAACGCGCGCACGTCCGACTGCACAGTGCCGGTCAACGAGAAGAAAATGCTCCCCAACAAAATCATGTTGTAGAAGCCGCCTCCGCCGCGCACCGTCGTCTTGTCATTCAGGCGATACGCAAAGCCAACTCGAGGCAGGAACTGCGTGTAGTAGTTCTCCCGCAGCCCTTCCGGGATCCCTGCTTCCGTCGCCGTCACGAACGGCGTGCATGCCGCGCCATTCAAGCTCGGCCCCGGACAAGCATTCACACTGGCCAGCACCGCAGGCGCAACCAGCTCCTTCGCCCGAGGATCGCTCATCAACACCACACGCCCTGTGCGAGCCACCGTGCGGTCAAAGTTCGCAATGTTGAAACCCGCATCCTTGTATCCCGGATGCAGTTCATACCGCACCCCAAGATCAAACGTCAGCCGCGACGTCGCCCGGAAGCTGTCCTGCACATACATCTTGTAATGCTGCGCCCGCCCGTCGTTATCAAACTTCACCACCGCAATCGACGTGTCCGCCGGCACACCAAGCAGGAAGTCCGCGAACGGCGCGCCGCTGAACGTCCCCCGGAACATATAGTCGCCGTAGTTGTCGCCCGTCGTGAAGCCCAGGTTCGATTCGGCCCGCAGACGCCGGATGTCAATCCCCGTCTTGATCGTGTGCCGCCCCTTCGTCCACGTCAGGTTGTCGATGAACTGCGTGTTCCACGAAGCCCCGCGCCCGGGGCGCCCTTTGGAAAAGCTGGTCATGCGGTCAATCGAAAAATTCGGCAGCCCGTTAAAGAAGATATCCCTCTGAATATCCTTCAGCCCTAAACTGTTTGAAAACGCCAACCCGTCAAACGGGAACGTCGAACCGGCCGGCGCATAAGCGATCCCACCAATGAACTGGTTCAACAGATTCGGACGAATCGTCCATGTGTAGTTCAACACCGCTTGCTTGTAGTCGCTGAATCCAACGTCGGAAGGCAGCGTCAAATTGTTGGGGCTGATCGACGTCGAGTTCTTAAACGAATAGCGCCCGAACACCACATGCGCCGGCGAAAACTGATGGTCGATGCGCGTGTCGAACTGCTTCGACGACAAGTCCGCGCGCCGGTTGTCAATGTAATTCGCCGCCGAGAACCGGTCCACGTTGCCCACGTTCGGATCCGGATAAAACGGCAGGATCGCCAGCGCCGCGGCGTTGAACCGCGACCGTGGCACGACATTGCCTGGGAACGGCGTCCCCGTGAACGGATCGCGGATGTTCACCCCTTCCTGCGAAAGATCCCCGTTCTTCATCCGCGTCGTCGGCACGGAGTTCGTCAGCGTACGCTGGCCCGGATACCGAAAGCTCTCCCAAGTGAACAGAAAGAACGTCCGGTCCTTCCCGTTGTATATCTTCGGCAGCAACACCGGACCCGATACCGTAGCCCCAAACGTGTTCGCCGTCTTCGATGGCAGCGTCGCCTGGTTGAATGCCCGCGAATCAAATGCCTTGTTCTGGTGATACCAGAACCCCGCTCCGTGATAGATATTGTTCCCCGACTTCGAAATCGTCGTGATGTCCCCCGGAGTTCCGTACTCCGCCGAGTTCCCCACTCCCTGGACCTTAATCTCCGAAATCGTCTCCACCGACGGGAACAGGTTCCGGTTCGGCGAGTTCCCCGTCACGCCCGTAATCGAGATTCCGTCCGACGTCGATTCCGTCTGCGCAGGCACACCTCCTTGAATCGCATACCCACCGCCATTGTCCGATTGCACGCCCGGCAGCGCCGCGATGATCGCATACGGACTGGTCGATCCGCCGCCGCGCACATTCACGGGCAGCGAGATAATCGTCTCGCGCGTCAATGTCGATGCCACCGCCGGACTGTCCGTCGCAATCACACCAACAGACGCCGTGATTTCCACCGTCTGCGTCACATCGCCAACCTGCAGCGCGGCATCCACGCGCACAGTCTGGCGAGCCGCCACGCTGAAATCGCGCGCCGTGAAATTACGGAAACCGGCCTGCGTGATGTTGAGCGAATACTGGCCCGCCTTCACATTCTGAAATTCGTAGTCGCCATTGGCATTCGACGTCGCTTCGCGGGAGGTGTTCTCCCCAACGTTCGTCAGCTTGATGGAGGCCCCTGCCACCACAGCCCCGCTCGCATCCCGTACGGAACCAAGCACAACCCCTAATGTTGACTGCGCGCCCAGTGGCGCCACAGCCGCTACACACAAAACAAGTGTCGCGAGAAATCTCATGATCGCTGCATTATAGCGAGTTTCCCTCTGACTGCAAGCTACAGCCGCGTGAAACTTTGGTTACTGGAAAAATCGCACTTCTTCCAGCCGCTTTCCTTTCGTCTCCGGCACCCAGCGCCAGACAAACCAAACCGCAATCCCACACAACCCCGCGTACACGGCAAACGCCCCTCCCGCAGTCAACACCCGCACCAGCGACAGGAACGTCACCGTGATCAGCAAACACGCCAGCCACAATGCCACTGTCGCCACTGACATTGCCCGCCCTCTCACCCGCGTCGGAAACAACTCCGCGATCACCACCCACACACCGGGCCCCATCCCAAACGAGAAGCACGCCACATAGCCGAGAATCGCCCCCAGCACGCGCGAAGGATTCGCCGCCCCACTCGCAAACACCGCCGCCAGCACCATCAGCGCAATCCCCATCCCGCCCGCCGCCGTCATCAATAGCGGCCGCCGCCCGATACGATCCACACAAAACAACGCCACCACCGTAAACACCAGATTCATCGCCCCAATCAGCACATTCGCCCACAACGCAGCCGTGGTGCTTTGCGCCCCCGCCTGCTCCGTGAACAGAATCGAGCCATAGTAGAGCACCGTGTTGATCCCCGTCACCTGTTGCAGCACCGCCAGCACCACGCCAACCACCAACGGCCGCCTCATCGCACGGCTCCATACCTGACCCACCGCCGCACTCTCCTCTTCGATACTCTGCGCCATCTCGTCCAACTGCCCCGCCGGCTCCCCCAACCGAGCTAGCACCACTCCCGCCTCTGCCCTACGCCCCTCCTGCAACAACCACCGCGGGCTCTCCGGCACAAAGAACAACGCCACGAAGAATAACAACGACGGCGCCGCCGCGCTCGCAAACATCCATCGCCAACTCGCATCGCCCAATCCGGACAGACCCCAACCCGCCAGATACGACACCAGTATCCCCAACACGATCGCCAGTTGATTCATACTCACCAACCGCCCCCGGATCTCCGCCGGCGACACTTCCGCAATGTAGAGCGGCGCCAGCATTGACGCAATCCCGATCGCCAATCCCGCCACCACACGCGCCGAAGCAAACTGCGCCAGGTTCTCCGGCAACGCCGTCGCCACTGACGACAACGCGAAAATCACCGCCGCCAACAGCAACACCCGCCGCCGCCCAAACCGGTCGCTCAACATCCCCGCCACACCAGCGCCCACCGCGCAGCCGGCCAGCAGACTGCTCGCGGCGAACTCCGTCTCAAAGTCCGACCAGGCGAACTGGCGCCGCAAAAACACAATGGCCCCGTTGATGATCGCCGTGTCGAAGCCGAACAGAAATCCGCTCAACGCCGTTACCGCGCTGATCCGGTACGAATAGCCCCTCACCACAATCGCAACTCCCCAGCCTCCGCAAACGGACCCGGCATCACCGCCCCACGCTTCTTCCCAAACAAATCCCGATCGAACACCAGCGCCGCGCCATCCGCGCACTCATACCCCAACCCCGTAACCTTCGCCTTTCCCAAAACATCGCCAGTCACCAGCCGCGCCGCTGCGTTCGTAAAGCCCGGCCAACGCAGCCGTCCATCCTCCCCCAACACCACCCGGTCGCCTTGCACCATCACCCCATCCTTCTCCGCAAAATACTTCCGCGCCCCTGAAACATAAACATTGCCTTCTGTTTGGAGCGGAAACTCCCGATGGTTGTACACCCACAGTCCGCCACCCACGAACACATTGTTATAGAACCGGTCATCGCCGCCCGTCGTGCTATCCAACCCCGCAACGGCCGTCGAATGCGCCTTGTGGTACGGCGTTGACCGCCGCGGCTCCGGCTGGCTCACAATCGTCCCGCCAAACAGATTGTGCACATACGCCCCGCCCTCTGACCAATCCCGCAAACTCACCTCACTCAGGAACACATTGTTGTCCACCACAAACGGCCCATGATTCACTTCCACAAACAAATCATCCGTCGTGTTCGCATACAACACATTCCCCGTAATCCGAGTCCCTTGCGCCATCCAATCCATCCACAACCCGCGCCCCGCATGATGAATGCGGTTCCCCTGAATGACAACATCAATCGCCGCATGCAGCTTGATCCCGCCCATCTCCGCCCCCGTAAACTGCCGCTTCTTCCAAACATCGTAAATGTGGTTGTTCTCGATCCGGCTGAACACCGCGCCCAGGCTCCCCACAATCCCGCCTTGCTCGCAATCATGAATTACGTTGTTCCGCACCACATGCGACCCGACAGTATCGCGGCTCCACCCAATCGCCAGCGCCCGCATCACAACCTCGTTGTAGTGCGTGGCCCCATCCTTCCTCGGATCATTGATCCACACGTTGTGCCCCGTATTCCGTTCCTTCCCCAAACTCACGCAAGCGCACTTCGAATCGCTGATCTCGTTGTTCTCAATCACCCACCCCTTGCTCCAATGCGTCCCAATCAGTCCGATCTGTTCCGCCGTCGGCGCCGCCCACTGTGTCGCCGCATGCATCATCCGGAACCCGCGTACGGTGATGTAATTCCGCCCCGGCTCGGAAGGATAGAAACAGCTATCGCGCACGTTGATCTCCACTAACTCCGCATTCGGATTCTTCCCCAGAAAATTGGCGTAGAGATACGTGTTCTCTTCATCGCTCTCCACAAACCACGCGCCCACATCGCGCGCAGCTATCACCCGCTCCAGCAAGTGCGTCTCCCAAAGCGACACGCCGTTCAGATAAACCTCACCCGTATGATGAGGCCGCTTCTTATCGTTGAACCAATCTCCAACAATCAAATCACGAAAAGGATGATAAGAGCCAAAAAACGAATTCGGGATAACAACCTTCCACACGCCAGGTAGAAATTCCTTCCACCCGCGCACCACTTCCGATCCTTTGATGATGACCCGTTCCCCGCGCGCCGCCTGATACACAATCCGCCGCGCCTCCGATTCCCCGCCCCGAGGCGGAGTCACCCGCTCCCGATACGTTCCCTCATGCACCGTAATCGTATCGCCCGCCTGCGCCACCCGCGCCGCCGCCGAGATCGTGCGCAACGGCCGTCCCGGCGATCCATCCCCCGCATCAGTCCCCGAAACCGCAACATGCAACTCCGCACCACGCAATACCACCGAACCCAACACCAAAGCCAGGAGCACAGAAATGCACCTCCGCACGTATCTTACACCTCGAAATACCCGCGATACACTAGGACCAACCATGAAACGCAGAGTCTTTGTCGGCGCCGCGATGTCCGCCCCAGCCTACCCGCAATCGCGCAAAGCCAAGGCAGGCGGCATCCCCATGAAGGAATATGGCAAGACCGGAGCCAAGGTCACCATCATCGCCCAAGGCGGCGCGCGTATGGATCTGCACCCCACCATCGAAGCCGCCGGAGCCCACGTCCGCCGCATGTACGACCTCGGTCTCAACTTCTTCGATTGTGCCCACAGTTATTGGGAAGGCCGCTCTGAGCAAGCCTACGGCATCGGTCTCAAAGGCGTCCGCAAGAACGTCTTCCTCACTTCCAAATCCACCAAGCGCACCAAGGCAGAAGCAGAGAAGGAACTCCACCTCTCGCTACAGCGCCTGCAGACCGACTACCTCGACATCTGGCAAATGCACAGCCTCCAAACCGTCGAAGAGATCGACCGCGTCTTCGCTCCCGGCGGAGCCATGGAAGCCTTCGAAGCCGCGAAAAAGGCCGGAAAATGCCGCTTCATCGGCTTCACCGGCCACTTCGATCCCGACATCCACGCCCGCATGCTAAAGGCCTACGACAAGTGGGATTCCGTCCTCATGCCCATCCACGCCGCCGATCACGCCTACTTAAGCTTCGAGCAGACCGCGCTCCCCATCGCCGCCAAAATGGGCATCGGCATCCAAGCCATCAAAGTCTTCTGCAAGGCTTTCCTCCTTCGCTCCCTCAGCCCAACGGAGTGCCTGCGCTACACGCTCACCCAACCCATCCACGTCGCCATCTGCGGAGCCGGCACCCAAGGCCAAATGGAAGACAACATCCGCACCGTTCAAAACTTCCAGCCCTTCTCCACTGAAGAGATGGCCGCCCTACGCAAGAAAGCAATCATCGGCCAGGGCGTCTACACCGGCCCCACCATGGAATACTGGAAACGGAAAGCTACCTAAGCTCCAACCGCAACAGCGCCCGCTCGCAAGTCTCCGCCATCGCCCCCGTCACATCCGGCGCACCCCGGTAATTATTCTGTGACCGGTACACCGAAGCCACCCCATCCAATAGCGGAATCTCCTCCCGATGCCGCCGCCACTGCGCACGCCACTCCCGCAACTCCGTCAACGCACGCCCACGCAAGTCAGCGGCGCCCGTTTCTTCCCACTGGTAATACAGAAACATCCCCCGCACATACGACGCCATCACCGCCGCCACAGACTCCATATACACCAGCGAATTCGCAGCCTCCGCAAACGCACGCTCCGGCGTCCGCACCGATTCGAAAATCCCCCGCATCCGCCGCACGGTCTCCAACGCCCGAGCCTTCTCCTCCAACGCCTCATCCAACGCATGCTTGCTGCCTTCATACAACAACCGCAGCCCGCCTTCCTTCCCCAACACCTTCTCTCCGCGAATGATGTCATCCCGCATGATATTCCGCGCCGGCAACCAGCCCTTATGCTGTCGCGAATACGGAGCAATGTACCGGAACCCCAACACCGCATCATCCGACAACAACAACATCTCCGCCACCTTCTCCGCCGCAGCAGCCCCGAACTCCTTCGAAGCCCACTCCCGAGCCAGCACCGCCGGATCCGCATCAGGATTCAACGCCAACTTCGCCGTCGCATAAATATTCGCTCGCACCCAACGATCCGACTTCAAATGCGGCCCATCCCACCCACCGCCAAAATCCCAAATCCACACACCCTTCACCCCCAGATCCCTGCACCGCCGCAACGCCACCGCATGCTCTTCCCCCACATAATTCGGAAACGCGCCCTTGCCTTCATACTCCCGCGCCGCCTGAAACTCCACAATCTGATCCACTCCGCCCCGCCCGATCGCCGCATTGAAATCGTTATATCTCCAGTAATCGGTCTGCGTGAACTTAATCGAAAAGATCAGCCCCTTGCGTTCCTTCACACCAGCCAGCACCTTGTCATACACATTCACATCGCCATGAAATCCGTCATTCCCCAAATCCCAAGTCCGCCAGATCAGCGTCCGCCCGAATTCATCCACCACCAACCGCCGCGTCTCCGCAATCAGCCTCTGCATGTTCCGAACAAAGACAGCACTCTGCGCCCGCGCCACACCCGGCTCCGAAATGATCTGCCCGCTATGGCCATCATGCAAAAACGAGTAATTCTCCCCCGTCCGCACCATCACATACCGGATCTCCGGAAACGCCCGCAACACCTCCCGATACTTCGCCCGGTACACGTCCCAAAACGCATCGCTCTCCAGATTCACCCCACCCAATTTCTCCACCACCGCAGAAGGCAACTGAATCTCATCCGTACTCGCCACCACCGCCAACCCCAATCTCCGAGCCACCGCCGCCTGCCCCCGAAACCGCGCACGCTCCGCCTCAATCCGCGCGCGCAACGAAGCGCTCACCGTGCCTTCGTCAAACAACGCCAACTGCGTGAACGACCCCAGCACCGCCGCGTTATATCCATACTCCTTGTACCGCGCCAGGTCCGTCTCCCCACTCCCGATGCGCAAAGAAAAAGCGGCGACAGCAGGCCATGCCATCGCCGCCAGCAAAACAATGCGATACATAAATTACCCAAGCTTCGGCGGCAGATCCTTCATCGGACCCATCCACTCCAACTCGCGTTCCACATCTTTATGAAGCCTGTACTTCTTCGCCACCGTATCTAACCGCGGCCCATCCACATCGATCTTCGCCATATCATACTGCCCGACCGCGTTCTGATGGCAATAACGCAAGTATCCAATCCAGCTTGCGTCAATCCCCATCAATTCCAATCCCACGCGATCGGCCGCGATGTAGTCCGTCGACGCCACTGCAGCGCGGCTCGCCACCGGAGTCCCCGAGGCTGGCCCGTTGCCCTCCATGCCTTCCCATCCGTCAATCAACGTCGCGCCCCAGTACGGCCGCAACTTCGCCGCCGTCAGGAACATGTTGTAGTGCGTCTGGCGCACCCCGCCGTGATACTTCCTCTTGTCGTTCCACCGCGGAGTCTCGCCCGGCTTATAGTGAATCGGCGCGCCCAGCGTCATGTTCTTCACGCTCAACGTCCCAATCACCGTATTGTGCGTCTTCAATATCGCTGAGCAAATCTGATACGACTCCGGATCCAGCATCCGAGCCGCCAACCTCACCGGCTGCACATGCAGATCCGGCGTCAACAAATGCGTCAGCCTATACTCACCTTCCGTGTTCAGATCGATCAGCTTCACGCGCAGCCGCTTGTACTCACCAGGCAAACGCGGATAGAGAAAATTCTCGAATCCCTCCATCGTCTGCCCGGCGCTCGATTCGGCAATGATCACTTCACCCTTCCACCGGCCATCCAGGTAATCCAGAATGCCGCGAAGCGTGTCGACATGCGTCGAAGCGAGTTGATTCTGCGTGGACACATTATTCGGTTTAATTAGGACGTATTTCTTCCCTTTCCAACCGGTGCGGATCTGCTGATCGATCCCTTCCAGCGCCTCGCGCACAATGCGCCGGCGCTCTTCTCCCGTGCGGACGGTTACCAGCGAACGTTTTTCGTTGGGGACTACAGGAGCGAATTCCATCGCCTCAGGCGCAGTGACGGTCTCATTGCCGCGCTGTGCCTGTAAGGCCGCTCCCCACATGCCGCCGACGGAGGTCATCCAACTACGACGTGTGAACATCGTGCACGCACCTCCTTCGTGTCGTGTTGCTTCGATTATACTGAAGATGCCATGTCGGAAAGCACGGCATCGCGGCGTACTTTTCTGGCCGCCCCGTTGGCGCTCCAGACCGTATCCGCCGCTTCTACTCCCTCCATCACGAAAAAAGTCCTCGGCCGAACCAATCTGAAAGTCACACACGTCGGCTTCGGGACAATGATTACATCGGACGCATCGGTAATTGAACGAGCAGTCGACCTCGGCATCACTTACTTCGATACGGCTCGAACCTACCAATCCGGCAACTGCGAGCGCATGGTGGGCGCTGCCCTCAAATCGCATCGCAAAAACCTCGTCCTCTCTACCAAGAGCGGCAAAGAAGACAAAGACGGAGCCCTTCAGGATCTGGAAACTTCCCTCAAAGAACTCCAGACCGACTTCGTCGATATCTGGTACATTCACGCCAAATCCAAAGCCGGCCAACTCACCGAAGGCCGTCTCGAAGCACAACGTATCGCCAAACAGCGCGGCATGATCCGCTTCAGCGGCGTCTCCACGCATGGCGGCTTTCCCGAAATCATCCCCGCGGCAATCAAGTCCGGCGCCATCGATGTCATCCTAACTTCCTATAACTTCACCATGGGCGCCAGCATCGATCTGCTGTTGGAAGATGCAAAGAAAGCAGGCCTCGGCATCGTCGCCATGAAGGTGATGGCCGGTGGCTTCCGCCGCGTCAAACCCGGTGACCCGCACTACAACACCTTCAAGAAGGAAGGCGTATTTCCCGCCGCACTGCGCTGGGCGCTGCGCAATCCCAACATCGACACCACGGTGCCTTCCATCACCGATCACGATCAGCTCGATGAGAACTTCCGTTGCATGTCTGCCCCGTTCTCGCCGAACGATGCATCGCTGCTCGCCGTGCAGCGCGACTACATCCGCCCGCTCTACTGCCACGCCTGCGGCAATTGCCTGGGCGTGTGCCCGAAGGGCCTCCCCATCCCCGACATCATGCGCCACGTGATGTATGCCGATGGCTACGGCCAGTTCGCCATGGCCCGCGAGCAATACATGGAGCTTCCCGAAGAGGTGCGCAGCATCGATTGCCACGACTGCAAGCCCTGTGCCGTGCGTTGCCCCAATCACCTCTCCGTCGCCGCGCGAATGAACCGCGCTCGCGAACTGTTCATCTGAAGGCAACACCACAATGTGGATGCTTCTCCTGTTCGCCGCCGCAACGGCGGGCAATCCTCCTGCACCCGATTGCTCCGCCGTTCCCGGCTTTTCACAAAAAGGGCCGTTGCGCTCCTTTAATGTCGAAACGCTTTACGAATACATGAATGGCAACTCCGAAGGCTACTTCGCCTACGGTTTTCGCCGGATGCGCGGGGTCACCTGCACCGATGGCAAGCTCGATCTCGTCTTCGACATCTCCGAAATGGAGACACCCGAACTCGCCTGGGGCATGTTCACCGCCAATCGCGATCCCAAACTCCCGCTTGCCAAATTCGCCACGGCTTCGCAAGTCACGCCACGCCGAGGCACATTCGCCAAAGGCAACGCCTATCTCGAAGTGGCCGCCAACCCCACGGCGGCACCCGAACTGATTGAGCGCTTCCTCGCGCATTGGGAAAAGCAGATGCCTGGCGACAGTAAGCCCCCGGCGCTGCTCAGCGCATTCCCCACGGCCGGACTCGACACTGAATCCCTGCGCATGGTGCCCGAATCCGTGCTCGGCTTCCGCATGCTCCGCCGCGGGTTTCTCGCGCAATACCAGCAAGGCAAAGCGTTCCTCATTCCCGAATCCTCACCGGAATCCGCCGCCAAGGTCTTCGCCCAATTCAAGCAGCGCATGAACGCCACCGGCTCCGCTAACCTCGGCGATGAGTCCTTCCAAATTAAGGACAAATACCTCGGCCGGATGTGCGTCTTCCGCAAAGGCAACATTCTCGCGGGAGCCACCCATTTCCCCGATTCCGCCGACCCGCTTTCGCTCGCTCAACAAATCGCCACTAACCTATCGCGGTAGGATAGATGCATGGCCACCAAGGCTGCGCTGAGCGAAGAAGAATACCTTCGCACCAGTTACTCTGGCGTCGACCGTGAGTTCCGAGACGGCGAACTGCTGGAGAGAAGCGTGCCGACTTATTTTCACGGCCGAATGCAGGGCCTTTTCTTTTTCTTCTTTAACCTCTATTGCAGGGCTAAGAACATCTATCCCACGGTCGAGACCAGAATCCGCCTCAGGTCAGGACGCTATGTGATCCCGGATGTTGCCGTCTACTGGCCCACGCAGCCCACCACCGGCCTCCCCGAAGAACTCCCGCTCATCGTAATCGAGATCCTCTCCCCCGACGACCGCATGTCTGAAGTCGTCGACAAACTCGCCGAATACCGCGAGCACGGCATCCCCCACATCTGGCTAGCCGACCCCGACCGTAACGCCTTCTACGTCTACCGCGACGGCCTCAACCAAGTCCAGTCCACCCACATCCCCGAAGCGGATCTTGAATTCCGCTTCGCCGACCTCGGTGGCGCGGGCCTCCAGGCCGGCGCGTAACCTACCGCTTCAGCATCCTCTTCCGAAACTCCCGAGCCCCCTCAATGTAGTACGTGCGCCAATCGGCGACCGTCCAGTCCGCCAGTTCCTGGGGAAACCGATTCATGCCGATCGCATTCTGCAACATGATAAACAGAGCCTTCTTCTGCGGCAGATTCATCTTCCTCCGCCCGATTGAATATCCCAGCACAAGCCCAACCCGGTAGGCTTCCTGAAAGGCCTTCTCTTGCGCCGGGTAGTTCGGGCTGTTAATCGGCCGGCGGTCCAGTCCCAGGCTCTGCATGAAATCCAATTTCTTCTTGTCCGCACCAAACAGAACGCCGTAGGAGTACCCCCACAGCACTTGCTGCTTGCGGATATTGTTCCAGGCATCCACATGCGGCGCCCCGATCGCCATCAGCAACGAGGCTACGCTCGCCACCGACATTCCGACACCCCAGGAAAGCGGCATCCCGATTTCCGCAAACGTCAGCGCCAGGTCGGATGCTCCAACGACATCGAGTATCTTCCCAGTCACTGACCAGATGCCGGAATCGTACATCTTCTCCAGCTCCTTCGCCTTTTGCTCCCAGTCCACCTGGATGCCCGGATTGCCCTCGATCACCGTGTGACCGAACCTGATCTTCAGTTGAGGGATGTAAATCATGCCAGGGTCCGCGTCGCGAAACGTCCAGTTGTTTCCACTCCCACTAGCAACACGGCATCCAACCCGCGTTCGCAAATACCAGTTCACTTCATCCGAGTTGACGGTCTTAAAGTTGAACTTGATGAGATCCATCACGTTCATTCGATACGCAGAGGCAACGGTCTCCCAACTGTCCGTGGGCTTCCCACCCTTGCGCCCTCCTACATAGATCGGCGCACTGTCGTCAGGCACATAATTTTTCGTCAGTTCCGGCTTCGGTGTTTTTTCGATTGGCATATTCTCGCTCCACCTAAGAAAGCGAGAAAATCCTATTATTCTCGCACTCCCAACTGCGCCCGAAGCCACTCCACCAATGACCCCTTCGGCCTTTCCGATTCCACCAGCCGGTTCCGCCCATCCACCGGCTCCTCCATCCGCACCTTCGCCGCCAGCGCCGCAATCACATCCTCCACATCTCCCGCCGACAACAAATCCGGCGCCACCACATGCCCCGGCACATAAGCGAACGTGTCCGCCAACAACGATTCATACGACACCAGCGTCCGCCGTGCCGCTACAGCCCGAACTTGCGGCTCATACAGCGCCGCGAACAACGCCACCAGCCCACCCATCGGATCCGCTTCATACTGCACATCCGGCCCAATCTGCCATCCCGGAGTCTCATCCACCCTTATCCGCCCCTGATTCACCGCTGCCTCCGAATCCCCCCAGATGGCAATCCGCGAAGCATCCACGTCCGGCCGCGTCCGCAAGTACGCCAGCACCGCGCGCACATCCTTCACCCGTGCCCCCAACAAACTCCCGCCCAGCATCAACTCCGTTGCACCCAGCGCCACCTCCGTGCTCGATGGCCCACGCCGCCGGTCCGTCAACGTTTCCCCAGTTCCGCGCACATCCACTAAACACACGCTCACACCCGCGCGCACCAGCGCTTGAATCTCTGCATGACGCGTCCGCCACAACCCTTCCTTCCCCGCGTGCGACACGGCAATCACCACCGGCCGCCGGCCATCTACCTTCTCACCCGGAAGCAACACAAACGGCACATGAATCCCCGCCTCGCTCTCCACCACATTGCCACTCACTCGCCACGCGCCCACCGACACATCCCCCAATCGCCGCGCCCACTCCCGCTGCAACCACGCACGCCGCCCCGCCACATCTAACCCCGCCAACACCGCCCGAGCCTTCCGCAGCCGCTCCCGTCCAATCTCTGCCGCAAGCTCATGCACCGGCCGGTTCGCCGTCCGCAACGTCAACCGCGCATCATCCGCCGTCAACTCCGATTCCGGCCGCCGGTCATCCGGCTCTTCCTTCGGAGCCCCAATCCCAAACCAGCGCTCCAACTCCGGATACAACGTCTTGCGTTGCGAAGGCCCGATATTCGCGCATTCCCCCGGCCCCGGAAATCCCCCAAACCCATGCGCCTCATCCAACCGGTCCACCGCCCCGTAAAATCCAAACACCTTCTGGAACCGCGCCCACGCGGGTTGCTTCTCCACTTCCCATCCCATTTCGAACGACCAGATGAAGTGCCGCGGCGCAACGGAAGCAGCAATCACCCACGGCGAGAATTGATCCACAATACTGCGAGGCAAATTGCGAGTCGATTCCCAACTTCCCCATCCCGGATCCGCCAATCCCTCAGGCCACGGCCCGCGCCCGCCATGTTCCGGCGTCGCCTCCGCATAACAAAACGGAGCCACCGCCGCCACGCGCGGATCCATCGCTGCGGCCACCGCGGCAGGATCGCCGCCACCCGCCACTGCGCCCAACAACACGATACGCTTCGCATCCACCTCCGCCCGCGACTCCAGAAAATCCACAGACCGCATCACATCCCACACCATCCATTTCATCAAGCTCTCGCCCGCCACATAAAGCTGCAACCCCAGGTTGTACCGCGCATGATACCCTTCCCGATTCCACGGATACGTTTGAATGCGCTCCCCATGTCCCAGGTTGTCCGCAATCAACACCGCGCTCCCCGCGCGTGCCCACAGAATCCCCATGTCCTGCAATTCCATCTGCCAGCGCGGCCGGTGATGGCTCGGCACAACGATCACCGCGGGCACACGCCCGCGCACCGTCTCCGGCAGATACAGATTCGCCGCAATCCACAAACCCGGCCGGCTCTGATACACCACATCCAGCCGCCGGTATCCCTTACCCACATACTCTTTCCCCACCTGCGCGCGCAGATCCGTCCGCGCCGGAAACTCGCCCAGAAACCGCCGCAACGCACCAATCCGCTCATCGCGAAATTGCTCCCACTGCTCGCGTGTCGAAACCCCAGCCCAAGCCTTCGCCTGCTTCTCCAACTCCGCAATCGCCCGCGCCCGCTGATGCCTGTAGATCATCGACGGATCCGGCGACACCCGAGTCTGTAAAGGCGGAACCGCGGCTACCGCCGGCTGCGAAACACTACCGGCACCGTCCACCAATTCCACAGGCTGATACCGGATCGGGGCCAGCATCGTCCAACCGGACATCGGCGTCGACACGCTCGTCTCCGTCAGTTCCCCTTTCCGCCCCGGCCGCACGCGCACCAATAAAACACGAAACTTCGTTTGTGTTTCGGGCTCCCCAAGTATATTCAGCACCGCCGCCAGCGGCACATCCACGCGAGCCATCCAATAACCCTTCTCCTGCCGCACCGCCACCTTCGCCCCGCTCTCCCAATCATCGCGAGGCCTTGAAATCCGCGGGCCCCCGGTCTTCCCCGCCACATCCGATAAATCTCCGCCCGCATTCACCGAAATCTGCGCCCATGAAGATCCCGACGCCCCGAAATACAAGTGGAAGCTATCACCTTTCCCCGCCACATCCGGCTCTTCCATCCGCGCAAGCACAGTCAGCGTCTTCCCATCGTGCAGTGCGTTCACCTCTGTCCCATAACGAGCCTCCGGGCTCCCCGGTTCGTTCCGCCGCAGGCTCCACACCCGACTCGAAGTTCTCCCCACCTGCAACACATCGCCATGATTCCCCAACACCTCGGGCCGATACAACGGCGCCACCGCATCCCATCCCGCCTCCCGATCCACCGCCACCCGAGCCACCGGATCCATCTTCGGCCATCGCCACCGCTGCTGCGGGGCATTGAACCGCATCGCCCGAATTCGCTTCACACTCAGCAGCATCGTCTCCGCATCCGGAGCACTCGTCAAATTCAAAGGAAACGCCGCCTCCACGGTCCACTCGCGTTCCCCCACATGCGTCGCAATCAAATACCGGTGATCATTGGCATACACCTCCTGCCCTTCTCGAGCCGTCGTAAACGCCCCAAAAGGATTGATCCGCACCACGCGATCCGTATACCCGATCGCCGGCCCTTCCGTCACCTCCAGCAAATCCTCGTCTTCCCAATTCGGATGCCGCCCCGTCATCCGCGCCGTCACCCGCCCTGAAGGCTCCGGCAACCGCGCCGCAAGCAACAAATACCGTCCCCGCACAACCGCCCGGAACTCTCCACCATCCGGCTCCAACCGCTGCACCGGTAGCTTCCGCCAATACGCATCCTCCAACTTCCCGTCAATGACAGGAGCCTCACTCTGCGCCATCGCCAACAGCGCCACGCCATGCAACACGAATCCCAGCATCGAATCCTGCCCCTGTCTTCTAACTTCTAACTTCTAACTTCTAACTCTTCACAATCCCCCGGTACGCCACCCCAATCTTTACCGGCCCACTCCACTTCTTCGGCGACGGTTTCCCCAAGGCCCAATGAATCGAATTCACCGTCAAACGTTGCACCGCCTCCACCTCAAAATCCTCCGGATGGCCCATCGTCGTAAAAAACACTTTTCCCCCAAATTGATTTTTCCAGGTCCAGGCAACCGGATTGTCCTCCGCCGGCTTGTTCGGATTCACGCAGTGCCCCATCAGCAACTTCTCCGCATCGGCGGGCGGCCACTTCGGCAACACCCGGTACAACCACGACCGTACATGAAACTTCTCCGGCACACCCAGCAGAATCGGATGCTTCGCAGCCGCCGCAATCACCGACACATCCGTGCTCGCCTGATGCCCGAAATGCGTGTGCCCATCCTTGCCCCAACCCGGAGGCGCGCCAAACGCTTCCGACGCCCACCCATTCCACTTCTCCAGTTCATGCCCCTTCGGATAGTTGAACGAATGCGACGAAGTCCGAAATCCAAACATCGGTTTCCCCGCCTTCACATACCGCTCAATCGGAGCCAACTGCGCGGCAGGCAATCGCCGCCACCGCAGAAAGAACACGCCCAGATCCGCCTGATCCAAAGCCTCCAGACCCGGAATATTCTCCTCCGCATTCTGATCCGGCTGCGATCGCACCACCGTGCACTTCATCCCGTAGCGCTTCTCCAACTCCGCCGCCAGCAGCGGCATCGTCTGCTCGCCCGAATACTCATGGTCCCCGCACACAAACACGACATGCGGCTTCTTCGGGGCACCAACCGCCACGGCGCCAGCCGTCAACGCGGCGCCAAACACTCTGCGCGTGATCATGTCCGCTATCCTACTCCACACCCGCCCAATTTGCTCGCGCCCCGCCTTCTGTCTGGATTATCCTAGTAGCTATCCTCTGGTAAGAAACCCATGATCAAACTCAAAGTCAATGGCGTCAGCCGGCAGTTCGATGGCGATCCCGACATGCCGCTGCTCTGGTACCTCCGCGATGAGATCTCTCTCACCGGCACCAAGTTCTCCTGTGGCATGGGCCTCTGCGGCTCCTGCACCGTGCACGTCAACGGCGCGGCCACCCGAGCCTGCGTCACCCCAATGAAGAGCATGGAAGGCAAAGCAGTGCTCACCATCGAAGGGCTCAGCGCCAAGGGCGATCATCCCGTGCAGAAGGCCTGGAAAACCTGCGCCGTCGCTCAATGCGGCTACTGCCAGCCGGGCCAGATCATGCAGGCCGCCGCGCTTCTCAAACAGAAGCCCAAGCCATCCGACAAAGACATCGACGACGCCATGCAGGGCAACATCTGCCGCTGCGGCACCTATCAACGTATCCGCCAGGCCGTGAAGCTCGCCGCGGGGGTGAAAGCATGAGCACCAACGTCACCATCGTGTCCCGCCGCGGTTTCCTCGAAAACGTCTTCTCTGCTGGCGCACTCATCCTTGGAGCCCAACTCCCCATCCCCGCCGAAGCCGCCAAAGTCGACAGCGCTGCCTGGAATCCCAGCGTCTATCTCGGCCTCGAAAAAGACGGCAGCGTGATCATCGTCACCCACCGCTCCGAAATGGGCACCGGCATTCGCAGCGTGCTCCCCATGGTGCTGGCCGATGAACTCGACGCCGATTGGAGCCGCGTCAAAATCGAGCAAGCCATCGGCGACGCCAAGTACGGCTCGCAAAACACCGACGGCTCCTGCTCCATCCGCGACTTCCTCGAAGCCATGCATGTCGCCGGCGCCACAGCCCGCACCATGCTCGAAGCAGCCGCCGCCAAGCAGTGGAACGTACCCGCCTCCGAATGCAAAGCATCGAACCACCAAATCGTCCACAGCAAGTCCAACCGCAAAGCAGGCTTCGGCGAACTCGTCGCCCTCGCCGCCAAGCAGCCCAAGCCCGATCCCAAGTCCCTCCAGTTCAAATCGCCGGACCAATACAAATACATCGGAAAGAATCTTCCGATGATCGACAGCGAAGACATCGTCACCGGCAAGGGCACCTTCGGCATGGACGCCAAAGTCCCCGGCATGGTCTACGCTTCCATTGAGCGCTCCCCGGTCTTCGGCGGCAAAGTCAAAAAGTTCGACGACGCCGAAGCACGCAAAACCAAGGGCGTTCTCCAAGTCGAAACCCTCGACGCATTCAAACCACCACACGTCTTCCAGCAACTCGGCGGAGTCGCCGTCATCGCCAACAACACCTGGGCCGCCATGCAAGGCCGCAAGAAGCTCAAGGTCGATTGGGAGCAGAGCCCGCACGCTGCCTACGAATCGCAGGCCTACAAGCGTTCGTTGCAGGAAACCGCGCGCAAGCCGCAGAAAGCCGTCCGCATCATCGGTGATGTCGACAAAGCACTCGCCTCTGCCGCCAAGACCCACGAAGCCGAATACTACGTGCCGCTCCTCGCGCACGCCTCCATGGAGCCGCCCGCTTCCGTCGCTGAATTCAAGGACGGCAAAGTCACCGCTTGGGCAGCCACACAAAATCCGCAAGCCGTGCAGGAAGCCGTCGCTGGAGCCATGGGCCTGAAGAAGGAGGACGTCACCTGTCACGTCACTCTGCTCGGCGGAGGCTTTGGCCGAAAATCGAAGCCCGATTACGTCGTCGAAGCAGCCATGCTTTCAAAGAAAGTCGGCAAGCCCGTTAAGGTCGTCTGGAGCCGCGAAGAAGACATCCGCTTCGACTACTATCACGCCTGCGCCGCCATGTACATGAAGGCCGGCCTCGACGCCAAAGGCAAGCCCACCTCATGGCTCCACCGCAGCGTCTTCCCCAGCATCGGCACCACCTTCGATCACACCGCGCGCTACGCCATGGATCTCGAAATGGGCATGGGCTGGAACGACCTGCCTTACGACATCCCCAACCACCGCGCTGAAAACGGCCCTGCCGAAAACCACGTCCGCATCGGATGGCTCCGCTCAGTCGCCCATATCTATCACGCTTTCGCGATCCATAGCTTCGTCGATGAACTCGCCGCCGCCGCCAATCGCGATCGCGTCGAATACCTGCTCGACCTGATCGGCCCGGGCCGCAAACTTAACATTCAGCCCGAAGGCATGAAGTATTGGAACAACGATCAGCCGCAGGAAAAGTATCCCGTCGATACGGCCCGCCTGCGCCGCGTCATTGAGTTGGCCGCCGAAAAATCCGGCTGGGGCAAAAAGAAAAACCTCGGCATCGCCGCGCACCGCAGCTTCTTGAGCTACATCGCCGCCGTCGCCGAAGTGGAAGTCGAAAACGGAAAGATCCGCATCCCACGCATCACCTACGCCGTCGATGCCGGAACCACCATTCATCCCGACCGCGTCAAATCCCAGTTCGAAGGCGCCTCGGTCTTCGGCACCAGCATCGCCCTATTCGGCGAAATCACCGCCCGCGACGGCAAGATCGTGCAGTCTAACTACCACGACTACAAAGTTGCCCGCATTCACGAAGCACCCATCGAGACCCAGGTCCACGTCATCCCCAGCCGCGAACTCCCGGCCGGAGTCGGCGAACCCGGCGTTCCCCCGATTCCACCGGCCATCGCCAACGCGCTCTTCGCCGCCACCGGCAAGCGCGTCCGCGATCTGCCCATCAAATCGGTCTAGAGCCTCAATTCCTGCGCAGCCGCCACTTGCGTCCGCGGCTGCTCCCAGGATTCTTCCGCTGAAGCTGCGCGGTCAGCATGGGGGCACGCGTGACGTCGCATTCAGTCGCAATCGAGATCTCCTCAGCCGGCGGAAGCCAGTGCCCATAGTCTTCGCCGAACCATTTGGCCGCGAAGTTTTGCCCTGACGGAGCCACCAGGTTGAGGCGATCCGCATAGAAGCTCATCCACGATCCGCACCGGGCCCGCACATGAGAACGAATCGACCGCCGGTTGAAGCGATACCGGCTGGGATTCAACGATTCGTCCAGGTGACTCGATATAAACGGCTCCAGCAGTTGATCGCGGCTAATCCCTGCACGTAGGCGCCAGCCATCGTTCGTACGTTCGAACATCGGCGGCCGTACCTCATCGCCGACCCGCACCGAACTCTTGAGGTTCATGTAAAACTTCATGCCCGCGAAGTTCGCAGCCAGATCGCCGTTCGAATACACCCCGGTGGCCAGCGTGCCGAAGTGATTGTGTTCCTGTCTCACCCCTAATGCCACCGCTGAAGCCACCGATGCCTCCGCTCCGGCGCCCCGCTCCTGTAATTTCACCACCCGCTGGAAGTACTGGTGCCCCTGCTGAAAGAAGTGATCAATCTTGTCGCTACCCAAATAGTGCCCGTGCACGTGCACAGTCGGAGAATCGAAGAAGAAAGTTGCCGGAAGCGGCGACACAGCTACGCTGTAGATCGAGCGGAATGGCCCTGGCCGGAAAGTCACCGGCGCCTCTTCCACGCGAGTCTTCTTCACCCATTTGGAGAGACGGGATGTAAGGATATTACGGCCGACCCAGCGGTACAGGATCTGGTCGGGATCCTGACCTTTGTCCCCTGCTTCAATGATCTGGACAATCTTGCGCGACAACTCGGGGCCAATATCGTACAAAGGCCCTTTTGGCGTGGTGAACTGATCCGTTTCCAACGCAAACGCAGCACGGCTGATGAGAAAGATCCTAACGAGAATCACTAAGATCCTATCTTACAATTTGATGAATCCCGCTGCACGATCACTCGCGCAGTGCCCCAGACTCTGGATCGAGTCGATCAATAACTCGCCCCAACCGAGTGTCCATCAAGCCGGCTTAACACCCTGCCTATATCGGATGCGATCTTCCTCAACGATCCACAACTCCTCCCGGGGGCTTCGAAGTCTTAGCGCAAGTACCACCCGCCGCATTACCGCCTCCACATTGAGCTTGTCCTGACTTCGAAGGCGAAGAACGATAAGTCCGGGATAGATCTCAGGAGGATAGGCATGGATGTTGGCGAAATCTAAATCCATGGTGACCAGAATGCGCCGCTCGCTTCGTGCTCGATTGGAAATGGTTCCATCGTCGGAACCATTCAGCGACTCATCCCAAACTGTCTCTGCGTCGAACCCAGCCTCGCGCAACACAGCGGCAGCCTCCGCCGGGAGGTTTTCATCAGTCTTGAACTTCACGTCCCAATCTCAATCGGAAGGCGCATCATACCTTCGCGAGCGAGTTCGGCCGCGTAGCCAAGAGCTGCATCAAGATCGGCCGGCTGCAGCGAAGGATAGCTCGCAAGAATCTCCGCCCTATCCACACCAGCCGCAAGATTGTCCAGCACTACGGAAATCATGATCCGCGTGCCTCGCACACAGGCTTTGCCGTGGCAGATCTCAGGGTTCACACTGATGCGTTCTCGCCAGTTGTCCATACGCTTTCATTCTATTCTTACCGCAACACTGCCTTCACATAAACTTCCGTCTCTTGAACGCGGCCACATCGTCCGCGGCAAGTTCGAACCATTCCCCGTTCTTACGCTTTGCGGCAAATCGTCTGTGCCAGTATGCCTCGATACCGGATGGATCATCCGTGAATTCCACCCCAGACTCCGCAGTCAATATTTGGCGGCTTATCTCCTTGCTCTGAATCACGGGAGAACAGATCGCAATGACATCTTCAAAACCTGGATGTTGCCGGCAATGTTCCAACACCCGCTCAGCCAGTTGACGCTTCGAATCGAGGCGTGCGAACGTTTCGGGCCAGGGGAAGCCCGGTGACCTGCGAGTCTTCATCTTGACTTCGGCATTGGTAGGAGACTTGTTCAACGTGTTGGGCTCAAGACCGCACTCGTGAAGAGCGTCCCCCCATCGTGCCTAGTGTATTCCGAGCCAATCCGATCTCCGTATTCTGGTCTCGCGCTGCTGCTTCTCCATACCCTATTCATACCGCAGCGCCTCCGTCGGATTCAGCCGCGACGCCCGGTTCGCCGGCAGCATCCCAAACACCAGCCCCACGCCAAACGAAACCCCAAACGCCACCACTACCGACGCCTTCGAAACCTGGATCACCACAAAATCCACAAACAGCGGCAAGCTCAACGGCACCGCCACGCCCAGCAGCACTCCCACCAGTCCCCCACTCAAACTGATCAACACCGCCTCCATCAGAAACTGCATCAGAATATCCCGCCGCTTCGCGCCCACCGCCAGCCGCACGCCAATCTCCCTGGTCCGTTCCGTCACCGTCACCAGCATGATGTTCATGATCCCGATCCCGCTGATCACCAGCGCAATCGCCGCGATCAGGATCAGCACGATCGTCAACACAATCGAGATGTTCTTGGCCGCATCCAATATCCCAGTCAGATTGCCGACAAAGTAATTCGCGCCCTCGCGATGCCGGCTCTCCAGAATCAGGCTCACCTGCTTCGTTAAGGGCTCCACGTCCTCCAGCCGCTGCGCCTGCACATACATCGGGTCAATTCGCTCATACGGCACGAAGTACCGCAGCACCGTCACCGGAATCAGAATCGACTCCCGCGACAACTCGCTCAACCCGAACGTATCCGTCTTCTCCTTGAACGTCCCCACCACCGTGAACTGCAGCCCATACAGCTTCAGCGTCTGCCCGATCGCCGCCGATTGCGATCCATACAACCCGCGCGCCAGGTAATCCGTCAATAGCGCCACCCGCTGCCGCAGCGTCACATCCGAGGCATCCATATGCCGCCCCGCCACAATCACCAGGTTCCGCACCTTCGCATACTGATCATCGGACCCGATTACCTTAATATCCCGTAGCCGCCCGTCCATCACGATGCTGGAAAAATCCGACATCACTCCGGTGGCCGCCTTCACCCGATTCCCTAACTGCGCCTTCACCGCCTCCACATCGGCCAGCTTCACGTAATCGCCCGTAACCGAGCTCGCTTCGCGATTGCCGGCATCGAAGTACGCCGTGATCAGATTGCTCCCCACCCCGCTGATCTGCTCGAGAATGTACTCCCGGCTGGTGAGCGAAATCGTCACCACCAGAATCACCGACATGTTCCCGATCAGCAGTCCCAATGCCGTGAGCAACGTGCGCACACGGTTCGCCGCCAGGGCCTGCATGCTGAAGCGGACGGCTTCGCCAAATCGCATCGCGCCTTTAGGTCTGCTGCGCCGCCCGCGCAATCAGCACGCGAGCCACAGACTGAATGCCCGTGTGCTCCATGTAATTCGTGCTCATGTCGATAAACCCAGCCACGTAATCGAGCTTATCATCGGCGAACTCAATGATCCCGCGCAACTGCGGCACCACCCGCGCCATCGACAAGCCGTAGCGGTTCGTGAACCCGCCCATGTGATTGCTCAACGCGCTCACACCGCCAGAGACGAACTGCAACGGCGACACACCACCCGGGATCACGCTCCGCAGCCGTTGATACGTCGCGTTGCTCTCCAGGTCCGATAGCCGCATCCCCTGCGCCGTGTACATCAGCTTCCGCGCGAAATCCGGGCCCAGCGGCACCAGCCCATCGAAGGTCAGCATCGCCGCCACACGGATCAGATTCTCCTTCTGATACTCCAGCAGTCCGCTCGCGAAATCCATCACGCCATCGCCCGGCGCGGTCGTATTCAGATACTTGAACGCCATCACCTCGGCAATGATCTTCATCGCCAGGTCAATCGACTGCGTTGTATCCGCCTTCGGGGTAATCGAACTCAGGAACGACAGGATGCTCAGCAGTTCGCCGGCTTTGTTCGCCAGCGCCGCCATCCCCAGCTTCGAATCCGTGGAATCCACCATCTGGTAGATCCACACCGCGCGCTGGTACCCCTGGCTTTCATCGGCGTACATCGCCAGTGCCCGTTGCCGCACGGCCTTCACAAAAGCATCATCGCCATTGCCGGTGACGACACGAATCATGTTGTCGAAACGGTTGATATTCACCCATTGCCCGGGAGCGATGTAGTCCAGCGCCTTCAGCGCCTGCACGGTCATCCCCTGCGCGGGCAGAGCGTCTACCAGTTGATCAATAGGAGCGGTAAGCATTCACTCAGAAACAACGCAACGCGCGGGCGTTTCGTTCACACTTTCGATAGTCCCAACACTTCGTTCATGGCGCCCTGGCGGTATCCCTCCAGGTCCAGCGTCACGTAATGGAAACCCAGCGGCTTGAAGATCGCCAGCATCTTCCCCGCCATATCCAGCGACAGCGCCTTCTCCAATTCTTCGCGTGCAATCTCGATCCGCACCAGCTTGTCGTGGAAGCGCACCCGGAACTGCCGGAAACCCAGCGCCTTCAACTCTTCCTCGCCACGCTCCACGGTCTTCACCGTCTGAATCGTCACCGGAGTGCCATACGGAATCCGCGACGACAAGCACGCCGATGCAGGCCTGTCCCAGGTCGGCAATCCAGCCATCCGCGACAACTCGCGAATCTCCGCCTTCGTCAACTGCACGTCCACCAGCGGAGCCTTCACCTGGTGCCGCTTGGCTGCATTCTGCCCCGGCCGGTAATCCCCCAGGTCATCCTGGTTCACGCCGTAGATGATGTGCGCGATCCCGCGCTCGGCGCCCACTTCCTCCATCCGCTTAAACAATTCGTCCTTGCAATGGAAGCAGCGGTCCGGAGCATTCTGCGCGTAATCCGGATTGTCGAATTCAAACGTCGGAATGTACTCGTGGCGAATGCCGAACTGCTGTGCGAACGCCTCGGCATCGCGCTTGTGCGACTCCGGAATCGATGCCGAATCCGCCGTAATTGCCACGCACTCCGAACCCAACGCCTGCTGCGCCGCCCAAGCCAGATACGCCGAATCCGTGCCCCCGGAGTAGGCGATCATCACCTGCCCCAGCGAACGCAGGTTCTCCAGCAAACGCTCCTGCTTGGCCAGCAGCCGTTCGGGATCCAACTGAGGACCGGCGCCCAGTGCCACTAATACTGCCATATGCGTGATTATACCGAAGGCCGCCGCGCACTGGCCTGAAACACCGTCCACGGCCGCGACGGCAGATCCCGCAGATACGGCTTCTGCCATGCATACTGTTTGTGCCGCGCCAGGTGCTGCGACGCCTTGAAATGCAGACCGCACGAATGCCCCTGCGCCGCCGCGAACGTCATCTGCTGCAACATCGCCGCCGATGCCGCCTTCGCCTGCACCGCGCCCACCGCGGCGAATTCATCCGCCCACGGCTTCAGCCCGCGCGGCGAAAGATCAATATGCCCGCACAACGTTCGCTCCCCCGGTGCTTCCTTCTCCTGAATGACATCGTAATGATCCGATAGAAACCGCTTCGCCAGTTCAACATCGATCTTCCCTTTGTGCTGCTCCAGTAACTGCCCCCAACGCACCCGCCGCGCATTCGCGCTGTGCCCCTTGTCCGTCAAATCGAACTTCGTCTCTTCCCGCGCCAGTTTCTCGCTCACCGGAAAGTTCGCGCCCGCGAAGTATCCGTCGCGAGTCCGCTGCAGGGTCACATTCTTCAACCCCAATTCCAGGTCCGCGATCTCCCCGGTCTTGCAGTCCACCACCAGCCAATTGTTCGCGTACCCGCCGTTGTTGCCCGTCTTCATCAGCGTCGCGAATTCATCAATCGACGAAGCGTACTGCATCGCCTTACGAGCCCGCATGAACTCCGGCATGCCCTGCGGATCCCACCCCGAAAACTGCGTGATCGTCGTCTCCGTAATCGCCATCCCCGCCGAGTTCACGCCGAAATCATCGCCGGAATGAATCAAGCCCGGATAGCCATCCATCAGAATCGAATGCCCATGCGAAGGGTAAATCTCGAAGATGATGTTCCAATACACGCCGTTCGCATATCCGGTCCAGGCATTGTGCCCCATCACTGGCTTGCCATCCGCCGTATACGAACCCGTCGCCACAAACGCGCTGCACCGATCCGCGGTCGTCACCGAAGCAGGCGTCTTCTCCCCATTCCGCGCCGCATGCCAATCGAGAAAATACGGCGACCATTCGAGCCATGCATTCAACGCCACCATGTCCCATACATCGAGCGAGGATCCACGCGCTTTCACGCCCGCGGCGATCCCCTCAATCTCTTCGCGATACTCCGCCACCACCGCCGGCCACAGGTACTGCTTCGCCGCGTCGCGGAAGAAGCTCCAGGGCTTGCGCGAGTCGCGCTCCAGTTCAAATGCAATCGTGCGATGCGCCGTCGCAATCTCCGTCGAAAGCCAGTAGCCGTGCTGAAATCCGATCTCGCTCGGGCTTCCTTCCAGCCGCACATGCAGCCATCCGTTGCGCGACGCTTTGCGAAAAGAGTCCCGCAATCGTGCATCGCCCTTCGCTCCCCAAAGCCACCCCGGAGCCACCCCCAGCCCGGCAAGTATCGAGCGCCGCGTCATCCGTGTCATGATCTTGATTATAGGGAGTAGTGAGTGCCCGATCAGCTCATCGCTCGTTTGCGTAACGGGAAATTAGCCGACGTCAGAGACTACCTTACCGCCAGACCAGATGCGGCCAAGAGCCCGCGCCCTGTCGTCGAAGCAGGCCGCCTGGCGTGGAAACAGGCCCTTGCCGAACTTCGCAAGCACGGCGCCGATCTCAATGCCTCATGGCGCGGCTATCGCGCTTTGCATGCGTTGCTGCAGGAAGAGCCGCATCGCGAAGAGAAACCCGCAGCGCCTCCGCAGGCCCGCCTGGAATGCCTCGACTGGCTTCTCGCCAACGGCGCCGATCCGGAACTCCCCGGCGCTTGGCCGCCGGCACGCGCGCTCCTCATAGCAGCCTTCACCGGCGTCCATCCCTTCGTCCAGCGCCTTCAAAAAGGTGGCGCCTCAATCAACTATTACGCCACTTGCGCCCTCGGCGACACGAAGAAAGCGAAGGCCGCGCTCAAAGCTGAGTCATCGCTGGCCACGGCCCGCGATGACGGTGGACTCACGGCGTTGCAATGCTGCGCCGCCTCTCGCATGGATTGCCGCAAAGCACTCCTCCAGATTGCTGCCGCGCTGCTCGACGCAGGAGCCGATCCCAACGCCCTCACCAAAGGCTGGAGCCATCAGCTCAACGTCACCTACTTCGCCGCCAACAGTGGCCACCTGGAGATGTTCGAACTTCTTCTCGAACGAGGCGCCGACGCGACCCAGGCATTGCCTTCCGCCGCCTGGCGCAAAGAGATGGACTTCGCCGAAGCCGCCCTTCGCCACGGCGCTGACCTGAACCACCGCTTCGAACAGGACCGCCCCATCGTCAGTGAACTCATTCGCTGGGGACAGGTGCAACAAGCCATCTGGATGCTCGAAAAAGGCGCCGATCCCAACATCCCCGACCATCGCGGCTGGACTGCCGTCCATCAAGCCGCCTCACGCGGCAATGAGCGCATGTGGAAAGCCGTCCTCGCCGCTGGCGGTGACATCAAACGCAAAGATAAGCTCGGCCTCATTCCCTCCAATCATCTCCACCTCAAACTCAAAGGGATACACTGACATAATCTTCTGAGCCGCGCGCGTGAGCGAGCGGTGACTTTGAACGGCCACTCCCCTGATCCCTGATACGATAGAAGTTGAGATCCTCAGCGCACATCCTCGCCACCTGTCTGTGCGCAGCTTTCCTCTCATTTCCCCAATACGCCGGCCTCGCCTCAGCCACCTCCACGCAGCACACCAGAGAACTTGCCATCCCCACCAAGCGCGCCCTAGCTGATCTCACCACACGCGATCGCAGCCACTGGGAACAAGGAAAAGTCCACCCCTCCAAGTCCACATCCAGCGAGTCATCGCAGTCCATCAACAACCCGCTTCCATTCACCAGAAGCCCACTCACCTCCCCCGGCGCGCACCACCCGCAAGCGCCCACACACCGCATCGCCTCCGGCCGTTCTCCACCGCAGTCCTCCATCTGAACCCAACATCCAACTCAGATTTGTGGAGAATGACTACACGATGCATAATCTCGATTTGCTCGTAACACTCGCCATTGGTTTCATTGGCGCAGTGCTGTTCGGCTACATCACGCACCGGCTCGGCTGGTCGCCCATCGTCGGCTATCTCATCGCCGGAATCTTAGCTGGTCCGCACACCCCCGGCTTCGTCGCCGACAAACACCTCGCCGATCAGCTCGCCGAAGTCGGCGTCATCCTGCTCATGTTCGGCGTTGGCCTGCACTTCCATCTCAAGGATCTACTTGCAGTCCGAGGAGTGGCCATCGGCGGCGCCATCTGCCAAAGCACCGTGGCCACTCTGCTTGGTGCGTGCACCGCGCATCTGTTCGGTTGGAGCTGGCCCGCTGGCATCGTCTACGGCCTCGCGCTCTCTGTCGCCAGCACTGTCGTGCTCACCCGAGTCCTGTCCGACAACGGCCAACTCCACAGTCCCACCGGCCGCATCGCCGTCGGCTGGCTCGTCGTTGAGGATGTGTTCACCGTGTTCGTACTCGTGCTTCTGCCCGCTATCTTCACCACCAGTACATCTACCAGCCTGCCCATGCCCTTCGCACTGGCGACTCTCAAACTCGGCGCCTTCATCGCCTTCACCTGGTTCGCAGCCGGCCGCATGATCCCATGGATGCTGAACAAAATCGCCGAAACACATTCTCGGGAATTGTTTACACTCTCCGTACTCGCCGTCGCTCTCGGAGTCGCCGTTGGCTCAGCCTACTTCTTCGATGTATCCATGGCCCTCGGCGCGTTCCTCGCGGGAATGGTCGTGGGGCAATCCGACTTCAGTGCCCGCGCAGGCGCTGAAGCGCTCCCCATGCGTGATGCCTTCGCCGTCATGTTCTTTCTCTCCGTGGGCATGCTGCTTGACCCCAGCCAGTTGCTCGAAGCGCCGTTGCTCATTCTCGCCACGCTCGCCATCGTTATGATCGGAAAACCGCTGGCGGCCCTCACCATCGTGGCCCTGCTCGGCTACAGCTCGCACGTCGGTCTCGGAGTTGCCATCGCGCTAGCCCAAATCGGCGAGTTCTCGTTCCTCCTGGGCACTCTCGGCGTACAGGTCGGTGCGCTTCCGCCGGACGCCATGAATCCGCTCGTGGCGGCAGCCATCATCTCCATCCTCTTCAACCCGCTTCTCTATCGCACACTCCCTGCAATCGAAGCATTTCTTCACGCGCGGCCGAAGTTGTGGCGGCTGCTCAACCGCGAGACCGAGCACGACTCCACCGTTGCGCCCGACCCCGAGGATGTCGCCTCCTCTCATCGCGCCATCGTCGTCGGCTACGGCCCCATCGGCCGATTCGTCACCCGCCTGCTCCGCGACCGTGGCATCGAGCCCACCATCATCGAAATGAACATCGAGACCCACAAGAAGCTCCGCGCCCAAGGCTACAGCGCGGTTTACGGCGACGCCAACCAGCGCGAGGTGCTCGAACAGGCAGGAGTCGCCAACGCGGCCAGCTTCATTCTCAGTTCCTCCGGCGCCGCCGATGCGAGCGAAGGTATCCGCATCGCCCGGCAGTTGAATCCCAGACTGCACGTCGTCTCTCGCGTCGATTTCCTCCGCCAGGCGGATATCCTTCGCAAAGCAGGCGCGGACGAAGTCTTCGCCGGTGAAGGCGAAGTGGCGCTCGCCATGACGGGCAGCATCCTTCGCAACCTCGGCGCAACACCGGAACAACTCGATTCCGAACTCGCGCGGATCCGCACCGAATTACTGCAGCCCGCCGTCGAAGCCTGAGTTGCTAGGTAGTGCCTGAAGAGTTCAGGCACTACCAGTTGCTATCTTCTCGCGGCAACTGGTAATCTGCACGGCATGATGGAACTCCCGCGTTTAGCGATTCCGTTCGTATTCGTCGTGGTGATGCTGTCAGTCATCATCGCGGCGGCGCTCTTTTCCCGCAATTACCTCAAGGTCCCGCCCAACCTCGTTGCAGTGCTGAGCGGGCGCAAACGCAAACTCGCCGATGGCCGCATGGTGGGATACCGCATGGTGCGTGGAGGCGCCGCGCTGCGCATCCCTTTGCTCGAAAAGGTGGACTACCTCTCCCTAAACGTCATCACCATCCCTCTCGAAATCCGCCGCGCTTACACCATCCAAGGCGTCCCGGTTTCCGTCAAAGCCGTCGCCAACGTTAAGATCCGCTCCGACGAAACCTCGCTCCATGCCGCCGCGGAACGCTTCCTCGGCATGTCTCACAACGACATCCAGCAGGTCATCTTTCAAACTCTCGAAGGCCACCTCCGCTCCATCCTTGGCACTCTCACCGTGGAAGAGGTCAACTCCGATCGCAACTCCTTCGCCCAGAAGCTCACCTCCGAAGCCGCCAATGACCTGGAGAAAATGGGTCTTGGCGTTGACGTCCTCACCATCCAGGAAGTCAGCGATGAAGAGGACTACCTCAACGCCCTTGGCAAGCGCCGCACGGCCGAAGTGAAGCGCGACGCCATCATCGGCGAGGCCGAAGCGACTCGTGACTCCAAGATCAAATCCGCATCTGCTCTCCAGGAAGGCGAGCGCGCGAAACTCCACGCCGAAGGCGAAATCGCACAATCGCAACGCGACCTGCAGATTCGCCAGGCCCAGTATCAGGCCGAAGTGCAGACCGAAAAGGCCCGCGCGGATCAGGCAGGTCCACTGGCACAAGCGAAGGCGCGCCAATCCGTAGTCGCCGAGGAAGTGAAAGTCGAACGCCAGCGCACGCAGGAACTCATCTCCGTGCAGGAACAGGAAGTGCTCCGCAAACAAAAGGAACTCGAAGCCACTGTTCTCAAGCCCGCTGAAGCGGAGCGCCAGGCCCGCGTCGTGCGCGCGCAGGCGGAAAAGGAAGCCTCTGTGCTCGAAGCCGAAGGCAAACGCCAGGCCCTCATCTCACTCGCCGAAGCCGAACTCGAACGTCTGCGTAAGGAAGGCGCAGGCCGCGCTGCCGCGCTCGAATCCGAAGGCCGGGCCGAGGCAGCCAAGATCGAAGCCATCGGTCTTGCCCAGGCCCGCGCCATCGAAGCACAGGGCGTCGCTGAGGCCACCGCCATCGAACGCAAAGCCCAGGCGTGGAAACAATTCAACGAAGCCGCGCGCCTGCAAACCATCCTCGAAAAACTGCCCGCCATCATCGAATCGTCTGCCGGCGTCTTCTCCGCGGTGGCAGCGCCGCTCGGCAACATCGATCGTATGGTCGTCATCGACAACGGCGGCAATGGCCCCAACGGTTCCTCCGGCCTCAACAAAATCGCGCAGGCTACGCCAACCGTGATCTTCGGCCTCCTCCAGCAACTGCAGGCCATGGGGCTCGATGTTCCCACCATCCTGCAGCAACTCGGCGTGAAGGACGGCAAACCGGAGGTATCGAGCAATGAGACCACCCAAGGGTGAAGGCACGTTCGTCGTCCACTGCTCCAGTTCGCTTTATCAACCCTACTTCCAGGATTTCCTTCGCACCACCGCCGGGGTGCGCAACTACGGTCTGCTCGCCCTGCCCGGCGGTGTGCAATCACTCACGTTAGAAAGCTATCTGCCCAAGTTCGCCTGGAGCGGCTGGCGTCACATCAAGTTCCTCATGGACCTCGATGAGCCTGCCCGCATCATCCTCATCGGCCACGACGATTGCCGCTGGTATCATCGCGGCCCCATCAATCGCCTCGTAGGCCCGGAACGCATCCGCCAGGAGAAGGACCTGCGCGATGTTGCCGCCACCTGGAAATCCCGTTTCCCCAACGCCTCCGTGGAAGCCTACTACGCCATCGTCCAACAAGGAAGAGCCACCTTCGATGCCATCCGTTGAACTCACGCGCCGTCAATTCTCGTTTCTCGCCGCCGCTGCCTTCGCTGCCCCACCTCCGCCCACCGTGTTGGTGCATGAACATGTCCTGGTCAACTTCAAGCGCGCCGACTACGATGCCAACGTCGTCTTCACCAAGGTGAAGCCGAAGCTCGACGCCATCGCCAAACTCGGCTGCAAACGCTTTCAGGACTGCACTCCCAACTTCATCGGCCGCGACCCGAAACTGCTGCGCCGCCTCGCCGACGCTACCGGCATCGAAATCTGGACCAACACCGGACTCTACGCCGCCCGCAACCACGAATACCTTCCCGACTACGTGCAAACGGAAACACCGGAGCAACTCGCCGCCCGCTGGACCGCTGAGTATCGCAATGGGGTCCACGGAATGAAGCCGCGCTTCATCAAGATCGGTGTCAACCGCGGCCCGCTCGGCGCACTCGACAAGAAAATCGTCAAAGCCGCCGCGCTCTGCACAAAAGACACTGGACTCACCATCGCCTCGCACACCGGCAACGGCATCGCCGCCATGGAGCAGATCGCCATCGTCACTGAGGCCAAGGCGCCCGCCGCGAAGTTCGTCTGGGTGCATGCCGACGGCGAGAAGGATCATAGCTTCCACAAGAAGGCCGCCGAAGCAGGAGCATGGGTCGAGTTCGATCACATCGGCCCCGCCAAACCAGCACTCGACTGGCACCTGGAATGCGTCCGCTTCATGGACACCAACAAGCTGCTGCATCGCACGTTGATCTCGCAGGACGCAGGCTACTACAAGCCCGGCGAGCCCGATGGCGGCTCATTCAAAGACTACGATCCCATCTACACCAAGTTCGCCCCGCTGCTCTCGCCAGCGCAACACAAGACTCTGCTCCAGGAGAATCCCTATGCGGCTTTTGGCAAATAGCGCCTTTGCCCTGTTCTTCGCACTCGCCCTCGCCACCGCCGGCGAAAGGAACGACATCGAGTTCTCAAAACCCGGCGGTGTTTCGCTCACCCTCGATGCCTATGTCCCCGATGGCAAGGGCCCTTTCCCCACCGTGATCATCGTGCATGGCGGCGGATGGGTGAACGGCACCAAGCGCACTTATGTCACGCCGATCTTCCCCGTGCTGACGAAAGCGGGTTTCGCCTGGTTCACCATCAACTACCGCCTCGCCCCGCAGTACAAGTACCCCGCGGCCACCGAAGACGTGGATGCCGCCATTCGCTGGGTCCGCGCGCACGCCAAGGAATACAAGGTGGACACGCGCCGCATCGCGCTGATGGGCGAATCCGCCGGCGGCCACTTAGTGGCCTATGCCGGAATCAAGCGCAACAAGGGCGCCGAGGTTTCCGCCGTCGTCGATTTCTATGGAGCACATGACCTGCTGAAGCGCGAGAAAGAGCGTGGAGAAGTTACCAAGAACCTGCGCGAGTTCCTTGGCGTCGACAAACTCGATGAAGCAGGCATGGCGAAGCTGCGCGAAGCCTCTCCCATCACGTATGTGAAGAAGGGCCTCCCGCCGTTCCTCTTTATTCACGGAACAAAGGATGCAGCCGTGCCCTATGACCAATCTCCCCTACTCTGCGACGCACTCAAGAAGGCCGGCAATCAGTGCGAGGTCTACACCGTGGAAGGCGCGCCGCACGGCGTCGGCCCCTGGGAAAAGAACCCCGAATTCCAGGGCTACAAGACGAAAATGGTCGAATGGCTCCGCGCCACGTGGAAACTCTAGCCGCCATCGGCTATCCTCTTTTTCATGCGTCGTACACTGCTGGGATTGCTCGCCGTTCCCTTTCTGCTTACCGCGGAAAGCCTGGATAAACCGGAAAAACTCACCATCCACACCTGGGTTCGCGAGGACATCTTCGCCGGCTGGATGGCCAAAGACGCCGAGGCCCTCGCACGCGGGGAGCGCAAACTGGAACACTTCCTCGCCTCGAACCCCACGCACTCGAGCGCCCTCGCCTGGAAGTTTCTCGCCACGCAATATCACCTGCGTGACGCCATCGCCAAGGGCAACAAAGCCGAATATCAGAAGCGTCTCGCCGAAAGCAAAGTGCTGCGCGAGAAAGCCATCGCCGCTAATCCCAACGATGTCGCCGTATACATCATCGTCGGCGGCGGGATGATCATGAGCGCGTATTACGTGCCGGAGGAAGACAAGCAGTGGCTCTATCGCGATGGCCGTGAACTGCTGCGGAAAGTCCCGGTCATGCAAGGGGCGGCATTCGACAAGCTTCCGCCGCACATGCGCGGGGAAACGTGGTCGCTGCTGGCCTATGCCTCCGATCGCCTCGGCGACAAAGAGGACCGCGATGCGCTCATCGACACCATGTTCACCAAGCTCCAAGGTTCTCCCTATGAATCGCGCGCCAAGCGCTGGAAGACGCTGCCCGCGCTCAACAGCGAAACCGACAACATGTGCATCACCTGCCATGAGCCTGGCCGCCTGAAGAACGTGCAGGCGCGGCTTTCGGCTTCATCCGCCGCGAAGTAAATGGACTCCCCCGAGGATTACACCGTCGTCCCTTTATCCGGGAAGCCTGTGTTTCCTCGTCTTTGCGCCAATTGCTGTGCTCCGGCCGCGGAGCGCCTCACCATCGCCCGCGTCTTTCATACCGCCGATAGCCGTGGCCTCGTGTCGTTCCAGCCCTACTTCTGTTCGCAATGCGCCGCGGCGCACCGCAGGGAACGAAAGCCCGATCCAACGTTGTTCTTCCGCCGCCTGCTGCATGGCTGGGCGTTGTGGATTCCCATGGCCGGCAGTTTCTGGGTCTTCTCTGTTGCTCTCCCGTATGCACTGCAAGCCGTTGCGGAACGCGATCCGAAAGGAATCGTGCTCAGCGGTGGAATCGCGTTGCTCTTCATCCTCATCACCTTCACCTGCGCCATCGGCATCTGGTACGGAAGCAATCATCTGGCGGTGAAGCCGCCCACTTCCATCACCAGCGCAGTGGATTTCACTTCCGATCAATCGCAAACCTTTGAGCCCACCTGGCGCCGCTTCACTCTGCGCAACGAAGCCTACGGCCGGCACTTCCTCGAGGCCAATCGGGAACGCTTGTGGAGCCGCAGCCGCCCCGAAGCTGGACGCGCGATGGTGCTGCGGCACTACGGGAAGTACGTGATGTATGCGCTGATCGGCGTTGTGGCGGCCTTCGCCATCGCCGATGAATTCGGCGTTTCGTTGTGGGATGTGCTGCGCAACTTAGACAAATAGATCGGGCAGCCGCTTCTCAGTATCGCCGAAGCGATCGAGCGTCAGCCCCATGCGGTCCATGATCGACAGGTACAGACTGCATGCGCGCCGGTTGTCATCGCCTTTGTCCATGAAGTCCAGGATGCGCCCCGTCTTCATCGCTCCGCCTGCGCGGCCGGAGAGCACGAACGGCATGTGATCCGCGCTATGGGCATCACCATCGAACAGATTCGAAGCCATCATCAGGATCGAATTATCGAAGATCGAAGAGCCGCCTTCGTCAATCGCCTTCAGACGCTCGATCAAGTGCACGTACTGCTGCACATGGAATTGATTCGTCTTGAGGTACATCGCTTCCGCTTTCGGCGCCTTGCCATTGTGCGTCAGGTCGAGGTGCAGCGCGCCCTGCACGCCGTCGATGAAGCCGAAGTTCATCTGCGACAGGTCGTTGTTGAGCATCAGCGTGACCAGCCGCGTCTTATCCATCTGGAAGGCCAGCACGATCAGATCGAGCATCAGCTTCATGTGCGAAGGAACGTCCTGCGGCAACTGCTCGGCCGGACGAGTGATGTTGGGCTTCGCGAGCGACGGCTTCCAACCCTCCAGCCGCTCATCCTTCGCAGCGCGCTCAATGCGTTTCTCGATGTCACGAATCGACTCCAGGTATTCGTCGAGTTTGCGCTTATCGCCGCCGCCGATCTTCGTTTGCAGGCTCTTCGCATCGCCGCGCACGGCGTCGAGAATCGTGCGATCCAACGGCCGGCCGCTGCCATCGCCCACCAGCATGTCAAACGCCCGCGCGGGATAGATCTCTTTCGTCGCAGGCTTCGTCGACGATGCCCACGAAATGCACGACCCGTAGATCATCGAGAGCCCGTCTTCCAAACGCAGTTCGTTCGGCTCAATGCCTAGAGCCAGGCTCGGCACCGCGGTGTTGCCGCCAATCTCGCGCGCCAGCACCTGATCGAATGTCGTGGCAACTTGGATGTTACTGGGATCGAGGCTCACTGTGCCGCCGGAGAGCATGTTCGCCATACGTCCCAGGTGCGGGCTGGTGGAAAGCACCGCCTGCTTGTTGTAGAGCCCTCGCAGGAAGACGATGTCTTCGCGGTGCGGCGCAAGCGGCGCCGGCCCGGGTCCCAACTGCATGTCCTTCCCGCTGCCCTTCGCCCACCAATGCTCCGGTTCCACGCCATTGGAGAAATACACCAGCGCGTATCGCAGCGGCGGCTTGTTCGATGCCGTCTTCGTTGGCCCCGCCACAAGCGGCAGTGATTCCATCCAAGGCAACGCGAGAGCAACGCCGGCGCCGCGCAGGAAGTGGCGGCGCGATTTCTGAAACGCAGTAGATGTCTTCACGGTCTGTTGCTCCTTGCCAGAGATACGGGCTGATCTTTGCGATTGCGGAATTGCGGGCTGGCCACGATTTCAGCCACCACCTGCGAGAACGTTGCATTGCCCCCACGCGCCACCAGTTTATCCAGCAACTGCTGATCTCCAATCGACACGGTGCGGCCCAGCGCAAAGCCAAGCAGCTTGCCGTAGAACGTTCGCAGCACCTGGGCTTCATTAGAGCGGATGTAATCGAGCAGCCCATCCACGCCGGCCAGCACTTTCTTATCCGCCATCTCGCTCGAATCGTCCACCGGCTTGCCGTCGGAGTACTTCTCACGCCAACGCCCCATCGAGTCATAGCGCTCCAGCGGGAAGCCCAGCGGGTCGATCCGTGTGTGGCATCCGGCGCAAGTAGCGTTGCGCTTGTGCGCTTCCAGCTTTTCGCGCAGGCTCAATCCACCAAACGATTTCTCATCCGCGGGGATGGAGCCGGCATCGGCCGGAGGCGGGGGCACCGGAGTGCCCATGATGCGCCGCAACAGCCAGTCGCCGCGCTTCACCGGGCTCGTCCGCAGCGGCGCCGAAGTGGCCGTCAACACAGCGCCTAATCGCAACAGGCCGCCGCGATGAAACGCGTTCGCATCGTCCACCTTCTCCACACGCGTGGTAGAGGACACTTGCTTGCCGATCCCGTAGAACTTCGCCAGATCCTTATTCAGGAACGCGTAGTTGGCGTACAGCATCTCACTCACCGGACGGTCATGCCGCACGATGTGTTCAAAGAAGCTGACGGCCTCATCGTACATCGCCGCCTTGATCGGCTCACTGAATTCGGGGAAGCGCTTCGTGTCGACGCCCGTGTGCTGATCGAAGCGATAGAAGCCGAGCCACTGCCCGAAGAACTCCGTCGCCAGCCGCCGCGAACGGCCATCCATCAACATGCGTTTGGTCTGTGCCGTCAGTTGTTGCGGCGTGAGCAGCGCACCTGTATCCGCGGACTTGCGCAGTTCCGCATCGGGCAACGAAGACCACAGGAAGTAGCTCAACCGGCTGGCCACTTCATGAGCATTCAGCGGGCGCGCCTGCAAACCCTCGGCTGGTTTCTCCAGGCGATAGAGAAACGCCGGCGCCACCAGAATACGCGTCAATAGTGCACGCACAGCCGACGGATGATCCAGTTCCATCCCTTGCCGCGCCTTCGCATAGAATGCGCGCAGTTCCTGCTTCTCCGCGTCAGTAAGCGGGCGCCGCCATGCTTCGCTCGCCAGTTCCAGACACGCCGCCACATGTCCGTCACGCGCGGCACGCTGCATCGCCATCAACGCATCGTAGTTGGCGCGCAGTTCCGTCACGTATTTGCGAGGCTCGGCCGGCAGCGCGGCAATCTCATCGGCGTTCAGCTTCTCAATGTCCGTGGTCTTCAGATCGAGCTTGTATTTGCGCCCGACGAAGCGAAGGAACTCATCGTGATACTCGAACGAAAGCAGCAGATCGGCCCAGGCCTGATCCAACCGCTTGCGCGTCGCGTCATCCAGCATCTTTTCCACCAGGAAGCGGTCATCGCGGAAGTACTTCAGCTTGGCGTGGAAGTGATCGCGCTCCGGCTGGTTGTAGTTGTTGTTGAACGGCGGCGGAATCGGATCGCGATCCGATGGATTGGGCTCGCCATGCGAGATCAGCGGCAGGTTGGCGCCGAACTGCAGCACTCCGGACTTCCAATTCTTGAAGCCCTGATTGCCTGTGTCGGCGAGCAGCGCCCATACGGGACGGCCTTTGCTCATGTCCTCGCTTTCGCTGATGGTAGTGCGAAGAACCGCATCTCCTGCCGGCCCCGGAATCATCTCCGCATCCACCAGCAGTTCGATTCCCGCGGCCTTCTCCGGAGGTTTCAGGTTAAACGTCACCGTCGAAGCACCCACCGTGACGAAATCATTGGCGCCGATCGATGCGCCGGCCGGATGGGTTCCGAAGGCGAGTTGCTGCCGCACCGTTTCGTCGACCGCTTCGCGCAAGGGCATGGACAATCCCTCGCTGCGGTCGGCATTGCGGAAGCGGATCATCGGATTGCGCCACACCACCGTCGGCTTGTCCTTCGAATCCGGATTGACGTTGACCATCATCAGCACGATGCGTGGGGCTTTCTTCTCGCCCGTGCGTGAGCGAAGGAAGAGCCCGAAGCGATAACGGTTCTTCGGCTTAGCCTCCACGGATGCTTCAGTCAACACCAACGCCCGTTCATCGCCCTGCCCACCAGCCGCGAGTTCGCCCGCGGCAAAGAGCATGCGCGGCCAGTCGGTAAGATACTTCTGCAGATCGTCACTCGCCTTCTGCGCGGCCTCCGAGGTGCCGGGGAATTTGCGGAAGCGAGCAACTATTTCGGACGTTGGATACGGAGCATTCTCCTGATTCAATACGCCCCAGATATGCTCCACAAAGCGCACGCTGAGTCCTTCGGCTTTGGCGATGGAAGCCAGTGTTGCCTGCGGCTGGCCGAGTGCGGCGCGATGCCGATAGCGCCAGGCGGCGTGGAAGGCTTTCGAGTAACGCTCCAGCCCGTAGGGCTTCGCGCCCTCACCGGCTGCCGATCGGAAGCCGTTGGCAAAGTAGATTTCCTGAATGCGATTGATGGCCGACAGCTCCATGCCGCTCTTGCCGGGATCATCGTAAAAGCGCAGCGGCCCCGCGCCGATCACGGCATGCGAGGCGATGAACTTCGCGGTCGCCAGATAGCGCTCCAGATTGGCATCGTCGAGGAATTGCACATCGCCGAAGTTCGTGAAGCCTTCGCCGCCCACCGAGTCGCTGACGAAGTCGCGATCGAGTTTGAAATCAAGCCCGGTGAGGTCGCGCACGGTGTAGGCATACTCGCCGCTGGTGAGCCGGCGCATGGTGACGCGACCCGGATCGCCGGCCGCACGCCGCGCATGCTCCTTCAGGCTGCCGCGAATCCAGTTCACGGCGGAGAGGCGCTGCTCTTCGCTCAACTGCGGCATCTTCGCCGGCGGCATGCGTTTCTGCTCCAATGCCGTGGCCACCTTCTGCCACTGCTGGAACTGATCGCCGACAGAAGGATTGGCAGTCAGTTGCTCCAGGTTCACACCGCCCGCGGCCGCTTTGCCGTGACAGGCGAAGCAATGCTGGCGGAATGTGGTGATGGGGGTTTGCGCCGCGGCGGACACCGCGAACAGCACATACAGACTGATCCACGTGGAGCCCAGAAAACGCATGATGATGCCCTTTATTCTATAACGGGTCGGGCGGGCTTCGACGGCTTCGATCGCAGACCTACGCTGTTCACCGTAACCACCGTGTAGGCATGCTTACCGCCCTCGCGATCCGTGTAGTGCATGGCAGGCAGCGGCGCTTCCGGCGTGTCGTGATACGACATCGCCTGGAACAGCGGGCGCCCGAAGCGGCCCTTCGGTGTTTCCGGCACCTGTGCGATTTGCGTGCCGTCCCGGAAGATGAGGAAGCTCTGGATGCCGCTTTCGAAATCGGCCCCGGCGCGCCAGGAGAGTTCCACGGCCCCGGACGCGCTTTTCGTTGCGGTAACGAAGGAAGGCGCCGGAGGCGGGGTCGCGTCACTGACTGCGCCGGTCTTCACGTACTCGGCCCAGGCTTTGGCGACGGAAGCACTCGGCAGCCACACCGTTGAACTGGCATCACCCGTGATGGACGCAGCCGTGACGGAAACTCCCGATTGCGCGACGCTGCGCAGCAGCGATCCCTGTGCAGGCAATCGCATTCCGAGCACGGCATCGAAGTAAGGAATGGCCAGATAGCGCGAATCGGCGCATTCATGCGAGGAACGCGGATCGGGCGCAAACCCGATGGGCGCACCCTTTGCCCGCAGCCGCTGGAACCAGCCGAGCGAATTATCCCACGCCCCTTTGAACCGCCCCTCGCGTTCCTGCACTCCGGCATTGGTCATCGCCGGAATGGAAAAAACAGCTTCGGGGATATTTGTTTCGGCCAGCGGAGCGCCGGAGCGATACCAAACGGTAGCCACCCGCTCCGGATGCAGCAGCGTCATGATGCCGACCCACGTGCCGCCGCCCGAATGGCCCCACAGCACCCACGGCGCATCGTTCAATTCCGGCCGGCGCAGGCGCGACGCGAAATCGCGGATCGCGGTGAGAAACGTCTTCTCCGACCCGTTACGCGGATCGGACCAATCACGGCACAACTTGTCATCGACCTGCATGTAGTAAGGCGCGAGCAGCGCCGCGTCCCACTTGGCGGCCAGCGCCTGCCAGTGCAAATCAAAGGCCGCCGTCGATCCGCCTCGCGCCGCGGGTGCGCCGCAGCCATGCTGATGCACGATGAGCGCGCGCAGCGGCTTCGCCGTGTCCGGCACCCACAGCGTGTACCGGCTGTGGATCGGCAGATCGCCCGGCGGATAGCTGAGTTCCAGATAACGGCCTGAAGCCGAGACGCACACGGCTGTAGCAAACAGAAGCGGCAGAAGACGCATAGGGGATACTATACTCATCCGAGAGATGAGGATTCTATTCGTATGGGCGATCACCGCGGGTCTGGCGTTACCCGCTGAGCAGTATCTGCTGGGGCCCGATTCGCAGGTGCAGCCCGGTGTTCCTAAGGGGACCGTCACCGCGCACGTACTGCCGCCGGGCAAGTATTCCCCCGGCACTCCGCACAACTACTCGATCTACGTTCCGGCGCAGTATGACGCATCGAAGCCCGCACCGTTCATGATCTTCCTCGATGGCAGCGGCGCTTTGAGCAACAACGTCCGCGTGCCGGTTGTCTTTGACAACCTCATCGCCAAACGAGAATTGCCACCGATGATCGGCATCTTCGTCAACCCGGGCGTGCTGCCTCCGGAGAATCGCTTTGAGCGCGTATTTGAATATGATTCGCTGAGTGATCGCTTCTCGAGCTTCCTCATCGACGAACTGATCCCGGCCGTGGGCGCGAAGTACAACCTGTCGAAGGATCCCAATGATCGGGGCATCTCCGGAGTCAGTACGGGCGCGGTGGGCGCATTCGCCGCGGCGTGGAATCGGCCCGATCAGTTCCGCCGCGTGCTGAGCTTCATCGGAACCTTCGTGGCAATGAAGGGCGCGGACGGGCTGCCCGCGTTGATCCGCCGCACGGAGCCGAAGCCGATCCGCATCTTTCTGCAGGCTGGGAAGAATGACCACGTGGTGCCGAACCAACCGCAGGGCACGTTCTACGCAGGCAGTTGGCCCATCAACAACCACGTGATGTACGAGGCGTTCCAATTCGCGGGCTACGATGCGAACTTCGTGCTTGGCGACGAAGGGCACAACATGAAACACGGTGCGGCCATCATGCCTGATGCGTTGCGCTGGCTGTGGCGCCCGGAGCCGATCGTGGTGAAGGAGCCCGCGGCGTTTGAGAAGGAAGGTTGGGATCCACGAGGCAAGGTGTATTCCACCGTGTGGGCTTCAAAGGGTTGGGAGCAAGTACAAGGGCCGAACACCGCGGCCGCCGATGCGGGTAAGACGGCTTCGGGCTCGGCGTATGCGGTGAACGGGAAGACTGTCGTGTTACGCGATAAGGCAGGCAAGACCCGAGTGGTTTATCAAGGCTCGGATCTGGCGCAGCCCGGCGGTGTCGCCTTGTCTCCCGATCAGACGATGCTCGTGGTGACCGATGCACAGTCGCGCTTCAGTTGGTCGTTCCAGATCGCACCCGATGGATCGCTGCGTTACGGCGAGCCATTCTATCGCCTGGAGATGCCGGAGTCGGGATGGATGAGCGGCGTGCGCGGTGCGGCGTTCGATTCGATTGGCCAGGTGTACTTCGCAACGCCGCTTGGCGTGCAGGTGTGCGAAGCCAACGGGCGTGTCGCGATGATCCTCAATCCCCCCGAGCGCGGCGCGGTGACGCAGGTAGCCTTCGGCGGCAAGGAGATGAACTGGCTCTATGTCACCGTGAACGGGAAGACGTATCGCCGGGAGACGAAGGTGAACGGCGTGCCTGCGTCGGTGGTGGCGAAATTGCCTCGGCCTCCACTGTAGGGGCTAGTTCCGGCGACGGCCGTACACGCAGCCAAGCGCCAGGCAACCAGCGAGCAACGTCAGGCTTGCGGGCTCTGGAACGTTTGCCGGATCACCAGTAACGTTGAACCATGATGTCCTCCCAACCAGAGAGCCGAAAACAGAGGCCGGCACATAGGGGGGCGATGAAGGAATGGAGACGGCAAGGGAACTCGTGATCGCGGCGCCGGTATCGAATGTCGTGATCAGGTTGCCATCGAGCGTGTTCACCCACCACACCCCGTCGGTTAGCGCTGTTCCCGCCAGAGTCAGGTAGTAGGTTCCCGCAGCCAGGTTCAGTCCGCTCAGCACGGGGATCTCTGTAATGGTGAAAGGGACCGCTGGTGATGCCGGAACGGCGATCTGCTGCGTGGAGGATGCGATTTCATTGGCTCCCACGGTGGTTCCTGTTCCTACCTGATCCGTGAGAAAGGCGTTCAGGGTCATGTTCGAATCAGTGGCGCCACCAAACAAGAACACTGAGATGCTGACGTTGGAATAGTCGACGGCAGTGGAAAACCCGACCGCGAGATTGAAGGAACCCATATAAGCGCCGCTCGTGGTTCCCGCAACATTCGGCCCCGTCACCGACACAATGGTAATCGCCTGCGCCGCCGTGGCGCACAGTAGGATGGCGGTAGAAAGCAGAAATTTACCAAGCATTCGAATTCTCCTGACATGAGCGAAAAGACTCGGATGCTGCAATCTCTGCACGCCTCCGATTCGACACAGAACCACTATCCCGGCAGGAATGGACCCCTGCCGTGGCAGCGCACGATGATTTCGTAGTTTGCTCTGCTTGTATGGCGCAATTTTCTGGTAAACCGGCTCAACATTGCTGTAGAATGTGCTTTCTATTAGCCTCGTGCCGGAGATCACAGAACTGCTCGATGCCTGGAACCGCGGTGAAACCGCGGCCCTGGACGAGTTGATCCCCATCGTGTATGAGGAACTGCACCGGATCGCGGCGGCCCGCATGGCCGAGGACGAGCAGGGCGCGATCACGCTGCGTCCGACGGCGCTGGTGCATGAAGCCTACCTACGCCTGCATGAACACCGGCATCCCAATTTCACGGATCGAAGCCATTTCTTCGGCGCGGCCTCGCGCTTGATGCGGCGCATTCTGGTGGATCATGCACGGCGGCGAAACGCGGCCCGGCGCGGCTCGGGCGCCATTCGGGTAGAGATAGACGAAGACAATTCCGCCTCTCCCTTCACATTCGATTGGGTGGATCTGAACACAGCATTGGACAAACTGGAGACCGTCGATCCGGAGTTGGCGAGACTCGTCGAGTTCCGCTACTTCGGCGGGCTCACCATACATGAGACCGCGGAGGCGATGCACATCTCTGAGGCCGAAGTGAAGCGGCAGTGGCCGGCGGCGAAGGCATTCCTCTTCCGGGAGGTGAGCGGCAGTTGGAAGTCGAACGGTGGGCAGCCGTAAAGGCGGCATTCCTCGCAATTCAGGAAGGAAGCATCCATATGGATGCGGTCGACGCCCACTTGCGTTCGGAAGTGGCGGAGTTGCTGGAAGCGCAACGCAATAGCGGCCGGTTCCTGGAAGATTCCGCGGTAACGGTGTGGGCTTCCTGGATCGCCGGGCAGGACGCGGGCGTGCAGTTCGGAGCATGGCGGGCGGTGCGGAAGATCGCCGGTGGCGGCATGGCTACGGTGTATGCAGCCGAGCGCGCCGACGGGCAGTTTCGCATGAAGGCAGCGTTGAAGATCCTGCGTTACGGCATCTTCGGCGGCGAAGTCCGCGCACGCTTCGAACGCGAACGCCAGATCCTCGCCGATCTCGATCATCCAGGCATTGTGCGCCTGCTCGACGGCGGCGTGGCGGACGATGGCAGGCCGTACCTGGTGATGGAACTCGTCGATGGCCCTCCGCTGATGGAATACGTGAAGCAGCGCGCGCTCCCGCTGCCGCAGCGGATCGCGCTGTTCCTCAAGATCTGCCAAGCGGTGGAGTACGCCCATGCCCACCACGTGCTGCATCGCGATCTGAAGCCTTCGAACATTCGCGTGCTCGACGATGGGACGCCGAAGCTGCTGGACTTCGGCATCGCCAAACTGGTAGCTGAGGATGGCCATGCGGCCGATCTCACACGCGACGGCGACCGCTACCTGACGCGCGAGTACGCGAGTCCGGAGCAGGCGCAAGGGCTGCCCACCGAGGCCGCTTCCGATATCTACTCTCTGGGGCTGCTGCTCTATGAGTTGATCACGCTGGAGCGGTTGCGCCACTTCGATGGGCTAGCGCCGTTTGAAGCCATGCGCCGCATCTGCGAGCAACGCCCGGTGGTCCGCACGGGAACACCCTATGATGCGGCGATCGCCACGGCGATCGAGATCGACCCCGGCCGGCGGCATGCCACGGTCTCGGCACTGCGGAAGTGCGTCGAGCAACCGGTTGAGCAAAGAGTCTGGCGGCGCAGGATCGCACTTGTGCTTGCCCTTGCGGCAATCGGAGCCGCTAGCTGGCTGTATCGCCCGGCGGCGGAACCCGCGACGCTGGTCCGCATCACCAGCGATGCGGGGAAGGAACAGGTGCCCAGTTTCTCGCCCGATGGGCGAAGGCTCCTCTACCGGAAAGGCCCGCACATCTACGAGCACATCCTTGGGACCGCGGTGCATCGCCGGATGCTGGAGCAGGTGCCGGAGTTCGTGCACATCCCACGCTACGCACCGGGAGGCAAACTGTCCTGGCTGCGAGCCGGGAAAGCGGGACACAACGTGTTGGAGATGGGCTCCAGTGATGGCAGCAACGCGCGACCCCTCGCAGAGATTCACAACACAATGAATGCTTCTCACTCGTGGGTGCCGGGCGGGCAATGGGTGGTGTACGCGGCGCAAGATCCGGGGCGGCCCTGGGCCATCTATGCATCGGACGCTGCGTTGGGATCGAGGCGCCAGGTGAGCCACCCGCCGCCGGACACCACGGGCGACGTATTCTGCGAGGCATCACCCGATGGTTCGAATGTCGCCGTGGTACGCAACCGTAATAGCGAGGAGAGCGACATCTATCTTGTCTCTTTCGAAGGGACGGCGGAACGGCAACTGACTTTCGACCGCGCCCACATCCGGGGATTGTCATGGACTCCCGATGGCAAAGAGATTGTCTACTCGGCAACGAGAAGGTCGGTGCATCCGGAGTTATGGCGTGTGGCGGCCGCGGGTGGCACGCCGAGGCTTGTCGAAGGAGCGCCGGAGGGCGCCGTCGAGCCTGCCATTGGAGGCAAGCGCGAGCCTCCGTGGCGGCTCGCCTTTGAAGTGGAAGCGCGCGATGTCAATATCCGGGTGCTGAGGCGCACCGATGGCGTCATCGAAACTGTTCCGGTATCGAACGCCTGGGATGGCATGCCTTCCATTTCTCCAAGCGCTCAGAGGTTGGCGTTCTCATCGGCGCGAAGAGGCTGGCACGAGATCTGGACCAGCGGCGCGTTTGGAGCGCTCCCGGTGCGGCTCACTTACTTCAACGGACCGCTCAACGATTGGCCTCGCTGGTCGCCCGATGAATCGGAGATTGTTTTCATCGGCGCGGCAAGTGGAACGCGTCGCGTGTACGTGATGCCTGCCAGCGGAGGACGTCCGCGGCTGCTGACTCCCGCGGACAAGGCGGCGTGGGAAGACCGGCCGAGCTTTTCTTCGGACGGGCATTGGATCTACTACCGCTCGCACAAGACCGGCCGTGGGGAAATATGGAAGGCACGGGCTCGCGATGGTTCCGAAGCGCATGCGGTGACCAGCATCGGTGCGCACGAAGGGATGGAAGCTCCAGGCGGCAAGCGCCTTTACTTCACTCGCACCGGAGACGATGCCGGGTTGTGGGAGCAGCCTCTACCGGCGGGCGAAGCGAGTCTGCTGATACCCACTGCGCGAAGCGGCTTTTGGGCGCTGGGAGACGCGGGCATCTACTACATGGAACTGCCCTATCGCTGGTCGGGCACGCGGGTGATGCTGCTGCGCTACGGGCAGGCGCGATCGGAGTTCGTTGCCGATCTTGGCGGCGATAACGGCGCGTATTGGGGCGGCTTCTCGGTGTCGCGCGATGGCAGCCGGATCTATTGGGCGTACACGGAGAAGCAAGAGAGCGACATCATGATGCTGGAGAACTTCCGCTGATACTGGGGTCAGCGCTTGTTGGAGGGGCGTCCACCAATCTTGCGCAGTTCCAGAACCAGGCGGAGGGCATCGTTCACATCTTTCTCCGACTTGAACTGTTTGCGAATATCGGGTTCCAACAGCACAAGATTGTTGCCGGCATGATATTCCTTGGCGTATTTTCCGCGCACACCGTCCTTGAGGAGTTTGCTCAGGTCATACTCGGCTCGCATTGTGTCGGTGTGTTTCTTACCGCGTGTTTTCATATTCGACCAACGGTGATGAGCCGTCGCTCGTCTATTGAGTGTTCCGGGTCAGAGAACTCGAACTCCACATCAGTACTGCAGCAGACCGCTTGGTTACGCGCCGGCCTGGAGGCCCGCGCCACTTCAGGCCGGAAGCTTCGATTCGCCCATCAGGAACTCATCAATGCCGCGGGCGGCTTTGCGGCCTTCGGCGATCGCCCATACCACGAGCGACTGGCCACGGCGCGTGTCGCCGGCGGCGAAGATGCCGGGGATCGAGGTCATGAACTTCTCATCTGCGGCGATGTTGCCGCGTTGATCGAGCTTCATGCCTTGCTTCTCCAGTGCGTCGACAAGCCCGTTGCGCGTGGGGCCGGTGAAGCCCATCGCCAGCAGCACCAGGTCCGCTTCCAGCGTGAACTCGGAACCGGAGATCACTTCGAAGTTCGGCGGAGGGCCGACGCGTAGCGCGTGGAGCTTCTTCACGTTGCCGTGCTCGTCGCCGCTGAAGTGCGTTGTCGAAATGCTCCAGTCGCGGATGCCGCCTTCTTCGTGCGAGCTTTCACTGCGCAGCTTGAGCGGCCACAGTGGCCAAGGCGTGGAACCGGCGCGCTCGGCGGGCGGCTTCGGCATGATCTCGAATTGATGAATCGACTTCGCCTTGTGGCGGTGCGAGGTGCCGAGGCAATCGGCGCCCGTGTCGCCACCACCGATGATGATGACGTTCTTGCCGGTAGCGAGGATGGGCTCGGCGAGGCGCGTCGGATCGGCGACGATGTCCGTGTCTCCGGCGTTGCGCTTGTTCTGCTGCGGCAGAAAGTCCATCGCGTAGTGAATGCCCTTAAGGTGACGGCCGGGGACGTTGAGGTTGCGCGGGGCTTCGGCGCCAATTGCGATCAGCACCGCGTCGTAGTTCTTGCGCAGATCCTCGATGGGAATCGCCGTTCCGACATGCGCCTTGGGGATGAAGTTTACACCCTCGGCCGCCATCTGTTCCATGCGGCGGTCGATGTGGTGCTTCTCCATCTTGAAGTCGGGGATGCCGTAGCGCAGCAGTCCGCCGATGCGGTCGGCCTTTTCGTAGAGATCGACGGAGTGCCCGGCACGAGCCAGTTGCTGCGCGGCGGCCATGCCCGCGGGGCCGGAGCCAATGACAGCGACCTTCTTGCCGGTCTGGCGTTCGGCGACTTCGGGCGCGATCCAACCTTCCTTCCAGGCGTGATCAATGATGGTCCGCTCGATGAGCTTGATCGCTACAGGCGGCTCATTGATGCCGAGCACGCATGCCGACTCACAAGGCGCGGGACAGATGCGGCCGGTGAACTC
>JAFDVS010000009.1:0-1278 GCA_018268935.1 Acidobacteriota bacterium | reverse complement strand
ATGATGTTGTTGACCGGGCAGCCGGTGTGGCAGAAGGGCACGCCGCAATCCATGCAACGCGCGCCTTGCAACTGTACTTTCTCTTCGGGAAGCGGCTTGTAGACTTCGAACCAATCGTTGAGCCGCTCGGCGACGGGGCGGGTGGAGATGGTTTCCCGCTGATACTCCATGAAGCCAGTGACTTTACCCACGGATCACCTCCTGTGCGGGCTGTGCCGCGACGGGCACATGTTTGGGAACCTCTTGCTGCTTGCTGCGGGCCACGCCCAGCACGCGTTTATACTCGTGCGGGAAGACCTTCACGAACTTGGGCAGCATTTCGGCGAACTTCTCGAGGATCCATGCGCCGCGCGGGCTACCGGTGTACTTGACGTGCGCTTCGATGAGGCCCTTCAGCAGTTGGATGTCTTCGGGGCTTGAGACCGGATCGAGATCGACGCCCGAGCGATTGCAGCGGGTGTTGACGAACTCGCCGTCTTCATCGAGGACGAAGGCGAAGCCGCCGCTCATACCGGCGGCGAAGTTGCGGCCGGTGGAACCGAGGATCACGGCGATGCCCTTGGTCATGTATTCGCAGCCGTGATCGCCGACGGCTTCGACGACGGTGGTTGCGCCGGAGTTGCGGACGGCGAAGCGCTCGCCTGCCATGCCGTTGAAGTAAGCCTCACCGCTGGTTGCGCCGTAGAGCGTGACGTTACCGACGATGATGTTCTCTTCGGGCTGGAAGTTGGAGCCCTTGGGCGGATAGACGATGATGCGTCCGCCGGAGAGGCCCTTGCCACAGTAGTCGTTGGCGTCGCCTTCCAGGCGCAGCGTCACGCCCTTGGAAAGGAATGCGCCGAAGCTCTGGCCGGCGCTGCCGGTGAACTCGAACTGAATGGTGTTTTCGGGCAGGCCTTCGGAGCCATAGCGCCGTGCGATCTCGCCGCTGAGCATGGTGCCCACGGTGCGGTGCACGTTGCGGATGGGGAGCTTGAACTCGAGCGGAGTCTTGTTGTCGAGAGCGTCGCGGGCATGTTCAATGAGGCGCTTGTCGAGCGACTCTTCGAGACCATGGTCCTGCTGGATGGTGCAATAGCGTCCGACACGCTTGGGCACGTCGGGTGTATAGAGGACGCTGTCGAGGTTGACCCCGTGAGCCTTCCAGTGATCGACGGCGTCGCGCATCTTGAGGCGATCGGAGCGGCCGATCATTTCATCCACGGTGCGGAAACCGAGACGGGCCATGATCTGGCGCAGATGCTCGGCGATGTAGAAGAAGTAGTTGATGACGTGCTC
>JAFDVS010000099.1 GCA_018268935.1 Acidobacteriota bacterium | reverse complement strand
CCTGTGGGCCTGCAAGAACTACGATGGCGACGTGCAGTCGGACACGGTGGCGCAGGGTTACGGCTCGCTTGGCCTGATGACCTCGGTGCTGATGTCGCCCGACGGCAAGACGATCGAAGCCGAAGCGGCGCACGGTACGGTGACACGCCACTACCGCATGCACCAGCAGGGCAAGCCCACCTCCACCAATCCCATCGCTTCCATCTACGCCTGGACTCGCGGCCTGCAGTACCGCGGCAAGATGGACGATACGCCGGACGTGGTCGAGTTCGCACAGACGCTCGAAAAGGTCTGCGTGGATGTGGTCGAATCCGGCCGCATGACCAAGGATCTGGCGATCCTCATTCGCGCTGATCATCCGTACCTGACGACGGAAGACTTCATGGGCGCGATCGACGAAGAACTGAAGAGCAGGCTGAGCTAAGGCTCAGCCCCTTCTCACTTCTTGTTGCCGATGCAGTAGATGGCCTCGCCCGTGCGGATGAAGATCTGATCGTCCACGGCGACGGGGCTGGCCAGCGTATATCCATCGAGCTTATTCACACTCAATAGCGCAAACTCCGGACCGGCTTTGGCCACGGAAGTGGTCCCGTCTTCGTTGATCGCATATAGCTTGCCGTCCGCCAGCAGCGGCGAAGCGCTATAGGAGCCGGGCTCCACCCGCTGGCCCTCGTAGATCACTTTTCCCGAAGCCAGTTCCAGCAGGTTGAAATAACCCTTGTCGTTGAGCACATAGAGTAGCTTCCCATCCGTGGCCGGCGTGGGCACGTCGGCGCCGAGGTTGTTATTCCAAATCTCTTTCTTACCGGTCACGTCACCGCGACCTCCGGCATGGAAGGCGATGTACGGTCGCCCGCGATTGCCCCCGATGACCACCTGATCACCGACCACCAGCAGCGATGAAATGGTCCGGTTCATCTTGAAATCGGTGGGATTAAAGCCGCCAATGCGCCATAATTCAGCACCGGTATCCGGATCCTGTCCGGTGGCGATATCTCCGCCGAAGATCACGAGTTCCTTCTTGCCGTTGACGACAGCCATTTGCGGCGTGCCGTAGTTGTCCTTCGATTCCATCTGTCCAGGCGCGGGGCGCAATTGCTTCCACACGGTCTTGCCGGTGAGTTTGTCCAGAGCCACGGTATAGGACGGGTTATCGGACTTGAAGCCATGCACCACCTGAACGTACAGCCGTCCGCCATCCAGCAGAGGCGTGGAAGCATATCCGTGATTCAGACCAACGTATCCGTAATCCGCCACCAGATCCCGCTTCCATACAATCTTGCCGTCCATCGTGAGGCAGCTCATCCGAAGGTGGCCGGTGATAACCCAGATATACTTGCCGTCGGTAATCGGCGATGGCGAAGCGGAGTTCTGCTTGCGGTGCAACTCATTGCCGCTGTCGATGAGAGTGCGCCAGCGCTCGGCGCCATTTTTGCGGTTGAGCGCCATGAGGAAGATCTTGTCGCTCTTGTCTTCCGGCGCGCGGCGCAGATTGCGCGTATCGTAAGTCGGATTGACGAAGCCGGCTTCGGCGGTGATCACCAGCACGGTGTCTCCCCAGATAATGGGAGTGGCCGCGCTCCAACTGGGGGTCTTCACTTTCCAGATAATGTTCTCGGTTTCCGACCATTTCACCGGAAGATTACGCGCCGTGGGCGCGTAGCCGCTCGATCGTGGGCCGCGCCAATTCGCCCAATAGCCGTCCTCAGGCGCAGCAGCAAAAAGAGTGAACGCAGCGATAGCGAGTAGTGTCGCGCGAAGGTGCATTGCCACAGTGTATAACATCCCCCAATAAGCAACAGGCCGGAAGGGTATTCCCTCCCGGCCTGTTGTGCTTGCGGTAGTGCGAAATTTAGCGGATCGCGATTGTGGAGCTGTTGCCGAACACCAGGTTCCCGCCGCTATCGACAGCGACGGCGAGGTTGCGGTTGCTGCCGGTGGCGGTATCGGCAGGCACCACGAAGGCGACTGCGTAGACACCGATCAGGCCCGGAGCGTACTGAGCGCTGGTCACGGTCACGCCACCGTCGTTGACTCCGACGATGACAGGGGCCGCAACGGCCTGGCCCGCACCCATGGCGTTGGTGCTGGTTGCACCGGTCACGCGGCCGAGGCCGGTGACGTAGACGCGCGCCGTTTCCCCGCGGGCGATCGGACTATCCGGAGTGACGAACGAGCCATCCGCACGGGTCACCACGGCGTAGCGGCGGCCCTGGCTATCGGTGTTCTCGAAGATGCCAGGAGCAACCGGCGAGATGGAAACGTTGACAGTGGCCGAGACGTTGTTCGACGTTACGGTGACCGGGATCACCGCGTTCTCAGGTGCTTCGAAGGGCACCTGCACGGTGATGGATTCCTGACCGTCGATGTTGGCCGCCCAGAAGATGGGAGCGGCAACTCCGCCGAAGCTAACGCTGGCGCCGGCGAGCGTGGTAGGACGGGGGCCGAGTTCGTTGGCGGGCAACACGTAACCACGTGCGCCGGCCACGATGTTCGTACCGCGGATGGTGACAATGGAGCCCGGAGCAATCTGAGTCTGACCGCTGGCGGCATTGGTGATGCCGGAAGCATTCAGAGTCGGACCAAGCGGCAGAACAGTGAGGCTCCAGGTAACCGTGTTGCCTGAGAATTCTGCGCTGATGGTCACGCTGCCGGCATTGGCGCCCGCAGTAACCGATGTCCGGACGTTACCGTTGGCATCAGAGGTGGCTGTCGGCGTGGCAACGATGGCCGAGCCGCTGCGAACGCTGAAGGTGACCGGAACGTTGGCCACCGGAGCATTGTTCGCGTCGAGCACTTGAGCCACCAGTTGTTCACCGAAGTTGGTGTTGACCTGCGCCGACTGGCCGTCACCGGACACGCGGCGGATCTGTGTCGCTGCGATGTTCAGAGAGACCGTAAACGTCGCAGTGGCGGCGCTGCTGCCACCCTGAGCGGTAACGCGGATCCGAACCTGACCGGGCGTGTTCCCGAGGCGAACCAGGGTGGACACACGAGCGGTCGTGTCGGAACGGTTGATGGTGTTGAGGAGTGTGGCTGAGCCCGACTCGACAGCCCAGGTAACAGGAGCGTTGGGCAGTGCGTTGCCGTAGGCGTCTTCGACCCGCGCCACGAGAGCGAGCGGCAGAGTCGCGCCGGCATTGCCCGTCTGGCCGTCACCCTGGACAACAACAATCTTGCCAGGAACGCCAGGCGTAGTGGTGAGGTTGATCTGCGCCACTGACTGGCCGCCCACATAGATGCTGAGCGGTGCGGTACCAATGCGGCTGCCGAGAACGAGATCGCAACTGGCAAAACCAGTGGCGTCCGTCAGACCCGTAGTCTCGCTGCAACGGGCGGACACGCCGAAGGAAGGATCATTACCGGTGCTGACCGAAATTCCAACGTTCGGAATCGGAGAACCAGAACCCGGGCCGCTGCCCGCTGCCACGCGCACTTGGACCGCAGCTGGAAGGGTGGTTCCCACCTGTCCGGTGATCGACTCGGTAACCGGCTGCACAACCTGTACGGTCGGGAATGAAGCGGGGTTCTGATTGAACACCACCGGAATCACCGTGACGTACATGTTGACTGTGCCGCTGTATGTACTGGCTGTAATGGTGGATTGAACGTAAGACTGCAACAGGTTCGGTCCGAGGAAAGGACCGATATAAGTATTGGTGGCTTCACCGAAGACGTCGGTGACACTCACCTGATTGAGCAGCGTTCCGTTCGGGCCGTTAGCCGTCGTGACGCTCCAGGTGACAACCGCGTTCGGAACCGGGCTGCCTGAGGAGTCGCGCACAATGACGCGCAGCAATTCAGGTGTGACCGCCGTTTCACGAATCACCTGGCCGTTGCCCCCGCGCACGGAGACCAGACCGGTTGCACCACTGGTGCCAGTGCCTACGGTGAGAGTGAAGGTGCTGACCAGGTTCACACCAGCGGAGAAGCCGGCAGTGGCGGTGACGGTGAATGCGCCGAGGTTGCTGGGAGCAAGCACGATTGCCTGGGCGATGCCGTTAGCGCCAGTATTGGAACTTGCGCCCGACACAATGAAGGCGCCGAGAGCCGTTGTGGAGAACGTGATCGGCACGTTCTGCAGCGGCTTGCCGTTGGAATCGACAACGCGGACCACGAGCGGCAACGACTGGGCCGAAGGCTGCAGGAACTGACCATTATTGAAAGCGTAGATTGCGGTAGGAAGGCCTGTGGCCGAAGCGCCGGCGTAGTTGATATTGCCGGGAGGATTGCTCAATTGGAAGCTGCCGCTTGCAGTGTTGGAATTCAGGTCAACACGGGTGACCGTGTTGCTGGCGCTCGATGCAACATAAAGGTAGCGCGCATTGGGGAACTCGTCGGACACTGCGATGGAGCGGACCCCATTGGAGCTGGTGAGTCCACTGATGTTGGCAATGTTCGCAGAACTGGGCAGGTTTAATTCGTACAACTGCTGGCCCTGGGAGATGGCGAAGGCGCGGGAACCGGACACGGGGAGGATGCGATCGAAAACCACGCCATTGGCGAAGATCGCGGTGGCCGTGCGGCTGATGAGGTCCACGCTGAGGGCGCTGGCGCCACCGAATGCGGTGTTGAGGTTGGGAAGCAGAACGCGGATGGTGCCGCTGCCATCGGCGGCGAAGGCCGGCTTGCCGGGCTGCCCGTTGAGGGAGATGCCGGCGCCACCGCGATAGCTGAGATCGCGGGGATCAATTTCGTAGAGGATGTTCTGTGCGGCAACGTAGACAAGACCGTTCGGGCCTACGTTTACGCCGTTGACCGGGCCCAAGCTCTGCAGGATACCTGCGGTGTTGAAGGTATTGAGGTCAATGGACGTCAGCCGCTGGCTGGCGTTGCTGGTGACGAACGCCTTGGAGCTATCCAGGCTGATCGCAACGTCATTGGGGTTGCTGCCGGCGTCCACTTGCGAGACGACGGTGTCGCTGGAGGTGCTGAAAATCTGCACCGTGCCTGCGGCAACTACAAGATACCGGCCATCAGGAGTCATCGCCGCGGCGGAGGCTCCCAAACCTAAATTACGGCGAGCGATGACGTTATAGTTCGAGTCGGTAACCACCACCGTATCGGTACTGGAACGCCCGACGAAGTAGAATTTGCCGGAAGGCGTGGAGAAAGCTGCGAACGTATCGGCAGCCGCGGAAATGCTGGGCACCGATGCGGGAGCGAAAGGATCGCCCACGAAGTTGGCAACGGGACGGAAGGCACCATCTCCGGGGGGTAGGATGAACACGTTGCGGGCTTGCGCAAACTGCGCGCAGGAAAGAATGCTCAGCGCCGCGAGCAGGACGGGAGTTTTTTTGGACATGTCACCTCTTGAAGGAAGAAGCTGATTGGGTTGGACGCGCAAGTACTAGTCTATCACCAGCTTGAAATGGAAGGGAATAAAGATATAAGGTGGGTGGGTTAAAAAATGAAGCGGGGCAGGTCTTTCGACCTGCCCCGCGACAATTCGGACTAACTCTAATCTTTACTGACCCAGCGATTCAGCAGTGTTGCTGATGCGAGGATCGAGGATCAGAGCGAGGTAGCCATGCGACAACCGCTGGGCACCGACGTCGCTGATGAAGGCGAAGCCGTGAGCGAAGCGGAAGTTGCAGATCGCGATGATGTAGCCCTGGAAGCCAGGGGTCGCCGCGATACCGTTGGTACCACCGGAGGACAAGGTGAAGATGGCCTGTGCGCCACCGGCCACCGCACTGGTTGTGGTCTGCTTGCTGGGAGCAGCTCCACCGCCGGTGGTTCCACCGTAGTAGTTCAGTTCGCAATTCCCGGACTGAGGCGACGTGCCATAGGGATCCTGGCTGGTATTGCTGATGGCGATACCGGTGTCGAATCCACCCTGGTTGCTAACGAACGGGAAGAGCAGGTTGGTCTGGCAGATGTTGATGCTGGCTGCGCCGACTGCAGTGGACTGGTCGGCGAAGCGAGGCAGCGGGCTGGAGGTGCTCATCTTGTTGTCAGAAGAGACCGGAGCAAAGCTGCCATTGACCGTCATCTGACCGAGGCCAGGGTTGTTGGCGTTGCGATAGGCTAGGGCGACCGCGAAGGACAGACTGTCAAGCGCGTTCGGATCCTGACCAAAAACCTCCCAAACGAAGCTGCCGGAACCGGAGGTCAGCGGCACTTCGATCAGGCCAGGAGCATATCCAATAGGATATTGGGCAACGTTCCCGCCGGGAGGACCGACTTCTGCTGTACTTGTTGGATTCAAGATGATCGTCGATGGCGTACCCAATGTATTGGCGACCGCATAGCCAGCAGCGAGGCCGCTCGTACCGCTACCGGACACAGCGTGTGTCGAAACATAGATTCTCACGTTGGCCGGAACGTTATTGAAGCGAACCTGGAGGCGGGTACCGGTGTCGGCGCGACCAGCGCGGTTCAACCCGTTGGTCTGCGTGAAATTGGTGTTGAAGAAGCCGGATTCCACAACAGTGGCAAGCGACGGATCAGCACCACTGTTGTTCTGCGGAATATTCTGCTGGCCGCCGGGTACTTCGCGCACCTTGAAGGAAGCGGCATAGCTTTCGCGGAAACGAACCTGGAAGCTGCGGCCTCCAGGGAAGCTAGCACCGCCGTAAGCCTTCGTCGGATCGGCAGCCAAGTCGCTATTATAGCGCTCGCAGGCGAACAACTTCACGCCGGATGCCGAGTCGCTAAAACTTCCAGCAGTGGCGCTGCGCAGGTCAAAAATAAGCCCTTGCTGCACAAACGCGACAACAACGCTCGACTGGTTGATCTGCAGATTAGCGGGCGGGTTCTGGATTGACACGAACGCAAAAATCTGACCGTTCGTGGCGGAGGAGCCAGCAATGGCAGCGCGGACGTTCTTCGTGCGCAGAACACGGGAACCGGTGGAACCGGGGGCATTGATCGGGACAGCGAGCCAAACGATAGTGTTATCGCTCTGCTTCACGCCCTGGAACACGTTGCGAACGTCCGTGCCGTTCGGGGTGACCGTGGCGGTCCCACCCGCGCCAGCATAGAGCGGAGCGCAAACCGTGCTGCCGGAAGCCGGGGCGCAGGGCGCCTGGGCCGTCGGAGCCGGATCATCAATGAAAAGCAACGCTTCCGTGATCGGATCGTTGAGCAAACGGCTGGTGATATTGGTGCTCAGCGTGAGCGAAATATTCACCTGCGGCAACTGGGTGCCCAGAGCCGGAGCTTGGCCACCAGTACATGAGATAACCACATCACCGGTCTGCTCCGCGAGCCCCTCGGTCCGAACCGTTAACGGCTGTGCCGTGGTGCTGCAAGTGATCGGTGGCGTCACCTGGGCGCTCGCAATACCTGCGAGCAGGGTGACAGCAGCGAACGCAAGTAACAGCTTGCGAAAATCTGACATTTCCCTCTCCTTGTAGAAGTTGAACTGGAATTGATGGAATTTCTTCTTCAACCTGTGCCTAAGGTCTTTCTTTGTATTGTCTCCTTCAGTCCGCTCAGCGCGTTCCGGGTTTCCCCTTCTCACTGCCGGACGACCTGAAGTGCGTCTCTAATCTCTATATCCCTTGACCCTGTGCCGGTCACTTGTAGTGCTCGCGGGATTCATGCTGTGAATGCCGCTATAAAAACGTCGGACGCAATTACTTCCTTTCATACCATTACTCACGAGGATAAGTCAAGGAGTAAAGTCCTAGCCCATCCGCCGCCAGCAAAGTACAGCAACAGCACAGACAACGGTCAACTTGCGATTTAACCATGCCTGAGGGGTAGGAGTCAACTTTTTTCTGTTCCGGGGCAACACCTGGATCAGCGGATCGATACAGGGACCGCATTGCTTTCCACCCCTCCCTGGCGAATCGAAACAGGAATATCGAGGCCGGGCGCGATGGCCGCGGGCATAGTGACGTTGATCACGTATGTGCCGGGGAGATTGGAAGCCGGCCCGGCAAAAGAAGCAGGAACCACCGTGCCCTGGATCAGCACGGAGACGGGTTCGGTGACCACATCCAGGTTTCCTTGCCGTGTCACGGCGCCCAGCCCGGTGGCGTATAAGCTGATCGCAGCGCCGCGGACGACCGGGTTCAGGCTGGAGTTCGTCAGGCTGCCTTGGGCATTGACTGCAGTGGGGAAAAGCGCGGGAGCCACGGGCGCCAGGCGCACGGGAGCCGACATGGTGCCGAAGGGCGAAGTGATCCTCAACGTGTGGTCGCCGGGTGTGGCGTCGCGGGGGATCTCTACATTGAGGCGGAAGGCGCGCGTCATCTGGACGATGGCCCTGGCCTCGTCCAGCTCGGCGATGGTTTCGGAACCCTCCCGGCCCAAGGCGGTGCCGGTGACCACGGCCAGTGATCCGGGCGCGAGATCGGGCGTCAAGGTGGCGGCGTTGACGATTCCGGAAGCCGATAACGCGATGCTGGCCGGATTGATCACCCACTGTTGTGGGCGGGTAGCGGTGTACGCTTCCTGGCCATTGCCGCGAATTTCGTTGCGGCGGCCGGGGCTGCCCAAATCGGTGAGCACCGCCTCATAAGCGCCGGCGCCGTTGATCGTGACCAACTGCGAAGACTCCTGGCCGGGGCAATAGGAGATGGCGGCGGTCCCAACGGGGCGCGCGCCACGGCCATCGGAAAGGGGCAGCGCCAATCCCGCACCGCAATCGCCTTTTTCCGAGCGGATTTCCACCGTGCCCGGGAACGCGGTAACCAGGAAGCCGGTGGGGCTGGCCGAACGCGCATAGAAGCGCACAGCGGCAAGCACTTCGGCCTTCAACTGGACTCCTCCGGCGGTAAACCCGAAGGTGTAGTCGACAAGCCGGCTGCGATTCCAGGCGGGTTCGGGGTCGGCAATCAGCAGATCGCCATCTCCGGAAACGCCCGTCACCACGACGAAGTGAGAGGTGCGCAGGCCAGCGCCATCAGACACGGCCAAGGCAACGAGAACGGGTGAGTTCTGCGCCAGCGCGTCGAGGATCACGGATTCGTCGCTCTTGAGCACTTCCAGATCGAGGTTGTTACCCACGTATTCTTTGAGCCGGTAGAGGTTGGGGAGCTTCTCCAGGTCGCTGCGGAAAGTAAGGAATCCATCGCAGATGCGGCCGCCGCTGGAGTCGAAGACACAAAAATCGTTGAGGAAGGCGCCCAGCAGGCTTGGATCGGAAAGGCCGAGCGAAGAGGGCAGTTCGTTGCGGGACTGATGATACCGGAGGATGGAAGAGACGGCGGCCAGCATGTTCTCGCGGGCAGAGCCGGTCACCGTGCCCAGCCGGTTCTGTTTCGTGAAATTGGTGAGGGAAGAGCCGCTCGACCGGGCACTGAACGTGACGACGCGCCCCGCCGCATCGGCCGTGACCAACGCGATACCGTCGGACTGGAGGAGACGCACCGTGGCGGAAGCTTCGCCGTTCTGGTCGGTAACTGCACTGGCCGTTTCCACTTTCGAGCCGGGCGAGGCGGCAAAGCGGACCGGGATGCCGGCCAGCGGGATGCCGGCCTCATCCACCAGAGAGGCAACCAGAGGGCGGGCCAGGACGGCCCCAGGAATGCCAGTTTGGGTGTCGCCCCGCACCTTGGTCAACTTGAGCGCGGACTCGGTCAGCGCAGTGATGGAATAGGAGCCGGCGGCTTGGACTTCGGTCCCCATGTCGCGGGCCGTCACCATCACCGAGGAGGTGGCAGCGGTGGATGGCACGGGGACTTCCCAGGTATAGGAGCCTTGCGTGGTCTGAATCTCAAAGGCCGGGATGGCCGGCGTGGCGGTGAAGGCAACACGCAGGCGGGCGCCGTTGGGGAAGCCCCCAACCAGAATGCGGACCTTGCCGCCGGCGGTGACGCGGCTAGGGCTGACAGTGACTTCGGGCTTGCGGTCGCGTTCCACCAGTTCCACTTCGCCGGAGGCATTCTGCTTCAAAGAGCCACCCTCAAAATCCTGCTGCAGACCGCCGTTGGCGGCGTAAGCATCGTTAATCGGGAAGCCGAGTGGGCCATCGGGGCCGTTTCTCTCGGCGTAGGCGGCGAGGATCGCACCCTGAACCAGGAGAATCCGGGCGTTCGCGTTCGGTCCGGTGAGGATGCGGAAAAGGAAGCCGCCGCGGAAGGACTGGCCGGTGCCGGTGGCGCCGGTGAAGCTGAGGTTGGAGCGGGAGACGGAGACGGGCGGCCCCAATGCGCCGCTTTCGTAGTTCATCGCGGCCCAGCGCGTCAGCAAGGGCTCGGTTACCAGGTAGACGGGACGGCCGGCAAGGGCGCCGCCTTCAAACATCTGGCGGCCGGTTGCCGCCTCATCGGCGATCGGATACGCCAATTTGCCGGAGGGGCCGCCTTCCTTTTCATAAGAGGTGAGAATGCCGCCAGTGACAATGAACACGCCGGGGGACTTGTCGGAACGGCACAGCAGGTAGCGCAGATCAGGGTTATCGGCGCTGACCAACTCCTGGACGTATCCGGCGCCGACGCGCCGGACGGGATTCGCGGCGGGCAGCTTGATATTGAGGCGGAATCGGGTGACGGTGTCCTGGAAGGACTGCTGGATGGCCGCGGTGGGAGCCCCTTCGCCGATCTGGCAGCAGGGGGCGGCAACGAAGATATTGAGGGAGCCGCTGGTTTTGCCGTCGCTGACGGCATTGATGATGGCGGAGCCGCCGCCGACAGCCCGCAGGATGGCTTCCGCGCCGTTGGCCTGGATGCTAACCACGCGGCCGTTGGAGGTGACCCAGCTCACCTGGCGATCGGTGAGGGTTTCGCCGGTGGTGGCAATGACGTTGGCCCGAATGTTGAGAGTTTCCCCAACGTTGATGCGGGTGACGGCGCTGGTGGCGATACTCAGGGTGACCGTGCCGACCGAGGGACGAATGACGGCATCGGTAGTAGCGGAGTATTCGATGCTGCCGCCTTCGAAGGTCTGGCGGAAACGGCCGCCGCCGGCGCTCAGTTCGTCGCTCAATGGCAGGCCGAGCGACCCGGTGTGCAGTCCGCTGGTGTTGTAGAGCGTGAAGATTTTCCCACCCACGGCGTACACTTTGCCGCTAAATGCGCCGGAAGTGAGGCTGTATATGGCGCCGTTGGTGAACGCCTGGGTGTTGGCGGTGATTCCGGATTTGGAGGTGATGGCGGACTCGGCGGAGGTGGGCGGACCGAATGCGGTAATCCCACCGAGCGCGGCCCAGCGCAGATAAATAAGGTCCTTGATGGTGTAGGAAGCGGAACTGTCAGCGGATGCGATGGTGCTGGAATTGACGAACAGGGCGTAGTTATTGGAGAAGATGGCGTAGGTGCAGACGGTGGTTGTGGTGGTGCCTGCGACGGGGCAGCGGGCCGTGTCCATTTCCGGATAACCTGCGTTGGCTACACCGACGCTGCTGTAGTAGGTGTAGAGGGCGGGATAGAGCTGATGGGCTTCGGTGGATACGAACTCAGTGGAAAGGCCGGTGCTATCGTCAGCCTTCACCAGTGCATAGCGGGTGGTGGCGTTGCCGGAGGAATCGACTCCGCTGCGGACGCCGGCAAACTCCTGAACGTAGCCTGTGGAGCCGAATTTACGCACCACGCCGAGCGGCGGTGTACTGACTAAGCCATTGAATCCGTTACGAAAGAAGGCAGTGACGAACTTCTGGGCCACGCCCGCGGGCGCGCCTTGGCCGACTTCGATCTGGGCTTGGGCGTGGAGATTCTGAAGGCCGAGAACAGTGAGGGTGACAACGAGGAGGGTCCGCATGCAGGCTTCTTTTGTTTAGCTTGAACCTATATTAGCTTGAACCCAAAGCGGGGAGGTGAGTTGCGTAGGGCGCCCGCGGCCCTCATTGCCCCGGCTGGCTGCGCATGGACTTGAGCATTTGGATGAGTTCCGGGTTGCGCGTGGTGCCGACCGCCACGGTGAGGTGGCGAACGGCTTCCGGGGTGCGCCCCTGTTCGATGAGCGCGGCCACCAGATTCCGGTGTGCGGCGATCAGCGTGGGTTGAAGACCGATGGCCGCGCGGAAGTGCTGCTCGGCTTCGCGCACCTGGCCCTGGCGGGCGAGGATGGAACCGAGATCGGTGTGGACGTGGGCTGCCTGGTCATCGCGCAGCGGGTAACGAAGGGCGGCTTCCAATTGCTGCCTGGCTTCGTCGACTTTGCCCTCGTCGGAGCGGATCATGCCGAGCAACATGTGCGCTTCGCCGGAATCGGGTTGCTGGCGGACGGCTTCTTCGATGGTGCGGGCCGCATCGTCGCGATGGCCCGACAGCGATTGCGCCATTCCGAGGTTGAGGCGGGCGCGCAGATAGGTGGGCGCCGCTTTGAGTGCCTCTTCGAAGTGGGGCACGGCTTCGGCTGCCTTGCCTTTCGACATCAGAGCGTGGCCGAGGTTGTTCCGCAATTTCGGATTGGCAGGAGTGACGGCGAGGGTGTGGTTGAAGAGCGTGATGGTGTCAGACCAGAGGCCGATTTGATGATAGGTGAAGAAGGCGAGCACGGCGGGGATGATGTAGAGCGCGGCGGAAGTCGTGCGCTCGGAGAGGAGCAGGCCGAGCGCGAGCAGAATGCCGAACATCGGGATATAGGTGAAGCGATCGGCCATGGATTGCAGACCGACCTGCACGATACCGGACGTGGGCACCAGCGTTCCGAGAAACCAGAACCAGCCGACGGCGAGGTAGGGACGGCGCTTCCACTGCCAGAGACAGAGTGCCGTGATGGCGAGCAACAGCGCCGCGGCGCCCGCCACCTGCGCCGTGGGCAGCACTGTTTCGTAAGGATAGAACACGGCCAGCGGCTCCGGCCAGATCATTTTGCCGAGGTAGCGGGCATAGGACAGGATGGAGTTGCTGATGCGCAGCGAAAGTGGCAGAACACCCGTGGCCACGGCGCCCATTTCCTGCTGGCCGACGTAGGTGAGCACGCTGCTGACGGCGGCGAGAACGAACATCGGGATCTTTTCGGTGATGAGCGTGGCGATAGGCACGGAGCGGCGCAGGGGCCAATAGTCGAGCAGCAGGAAGGCGAAGGGCAGCGTAACCAGAGTGGGTTTCGAGGCCAAGCCGAGCACCATTGCGCCGATGGTATACCAGTAGCTCTTCTTTGACTGCGTGCGGGCGTAGGACTCATAGAAGATGACCGAGAGAAACCAGAAGAAGGCGCTGAGCAGGTCTTTGCGCTCGGCCACCCAGGCAACGCTTTCCACACGCAGCGGATGCCAGGCGAAGATCATCGTGGCGAGGATGCTGGCCCAGCGGTTGCCGGTGAGGCGGAGGAAGGCGATCAGTACAAGGATGGTATTGGCGACGTGCAGCAGCACGTTGGTGAGGTGATGGCCCCAGGGATTGAGCCCCCACATGTCGCTGTCGATCATGTGGGAGATCCAGGTGAGCGGATGCCAGTAGAAATAGTCGTAGGTGAGGAAAGCCCATTCAAGGCCGGACGCGGTGAGACCGCGGTTCACGTTGCCGTTGAGGAGCACGTAGAAATCGTCGTCGAGGTCGATGAAACCGTTCGACGTCGCGCGCCAGAAGATGAGCAGCGTGGCCGCAGCCAGAGCGAGAATCTCGTTGCGAGATACGGATGGAGTTTGCGGATTGGGCAAGAAGATATTCTAGCGCCGGGCAGGCGTCAGAAGATCAACTTGAGTGCAAACTGCAACTGCCGGGGCGAATTGGACTGCGTGGTGACCTGCCCGAACTGGTTCGAGGTGACCGAAGTATTCGGACTGCCGAAGCGGACGGTGTTGAAGGCGTTGAAGGCCTCAGCGCGGAACTGGAGCCGCCATGCTTCGCGGACGGCGAAGTCCTTGAATACGGAGAGGTCCCAGTTGCGAACGCTGGGGCTGCGCAGATCGGGTGAAGACGGCTGCGTATTGCCGAAGGTGAAGGCGGCGGGCTGCGAGAAGACGCTGGTGTCGAAGTAGCGCGTCAGGCGGTCGTGCACATCACCGGTGAGCTTGGCGCTTTGGCCGTTGTTATTGGCAAGGCCGCGCGAATTGAAGATGCCGGCCACGTTGTTGGCGCTGATGGAAAGCGGCGTGCCGCTTTGCAGCGTGGTGAAGCCGTTCAGTTGCCAGCCGCCAAAGACCCAGTTCGGCACCCTTGACCAATCGTTGCCGAAATGGCGCCCGCGGCCGAAGGGAAGTTCGTAAATGTAGCTCACCACGAAGCGATGAGCGATGTCGTAGCTGGCGAGCGAACGCGACCAGCGGATGTTGTAGCTGTTGGCGTGGCTCAAATCTTCCTGAATCGCTTTCGCCCAGGTATAGCTGCCATCGAACTGGAAGCCCTTGGAGAAGCGCTTATTGAAAGACACCTGAAGAGCGTGGTAGTTGGACGATGCGCCGGTGGAATAAAGCGGAATCACATCGGTGAATTGCGGATAGGGGCGCAGCAGTTGGGCGCGGCTGATGCGCGGATTGGCCAGCACGCCGTTATTCACTTTGCCGAAGAACGGATTGTCCACGGTTTCATTCAGACGTGAACCGAGGGACATCAGCGAGGGATCGAGCTGATTGAGCGTCAGCCCGCCTTCGTCATTGCGGGACAATTGCAGACCGCGTGTGCCGACGTAAGCCACTTCGAGCAGAACTTGCGATGGCAGGTTGCGCTGGATGTTGAGGTTCCACTGCGGCGAGTAAGGGGTGAGCGTTTCGCGCACGGGGGCCTGGATGTTCGCGCCGGCTTGGGTGAGGAGGCCCTGCGAAGATCCGGGAGGCGCATCGAAACCGCGCGGGAAAGGATTGTTGATCAGGTCGTTCGGCGTGATGCCGTCAATGCTGCTGACCCACGGCTGCTGGGTGCGGAAGCCGAACGGGCCGACCGTGCCATGCGCCTGCTGCAGCGAGATGGCAAAGATGTTCCCCCATCCACCGCGGATGGTGGTGTTCTTCGAGGCCTGATAGGCGAAGCCGATACGCGGCGCAATGTTGTTGGTATCCATGATGTACTGCGAACGCGGCTGGCCGTTGACGCCGACGAAGACCAGGCCGCCGGTGAGGTTCGAATAACCGGGCGTGCTGGACAGCGGCGACTTGGCGAACGGATCGAAGTAGTTCATGCGGTCATAGCGCTCGGTGCGAGGGGTGTCGAGATCGTAACGGACACCGAGGTTCACAGTGAGCTTGCTGGTGACGCGCCAGTCATCCTGCACGTAGAGAGCCGTGTAGATGCTTTGCGCGGCGGCATCCTTGAAGTTCTGGATGAGCGATCCGCTGCCGGTGCCGAAGAACAGGCTGGCGATGGAATTGCCACGATTGGCGGCCGCCGTGTTGGGATTCGGGCCTTGCGTGAAGCCGGCGGCGAAACTGAAATCGCCGGAGGTGGACCGGGATTCACGGTTGTTGACGCGAATCAGACGGCCATCGTAGCCGGCCTTCCAGGTGTGTGCTCCCGCGATCTTCGTGACGCTGGCGGCGAGGGTGTAGGTCATGAAGGCGTTGTAGCGGTTGTCCGTGTTGCCCAGGCCGACGTAGCCGCCCGCGGCGAAGCGGGGAAACATGGTGAGTCCACCCGCTGTATCGAGAGCAGCAGGCAAGCCGAGGTTCGAGGCTTTGAAACCAAGCCCCTGGTTTTCGTAGAAATAGAGGCTGCGGGCGTAGGCGCCGCGAATGCTCACGATGGTGGTGGCGTTGGGCGTCATCGTGTAATCGACCACGCCGTTGTGCATGCGATTTCGCTGGTTGATGCGATCTTCGGCCATGGCGATATCCTGCGGGAAGAGGACTGCAGGCACATCGTCCTGATTGCGGTAGGAGTAGCGCACGAAGAGGCGGTGATTGGCCGTGAAGTTATGGTCGAAGCGGCCATCAATCTGGTCGATGTCGAGCACTGAGGAGCCTTGCAAGTAATAGTTGTTGGCGTTGGTGAAATTGGCGCCCTGTGTGTTTGGCAGCGGGTAATATTTGATTACATTGCGGGCGACCGGATTCTGGCGCGAGGCGGGAATGATGTTTCCGGGAACAGCGTCGCGGATGAATCCGCCTGCCGGGTTGGCACGCGTGGTGAAAGGATCGTAGATCAGGACGGGGTTGTTCGCGCCGGCGAAGGTACGGGTGAAATCGCCGGCCCGCTCGAGTTCGGTAGGCACGGTTGCGGTGCGGGAACTGAAGGAGCGCTGGCGCAGGCCTTCGTAAGAGCTCATGAAAAACGTCTTGTCGCGTTTGATGGGCCCGCCGAAGGTGCCGCCGTACTGGCTGCGTTTGAAGCTGGCCAGATCGACGCCGCGGAGGTTGTTATAGAAAGTGTTGGCATCAAGCTTGGAGTTGCGGAGGAACTCGTAGAGCGTGCCGTGGTAATCGTTGGTGCCGCTCTTGTAGACAACGTTCAAGACGCTGCCGGCGGTGCGGCCATACTCGGCCTGGAAGTTGGCGCCTAGCACCTTAAACTCGCCGATGGCGTCGACGCTGGGGAATGCCGAGATTCCGGAGTAGCCCTGTACGGTGGGGTGCGAAGCGGTGGCGCCGTCGATGAGCGTATCCATCATGGAAGCGCGCGCGCCGTTCACCGAATAGCTCATGCTGTTGTAGTTGTTGCCGATGGAACCCGCGACTCCCGGAGTAAGGTAAATGAGGGAGTAGATGTTGCGGGAATTGAGCGGCAAATTGAGAATCGCTTTATTGGAAACCACTTTGCCGATGGTGGAAGAGGAGGTTTCAATTGTGGAAACCTGTCCTTCCACGGTGACTGTTTCGCTCAATTCGCCGACGGCGAGCGCGATATCGACACGGGCCTGCTGCTGCACGGCGAGTTCGATGCCTGCGCGGGAGAATTTCTTGAAGCCGCTGGCGGAAGCTTCCAGCGTGTACGTTCCGGGAGGCAGCGTGGCGACGACATAGCGGCCCGTGGCGTCGCTATGTGCTTCGATCTTGGTGTTGGTGGCTACGTTGGTGGCCACGATGAGTGCATTGGGAACACCGGCGCCGGAGGAATCCGTCACATTGCCCAATACACTGGCTGTGAAGGATTGGCTCCAGGCGGAGGCGGATAGCAAAAGGAACGCAAAGCCAACTTTAGTCATAACTTGGACCCCTAGGCTAACATTGGGCTGCAACGAATCTGTTACAGTCCAGTTAATTTCTGTAATCAGGGTACCAGAGTTCTCGGACAGTAGCGGAGGATTTACTCCTTGACGAGTTTCTGCAGGCGGCGAAGCTTTCCTTTCAATTCGTCGCTCGCTTCGATCATTTCCGATGTGTCATAGATGACGCGAGGCGTCATGAAAACAACGAGTTCGGTGCGCTCTTTGCTGTAACTGCGGTTACCGAATGCGCCACCGATGACAGGCAGCTTGTTGAGCAGGGGGACACCGGCAGAGCTCGCCGTGTCGCTTTCCTGGATGATGCCGGCGATGGCGATGGTGTCGCCGTCCTGTACCGTGACCTGGGTGGTGACGTTACGTTTGGAAAAGGATGGGGATTGAATGGCGGCGTTGGCTGGAGGCGCGATGGGAGAGCTGACTTCCTGATTGATGATGAGAGTGACGATACCGCTGGGCACCACACGGGCCATGATCTGCAAGGTGACACCCGAATTGCGGTTGGTGATGCTGTTGGCGAAAACGCTGTTCCCGCCGGTTTGAATACCGCTGGGGGCGCTGGCGCTGAGGGTGGGGACTTCGGTGCCGACGTTGACCAGTGCGGGGATGCTATCGGTCGCGATGACCGAAGGCGCGGAGACGATCTTGGCCCGGCGCGTATCTTCCTGCGCGGAGAGGAAGAGGAGCAGCTCTTTCGTCTTGCCGACAAGGTGCGCGGTGGAGAGACTCACGGCCGCGCCATCGAGTGCTGCTTCGAGGATGCCTTTGTTGTTTTCACGTCCGGCCGTGCGTTTTTGCAAATACGCCTGCACGCCGCTGGCGAAGGCTCCGGTGAGGGAGACCTCATAGATGCGGGCTTCAATCAGCACCTGTCGCGGCGGAACGTCGATCTTTTCGATGAGGCGGGAGATCTGATCGTATTCGCTGGGTGTGCCCTGAATGAGCAGGGTGTTGTCGAAGGGGTTGGGTACGACGCGTGGAATCTTCAATTGCGAGCCTGAGCCCGCGCCTGCTCCGAGATAGCCGCCCGTGAGATCAGCGCTGCCGGTTGGTGCGGGTGTGGAGGTTGCGGTCGTGGAAGTGAGCGGCGCAGCGGAAGAAGCGCTGGGCGGAAGCATGCCCATGCCACCGTAGCTGGGCATCATGCCGGGGTACATGCCGGGCATCATGCCGCCTCCATACATGCCACCACCGCCGTACATGCCACCGCCCCCATACATTCCGCCCATGCCACCGCCGTACATCCCACCACCGTACATGCCGCCCATACCGCTGCCGTACATTCCGCCGCCGTACATGCCGCCCATGCCACCGCCATACATGCCGCCTCCGTACATTCCTCCGCCATACATTCCCATCATGCCCATGCCCATCATCGGCATGCCGTATTGGAGGCCGAGATAGAGCTGCATGATAGCCATGGCGATGGTTTCGGCGCGGCCATAGCGGACACGATACACGTAGTTGTCTGTGGAGCCGGCGGTCGCTTTCACTGGGATGTCGAGCTTTTCAATCCAGCGGCCTACTTCTTCAAACACGCCGGGATTGGGGGCAACGGCGATGATGATATTGATGCGATCCACGGCGAGGAACTTGGTGGAGCTGGACTTTTCACTGAGTGCGTAGGCCTTGAACACCGCATCGAGTTCCTTGGCGATGTCACTGGGCCGGCCGTTTTTGATGTCGAAGAGCTTGACGCGCTTAGAGGCGAACGAATCGCTGTCAAAGAGATTGATCATCTCCATGTTGCGGCGCATGTTTCGATTGTTGTCGAGGAGGATGATGAGATTGGCCGGATCGTAAGTTGAGACGGAAGAACCTTCGCCACGAAAGGGATCGAGCAGTTTCACCATGTCGGCGACCTGCACATACTTGAGGAAGATGAGGTTGAGCGCCATGCGCTCGTCCTCGGGCATGTCTTCCACTTTGGTGCTGGATTGCGGCTTCAGCGGCAGTCGCGCGGCATCGGCGACAGGCACGATGCGATAGAGATCGCCCACCTGGACCATGGTGGCGCCGTTGATGCGGAGAATGGTTTCAAGCAGCGAGCGCACATCGACGGCTTTGATTTCGCCGTAGGTGTTAATAATGACGGAGCCTTTGACGCGCGGATCGAGGATGTAGTTGATCTTCAGCCGGCGGGCGAGGATGTCGATGACGTCGACGAGGGAGGCGTTGGGCAGATTGAGCACAATACCCGCGTTGGGCGACGCGGTCTGTGCGGGTGGAGCCGGTTGCTGTGGCGGCTGCGCCATCAACATGGCGGCGGCCAACAGTGCGAGGACGATTCGCTTGCGATTCATGGGATGACTCCGGTTACTGCTTGGCGGTTTCCGATTGAGAGCGTTTCCAGACGGCGGTTTCCATCTCGCTTAGTTCGGTTTTCTTCACGGTCCAGCGCTTGGTGCCACTGAAGGGCCAGGGGCGTTCGAATGTGAGCGCATCGCCTTCGTCGAAGACTTTCCAATCGGTGGGGATGACTTCGGGCTCTTTCGGCGGCTCGGGGCCGGACATCAGGCCGAAGGGAGTGCGGCTGTAGATCCACGCCTTTCCTTTAGGATCGACCCACCGGTATGTGCCGGGGGAGATTTCCTTCGCATCTTTGGGAATCTCGACGATGGATTTGGCAGCGGGAGTGGAAACCTTCTTTGGTTCCGTAGCCTTCTTCGCAGTGGTTTTGACCGGGGCTTTGGTTGTTGCTTTGGGGGCAGCCGGCTTGGGCTCGGCCTTCTTGGCCGGCTCCTGCACAGTGGCCCAGGCGGCCAGAGTCATCAGCGCCAACATACAGATCCACTTCATGGGTAACACTCCTCGCATTTATCTCACCGGTTCCCAACGGCAGACCTTGCCGAAGGGGGACTCGGTCACTACTTTTCGTTTTCCATCCACCACGGTTCCGGCGGGGGATGCGTCATTGGCATTGCAGGCGGACAGGCCGCCACCCATATCGGCGCCAGGGCCGGGCCGCGCCGGAGTGACCGGAGCAGCGGGGGCGGGCGGCGTGGCCGGTTGCCGCGGTGTGGAATCAGCGGCGGAAACAGGCTCCGCGGCTTTGTCCTGCAGTTCGGTGAATTTCTTGGGAAACTTCTTCTGGTCCCATTCGAAGATGAGCGATTCGGCCTGGATTTCCGCCAGTTTGAATTCGCCCACTTTGTCGCCGGGCTTGAAAGGCTTCTGGCGATTGGGGCCGTCGCTAAGGATTGCGAAGACACCGTCGCCGAGGTTCATCACTCCGTAGAGTTTGGGGAACGGCGGAACGGGCTTTGGCTTTTCCTGCTCCACCACCACGTTGGGATTGCGATCCTTGGCGAACAGGGTTTGCTGGGCTACGTCCAGGTATCCGGCGGCCACCACGGGCGGCGGCAACACCGGCTGCGTGATGGGAGGCGGCGGAGGCGCTTTCACCTGCTTGGCTTTCATCGCCTGTTCGCGGGCACGGGCGGCTCTGTAGTTCGACCGCAGTTCGCGCCCGATGAGAACGAGCACGGCGAGGAGAACCAGATTCAACAGAAGAAGCTTGCCTCTCACAGCGAGCCTCCTTTGCGTTCCGGGGTAAGGTGCTTGGGCACGGCGGCGGAGACGGTGAGCCTCACGTTCGACGTTTTCGTTTTCTGATTCGCCGAATAGATGCGCATTTCGTTGATGGCGATCATCTCGGGCTGCGAAGTGAGCTCGGAAACGATGTTCAGCAGTTGGTCCATGCCGCACTCGATCATCACGGAGACGGGTACCTCGCCATACTCGGTGCCAAGCGGTTTCACTTGGCCGAATTCACTGGCTTTGATATCGACGGGCGGAGTCTGACGGCTGGTGATGCGGGCCACGATCTGGCGGAGCTGTGCCTGGGCCTGGGCCGCCGTTTCGGCTTGCAGCAGGCGCTTTTCGCGCACATCAAGTTGGGCCAGCATCTGTTTGTGCTGCTCTTCGCGCGAGGGCACCTGGGCCGCAAGTTGCCGCACACGATCGAGGCGCTTTTCGGCGGTGGCGATCAGATCCTGCGGGGCAGCCGTCTGGCCCGATGGCGCGGTGTCCGTGATCAGCACATAGAGCAGGGTGCCAATGACTGCGCATCCAAGGAACAGCAGGGCGCGGCGATCGCGTTCGTTGAGGGTCATTGCGTAACTCCCTCGCGCGCAGAGCGGATACGGAACACTTCCACGGCGCCGACGCGGCTGATGGGGATGAGGAATTCGGAGTTCTGGAATTGCGCCGAGCTGTCGATGGCCTTGAGCAGACCCGAGGCTTGATCGGATTCGCCGGCGATCACCAGCGAGGTGCGCGTCAATTCCAGCGTATTGAGCCAGGCCGGAGGCGGGATGAGGCGTGTGGCTTCGCGCAGTGCATCGAGGTCGGTACGGGTACGGGCGGCAAAGCGATCGAGCAAATCGATGCGGGCGCGCGATGCGGTGGTGCGCTGCTCCAACTGCGATACCAGTTTGGCGCGCGGCTCCAGGCGTTGTGTCTCCGCCTGAACCAGCGCGAGGTATTTCGAATCTTCGTAACGCGTGTAGAAGCCAAGCGCGACCAGGCCGGCGATCAGCAGCAAGCCCAACGCGATGGTGGGGACGTAGATGAGGCGGGAACTGGTGCTGCGATGCGAGGATGGCAGCAGGTTCGCCGGCAGGGCGAGGCGAGGACAAGCAGAGGTGAGCGCAGCGAGGTAGGCGAGCAAGTAGGATTGCCCCCCTTCGGGGGCTCGCCGGGGAGAGGGAAGGAACCCGGCGAGCTCGCGAGCAGATGTTTCGCCAGTGAGGCGGAGTTCGGCGGAAGCAAGCGCCGCGGCGCGCTCCCAGCTTTGTTCGTAGACAGCGGAGTAGGCCGGCTTGGCGGGGCTTTCGCCGTAGGCTTCGTGGCCCGTTTCCGTCTCCATCAGGCCAAGGAAGCCTTCCGAGGGCGGTGCGCCGTAGAGCCGCAATGCACTGTAGAGCGCGGCGGCGCTGGCCGTAAAAGCAGAGACTTTGATGCCTGCCTCGACGAATAACTCAGTGAGGTGCTGCACATGGGCGTGGCGGGCGATCAGCACCAGGGCCGATTGTGTTCTGCCGAGACGGGCGAAGGTCCAGGCGGCTTCGCCTTCCGGATAGGGATGCAGCGTGTCCACCTGCAGCGCGAGCGCGGCTTCGAAATCTTTGGGCTGCACGCCGGGCAGATTGACCACGCGCACCATCAGGTCGCGCCTTGGCAGCAGCACGGCGGCGGTCAGATGCGCCACCCCATGCTGGCGAAGGAATGCCGAGTATTCGTTGCCCCATTCAGCGGCGGGACGCTTGGCATAATCCTCGATCGTGTGCACGGCAAGCATGTCCACGCCGGAGGGGCGCACTTTGACCACGGCGATGCGAAGACGATCCGCGGTGAGTTCAATACCAATGCCGGTTCCGAAAGCCTGCCAGCTCACTGGATATCCCCCATGCCGAGCGCGCCCTGGTCATACCAGCGCAGGATGTGAAAATATGCGTCTTTCGTGGGGGGCTGGAACTTGACCAGCGCGGCAACGGTGCGGCGGAGATCGGAGAGCTGGCCGTTGGGGAGCCTCAACCGGGCCGTGGAGCGCAGCGTGTAGATGGATCCGCCGCCTACGATGAGCCGCCCTGCGGCGGGGCCGAAGCTGGCGGCGAGTGCCTGTAACGTACCGGGATTGAAGGGCTGCAGACGGCGGGCAGTGACCACGGCGGCAACGGCATCGGGGGTGAGCCCGACTGCGGCAAGCACCGCAGGGTGCGCGTAATTGACGTCAATCTGGCCGCCGGGATAGACGGAAAGACAGTCGCGGAGCCCACTGCGGGGGCTCAGTTTGCCCTCCGCGTCGCGGACGTAAGTGCCGTGGAACAGCTCCGGAGTCATGCCTTTCACCAGTAGAATTTCCTCAATCTCCTCTATAGACGCGTGGCGTGCGCGAAAAGACGGAGTGAGCCCTAAATAGTAGCTGTCGAATTCGCTCATGCCCTGAGGGGCCGGGGCGCGCCAGTCGACGATGGCAGCGGTGATCTCGGAAGCACGGGCCGGATCAAAGCCTAGGGCCTGCATGAGGCGGAATAGCTCTTCGGGCAGCGCTGTGTTGACGTTGAGCTTGGCCGATTCGGGGATGAGATCGACGTCGGCGGCGCCGTTAGGAAACTCGAAGTGGAGCCGGGGCGTGCCTGGCACCCAGTAACGGGGGGACCCGTCAATGTTGCGGAATTCGGTCCATTGGACCCACAGCAGGGCTCGTTGGAGCGCGCCACGGGCGAGGAAATAGCCTTTCACGCCGTCGGAGGCGGTGGCGGCGCGTTCGATTTCGCCGCGCACGGTGGTGGCGACGGAGAAAGCGATGGCGCTGAGGGCCGCGGAGAGCCAGAGGACGGTGAGTAGGGCGCCGCCTTTGCGCGATCGCCTAGTCAAAATACACCCCCATCTGGGAGCGGTTGACGAACACCGGCATGGTGATTGTGGTGGGCAGAATCTTCGAAGTGTCGGCTTCGAGCGGCGTCATTTCGATGCGGATGGCGGTGGGCCAGTAGGGCTGGATCCACTTGCCGACCCAGCGCTCCATCTGCGGTGGAGGCATCGGTTCGCGGAACAGCATCCGGCAGGAGGCGAGTTTATCGGCCAAAACAAAAGAGCCCGGTCCTGTTTGGACGGGCACGAATTGGGTGGCGGAGACTCCGGCGAGTGCATCCATCGCCACACCAGTGCAGAAGCGGCCGGCCCCGAGCCCGCCCGTGAAGAGATGCTCATTCACCACCAGACGGACGCCCTGATTGTTCTCCCCAGGGATCACCTGGAATTCGAGGATGCGCGGGACGCCACGCGAGGCATCGCCTAACGAATAAGTCGAAACAAAACGCATGGTTTGTGTTTCGCCCTGAAAGAAGGCGACTTTGGCCGAAGGCGCGACGCCGCCACCAGCAATGCATTCCGCGGCCACAGGCATGAGGCCGGCGATCTGCTGCTCCAGAATCCGCTGCGCGCCGATGGCTTTGCGATTGGCGATGACCCGGCTATTGGTGCGGGCGAGTGCGGTCATGCCGGCTCGCATCGCGGTAAGCACTCCGGCCACCAGCAGCGACAGCAGGCTGACCGCGATCAGCAGTTCCAGCAGCGTGACTCCGGCGCGGCGGCGTTTCATTGACGGATGGCGCCTCCCACCACGTCCTCATTCTGCAGGTAGGTTGTCTTGTAGCCTTCGAGCGAGTATGACCGGCGGCGGCTGCCATCCATCCACCAGATCTCACACTCGACCCGTTCCAGGATGCCGGTGCCCGGCTGCACCGCGGGAGGCACATCGAAGGGAGTGACCGTGGCTTTCCATCCGCCGGTGAGTCCCGCGTCGTTGACCGGAGTGAGCGGACCCTCAATGGGCTGATAGCGCGGCAGGCGCGGTTGCACCAGCAATTCGTCCATTTTGCGCCGGGCGACGATGGCCGCGCGGTCCTGATCGGTGAGCCGGGCTGCGTTGCGGAGCGAAGCGGATAGCGAGGACAGCAGGCCGACGACAGCGATCGCCATCAGCGTGGTCGCCACCAGCATCTCCAGAAGTGTGAAGCCGCGTTTCATTTCTTTGGCTCTTCGGGAATTTCGATTTCCGGCACGCCGGTCATCGGATCGACGCGTACGATGCGCCGTGTGCCGCGCTTGTTCGACAGCTCAACGCCGACCCTTGGCACCGTGCCGCCGGGATAGAGGAACACATGGCGGTCGCCGGTGGCATCGTGGTGATCCGGAAGCACCGCGCTGATGCTGACGCCGGTGGGCATGGTGAACTCGCGGGTGAATCCGGCTTCGGTGGAACGCAAAGTGAGCTTGCCCTGCTGTTTGGAGATGGTGACTTCCATCACCTGCTGGCGGCGCTCGGCGCGATTCAGCGCGGAGTTGAGAAAGGTGGCGGTGGAATCAGCTGCCGTGGTGAGGCGAAGCGAATCGACACCCGACGAGATGGCCGGGAAGCTGATGCCGACCATGAGGCCGATGAGCGTCACCACCAGCAGCATCTCAATGAGAGTGACGCCGGCGCGATCAGTTGCTCTTCCAGCTTTCAATGTCGCCATTGATTCCGTCGCCACCGGGTTGCCTGTCGGCTCCGTAGCTGATGATGTCGGGCTCATCCCCATGCTCTCCGGGGAACTTGTAGGAATAGGCATTGCCCCAGGGATCATTGGGGATCTCCTGCGGTAGATAGGGCCCTTGCCATTGATTCAAGCCCTGCGGCTTCACGCGGAGTGCATTGAGCCCCTGTTCTGTAGTGGGGAACTGGCCCGTGTCGAGCTTGTAAGCGCCAAGGGCCGTCATGAAGGAGTTGATCTGCGCGCGGGCCGCCGTCTTGCGGGCGGCATCGCCGCGGCTGAGCATGCGGGGAGCGACAATCGCCGCGAACAGCGCGATGATGGTCACCACCACCAGCATTTCAATCAAAGTTACACCGGCTCGTGAAGAACGTTTGCGTTGTTGTGTCATTGTTAGACCGCCACTTCGTTAATGCTGGTAATGGCCAGCAGCATACTGAGGATCATGGCACCCACCACAATGCCCATCACCAGGATCACCAGGGGCTCAAAGAGCGAGGTGAAGCGGCGGATGGCCACGCGGGTGTCATTGTCATAGATGTCCGCCATGCGGTGAAACATCTCGTCGAGTTTACCGGTTTCCTCACCCACTGCGAGCAGATGCCCGGCGAGCGGAGGGAAGGCGTTGGAGCGCTTGAGCGGCGTGGCGATGCCTTCGCCGCGCTTCACGCCCTGGGCTACGCTTTCGAGCGAGCCGGCGATGCGTTTGTTGCTGAGCGTGGCGGAAGCGATGCCGAGGCTCTGCACCAGCGGCACGCTATTGGCAACGAGCGTTCCCATGGCGCGGGCGAATCGCGCGGTTTCGGCTTTGCGCAACGCGTCGCCGAGCAACGGGACGCGCAATTGGAAGGTGTCCCACCAGAGCCGCCCGTTGCGTGTGCGCACGAAGCTGTAGAAAACGATGCCCCCGATGATAAGCCCCAGACCGACCATCCAGCCGTAGGCTTGTACGTACTTGCTCGCTTCGAGCAGAATCATCGTCGGCAGCGGCATCTTGAGGCGCGATTCCTCGAAAACGGAAGCAAAGCGCGGCACCACGTAGTTGAGCAGCACCGTGATGGAGCCCAAGCCCACCAGCGCCAGAAGCGCCGGATAGATGAGCGAACTGATGATGTAGCCGCGTAGATCGTCGCGCGTGCGTTCGAACTCGGCCAGGCGCTGGAAGATGACGCCGAGGCTGCCGCTGGCCTCGCCGGCCCGCACCATGTTGATGTACAGATCGGAGAAATGATCGGGGTAGACGTGCAGCGCATCGGCGAATGATTTGCCGCCCTTGATCAAACGCAGCACATCGAGGATCACGCCGCGGAATTGCTGGCGTTCGGTGAGTTCGCTGGCGATGGTGAGGGCGCGGTCGAGCGGCACGCCGGAATTGAGCAGCGTCGACATCTCCTGGGTGAAGAAGAGAATGTCGCGGCGTCGGGCGCCACCGGTGCCGGGAAGCTTGAGTTCGAAGCCCTTGCTGGCCTGCAGGCCTACGTAAACCGGTGTCAGCCCTTGTTTGCGCAGTTCGCTGAGCACCGATTTCTCCGTGGCCGCGGTGAGCGTGCCCGTGCGGGGACGCCCATCGGAGGCAACGGCTTTATAGAAATAGGTGGTCAACTAGAACTCCTGGGTCACGCGCGTCACTTCATAGGCCGTGGTGACGCCGGTGCGCACTTTCAGCCATCCATCTTCGCGCAGCGTGCGCATTCCGTTGCGCCGCGCGGCGGTGGTGAGAATGCTGGCGTCGGCGTTCTGCATGATCAGCTTGCGGATCTCGTCGTTGAGCTCCATCATTTCGAAGATGCCGACACGGCCGCGCATGCCGGTGCCGAAGCAGTGATCGCAACCGGCGCCACGGTAGGACGGAATCAGCTCGCCTTGCGGCGTCATGACATCGCGATCGGGAACACGGCAGTGACGGCAGATGACGCGCACCAGGCGCTGCGCCAGCACAGCCACCAGCGAAGACGTGATGAGGTAGTTTTCCACGCCCATGTCGGTGAGGCGCGTAATGGCGCTCGGCGCATCGTTGGTGTGGAGCG
>JAFDVS010000098.1 GCA_018268935.1 Acidobacteriota bacterium | reverse complement strand
AATCCCGTAATGCTTCGCCAGCCGCTCATTCACGAACGTGTAATTCGCCCGCAGCAGATCCAACACACTACGGTCCTCACGCCAGATGCTTTCGAAAAACATTTCCGTCTCGCGCCGGAACGCCCGCCGCAAGTTATCATCAAACCCCGCGAACGCCCGCATGTCCGGAGATGCCGAAGATAGATTCCGCAAATACAACCACTGCTCGGCGAAGTTCGTCACCAGCGTGGAAGCCCGCGAATCCGCCAGCATCCGCCGCACCTGTTTCTCCACTACGCCCGGCCCGCGCAACCGCCCCGCAATCGCCAGATCCAGCAACTCATCATCCGGAATGCTGCTCCACAANNGACAACCGCGACGCCAGTTCCAGATCACTCACCCGATACGCCGTCCCCGCGGCAACACCCGAAGGATCCTGTTCCACCCGGAACAGAAACTCCGGGCTCACCAGCACCGCTCGCAGCGCCATCTCCACGCCGTTCTCAAAACCTTCCTTCCGGCCTTCCCCATAAAACTTCAGCGGAGCCTTCAGATCCGCCTCCGTCACCGCGCGACGGTATGCCCGCCGCATTACCGTGTTCAGAATCTTCTTCACGCAGGGCAATTCATCGGAAGCATTCGCAGGCGTGCACACAAACAGCCGCCGCCGGCTCGGAGTATCCCCCGGACCCGCCGCCTCATACGGCCCATTCACCGTCACCGAATAAATCGCCGGCTGAATCCGCGGATGCCGGTCCATATTGAAGTGCGCCTGATACGGCTGCCGTTCCGTTTCCGGCAGCGCCGACCGCTTCTTCACAAACGTCGCCGCCACCTGATGCGGCCCCGCCTTCACAAATACCCGCGCATTCAAATGTTGATCCGCGATGGCATGATCCTTCGGCCCCATCGGAGCCCTCACGGTAAACACCTGCACCCGCTCCCCATCAATCAGCAACTCAACTTCATGCGTATCCTTCAACCCCTCCACATGCTCATTCCTATCCCGCGCCAGCCGCAATTGAATCTCATAAAACGCGTTCAGAGGAAACGTGTGCGGCACCGTCACCCCGCCTCGCGTCCCAAACGGCATCTCATCGAAATGCTCTTCTTGCGTCAAATCCGCCGGCGTATAGATCGTATGCCCCGAAGGAGCCGTTACCGGAGCCCCTACCGCTAACCGGCTCACCTTCCGCGCCGCCGACAGATACCGCTCCAACAACGTCGGCGATAAATCCGTCACCGTCACATTATCGAACCCATGGCTCGACTCATCGTTCGGCAACAACGAGGCAACATCGACATCCAACGCCAGCAGATCCCGTACCGTGTTGTGATACTCCGTGCGATTCATCCGCCGGAACGAATCCGTCCGCCCCGGATTCAGTTTCGCCGCCGCATTCTGATCCAACGCCGTCTTCAACGAAGTAACCAAAGCGTTATAAGTAGCCTCATCCGGCCGCGGAGCCCCTTGTGGAGGCATATACCGCGCACTCAGCTTCCGCACCACCTTCTCCCACCGCTCGGCATGCGGACCCACGTTCGCCGGGTCCATCCCATCCAAAGCCAACCCCGCGGTCTTATTCCCCGCGTGGTGACATGCGATGCAGTAGCGGTTAATCACGGCACGAGGCGACACCTGTGCGGCAAGAGACGGAAGTAGGAATACCAGAACTAGCAACTTGAGAACATTATATATTCTGGAAGAACAACAGGCTGCGCCGCGCGCATTTCGCCCAGCGGTAATTCTGCGCCCGCTCTTTCCCGCGTATCGCCAGATCCTCCCGCAACGACGAAGACGTCAGCAACCTCTCCAACCCCGCCCGAATCTCCCCCACACTCAGCGGATCCACTAACTCGGCATCTCCGCCGGTCACCTCCGGCAATGAGGAAACATTCGCCGTCAACACCGGCACTCCCGCCGCCATCGCCTGCGCCACCGGAAACCCGAAGCCTTCATACAACGAAGGATACGCAAACGCCAGCGCCCCCGCCGTCAACGCAGGCAAGGCTTCCTCAGCCACATATCCCATCCGCCGCACACCCGCCGCCCCCGCGCTCAACCGCTTCTCCGTCTCCGGAGCCCATCCCACCGGACCCGCAATCACCAGTTCAAATTCGTGCCGTATCTCCCCACTCAACCCCAACCACGCATCCAACAACCGGTCCAAATTCTTCCGTGGCTCCACCGTCCCTACAAACAACACGTACGGCTTCTCCAACCCCAAATCTTCCCGCAACGCCAGCACATCCTCCACCGGCACATTGAAAAACGCTTCGCTCACCCCCGAATGAATCGTCTCGATCCGGTCCTCATCAATCCCCAGCAACTCAATCGCGTCCTCGCGAGTCGCATCCGACACCGCAATCAATCCCTGCGCCTTCTTTAGAATCCGTTCCGCGAAGCGCTCATCCGCCGCCACATTCGCCGCCGTATGCAACTCCGGCATCTTCCAACACGTCAGATCATGCACCGTGGCCGTCAGCAATGCCTTCCGTGGTGCATGATGAATCTGATTCGAAGCATGAAAAATGTCCGCCCCCTCAATGAGCGAGTCCAACACACCCCCACTCAGCCGCGCCGCATACAACATGGCAAGCCGCGGATACGTTCCCCACAAAGACGCCATCGAACGGTCATGATGCAACTCCCCTAACTCGTTCAGAAACGGAAACCCCCGAATGCTCTCCTTCCCCGCAATCTGCCGCAGCGCCTTCATCCAGTAATACGTGTAGCTCTTCACTCCCGCGCTACGCAGCAGCAGCGACGTCGCATCCACGGTAATCCGCATCAGCGGCCCTCCAGCGGCAGATTCGTCAACAGATACTTCCCTCCGCTCGCCTTCACTTCAAACAAAAACTCCTTCCCCACTAACTCCACAATATGCGCCATCCGCGGCCCTTCCACCAGCAGGTACCGCCGCCGCATATCCTTCCACAACCGCGCGAATGCCGCATCATCCACAAACACATTCGGGGCGCCCGGAGCATACGACCCATACTCCAGATTATTCACCCGCCCGTTCAGCAACAGCGCCGAAGCATTGGCATAGAAGAACACCGACGAAAACGCATAATATTGGTTGTCCACAATCAACTCACCAGCCGGGGCCGTAACGTAACTCTCCGCCAACGCACGCGAGCCCAAGTACGGATCGAACCGGATCAACGCCACTCGCGCCGCATGAAAGAAGAACACCATCATCAACGCCAGTGACAAATACGCCGTCTCCGCCCGCCGCGCCCGCCATCCACCCACGGCGCCAATCAGAAACGCCACCGCCGCAATCCCCAACGGCAGCCGCAAATACGCGAACGACGCCACGGTCAGATCCCCCATATGCCCCAGCGACAACGTGTACGCATCGGGATTCGACGTCAACGCCCGCGAAATATCGCCTTCAGCCGGCAGCCCCCAAACCCGAATCAAGATCCCCACCACTGCCGCAAAAGCCACTCCCGCCACCACAGCAACCACTCGAGTCCCTCTCGATAGCCACCCGGAGCCCGAAGCCATCGCCGATCCCAACAACAACGCCAGCGCCGGATAGCACGGCATCGAGTAATACTCCTGCGTCGTCGAAAACGTAAAGAACGTCAACAAGAAACCCGTCCAGCACAACGCCAGCAATCGCACTCGTCCAGCCCGATCCACCGGCCGGAACCCCAACCGCGCCACGCCCGGCAAATACGCGCTCCACGGAAACAGCCACAACAAATGAAACAACCAGAACGCCACCCGAGGCACCGTGTTGTAATCCCGCGGATGCCGCATGTTCAGAAACCGGAACACATGCTCATTGAAGAAATAAAACCAGAAGAACCCGTGATAGTTCCCCGGCTCGCTCTTCATCGTAAAGTCGAAATACGGCGGATTCCGCAGCGTCGCCAGCACATGCCACGGAGCCGCAATCAACAACACAATCAACACCCCACTCACAGGCCGCAATCGCCGCCACACGTCCCACTGCAGCAACTGCCCGGTCACTCCTAGATACAATAACGCCCCCGCCACCGGAAACAGCGCCGCAATCAAGCCCTTCAACAGCAACCCCGTCCCAATCGCCGCCGCCATCACCGCCGGCCACATCCAGCCTTCTTCCTCGAGCGCCCGCAAAAATGCCCACATCGCGATCGTAATCGTCAACGTCAGAACCGCATCCGGAATCTGAATCCGCGTGAACAACCACAGCCCGATACACGTCGCCATCACCAACCCCGAATACGATCCCGCCGCTTCCCCAAACGCCCAAGCCGAAAACCGCATCGTGCAATACACCAGCAACACCACGCCCAACGCCAGCGGAATCCGAGCCGCCCAGTCCGACACCCCGAACACCTTCATCGACACCGCCATCATCCAGTAAATCAGCGGCGATTTCTCCAGATACGCCACCCCATCCAGCCGCGCCGTCACCCAATCGCCCGACTCCAGCATGTTCCGCGCAATCTGCGCCTGCACCGCGTCCACATCGTCCATCAAACCCGGCGGAGACACGATACACCCGAAATAGATCGCCACCGCGCACGCCAGCACAATCCACCGCGAATGCCCGTTCATCCCGTCACCTTCCAGCGCTTCATCCATAAGAACAATGTCAGCAGCCCCCACAGGTGATATCCATAATTCACCTTCCGTTCAAAATGCCTCTGCATCACCGCCGACACCGCCGGCCACGAAAACACACCCGCCTCCCGCACCGCCCGCTCATTCACCGTATCGAGAAGCAACGGCTTCAACGCCCCCCGGAACCACTGATGCGTCGGAATATCGAACCCTTCCTTCCTCCGCTCAATAATAGTCCGAGGCAGCTTATCCTTCATCAACTCCCGCAACACAAACTTCAGCCGACCCCCACGAATTTTCAAATTCTCCGGTAGCGTCGCCGCAAACTCCACAATCCGGTGATCGAGAAACGGAGGCCGCACCTCCAGCGAATGCGCCATACTCATCCGATCGCACTTGTACAAAATATCTTCCGGCAAATAACAAAGCTGGTCCAGATGTAGAAACCGGTTCAACGCACCATCCGTTCCAGCAGGCGCCAGCCGCCCCCAATCCACGCCCGCCGTGCGTGGAGCAATCGCCTCCCGCCCCGCATCATCAAACGTCCCATTCCAAAACAGATGCGCCCGCACCGGTTCCAGCAGCGACCCTTCCAGGAACCGCTTCGCCTTATACTCTAAACTGATCTTTTCATCCGAAACCGGCAACAGCCCCGATATCCCCAGCCCCAACCTTCGCAGTCCCGAAGGCGCCCACCGCGCCCACTCCGCATACCCATCGGCCAGATACGTCTGATAGCCCCCAAACAACTCATCCGCCCCTTCCCCGCTCAACGCCACCGTCACATGCTTCCGCGTCATCTGCGACAAAAACCACACCGGCAACGCCCCCGCATCGGCGCTCGGCTCGTCACTGTAATACGACATCCGCTCAATCGCCCCGGCCAGATCCGCCTCCGGCCCCAGACTGAATTCGTGCGGCTCCGCTCCATACACCCGCGCAATCTCCCGGAAATAGGGGCTCTCATCAAATGACCGTCCCTTGAACCCGATGGAAAACGTCTTCACGTGCGGCACTTCCTGCGCCGCGTAATGCAACACCGTCGACGAGTCCAATCCTCCGCTCGCCCACACGCCCAGCGGCACATCGGAAAGAAGGTGCTCCTTCACCGAATCCCGCAACAGCGCGTCCAACTCCTCCTTCGCTGCCCCCAACTTCTTCCGCTCATCCACCTGGAATCGCAGCGTCCAGTACGACTCCGTCCGCATCTCCCCATTCCGCCACTCCATCCAACACCCCGGCTGCAACTTCTCAATCCCCGCCACACAGGTAAAAGGCTGCGGAACGTAATTCAGCGAGAGATAATACCCCAGCCCCTGCAAATCCAGCCGCCGCTCCACTTCCGGATGCTCCAGAATCGTCTTTACTTCCGACCCGAACAGCACATCCCGGCCGCGCTTCATGAAATACAGCGGCTTGATCCCCATGCGGTCGCGTGCCAACACCAGTCTCCGCCGCGACTCACTCCACAGCGCGCACGCAAACATCCCACGCAGCCGCGCGAACGAATCCACATCCCATTCCAGAAACGCGTGTAACACCACCTCGGTATCGCACTTCGTATGGAACCGGTGTCCCTTCGCCTCCAACTCCGCCCGCAAAGCAGCGTGATTGTAGATCTCCCCGTTGAAGCAGATCACCACATCGCCGTCCGGCGAATAAATCGGCTGGTCGCCGCCCGCCACGTCGATGATGCTCAACCGCACCGCACCCATGGCTACCAGCGGCCCGCGATGCACTCCCTGCTGGTTAGGCCCCCGATGCCGGATGCATTCCGTCAGCCTCTCGATGCGCTCCGCCTGTGGGGAAAAATCCAGTGTGGTGTAGCCTGCAATGCCGCACAATGTGATGGGGTCCGTGTGTGGAAGGGTTTCCATCGTGAGCATAGCATGTTGCGCTATGCTGCTAAGTGAAAGGTTCCCCGATATGCGAACGATTGTGGCGGTTTTTCTCTTGCTCGCCTTGTGGCTGGCCCCTGCCATGGCGCAACAGCCCAAAGACGACGACCGGATCTATGACCAGGTGCGCCTCAAGCTCGTCAATCACCCCGACGTCAAAGGCGGAGCAATCGAGGTCAAGGTCACGGACGGCGTCGTCACTCTCATCGGCAAAGTCCGCACCGATAGAGGCCGCCAGAAAGCGGAAAGCCTCGCCCACAAGGTGAAAGGCGTCAAAAAGGTCATTAACGAGATCCAAGTCACTAACCTCTAAGCCGCCATGTCGAAGTACGAAGTCTCCAAATCCGTCGAAGCCGTGAAGCTCAACAAGCGCACCGGAGCACCGCTCGGCCAGCACCCCATCACCCTGCCCTTCGGCGCCATCATCGAACATTTGGAAGAATCGGGCGATTTCTACCTCTTCAGCTACATGGCGGAGCGCTATCGGATGAGGAAGGACACCGTCAAGGGCGCCATCCACGCCATACCCGCCGCCTCGCCTGCGCCAGCTTCAAAACCCGAATCCGAAGGAGCACCCCAGGAACCACCCAAGCCTGCCCTCAACTTCGAAAAGCTCCACAGCGCAATCGCAATCTCCCGCGCACGAATCCCCGGAGGCTGGCTGGTGAGCACCGGCAATAGCGTGACCTTCGTCCCTGATCCCAACCATGCCTGGGACGGTGCCTCACTCTAGTCAACCCATGCGGCATCTGGCTTTACTACTGATTGCCGCCTCCGCCTGCGCCGCGGATTGCGTGCCTTCTCCCATCGAATTCGGCACGCTCGAAGGCTCTTTCAGCGGGGCCGAATGCAAAGGCCAGGACTTTCTCCCCGACGTCTCCACCTCCACCATTGCCGCCGTCCGCCCCCTCAACGGCCTCGCCTTCGAGGTTACCGTCCCCGAGCCTGGCGGTATTTTCCATCTCCGTCTCACAACACCAGGCGTCCTCCCCATCGCAGTTCTCGCCAATGAAAAGCTCGAAGTCCTCGCCACAGCCACGGCCCAACTCGGCGCAGCCGGCGAGTTCACTGTCAGCGTCAAACCCGGCAAGCACCGCATCCTCCTCGTTCACAACAACTCCGCCGCGGCCGGCGCGTTCACCCTCTTCACCGAGTTCCTCGAACGCCGCTCCTGCGACATCCCGGACATCAATTTCGACCAGGTCGTCACCGGAGATCTCAATGCCAATGATTGCCGCCTCATTGATCTGCAAACCCCCAGCACTGGCGCCCAGCCGGTTGACGCTTTCCGCATCAAAGTTCCGTCCTTCACCTTGTTTGGGTTCGCCGCCGCCTCGAACGCTTTCCGCCCGGTGCTCGCGATCCTCAACGCCAAGACAGGCGCCACCGTGCACAGCGGCCAGAACACCAACAGCGGCGCCCAGGCGCAGCTCACCATCAGCCTCCCCGAAGGGGAGTATCTGCTCATCATCATCTCTGGCGCGGTTTCTCCCACCGGCGCCTACGCCATCCGCGCCCTTCGAGACAACCCGCGCACCTGCACTCCCGAAGCCCTCGCCCCCGGCGCCTCTGTCCGCTCCGCCCTCACCAACGCCGACTGCCGCTTCATCGATTTTGTCCCCTTCTCGGAAAACTTCTCCTTCATCCGGCCCTACACCGTCGAACTCACTGAGCGAAGCCTTTTCGCCGTCGATCAAATCTCCACTCAGTTCGATTCCTACCTCGTCCTGCTCCGCGAAGACAAAACCAACATCGCTGAAGATGACGACTCCGCCGGAGCAGGCAACTCCCGCATTGCTCTCCTCCTCCGCCCCGGCAAATACACCGTACTCGCCAATTCCTACGACGAAGGCGCCATCGGAGCCTTTGAACTCCGCACTGCCATCGCTACACCTCGCGAATGCGCAGTCACCGATTTCCCCCTCACCTCTGCCCTGAGTTCCACGCTCACTGCCGATGATTGCCGCATCCGCGACCTCATCGAAGAGGAGCCCGCCGCCAACCCCGGCAAAGCCTTCCGATTTACTCTCGAATCCGCCTCCCGCATTACCGTCGAAATATCCAGCACCATCTTCGACGCACGTCTCCTCCTCCTTGACGACAAGGGCAAATCACTGCCCCTCGAATCGACGCAAGTCCGCGCCGGCACAAGCCGCGGCGCCGCCCAACTCCCCGCCGGAACCTACACCCTCATCGCCTACACCAACACCGGGACACTCGGAACCTTCACCCTCACCCCAACGCTCGCGCCCTGAGCTCAACTTCTGTCACCTCTCCGCGCCCTCCCGCATCCAACCAAGTGGAGTGAATGCAGTGAACGTAAAAATCACCTACGAAGAGAAAGTCCGATTCCGCGCCGAAGCCCGGGGCCATCAAATCGTTTGCGATCAGCCCACATCCAACAAGGGCGAGGACACAGGCATGACCCCGCCCGAATTCCTCCTTGTCTCCCTCGGCACTTGCGCCGGCTATTACGCAGTCGAATACCTGAAGACCCGCAATCTCCCCACCGATGGTCTCGAAGTCAACGTCGAAGCAGCCAAAGCCTCTGCCCCAGCGCGCCTCGGTGAGTTCCACATCACTGTTCATACTCCCGAACTCGATCAGCGCCACCGCGATGGCGTTCTGCGCGCCGTCAAAGCCTGCCTTGTCCACAACACACTGGCCCATCCGCCGCAGATCGCGATTGAAATCGATTCCCCCGTCGCCGCTTAGCCCAAATCCGCTAGACTCGTCTTTGATTGCTCGAAATCCAGCACGTATCCAAACTCTACCGGCTCTACCGCCGTCCGCTGGACCGCCTGATCGAGGCTCTACCCTTCTCCTCCTACACACGGCATACCGACTTCTGGGCCCTCGATAACGTCTCGTTCTCCGTCGCCAAAGGCGAAATCGTCAGCATCGTCGGCCCCAACGGTTCCGGCAAATCCACACTCCTCCAGATCGCCGCCGGCATCCTCCAGCCTACCCGCGGGCGTGTTCTGCGCTCCGGCCGCGTCGCCGCCCTCCTTGAACTGGGCGCGGGTTTCAACCCCGAATTCACCGGCCGCGAAAATGTCTTCCTCTCCGGCGAGATCCTCGGCCTTTCCCGCAAAGAAATGGAGCGAGCATTCCCCCTCATCGCCGCCTTCGCCGAAATCGGCCCCTACCTCGATCGCCCCGTCAAGGAATACTCCAGCGGCATGTATGTCCGCCTCGCCTTTTCCACCGCCATCCACGTCGATCCCGAAATCCTCATCGTCGACGAGGCCCTCTCCGTCGGCGACGCCATCTTCTCCGCCCGCTGCATCCAACGCTTCGAAGAGTTGAAAGCCCGCGGCGTCACTACCTTGTTCGTTTCCCACGACCTCGGCCTCGTCAAACGCCTCTCCAACCGCGCCGTCTTCCTCCTCAACGGCAAAATCGAAACACAAGGCTCGCCAAACGACGTCGTGAACCGCTATGTCGGCCTCGTCCACGAACGCCAGCGCCACGCCACGCAGCATGGACCCTCGTCCCTCAACTGCAGCTTCCGCCATGGCGACGGCACTTCTCTCATCGAGGACATTCAAATCCTCAACCACCGGCAGCAACCCATCTCCACCCTCGAGCCCGGACAGTCCCTCACCATCCGCCTGCGCGCACGTTTCCACCGCCCCTCCACCGAACCTATTGCGGGACTCTTGATCCGCAACCGCCTGGGCATCGATGTTTACGGAACCAATACCCGAGTGGAAAACATCCCCCTCGGACGATTCCACCCGGAAGAACTGCTAGAATTGGACTTCCAATTCGACTGTTGGCTGGTTCCCCAGGAATACACCATCACCGTCGCCATGCAGCACGCCGACGGCGCCAGTCAGGATTGGCTCGACGACGCGCTCTCGTTCACCGTCGCCGGTGCTCGACAGCTTGCCGGTGTGGTGGATCTGCGGGCGCGCATCGATTGGCGCAAAGATCGTTTGGTGTAGAGGATGACTGAAAAATCTGTATCCGTTTCCGCCGCGAACGGCCGCTGCGTCAGCCAGCGTATCACCCGCCTGTCAGGAGGAGTGACCTAACCCCATGTCCCGTATCCCCGAAATTCAAGAATGCCTGAAAGAAAAAGGTATCCCCGCATGGCTTTTCTACGACCATCACCTCCGCGACCCACTCGCCTACCGCATCCTCCAGTTTGACCCGCCGCGCACCCCCTCGCGCCGCTGGTTCTACCTCATTCCGGCCCGCGGCGAACCGCAGGGCCTCGTCCACCGCATCGAATCCACCATGCTCGATGCCCTCCCTGGCAAGAAAACCGCATACTCCTCCTGGCAGACCCTCCAGTCCGGTCTCCAGGAACTACTCGCCGGCCACGACACGGTCGCCATGCAACACTCCGACCTCTGTGAGATCCCCTACGTTTCACTCGTCGACGGCGGAATGATTGACCTCGTCCGCTCGACGCGCACCCTGGTCACCACCTCAGCCGACCTCGTCCAGCACTTCGAAGCCCGCTGGTCTCAAGAACAGTTCGAGACCCACATCGAGGCCGGCAAACGGGTTGACGCCATCCGCGCTGCAGCCTTCAACAAGATCTCCAACGCTCTCAGCACGGGCCAGTCCCTCACCGAATTCGATATCGCCGAATTCATCCGCCAGTCGTTCCACAGCCAAGGCCTCTTCACTGACCATGGACCCATCGTCGCGGTCAACGCCAACGCTTCCAATCCTCACTACGAACCCACCCGGGAACGCTGCTCCCCCATCCGCAAAGACGACCTCGTCCTGATCGACATGTGGGCCAAGCTCGATCGCCCCAACGCCGTCTATTACGACATCACCTGGACCGGCTTCTGCGGCCCCCGCCCTTCCGCCGAAATGCTCAAGGTCTTCCACATCGTCACCGGAGCCCGCAACGCAGGCGTGCAGTTTATCCAACAAATGGTCTCCAGCGGCACTTCCCTCGCCGGCTACGAAGTGGACGATGTCGTCCGCGGCTTTATCCGCGATAACGGTTTCGGCGATTACTTCATTCACCGCACCGGCCACTCCATCGGCACCGACGTCCACGGCAACGGCGCCAACATGGACAACCTCGAAAGCCACGACACCCGCGAAATCATTGCCAATACCTGCTTCTCTATCGAGCCGGGCGTCTACCTCACCCCCTTCGGTATTCGCTCCGAAGTCAATGTGTTCGTCGGCGAATCGAAGGCCATCGTCACCGGAGAAATACAAGAGGCTCTGCTCACGCTGTGATTCGTCTGCTGTTGTTGCTCGCCGCCGTTTCTCATTTGCCCGCCCAGCGCTTCTCCGCCTGGGAGCGCAAGTTCAACACCTTCTTCTTTGAATTCGGCGGCCCCAACAACTTCGAACTGGAATGGGTCAGCCCTGAAACCTTCCGCGTCCGCCGCGGCCCCAAACCAACTCCGAAACGCGCCATCAACGACACCATCGTCGAAGTCGATGCCACCGGCTCCGATACCGCCGTCCGCCTCAAAACCTCCGAACTCACAGTCGATGTCGCCCGCGACCGCGGTCTGCTCACCGTCTCTCTGCCCTCCGGCCACCGCCTCTTCTCCGAACGCGCCGCCCGCGTCGCCGACGGTAAGTCCATCCTCGATCTCGAAGTCCCCGCCACCGAAAAATTCTACGGACTCGGGCCGCGCCCACAGCCGGCACTCGATGCCCGCGGCCTCGTCCTCCAGCCCAGGTTCCCCTTCCTCGTCACCGGCAACGGCTACGCCCTCTGGATGGACACGCCCGCCCCGTTCACTTTCGACCTCGGCAAAACTACCCCCGATCACCTCACCATCTCCGGTGACGGCCTGGAGCGCCTCGAATACTACTTCGCCTTCGGACCCTCCATGAAGGAGGTCTGGGATCAGCGCCTAAAGGTCACCGGAGCCATCACCACTCCTCCGGTTGCCATGCTCGAACTCATCCGCGGCCCTCAGATCCCCTACGGCGCGCAAAAGGTCACCACTGGCGATCTCTGCGCCGACGCGAGCGCCCTTGTCCACGCCACCATGTCCGGCATGCTCCTCCCCGCCTTCGATTTGGGAGCCTATCGCAACTCCCCACCCGGCATCCGCGCCAAAGCCGCCCGCCTCGGCCTGTTCTCACCCATCCTCCAGGATTCCTCCCTGGAACTCGCTGACAGCGCCACCACCACCTACCGCAAGCGCCTCAACTACTATCTCCTCACTTACGCCGACGAAGCGCGCTACCGCGGCTACCCCATCATTCACCCTCTCCTTCACCAGTTCCCCCGCGATCCCGAAGCCGCCCGCCGCATCGATGCATATATGCTCGGCGACGAGTTCCTCCTCTCCCCCACCTGCTCCCCCGCCCCAACGAAAAGCCTCTACCTCCCCATGGGCAATTGGACCGATTGGAACACCGGCAAAGTCTATCCCGGGCGCCGCACCACCGAACTCGATGTCCCCGCCGACGGCCTCGTCATCCTCGTCAAAAGCGGATCCATCATCCCACTCTCCGGCGTCCAGCCCACCCACCCCACCGAACTCCACTATTTCCCAAAGAATGGCGGCGAGTTCTTTATCTATGAACCCGATGCCGGCGATTACACTCAGGCCCACGCCGGCCCCGCCGTCGATCTCTACCGCGTCCAGATCGAATCCAAGGTCGATCGCAACTACGAATGGGTTGTCCACCATCTGGACCGCCCCAAACGCGTCCATCAGGTGGAAGGGCCGGATTACAAACTCGTGACAACTACCACCCCACTTGCCCCGAACGAATGGCGCTACGACGACCAGCGCCGCACAATCCACATCGGCGTTGGCGCGAAAGCGGGCTCCGACATCATCATCAACATCCTCCACTAGGAAATCCTCTAAACCTGTACTGTATTCCAGCCGATATTCACGCAGAAGACAGTCGTTTTACGGAGGTCCGCGCCGATGTCCCGCATCCTCGCCGTCCTGTTTGCCCTTCTGTTCGCCTCCGCCCTCTCGGCGGAGCGCTACAAACTCATCTTCGTTCCCGGTTCTCCCGCGGGTGAACAGCTCGAACTCATCCAGCACCAGATCGAAACCACACGCAAAATCGAGCAGATTGAGTGGTTCCTCAAGGTCTTCCCCAACCATGAAGCGGTTTCCTACCTGCTTGAATGGATGCAGACTTACTACTCGCGCGGCAGCAACCACGCCAAGGTAATCGACACTGGCGAGCGTCTCCTCGTCCTTCACCCCGACGACTTCGATGCCGTCTGGCGCTGCCGCACCGCCGCGGAGAAATCCAACGACAAAGAGGCATTCTCCAAATGGCACAGGCGAGCCATCCAGCTTGCCGCTAAGATCGTCGCCGGCACGCGCCCTGCGGATATGGATGATCCCACCTGGAAGCAAACCATCGACGTGGCCAAGGGCCTGCTGGAAAACGAAGAATACGAAGTCTTCACGGCTGCACTGCTTCTCAGCACCCCACGCGAGAAGATCACCGCACTGGAAGCCTTCAACACCAAGTATCCGTTGTCGAAGTATGCCCCGCAAATCTGGTCCCACCTCATGCCGCTCTACCGGGCACAGGCAGACAACTCCAAGGCTCTCTACGCCGCCACGAAACTCCTTCTCGCCGATCCCGCAAATATCGACGCCCTGCTTCTAAGCGGCCAAATCATGCTGGAGCAACGCACCAACTACCCGAAAATTCAGGCCCACGGCCAACGCGTGCTCGACCTCGCCGCCAAACTACCGGCCGATCGGCAAGGCTATTACGCCGGCGCTGCCCAACTCATGATCGGCAACACGTACGTCAACAGCAACAATTTCGTAATGGCCGATAAGCACCTCCGAGCCGCCTTGCCCTATGTCAAGGGCACAGGCAATACGGAAGCCGCGGTCCTCTTCTTTCTGGGGTGGGCCAATTACAACATGGAAAAGTATCCGGAAGCCGCCGCCTACTTCCAGCAATGCACGGTCTTCGGGGGCCAGTTTGGCGAACAGGCCTCCCGCAACATCACCGCAATGCAGCGGGAGCGCCGCATCCCGGCGCAATAGACTGACAACTACCGCCCTCTACCACCACTAGGAGCACTCTGCGCAGCCGGGGCCGCGGCCGGCGCCGACGATGCCGCAGGCGCGCTGCTCATCGCCGAAGACCGGGAGAATCCACCGTCCCCCGAATACGATCCACCACCGGAATACCCACCACCGCCGCCACCACGCGATCCCCATCCGCCCCAATTCCCAGCGGACGCTGCATTCCCGCCGCCACCGCCATTGCCGCCGTTCGAATACCCGCCATTGCCCGCGTAATACTGCCAGACGGAACTGGGACTGTACCAGCCCCATCCAAATGCGCTTCGCAGATACCCTGATCGCGGCATGTACGTCACCAGCCCGTAGGCCGGATACCACGCCCAAAGCGAATTCATCGGCCGGTAACCGTTATCGCGCATCGTACGAGCCGCCGCAATATTCGCATAGGCAATCATCGCCGACCGCGTCTTGCTCCAGTCATACAATGCATTCGTCGTCTTCACAGGAAACTTGCCGGCTGCCAGTGCCTGCCCCACGAACACCTCGCGGCCACGGCCCAGTTCCACGGTCTGCCCGTCCACCGCAACGTCGAGCTTCCCGTCAAACACCCGGACGCTGCCATTCGAAGCATCAAACGAATACAGCCCCGGCTTCTGAACCAATGAAGCCGAATTGCCAATGTTCAACTGGACTTTGTTCTCTTTCCCCATCTCCAGCACTTCCACCAGCGCCGTTCCCTTCACCAATTCAATGCGCGTGTCGCTTAACAACCCCGACACCATCTTGATCGAAGATTCCTTGCCCATCCGCAGAAACGCACCTGGCGCCAGCAGCACCTCAGCGTTCCCTTCCTGCGTCGTGAACGTGCTGCCATCCTTGACGGTGGCGAACTTCGCCCGTTCCATCCGGACCGGTTTGCCGTCTAGAGTCGCTGTGCCTTCCAGATAGTGCACCAACCCCGCGCGTACGGAAATTGCCTGCTGTGCCCAAGCCGCGCTTGCGGCCAGGGAAAGAATCAAAACGGCAGCGACCCTCATGATGCTCCGCCTCCTGGTGTAATTGTCGGCTTCTTTTGGACGAAGCGCAACCCTGCCAGGTTTCGCCTAGTTCACCAACAGCTCTTCCACCTGTTTCCAAGCCCTCGTCCGCGGATCCACCATGTCGAAATGGCCCGCGCCCTCCAGTTTCACCAGCCGCGCCCCCGCCCCCATCTTCTTCACAAACGCCTCCGACATCTCGATCGGCACAATATCATCCCTATCTCCATGCACCATCACCACCTTCGCCGCCAGCGGCAATCGCTCCGCCGGCGACGCCTCCCTGTACTGCAACGGGCATTCCTCGGGCCGGCATCCCATCAGCTCCAGCGCCACCCCATTTCCCAACTTCCGCTCATAGAGCATTCGCAGATCGCTCACCCCGGCCAGCGAAACCACCTTCCCCACCTTCACTTTCCCCTCCTTCCGCCCCGCCACCCACAACGCCAGGTGCCCACCCGCGGAATGCCCCACCACGGCCACCCGGCTCAAATCCAACTGCTTCTTCACGGCAATTCCGGCAAGAAAATCCACCGCCTTCGCCACATCCTCCAAAGTTCCTGGGTACCCGCCCCCAGGCTGCCCGATCCGCCGGTATTCGATATTCCAGGTTGCCAGTCCCTGCCGCGTTAACGCAGCGCTCATGTGGCCTGCATATTCCAATCCATACGCCGCCCGCCAGTATCCTCCATGAATCACCACGACAACTGGAAACGATCCCTTCCCTTTCGGCAACCGCAAATCCCCGAACTGATTGGAGTCGGCCCCGTAGGCAATACGCTCATCATAGGCGGGCGGAGCCAGAGTCAGAATCTCCCGCGCATTCTGCCCAAACGCCGCCACAGAGGCTAGCAACAGCAAGGCCCGCATCATGCCCCAAAAGGATTGTCGATCGCGTACTTCCATCCCCCGTCCGCCTGCCTCCGCGCGATCTCCACGCTCTCTCCTGACATCATCACCAAATCCCCGCTCTTTAATTTCCAGGTCGCCCGCAGCGGCGCCAGATCCCCTTTCACCAGCACATCCTTCGTCTCCAGGCTGAGATCGAACCCCGATCCCACAAACCCCTCAATCGCTTGCCGCAATCCGCCCCCATCGCTCACCACCGTCCCCGGCCTCGCCACAAATACCGCGCCATCCTCGTAGAGCCCCAGCAAGCCCTCCACGTCCCGGGCATTGAACGTCGCCGCGAATCCGGCGTGAAACTCATTGATGTCAGTAATCAACATGCAGTCAGTGTACAATCTCTCTCGAAGCATGTGCCTCCTCCTCTTGCTCGGTAGCGCCCTGAACCTCCTCACCGCCGCCACGCTCGAAGTACGTCTCAGCACGCCCACCCGGATCTATCTCACCAATGCCAAAGGGGAACTCCAAGCCCCGCCCAACTCCGCCGTCTACAAAAAGGGCAAAGAGGAGCACTTCTCCGTCGCACAAACATTCACCATCGATCTTGTTCCCGGCCCTTACACCCTCACCGCCGAAAAAGGCCCTGAATACCAGCCGTTCACTACTACATTCACGCTCACCGAAAACCAAAGACACACCGTCACGGTGAACGTTCCACACCGCATTCCAATGAACGCGAGAGGCTGGTATTCCGCCGACCTCCACAATCATCGCAAGCTCGAGGACATGCCCCTCATCCTCCTCACAGAGGATCTCAACTTCGCCCCTGCGCTCACCGACTGGATCTGGGAAGGCCGTGAAAATTCCGCTCCGCCGCGCAATCTCGCCCCCGTTCAGTCCGTCAACCCCACCCACGCCTTCACCACCATCGACAAGGAGATCGAGCGCCTCATGCACGGCCCCGGCGCCATCGACCTGATCGGCCTCAAATCCATCGTCCCCTTCGACGGCGATTGGCTCTACCCGCCCAATAGCTACTTCGCCGAACAAGCCCGCAAACAGGGCGCCTATGTAGATGCCGAAAAGATCATGTGGCGCGACGTGCCCGCACTTGTCGCCCTCGGTCACATCGACTTCGCCGGCGTAGTCCACAACCACTTCAACCGCCACAACGTCCTCCTCGAAACCGACCGCTGGGGCATGGCCCCCAAGGACAAACCCGAATACCGCACCAATGAAGGCATGGCGCTCTGGACCCTCGACATCTACTACCGCTTCCTCAATTGCGGCTTCCGCCTCCCCGTCTCCGCCGGCAGCGCTTCCGGAGTCATGGCTTCTCCCATCGGCTATAACCGTGTTTACGCCCACCTCGACAAACCATTCTCAGTCCCCACCTTCCTCGCCGCCCTCAAACAAGGCCGCAGTTTCTCGACCAACGGACCGATGCTCTTCCTCAAAGCCAACAAACACGCCGAACCAGGCGACACGATCGTCCTTAATGCTCAGAAACTGACCATCGAAGTTGCTGTTGAGACCACAGGCACCCTGGAGCGCATCGAGCTCATCCACAATGGCCGCATCATTCATTCCTCGCCTCAGCCATTCACCATCGATCTCACCATCAACAAGCCCGGCTGGCTCGCTGCCCGTGCCTTCGAAAAAAACACCCCATCCCCCAGGTATGCCCAAACCAGCCCCATCTATCTCACCAAGCCCGGCCTCTCCGCCATCTATCCGAACGACGCCCGTTACTTCATCGAATGGCTGGAGCGCGAAGCCGCCCTCTACCGCAACGAAACCCGCTTCCGCTCGGCCGCTCACCGCAAAGCCATGCTCGACTTCTTCGAAAACGCCATCCGGGTGTATCGCAAACTAGCCACCGAACGTCCAAACTCTACAGAGCCGCGCGCGTCAGCAAGCGGTCTTCGGAAACCCCAATGAAACTACTCCTCGTCCTGCTGGCGGCCACAGCGTTCGCGCAAAACGAACCATCATCCAAACCCTGCCCCGCCGAAGAGGAACAAACCGGCCCGCCTCGACTCAAGCGTGGCAAACCCGGCGCCCGTAAACCCGCCGACTGTGACGCGCCTCGCACCCCCATCGGAGCCGCCCGTCAACAGCCAGACCAACCACCAAAACCAGAACCCGACGAAGACACCATCCCCGCTAAAGTCCTCCCCGGCCCGCTCGACCGGGTCCGCGCCCGCGCCTTCGAATACACCGACGCCCTTCCAAACTTCATCTGTGAGCAACTCATCCGCCGGCTCCAGTCCGGCGGCCTCCGCGGTAAATTCAGTCTCAAAGACACCGTGACGGTCGACGTCTCCTACGTCGATGGCGAGGAAGAATACAAGAACGCCAAGCGCAACGGCAAGCTCCTCAAAGACTACAACGAGATCCAGCAGACCGGCTCCTATTCCACCGGCGAATATGGCACCACCCTCCGCGATGTCCTCCACCCTTCCACCGACGCCAAATTCACCTTCCGCAAAAAAGACACCATTGCCGGTGTCGAAACCGAAATCTGGGACCTCGTCGTGGAGCAGGCGAACTCCCACTGGAAACTCACCTTCGGCGGCCAGACCATCAAACCCAAGTACCGCGGCGCCATCTGGATCGATCCCAAGGAATTCATGGTCATGCGCATCGAAATGGATGCCCTCAATCTCCCCGCCACCTACCCCATTGATCACGCCGAAATGATCATCGAATACGGCCCCAAGAAGATCGGGGACAAATTCTACACCCTTCCCAATTCCACCGCTTCCCTCGCCTGCCACCGCGGCTCAGCCACCTGCGTCAAAAATGAAATCGAGTTCCGCAACTATCGCAAGTTCAGCACCGAATCCACCATCTCCACCACCGAATCCACAGTTACCTTCGACGAAGCCAAAAAGCCACCCTTCTGAGCCGCGCGCGTTAAGCAAGCGGTGAGCGGAGCGCTATCATAAAACCCTGGAGCCACCATGCCCAAACCCCTCAAAATCGGCGCAGCCGTTCTCCTGACACTAGTCCTCGCCGGGGTCGCAGCCTTCTTCCTCATCGACGTCAATCAATTCAAGCCCATCATCCAATCCCAATTGGAGACCGCCCTCAACCGGAAAGTCACCCTCGGAGACATGGGGCTCTCCCTCTCGCCCCTCGCTGTCCGCGCCAACCAGATCACCATCTCCGATGACCCCGCCTTTTCCTCCGGCCCCTTCCTCACGGCCAAACAGATCGCGGTCCGCGTCGAACTGATGCCCCTCCTTAAGAAGGAGATCAACGTCAACGCGGTCCTCATCGAAGAGCCCACCGTCGAACTCATCAAGAGCGCCAAAGGAAAATGGAATTTCGCCACTCTGGGACAGTCCTCAACCTCCTCCACATCGGCACAGCCCTTCTCCCTCGCCCAACTCGACCTCAACAACGGCCGCATTGGGCTCACCAACCAGCAGGACCGCAAGCCTCGCACACAGTACGACAACATCGATATCGCCCTCCGCGATTTCTCCGAAGCGAAGCCCTTTACCACCAACCTCACCGTGCGCTTCCCCGAAAAACTGGAACTCACCGCCGCTCTCAACGCCCTGTATGATAAGGCGGCCGGTAAACTCGACATCACGCAGCTCACCGCCAAACTTGGCGGCATGAACCTCACGGGTAAGGGCTATCTCCTCACCAAGCCAGATCCCCCCGCGCTCGACTTCCAGCTTTCCACCGCCAACGCCTCCATCACCGAACTCGCCCAGGTCGCCGCCGCTTTCGGCCAGGCGTTCTCAAAAGACATGAAGGTCTCCGGCACTCTCAACGCCAACCTCCGCCTCGCCGGCCCTTCCAATTCCCCCCGCGCCAGTGGCGATATCGCCCTCAACAAGGTGGAAGTGAATCGTAGCGGCTGGAAGCAACCCGTCCGCATTTCCGACGCCAAGGTTCAATTCACGCCCTCCACCCTGCGCTCCAACACCTTCGCCGTTGAATCGGGCAACACCCGCCTCAGCGCTTCCGTCGCCGTTGACGACTACGCCGGCACTCCCAAACTGAACGCGACCATTGGAACCCGCCAGGCCAATCTCAACGAACTCCTTCACGTCGCCGAAGCCTACGGTGTCTCCGCCGTTTCCGACGTCGAAGCCGACGGCGCCATCACCCTCGACGTCAAACTCACCGGCCCCGCCACCCACCTCGACTACGCCGGCAGCGGCACCCTCGAGAACGCCACCCTCAAGCTTCCGTCCTTCACCAAGCCCCTCCAAATCCGTTCCACCAACCTCAAGTTCGACGAAGGCCGCGCCGTCCTCGACAACCTGCACGCCTCCCTCGCCAACACCACGCTCGATGGTTCGCTCAAGCTGAAGAACTTCACCGCACCCGACATCGAGTTCAACGCCCAGGTCAATCAGCTCAACGTCACCGAACTCCAGCAGCTCACCGCGCCGGCCAAGCAGCCACAAGCGAAATCCTCCGGCCCCAGCCCCCTCCAGAAAATGCACGCTGCCGGCACCCTCGCCGTCGGCAAGATCCTCTACAACAGCCTCGCCCTCTCCAACGTTCGCTCCCAAGCCAGCCTCGACAAGGGCATCCTCCGCCTCGACCCCATCACCGCTGACCTCTTCGGCGGCCAGCAACGCGGAGCCATCACCGTCAACCTCCAGGGTGAAAACGCCACCTACGGCATCCAGACGAAGCTCGAAAAGGTGCAGGCCAACGAACTTGTCTCCGCCACCACCAACCTCAAAAACCTCCTCTACGGCATGATGGCCGCCGAAGCCAACCTCAACGTCGCCCCCAAACCCGGCGCGGACATCGCCCGCTCCCTCAACGGCACCCTGCAATTCAAGCTCAACGACGGCAAGCTCACCGGCGTCAGCATCCTCAACGAAATGGCCAAAATCGGTAAATTCCTCGGCTACTCCCCCAAATCCGAGCTCGTCACGAACATCCTCGCCCTCGCCGGCACCATCAAAATCGCCAACGGCACTGCCTCCACCGACAATCTCACGCTCGCCTACGACGGCGGCTCCCTCGCCGCCCAAGGCGACATCGGCCTCGCCGACAGCACCCTCAGAATGAAACTGATCTCCACCCTCGCCAAGCAGGTCGGCGATCAGTTCGGCGGCAACAAGATCGGCGGCTACCTCAACACCGCCCTCGCCAACACCAAAGGCGAGCTCATCATCCCCTGCCTCGTCTCCGGCACCACCGCCAAGCCCATCTTCACCCCCGACGCCGCCGAATTCGCCCGACTCAAGGTGTCCAGCCTCACCAGCCCCACCGGCATCGCCGGCACCGTCCAGGGAGTCATCGAAGCCGGCAAAACCGGAGGCGGCAAAGGCGTAGGAGGAGCCCTTCTCGATATGCTCGGCGGCCGCAAGAAGAAAGAATAGCAGCGCATCACGACATCACATCATCTTGACATCGCCCTCCCCCAGCGCTAACCTGAGGCCGTGCGAACTACTCTCGATATCGACGAAGACATCCTCCGCGTCGCCAAAGACCTTGCAGGCCTTCAGGACAAGTCTGTCGGGAAAGTCCTATCTGAGCTTGCCCGCAAAGGCCTCAAACCGGAACCAATTCAGTTCGAGACGATTCGCGGAGTCCCGATGCTCCCTCCGCGCGCGGACGCTCGCCTTGTCACATTAGAAGATGTGAAACGCCTTCTTGACGAAGAGGACTCCTAGATTGCCTTTTCTGTTGGACGTAAATGCACTGATCTCTCTAGTCGACCCTACGCATCTCAATCATCAACCGATGCTCGCCTGGTTCGACTCGAACGCTCAGAATGGATGGGCCACTACCCCAATTACGGAAAACGGTTTCGTCAGGGTCTTGTCCCTTCCCAGGTATCCCGGCAGACGAGCCCTGCCGGAGGTATCTACGGCAAATCTCCGTGCGTTGAAAGCAAGCTATGCGGGCTGCTACCAATTTTGGGACGGCATCTCCATCACCGACGATACGCTCTTCCACACCGAGCGCATCGCCGGCCCCAACCAGATCACCGACGCCTACCTCATCGCCCTCGCCATCCACCACGGAGGCCGTCTCCTCTCCTTCGACCGTCGTCTCCCCTGGCAAGCCGTCCGCGGAGCAACCGCGGAATCCATCTTCACCCCTTAACCCAACCCTGCTTCCTCCCCCTCTCCGCGATCCCCCGCAGCATCCCCCCAAATACGAACTCATGCAGCGGATAGACCGAGTACCAATAGGCTCTCCCCAACACCCCCTTCGCATCGAACGTGGCGGTCTGCCGGATCACCGATCCCGTCGCGTCCCCCGTCACTGCAAACTCCAGCCACGCCTTCCCTGGCAGCTTCATCTCCGCGGCCAGCCGCAACAACCGGTCGGGCTCGAAGGCTTCCACCCGCCAGAAGTCCACCGTATCGCCCACGCGTAGCGAATCCGCATCGCGCCGCCCGCGCCGTAGTCCGACTCCGCCGCAAAGCGTATCCAGAAACCCGCGAAGCTGCCACAGCCAGTTCGCGTAATACCAGCCGCTTCCGCCGCCAATCCTTCGAATCGGAACAAACGCATCCCGAGGCGAAGCATTCACGTGAACGGTCCGCGAATCCCTCAGCAGATGCTGCCCTTCAGCCTGCAGCGCAGCCGCGATTGCGTCCCGATACCCGCACGGCCGGATCGAAAACTCCCGCAGCGCCGCATCATCTTCCACAATCGTCTCGTTGCAAATGCTGTCAATCAGCTTTCGCCCCACCCGCACGTACAGCGGAGTAGCCAGACCAAGCCAAAGACTGGACAACCTTGGTGTCAACAGCGGCACCGGAATCACCAGCCGTTTCAATCCGCGCTGCCTTGCGTACTCCTTCATCAGACCGCCGTAGGAAACCCGGTCCGCACCTCCGATTTCGTAGATCTTGCTGCCATCGGCAGGCAACTCCAAGGCCGCAACCAGGTACGCAAGCAGATCCGCAATCGCAATCGGCTGTGCCGCCACCGAAACCCACCGGGGCGCAAACATCACCGGCAGCCGCTCCACCAGCGCTCGGATCATCTCAAACGACAGACTCCCCGCCCCAATCACTACCGACGCACGGAATTCCACAACCGGAACCCCCGTCGATCGCAAGACCTCTCCCACTTCCTGCCGGCTCCGCAGATGCGCCGAGAGTTTCTCATCGCTATGCCCCAACCCGCCCAGATAAATGATCCGCCGCACTCCCGCCTCTCGCGCGGCCTTCGCAAAGTTCTCCGCCCCCACACGGTCCAGCGCCTCAAAAGCGCAAAGAGCACGCTCCGCGCCCCCAGTACTGAAGGAACTCGCGGCTGTGTCAAGGCGCGGGCGGGCTCCGTTTTGCGCGTGTTCCCCAGAAGCCCCCACTGAGCCCATGGAATGGACCATGTAATAGGCCGTATCCACCCCCGCCAGCGCCGCCCGAACCGATCCCGAATCCAAAACATCTCCCGCAACAACTTCCACACCCGCCAAACCCATCGCTCGCAGCGCCTCAGGACGCCGCGCCAGACAACGCACCGGATATCCAGCCGCCACCAGGCGCTTCAATAACTCTCCACCGACATAACCGGTGGCGCCAGTAAGCAGAATCAATGGCTTCAACCTGCTTAACCTCCACTATGCAAACGGCCGACAGAAGCCGGGATCCCCACCCGATAAGACGGATACGTCAACGTGATCCCCAGAGCCCGGCGAATCGCCGATCCATCCACCCGCCGGTTGTTCGCAAATCGAGGCATCCGATCCGTTCCCTTCTCCCCACCCCCGGTCACCGGAACATCGAGCAGCCGAGCGCAATACTCCGCAATCTCGCGAGAGGTGCATGGCTCCTCATCGGCAACGGGATAGGCCCCGCAAATACTGGAAAGCAGCCCAGCCTCCACATGCGCCGCCAGATCGTCTACATGAATGCGGCTCACATACCGGTCACTCAGACTGTGCTCCCCCCGAAGAATGGATTCCTGAACCCCACGCCCGGGTCCATAAATTGCCGCCGGTCTCAGAATCAGCGTCGACCATGGTCCCGCCGCCACAGCCCGTTCTGCATCCAGCCGCAATCGTGCCCGTTCCGAAGTCTCATCCACAACTGTGCTTTCATCCACAACACTCGCCGCTCCGTACACAGCCGTAGACGACAGATACACCACCCGCCGGGCCTTATCGCGCAAAGGCTCCAGCAAATCCACCGGCCCATCGGGCGGAATCGAATGAAGAACCATCATCCCCGGACGCACACACCTCGCCAAATCGCCCGTGCCCGCAATCTCCGCACCCAATCCCTCCAGCCGTTGCGGATGCCGCGTCGTCGCGGTGACACGCGCCCCCATCGCCAAAAACCGCTTCGCTACACGCTGCCCCGTGTACCCGCAACCGAGAATGAGTATATCCAGCGCCGTTCTCCTACCCAAAAATTAAGCGGGGTGCCGCCGCATTGGCAAGCACCCCGCCCACATTCTGTCTTCCAACTTTTTTAGAACACAAATCGCAAACTGATCTGCGTCCTGCGAGCATTCGTCCCATCCGGGAATCCCGCCGACGCATTCGGCACCTTATACCGCGCAAACGGAGTCAACGCCCCATTCGCCGCCGTGTAAGCCTGCCCGTCAATCGCCGTGTTCGAGATCACATTGAACAGATTGAATGCTTCGAAGTTCACCATCAGGTTATACCGTTCGGTAAACGGCAGCACTTTCGTCAACCGCGCATCCGTACGGTAGATCTGATCCACATCCAGGCTCGCGGCCGGCAGGAACGGCACCCGGCTCGACCCGCCAAATCCGTTCAGCGACGTCGTGATCGGCGCCCCCGTATACGGCGAACCCGATACGAAGATCGTCGGCGTCTGCGGCTGTGTCGAAGCGAACGTCGAAATCTGGCTGAACTGCCAGTTGTTGATCAGGAACTTCGCCAGTTTCCCGTCCGACTTGATGAAGCGCGGCTGATGCTGCGAGCTGATCACAAGCCGGTGGCGTTGATCGAGCGACGAAGAAGACTTGTCTTGCTTGAAGTCGCCGTTGAACAGCGACCGCGGCCCGTTCGTGTTGAAGAACAGATTGTCCGATCCGCCACCCTGGTTGTAGTCGATCGCATGCGACCAGGTGTAGGAGACTCCGAATTGATGCCCCTTCACCAGCCGCTGGTTCAACTGCAGCACCATCGCGTTGTAGTAGCTGTTTGCTCCATTGTCGATCTGGTTCACACGCCGCCATGCCGGATCCACCCGGTTCGCAATCCGGTACGTCGGCGTCGTGTATGTGCCCACCTGCCCGCCCGAAGCATCCAGAATCCGATACGTCACCGGATCGCCCAGCGGCCCGATGTTCAAATCCCGAATCGTGAACAACCGCGCTCCGCGGCTCCATACATACGACACATCCAGGCTCAGATTGTTCGTCAGCGCCTGCTGAATCCCGAAATCCGCCTGCTGCGTATACGGATTGCGGAAATCCCGCGCCGGCATCGTGATGTCCACCGTCCCGGCCGGAGGCGTCCGGTCCAGGCTCGCCAGCGGGAACGGGAATACCGGGCCCAGCGCCAGATCCGCCGCCACCGCTCCATTCAACGAAACGTTCTTGCTGTACAACCCATTCGTCTGATGGAAAGTGTTGATCATTGATCCCGGGAACCGTGCATAAAACATCCCGTAGCCCGTCCGGATCACCGTCTTGTTGTTGTTCAACGAATAAGCAAGCCCGAGCCGCGGAGCGTAGTTCTTCCCCGGCTGCCGGATGCTCGCCGTCAGCGGATACGACGGATTCGATTGCCCCGGCTGCTTGAATTGCGAATACTCATACCGCAATCCCAGGTTCAGCGTCAGGCTCTTCCCCAGCCGCATCTGGTCCTGCACATACCACGAATAATCCCGCGTGAACGTGTCCACTACCGGATTGCCAAACGCCTGCGAGAACGTCTGCCAGCGCTTCCCGCCGGCTGTGTTTCCGCTGAAATCCAGCGCAAAATTCGTGAAGTTGGCATACACATAACTGCCGCGCCCGTTGAACAACTGATCGTAGTAGTCGCGCGTGTGCATCATGTCGCCGCCAAACTTCACGGTGTGCTTGCCCACCGTCCACGTCAGGTTGTCCGCAATCTGGTGCCGGTTCTCCGACGGATTCAACCGCGGCATGTAGTTCGCCACGCCCAGATTCGCCTGGCCCTGCACCGTGATCGCAATTCGGCCCGTCGCCGCCGGAATGTAATCCGGATTCAAATCATCGAACAGCCGGTCCTTGAACCACCCGTACCGCACTTCATTCACAATCGTCGATGTCGGAATCGACGTCCACGATGCGCGTCCATACCGCGTCCGCACCGTCGACAATCCGTTCTGCCCAACGCCCGCGCCGTTCGTCAATGAAGCAGCCGTCTGAATCCCGTTGGGCGAAATCCACTTCAGATAATTGAACGAGAAGGAGAACGAATGCCGGTCCGCCGGCCGCCAGTCAATCTTTCCGAATCCCAGATCGCTATTCGCCGTCCGAGGCACAACTTGAAAATGCCGGCCCGTAATAAACTCGCGCGCCGCTGTGCACTGTGCCGTCGTTGCCGGAGCCGTACACTGTCCCACAAAATCCCCAGCCGCGTTAAAAAGGTTCCCGCTGCGGATCGATGCGTCCATCGGAAAATCGCGCCGTACCAACTCCGCATTGAAGAAGTAGAACAGCTTGTCCTTTGCAATCGGCCCGCCGATCGACCCGCCGTACTGATTGCGCGTCTCCTCCGGAGCCACCGAATAAGTCGCATACCGGTCGCGTGCCCCGAAATCCTGATTGCGGTAGAACCAGTATGCCGTGCCATGCACATCGTTCCCGCCGCTCCGCGTCACCGTGTTCACCACGCCACCCGACGCGCGCCCGAATTCCGCCGAATACCCGTTCGACAACACCTGGAATTCCTGCACTGCATCCTGCGAAATCTGCGTCGAGATGCGCGTCCGGCCCGCGTTCTCGTTGTAATACTGATTCGTCGTGTCGTTGCCGTCCGTCAAAAATGAATTGCCGCCCGCGATCCCGCGAAAGCTCAACAATCCGAACGTCCCGTCCGACACAACCGCCGGCGCCATCAGCACAAACGAATCCACGCGCCGTCCATTGATCGGCAGATTCATTATCTGGCTGCTGTTCACCACCATCGAGTTCCCCGTCTTGCCCTGCTCAATCACCGGAGCAACATCCGTCACACTCACCGTCGACGTCGTCCCGGCAACCACCAGCGCTACGTTCAAACTCACCGTCTGACCCACTTGAATCACCACAGACTCCAGCTTGTACGGGTTGAATCCATCCCGCGTTACCGTGATCGAGTAGCCCTCGGCCGGTACCAGCGCCGGTGCATTAAACAATCCCGCTTCATTCGTCGTCAGGCTGCGCTTAATCCCCTTCGACTCGTTCGCGATTTCTACCTTCGCTCCCCCAACCACTGCACCGGTCGCATCTCTCACTACTCCCGACATCGCCCCAAAACCCGCTGTTGCCTGCCCATATCCGGCAACAGAAAAAATAAATGCAAGAAGGACCGCCATAAGGCGTTGTTTCATGATTGACTCCCTTGATTCTCGGGTTACGGCCTAACCGGGGGACTCAAATGTGCGCACTGGCCGTGGAGTCCGTCCCACCGCCGATCTTCCCGAAGCAAAACTTTCCCTTCGAATATCAGGATATCGCAACTACTGTAAACCCCTCATGACAATCACGCACTTCCGACTCTCAAAATTAGCACCACCGTAACCGCGCGTACATCGATTTTCGCTATTCTATACGTTAAGTCCACAGGGAGGTCTCGTGCTTCAGAAAGCCTTATTTTTCGCAGTTTGCCTCACGGCAAGCACCGCTCTTCTCTCCGCCCAATCCGTCGCAGGGCTCGCCACTATCTCCGGCGTCGTCCGCGATTCCTCGGGCGCCGTTGTCCCCAAGGCCAAGGTCACCGTTGCCAACGAAGGCAAAGGTATCCGCCGCGCCTTGGAAACCAATGATGCTGGCGTCTTCAACGCCCCGGCCCTCGTGCCTTCTCCAGGCTACGCCGTCACCGTCAACATGGATGGGTTCGCCCCCTTCGAACGCCGCGAAATGCAGCTTCAGGTCGGCATGAACCTCAACCTCGATATCGTGCTCCAGGTCAGTTCCGCCGCCACCCAGGTCGACGTCCTCGCCGAAGCGCCCCTCGTCGAATCCACCAAAACCGGCGTCTCCCAAGTCGTCAATGACCGCCAGATCACCAACCTCCCCATCAACGGACGCCGCGTCGATTCCTTCGTCCTGCTTTCTCCCGCCGTCGTCGCCGATGGCACCTTCGGCCTCGTCTCTTTCCGCGGCATCGCCGGCGGCAACGCCTTCCTCACCGACGGCAACGACACAACCAATCAGTTCTATAACGAAAACGCCGGCCGCACCCGCATCACCACCCAGATCTCGCAGGACGCAGTCCAGGAATTCGAAGTCCTTTCCAACGGCTATTCCGCCGAGTACGGCCGCGCCTCCGGAGGCGTCATCAACACCGTTACCCGTTCCGGTGGCAACGCCGTCCACGGCACCGGCTACTGGTTCTTCCGCAACCGCTCGCTCAATGCCCGCGACCCCTATTCCAACTTCAATCCCCCCGAAGTCCGTCACCAGGCCGGCGGTTCCATCGGCGGTCCCATCAAAAAAGACAAATTGTTCTACTTCTTCAACGCCGAAACCACTCGCCGCAAATTCCCACTCATCGCCTCCCTCACCCGCCCTCCACTGTTCGATGCCAATGGCAACTTCGCCGGCACGTGTACCGCCACGCAAGCCCAGTGCGACGCCGCACTCAAATTCCTCGGCCGCCAGTTCCAGGTCCTCGACCGCACCGCCAATTCCGAACTCGGCTTCCTCAAGCTGGACTGGCGCCCCACTGACAAACACGCCATCAGCGCCAGCTTCAACTACCTTCGCTGGATCTCTCCCAATGGCATCCAAACCCAAGCCGTTCTCAACAACGGCAACGGCGTCGGCAACAATGCCAATTCCACGGTCCGCACGCGCTACGGCCGCCTCTCCTGGACCGCCGTCCCCTCCGCTACCCTCGTCAACGAAGTTCGCTACGGCTGGTTCAAAGACCGCCTCTTCGACGATGTCGCCGGCAGCCTCATCCCCGCCGAAACCGGCCGCGTCCAAATCACCGTGCAAGGCCAGACCAACCTCGGCGTCGCCGACGCCTACCCGCGCCTCAACCCCAGTGAGAATCGCCACCAGTTCGCCGACAACCTCACCTTCACCCGCGGCAAGCACACCTATAAATTCGGTGTCGACTTCATGAATACGTTCGACTACAACGACATCATGCGCAACCGCAACGGCACATTCGTCTACCCCACCTTCACCGCCTTTGCCCAGGATTTCTCCGGCAACACCACCGGTGCCAAACGCTGGACCACTTTCTCCCAGCGCTTCGGCAATCCCGTCGCGGAAACTACCGTCCGCGACATCAATTGGTACGTCCAGGATCAGTTCCGCGCCACCGCCAAACTCACCCTCAACTACGGCATCCGCTACGAATACTCCTGGCTCACCCAGCCCAAACTCGTCAATCCCGACTACCCCCAAACAGGCCGCATCAACCAGCCCGGCAAAAACTTCGCCCCGCGCTTCGGCCTCGCCTACTCCCTCAACGACAAAACCGTCATTCGCGCAGGCTACGGCCTCTTCTACGCTCGTATCCAGGGCGGCCTCGTCAATACAATGCATCTCGAGAATGGCCTCTATCAAAAGCAGATCACTCTCAACAGCGCAGTCGCGGCCGATCTCGCCATCGGCCCACTCTTCCCCCGCATCCTTCCCGGCATCGATCGTAATCCCCCGGCCGGCACCGTCGACGTCACCTTCCTCTCCCCCGAGTGGCGCAATCCGTACACCCAGCAAGGCGACATCGGCATCGAGCGCCAGTTCACTCCCAACCTCGGCCTCACCACCTCCTACATCTGGTCTCGAGGCGCTCACCTCACCACCGTCCGCGATCTCAACGTCGGCCCTCTCGGCCCTGAGGTCACTTACCGCATCAACAACGACGCAGGCCAGCAGGTCGGCACTTACACCACCCCCACCTACCGCCTCGCCAACCGCGTCAATCCCAACTGGCGCCGCGTCAACATGGTCGACCATGGCGCCAACTCCTACTACAACGCCCTCGCCGTCCAGTTGCGCAAACGCATGTCCAAGTCCTGGGAAGGCTCCGTTGCCTATACCTGGTCGCACGCCATTGACTTCAACCAGAGCGGCGGCAACAACAACATCTTCTTCTCCGGCGGCCCAACCAGTCTCTTCAACGGTGACTACCGCCAGGACAAATCATCCTCCGCTCTCGACCAGCGCCACCGCCTGGTGTTCACCACCATCGCTAATCCGCGCCTCATGAAGAGCGATTCCAAGTTCGCCAAATTCATCGCCAACAACTGGCAGTTCTCGCAGATCAGCACCTTCGCCTCGGCGCAGAACCAGACCGCAACCATCTTCGTCTCCGGCAACCCCTTCGCCGGAGCCGCTTTCACCGGCTCACTGAATGGATTCGGCGCTTCCAGCCGCGTGCCTTTCTGGCCCGCCGCCGGTCTCGACGTCGATCAGATCTACCGCACCGATGCGCGTCTCACGAAGATCCTCCCCTTCAGCGACCGCTATCAGCTCCACCTCAATTTCGAAGCGTTCAACGTCTTCAATCACGTCTCGGACACCGCCGTAAACGGACAGGCGTTCCAGGCCACCAACGGAGTCCTCGCCCCAACCCCACGCCTCGGCGAAGGCTCCGCTTCACAAGGCTTCCCCGACGGCACCAACGCCCGCCGTGCCCAGGTGAGCCTCCGCTTCGTCTTCTGAACGGTCTTTACTGAGCCGCGCGCGTGAGCA
>JAFDVS010000097.1 GCA_018268935.1 Acidobacteriota bacterium | reverse complement strand
TCGGCCACGATCAGCAGCGGACGCCCCTGCCGCACGACTTCTTCGAGCAGCGGCAGGAGGTCTTTCATGTTGGCGATTTTCTTCTCGTGCAGCAGCACGAGCGGGTCTTCGAGCACCGCTTCCATCTCCTCCGGGTTGGTGACGAAGTAAGGGGAGAGGAAGCCGCGGTCGAACTGCATTCCTTCCACTACGTCCACTACGGTTTCCGTGGTCTTGGCCTCTTCCACCGTGATGACGCCTTCCGAGCCCACTTTGGCCACGGCGTTGGCCACCAGTTGGCCGATAGACGGGTCATTGTGAGCCGAGACGGTGGCCACCTGCTCCTGCTCGTGCGGATCGCGCACCGGACGGGAGATGGCCTTGAGGCTGTCGACGGCGGCCTTCAGCCCGCGGTCGAGTCCATGCTTCAACTCGATGGCGCTGGCGCCTGCCGCAACGTTACGGATGCCGTCGGCATAGAGGGCATAGGCCAGCACGGTGGCAGTGCTGGTGCCGTCGCCGACGGCCGATCCGGTGCGCTCGGCGGCTTCGCGGATCATCCGCGCGCCGAGGTTTTCCACCGGATCCTTGAGGTCAATCTCTTTGGCAATGGTCACTCCGTCGTTACACACAAGGGGGTGGCCGAAGCGTTTTTCGATGAGCACGCATTTGGACTTCGGTCCGAGGGTGACTCGCACGGCATCGGCAACCGTAGCCGCTCCGTGCAGCAACGCTTCGCGGGCGTTCGAACGGAAGAGTAGTTGTTTTGCCGGCATAGCACTTGTTTTGTGTGCATGCCGAGCACCAAAGTAAGGCTTACGTCCATGCCACAATAAGCAGAACTATGGCCGCGACGCAGGAAGTGCATCTTCGCCGTTCTCTTACGTTAGGGCAGTTGATCGTGATGGGGATCATCATGATTCAGCCCACTGCTCCGATGCCTCCTTATGGCGCGATCCACGTGGTGGGCAAGGGGCATGTGGTGACCACCGTGTTGGTGGCGATGGTGGCGATGCTGTGCACGGCCATCAGCTATGGGCGCATGGCGCGGGCCTATCCGGCGGCAGGCTCGGCATACACCTATGTCGGGCAGGAAGTGCATCCGGTGTTGGGCTATCTCACCGGATGGAGCATGCTGCTCGACTATGTGGTGAACCCGCTGATCTGCACCATCTGGTGCGCCAGCGCCTTTCACGACTTCTTTCCGGCCATGCCGCAGTGGGTGGCGGTGTTCTTCTTCGCGGGATTGTTTACGGCAATGAACTTGCGGGGGATTCAGGCGACGGCACGCACCAACCAGGTTCTGTCGGTGGCGATGGGCCTGGTGATTTTGTGGATGATCGCTGCGTCGATGCGGTATGTGTTGGCGCAGCCGGAAGTGGGATGGACGCGGCCATTCTACGATCCGGCGACCTTCTCGTGGAGCTCGATCTCGACGGCGACCTCGGTCGCTGTGTTGACGTACATCGGATTCGATGCCATCTCGACATTGTCGGAGGAGGTGCAGAATCCACGGCGAAACATTCTGCTGGCTACGGTGTATGTGTGTCTGATTATCGGAGCGCTCTCGGCGATTGAGGTGTATGTAGCGCAGTTGGTGTGGCCGGGGGTGGAGGCGTTTCCGAACAACGATACGGCTTATATGCATGTGGCGCGGCGCGCCGGCGGCGAGGCGCTGTTCTACGTCATCACGTGGACGCTGGTGGTGGCCACCGTCGGGTCAGGCAGCGGAGCGCAACTGGCCGGGGCGCGGCTGCTCTATGGGATGGGGCGCGACAATACGATCCCGAAATCTGTTTTCGGTCAATTGCATCCGAAAACGAGAGTGCCGGCGCGGAACGTGGTTTTGATCGGCCTGACGTGCGCTTTTGGCGGGCTGCTGATGAGCTATCAGCTTGGTGCGGAACTGCTGAATTTCGGAGCGCTGATCGGCTTCATGGGGGTGAATCTGAGTTCGGTGCTGCGCTATTGGGTGCGCTCTTCGGAGAAGCACTGGATGCAGCTTGTGCCGGGCGTGGCTGGGGTGCTGATCTGCTTCTACCTGTGGATCAGCCTGAGCCGCACAGCGCAGATTGCCGGGTGGATCTGGATGATTGCGGGGATCTTGTATGGTGCTTACAAGACCGGTGGATACCGGCGGCAGATGCCGAGCTTTGCGAGTGGAGAGGAATAGCTGTTAGTCCCGCAGGACGAGTGGGGCACGGGAATAGGTGAAGCGGCGGCCCTGTTCGTCGATGACGTTGATCTGCGCTGTGTAGCTGCCGGGCTTCAATTGGGCAAGCGCGGCCTGGAATTGGAAGGCGAGCGTCTCGCCGCGGTGCGGAGTGAATTGCGACAGGCGCACGGGGCTTGATTCGAAGGCTTTCTGCTTGCCGCGATAGAGAGCGAGGCTGGCCGCCACGCTGGGGCCTTCGGTGGCCTTGGCCGGATCATAGACTTCGAAGTAGACGTAGAGGCGCTGGTTGCGGCGATAGACGCGGGTGATGCTTGGCGCCAGCTTGTGGTTGCCGGTGATCAACGGGTGGCGGGCCAGGGCTTTCTTTGACTTTTCGGCCGCCCCAATCTCGGCGGTGAGCGGCTCGCGTTGGTTGCTCCACACGACGGTGCTCATGTGCACGGAGTCATTGGTGGCGCCGAAGTCCGGCACAGTGAACTGGGTTTCGAATGCGCCCATCTTGCCGGTGGAGTTTTCACGGGCCAGGAATTTGAGCCTGTACTGGCCTGGAGCGAGGGAGAAGCCGGTGTCGTACTGTAGCTGGCGCTCGGCGAGCAGGGCGGCGTTCTCCGCGCTGAGCTTGACGCGGATGGTGTCTCGCACGCTCCCCTGCACGCGGTTCTTCGCATCGCGCACCTGTCCGAGGAAATCGAGTTCGGCCTGCTCCGTGCCGCCCTTCTTCGCGAGCACGATTTCCGAGCCGGGGATCTTCACCGCGATGGGGACGAAGAACTGTCCCTTCTCCATGCGGAAGTAGTTCACTTCGAGGGCGATGGGGAGTTCGGTGGCGGGATTGCCGAGCTGGAGTGCTTCTTCGAGCTGGCGTTCCTTGTCTTCGCTTGTGAACTTATTCCAGAGTTTCGGAGCGTAATATCCTGGACGGTAATCGAGCTTTGCCTTAAGCGACGGGCTGAGGCGAACGCGGATCTTACGAAAACGGCCGTCGGGCGCGGGGTTGGTGCTGTAGTAGCCGAGCAGGTAATAGGTGTTGATATCGCGCTGCGCCTGGCGGATGCCGGTGGTGAGATCGTTGCTATCGAGAAGGGCTTTGCCTCCCGTATCGGCGGCCAGTGAGTAGAGCGTCTCCTGCTGATCGTGAAACTTGTCGCGCTCTTTCTTCATGGAGAGGCCGCTGAAGAGGTCTTTGCCCGAAGGCGCGGCTTTCGAGGCATCGCCGGCCGGCGCGCTGGGCACGAGGCCGCGCGCATCGAGCGCGTAGATGGCGACGTTGGCTTTGACCGCGGCATTGATGGTGGCGCGCAGTTGCGAATGGTTCTCCGTGCCGGTCTTGCTGACGCCGCTGGAGAAATAGACGAGGGCCTTCTTTTCGGGATAGGCGGCCAGTTGGCGCGCGGCGGCTTCCAGCGCTCCCAACTTGCGGTCTGTGTTGAAGAGATTGAACTCGGAATCGTCGGCGGAGAAGAGAATGTTGCCGTCGTCCTCCTCTTCCTCTGTTGGCGCATCGCCGGTGGCTGCAAGGTCAGTGCCCTCTCCGGTGCGGAAAGCGCGGATGGCGGTGACCAGCGCTGCGCGGTCGGCGGTGAAATCCTGCACCAGGCGCAGATCGTTGGAGAAGGTCATCAAGGAAACCAGATCGGAGGAAGTCATCTGCGATTCGAGAAACTTGACGGCTGCGTCCTGCGAACGGACCTGCTCGGCGACGGGCATGCCGGAAAAATCGAAGAACAGGACCATGAGGCGCTTGTCCTTCGTCTGAGGCTTCTCTGCCGCGGGTTCTGTTGGTTCGGTCTTCGGCGCGGCCGGTGTCGCCGCGGGCACGCTGATGGCGGGTAACGGGTCCGTGCCGAGCTTCTGCAATTCGAACACGGATATCTGCTGCGGCTTGTCGTCTTCGAACAGTTGGAAATCTTCCTTCTTCAGTCCCTCGATAGGGCGGCCCGAGGAATCACGCACGGTGACGTTGACCACGATGAGATTGCTCTCCGCACGGAAGACAATCTCCTGCTGTGCGGAAAGCATCGATGCGGTAATGAGGCAGGCCAGCAGGCGGCGCATCAGAAGCGGAACCTCACTTGTCCGGAGACGGACCGCATCGGCGCCGCGGCGGTGGCGAGTCCATAGTTGAGCGAATTGACCACGCCGTTGATGCCGCTGATGTTGGTGTGATTGGTCACGTTCTGGCTTTCGATGCGGATGTCCATGCGCTTGCGATCGGTGAAGCGGAAGTTGCGGGCCAAGGCCAGGCCGAAGACGAGCGACTGCGGTCCGGGGATGGTGTTGCGGCCCGCATTGCCGTAGCGCCCAGGTGGAGGCACGGTGAAGGCCGCGAGGTTGAAGTATCCATCGCCATCGCGCACGCCGAGGCTGGTGGCATCGGCGCGTCCACTGCCGATGACTCCGGTGCCATTCGAATCGGAGCGGTTGCCGAGCACACGCGCAGTGAAGGGATTGCCCGATTGGTAGGCCATGGTGCCGCTGAGGGTCCAATCCTTTGTGAACCGCCTTTGCGCGAAGGGCGACATGACGAAGTAGTTCAGGGCCAGGGAGTGGCGGCGGTCAAAGGTGGACAGACCGCGCTCATTGCTGAGATTGCGATCGTCCTGCGCGACCACGGTGCCGCCTCCGCCGAAGGTGGACACGTTGTCGATGGATTTGCCGTAGGTGTAAAGCGCGCTCATTGAAGTGCCGCGCCGGAAGCGGCGGGTGAGCCTCGCCTGGCCGGCATGATAGATGGAGTTACCTTCCGCGCTGTCGAAGGTGAAGCCCACCGCGTTGCCGATGAGGCGGCGGGTTTCGGCATCGAGTTGCGATCCCGGCGCGGCGCGATTGGGCTGACGCTGCACATCGAGCCGGGTGCCTTTTACCCCGAGATAAGCGCCTTCGATGACGAACGAGCGGGGCAGGTCGCGCTGCACGGAGAAATTCCAGTTCTGGGCGTAGCCGATGCGGTAGTGGCGATCGACGGCGAAGGTGTTGCGGATGGTCTGGGTGGGCGCCGTGGTGAAACCGTCTTCGAGCGTCAGCGGACGCGCGTTGCTGGTGTTCACGGTGCTGGTGCGGGCAAAGGGCGGCTGCGAGGCAAGGCGCGTGGCGAAGTTGGTATAGACCCGGCTGTTGTAGTAGACGCCGTAGCCGCCGCGGATGGTGAGCGGCTTGCGCGGTGACGGCTTCCAGGCCAGCCCGACGCGCGGGCTGAAGTTGTTGCGATCCGGATCGAGCAACGTACTGGAGAATGTTCCGCTGTAGGGACCGGGTTGGCCAGGGGTGACTACGGCGACTCCGGTGAAGCCGGGGGCGATGTCGAGATTCGCTATCTGGCCGCGCAATTCGCGAAAAGGGTGTAAATATTCGTAACGAAATCCGAGGGTGACGCTGAAATTCGGCCGCATGCGCCAGTCGTCCTGGGTGTAAGCCGAATAAGAATGGGCGCGGAATTGATTATCGGAGGAGCCGTAACGGACAGAGCCGGATTGCGGCAGACCGAGGAGGAAATCGGCGAAATCGAAGCCCGTTCCGGCGAGCGGGTTCCCCTGGGCGTCAAAGCCGCTGGTGCGCAAACCGCTGAAGGTGAACGTGCCGCGGGCATTCTGGTCGGTGCGGACGTTGTGATGCAGCAAGCGGAAATCGCCACCGATCGATAGATTGTGCTTGCCGTGAACGTGGGTGATGCCTTCCGTCAACCCGGTGGTGAGGTCGCGCCTGACGTTGGGGCTGCCATCGGAAAGAGCGCCAAAATTTGTAAAGTTCAGGTTGGGCGGGCCGTAGTTGACGTGGTCTGGGGAAGTGCCCCGGATGCCGAGTTCGGAGGCGACATTCCGGCCGTAGGCGAAGAACGGCAGGAGCTCATTGTAGCCACGGTTGTAAAGGAAGCGTAACGTGTTGACAGTACGGCGGTTGAGCGTCTGGGTGAGACTCGCATCGAGGTTGATGCCGCTGTTTGAAGTGGTGTCAAAAAATGTAAAGGGGAGGGCTTGCGTGCCGCTGCGGTTCTGCCACTGGAGGTTGGCTCCGATGCGGACTTTGGGGGCCAGGGTCTGGTTGACACGCACGTTCAGATCGTTGCGATTCTGGTCGGCGGCGGTGGCGTACTGATAATTCTGGATTTTGCCTGGCTGGTTGGGAAGCGGGATGAAGGGGAGCAGTCCCTGGGCGGCGGGAGCGATCCGGGAAACCGGAATACGGTTCGAAGGGAAAGGCTGGCGGGTGGTAGGGTCGTAGACCGTGACCGGGAGGCGGGTGGAAGAAGCGGCGAAATCGCCGGCGCGTTCGGCGGCATCGGCGAGAGTGGCCACGGCGTGAAAAGGGGCGGAACTGCGGGCGCCGTTATAGCTGATAAAAAAAGTGGAAGCGGTAGTGATCGGGCCGCCGAAGGAGGCGCCAAAACGGTGCTGGGCGTAGTCGGGCTTTGGTATGGTCTGGCCGGTAATGGAGAAGGGGCGAGCATCGAGTGCGGAGTCACGGAAGCTCCAGGTGGCCGATCCGCGATAGGCGTCGAGGGCTTTCTTCTTGCGTTTGTTGCCGGCACGAGCGGCTTTCGCCGGCCGGTCGCCTTTCACGGGCTTGGTGCGAATTCGACCTTTTTTGGTGACGCCGTCGGCATCGCCACGGGATTGGGCGGCGGCAACGGGCGATGTATCGAGAGTCGATTCCAGTGGGGCGGCCGGGGTCGGCGCCAAGGCGTGGGTCAGGCTGCCGCTGAGCAGAAAGCTCTCCGAGGCGCTATCGGTTGAGGGCGGCGGCGGGTCTGGCGGCAAATCGCCGGAAGCGTCCTGAATGATAAATTCTGTAAACCCGGCGGCACCGGCGGGGTGGGATGGGGGCTTCGGCAGCAGCTCCAGCGCCACTTCCACTAGGTGGTTCGATGTTGTGGATATATCGACTGTTTTCTGCTGAAAGCCGAACATCGAAAAGCGAACGGTGTGTGTCCCAGGCGGAAGGTCGAGGCTCCACTGGCCGGATTCATCGGTGGTGGTTTTGTGGGTTGGGGTTTCTACCAGTGCTCCGGGGACGGGCTGGTTGTGGAAGCGCACCACTCCCTTGGTCGTCTCTGCTGATAGAAGTGAGACGCCCAGGAGGGCAGTGAGAAAAAGTGTCAAGTTTTGTCAACCCGAGTCGGCTGCGGTTGTTTCTTGGTATAGCCTTCTAATTTTGCTTTTCCCCAATCGATAATGCGCTTGGCCCAGGGGAAGTGGTCGGACAGGATGACCAGACCGAGGATCATGATCGGAATGCCGGGGCCCGGTACCAGTGGTAGCGCCAGGATGGCTCCAATGAGGAGCAATCCAAAGCCCGAGATGATTCTTCCGGTTTTGCGGAGCATGCGATCACTGAAGGAGAAGACGCGTCAGGGGGGAGTGCAGTTCCGGCGTAGCGTTCCCAGGTCAATTGTAGCAGGGGAGTCGGGGGATTGACAGGAAGCTGGAACGGATGCACTATTGGTACTAGTACTAAACTTTAGCCGATCTGTACTGAAACTATTGACTGAGTTAGGTACTACAACTTAGAGTGGGAAAGAAGCCATGTCAGACCAACGGAAGAACCAACGATTTGATCTCCGGTTACCGGTGGAGTTGATCCGTTCGGGGCCGAACACCGTGGAACGTTCCGGAGAAACCGTCAACCTGAGTTCGGGTGGAGTGCTGTTCCACTCCGATTTGCCGGTGGAGATCGGGCAGCCGATTGAGTTCATGATCACGCTACCCACCGGGAACAAGGGGACCGCCGTGCGGCTGAAGTGTGTCGGCAAGGTGGTACGGACGGAGGCCGCGGAGTCTTCGTCGGTGGCAGCGACGCTGGAGCGCTTCGAGTTTGTGCGGGTGGCCAAAGCCCGGGCGTCATAGCCTTCCGTCTCTTTCCGGGGCGATGTGCAGAGCGCAGTCGATCGCATTCTGGAGTGGCACCAAGGTGTGCACTCGCCGCAATTGACGGAAAAGTTACGTCGATTATGCGATTCGCCGTTTCGATTTTACCGCGGGACATTTTTTCTTTTTGCCTCTGACGTCAAGCGATTTCCTTCCGTTGACGCTTCCGGCCTGATGGTAGGCGACGTGCATGCTGAGAATTACGGTGCATTTCGCAGTGTGGGCGGGGGCATTGTTTACGATATCAACGATTTTGACGAGGCGACGATCGGTGTCTACGATTGGGACGTTTTACGGCTGACGGTGAGCCTGATGCTGGCGACGCTGGGGCAGCATCGTTACGGGGAATCGGTGCATGCGGCGGAGGCGGCGGTGCGTGCCTGGCTGGAGGGGTTGCGGCAGTGGCGGAAGTTTTCGCGCAAGCAGTTTGAAGACTTGCCGGAAGCGGAGGAAGTGCGCAACCTGCGGGAAGATTCGAAGGAGAAGTCGCGCACGGAACTGATGATGAAGCTGGCCAAGCCGGGGCGGGACGGCCTGTTTCAATTTCGCGGGGACGAGCAATACGAGCGCATCACGGAGGCGTTGCCTGCCGTGCGGCGGGCCCTGGCGGCTTACCTGGGCAATTGTCTGGCTCCGAAGAATGCAGAGCCGGGCCGGTTTGTGTTGCAGGATGTGGCCACGCGTATCGCGGGGACGGGCAGCATGGGGCGGCACCGTTACGCTTTGCTTTTCGACAAGGGCGAGGGGGAAGCGGAGTACTCTACGCTGCGGCTGGTGGAGTGGAAGCAGGCGCTCGATTCGGCGCTGGATGCGCCACGCCCGAGGGCGGTGAGAAAGCGTGCGGAGCAGGTGTTCGGCTATACGCGGCGGTGCCAGTTATTTCCCAAGCGCTATCTGGGACACACGGTGATGAGCGGGCTGCCGATGCAGGCGAGGGAAATCGGGTCCAACGACGAGCGGTTTTCCGCGAAGCGCTTTGCGACGCCGGCGCGGCTGGAGAAGGTGGCGACTATTTTCGGATCGATTCTGGCGCGGGTGCATCTGTTGGGGGCAAACGGTGAGGAAGGGCCGCGGGCGATTCCACAACTGATTGCGGGCAGGGAAGACCGCTACATCAACCGGCTTCTGGGTTTCACGGCGAACTATGCGGCGCAGGTGTGCGACGATCACGCGGAACTGTTGCGGCGGCGCGAGGAGGTGGAACGCGCATGGAGGGCATGAAGCCTTCGGTGGCGGCGCTGGCCTGGATCTACACGAAACTGGGGAACACGACGTTTGGCGGCGGAGACCCGACCATCGTGGCCTTGCAGCGCGAGTTTGGGGAACGGCGGAAGTGGCTCACGGGGGAGCAGTTCGCTCTGGCGTTCTCCCTGTCGCGCGTGACGCCGGGGACGAACGTGTTGGCGTTTTGCGCGGCGACGGGGTATCAGATGTCAGGGTGGGCGGCGGCGATGCTGGGCGTGTTGGGTGCGTCTGCGCCTTCGGCAGTGCTGGCGGTTTGGTTGACCTTGGGGTTTGAATCGGCGGTGGGGAACGTGTACACGAATGCGGCGATTCTGGCGGTGCTGGCGGCGGTGACCGGGATGATGGTGTCCTCATCATTCGCGCTGGCGCGGCCCAGTTTGAACCGGCGCGCATGGCCGCGTGTGGTTCTGCTTTCCGGTGGGACGCTGCTGTTGCGGGAAGTGTGGAACATTTCGCCGCTGCAGATCATGGTGGTGGCATCGACCATAGGCGCACTGTGGCTGGAGGACGAGGCGCGGTGAATCCACTCCTTGTGTACCTGCTGTTGTTGAAGGCGAATCTGATCAGTTTTAGCGGGCTGGCTTCATTGCCGATCGTACATGCCGATTTTGTGCAGACCTATCATGTGCTGACGGAACGGCAGTTGAATACGGCGGTGGCGGCGGGGCGGTCGGGGCCTGGGCCGGCGGGGATTTATATTGTGTCGGTGGGGTACCTGGCGGCGGGCGTGCCGGGGGCGGTTGCGGGATACCTGGCGGTGATCACGCCGGCGTTTCTGGTGATTCCTTTGCTGCGGCTGCTGCATGAGAAGGCGTCGAACCCGCGGTTGCGCAGCGCGATACGGGCGATCCTGCTTTCGGCGGCGGGGCTGCTGCTTTCCGCGAGCATTCCACTGGGCCGCGATGCGCTCACCGGATGGTTCGCTGTTGCGATTGCGGCGGTCTCCTTTGCGCTATTGTCATTTACGAAGGTGGAAACACTGTGGGTGATTCTGGCCGCGGCGGCGATTGGCGCCGGCACGGTGTGGATGCCCATGCACTGATCGACATGATTTCCGAGACTCACGATTCCGTTGACGCTTTACATGAAATGATTCGCCGCCGGCTGGTGCCGGCATTTCCCGAGTTCCTGCAATGCCGGTCGAGCGAAGAACTGCATCGCCATCCGCGCTATCAGGAGTTGGCGGAGGAGATTCGGGCGGCGCTGGAGACTCCGCAGATGGGAGATTTCCGGCGTGTGGAGGCGCCGCGGAAGGAGCGCTACCGGTTTGTGGCATGGAACATCGAGCGCGGGACGCAGTTGCCGGGGCAATTGCAGGCGCTGCGGAACGATGCGTTTTTGAAAGACGCGGACGTGCTGTTGCTGGTGGAGACCGATGCGGGGATGGCGCGTTCGGGGAACGTGGATGTGGCGCGAAGGATGGCCCAGGAATTGGGCATGTGCTATGCGTTCGTGCCTTGCTATTTGAGTTTGGTGAAGGGCTCCGGCGTGGAGCGGGATACGCCTGGGGAGAACGATTTAGGGCTGCATGGGAATGCGATTCTGAGCCGCTATCCGCTGCGCGATGTGCGGGCCATTGCGCTGGAGAACGGGATTGACAAGATCGCTTCGCGCGAGAAGCGGCTGGGGCGGCAGACGACGCTGGCCGGCGTGGTGGATTTTCCCGGACAGTCAATGGCGACGGCCTCGGTGCATTTGTGCGCGCAATCGAGCCAGCAGCACCGGATGGAGCAGATGCGGTCGATTCTGGATACGATGCCGGATGATATGCCGGTGGTGCTGGGGGGCGATTGGAACACGAGCACGTATAATTCGTCGCGGGCGTTTCATGCCATTTGCGGGTTTTGGCTGCGGGTGTTCATGGGTGTGGATTATGTGATCCGGAATCATTATTTGTATCCGGACCGGCTGTTTGAGCGGAGTCTGTTTCGCATGCTGGAAGAGCGCGGGTATAACTATCGGGATGCGAATCTGGCGGGGAAGCACACGGTGCTGTATGACATGAGGGATCCGCGGGCAGCGGGGAGTTTGGCGGAGTGGGTGCCGGGGTGGTGCTTTCCGTTTATTCACTGGTCACTGCGGAATCATGATGGGCGGTGTCCGTTGAAACTGGATTGGTTCGCGGTGCGGGGAGTGAAGCCGGAGAATCCGGTGGTGCTGCAGGAGAAGCGGGATGGGTCGGAGGTTCCGCTATCGGATCATGATGCGGTGGGGATTGATGTGCGGGGGTGAGCTTCGCGCCACTTTTCCAGGGCCCTTGCCATTATCAGGATAACAGGTCGATTGGGAAATATCTAACTCATTGATAATGCAATAGATAGAGGTCTGTTTTTTCTTTTCGAAGTGATCGTTTTCGCGCTTGTGTTCGGTTAGTCTGATTGAGGAACACCACTATGGCGAATGCAGGAACACCTTTGTCTTTCAGCGACGTGTTGCGGCTGCGGCCGGTGCGGCGGCTGTGGATTGCGCAGATTGTGAGTGTTTTTGGGGATTTTCTGGCGCTATTTGCGATTATCTCGGTGGTGACGTTTCAGCTTCATGGGACGGCGACGCAGGTGGCGATGGTGCTGGTCTCGTTCATGGCTCCGATGGCGGTGGTGAGCCCACTGGCCGGTGTTTTCGTGGACCGGTGGCCGCTGAAGCGGACGATGGTGGCGAGCGACGTGATCCGCGGCGTGCTGGTGCTGGCGCTGGTGTTCGTGAAAGACCTGTATATGATCTACGGGATTCTGTTCACGATGAGCGTGGTTTCCGCGTTCTTCGTTCCGGCGCAATCGGTGGCGGTGCGCACGATGGTTCCGATGGCGGGGCTGATGGCAGTTAACGGATTGATGTCGCAGGCGAATCAGGGGGCTCTCATTTTGGCTCCGAGCTTTGCCGGGCAACTGGTGGAACTGGCCGGGGCGAACTCCTGTTTTCTCTACGATGGGTTTAGTTTCTTCTTTTCGGCGGCGCTGGTGATGACGCTGCCTATCGAGCGGCAGGCGACGGGGACGGAGTCGCGCGCGGTGCTGGATTCGATGCGGCAGGGTTTTGGATTTATCTTCAGGCACTCGACGATTTCGTTCGTGATTCTCTCGATGACGGCGGGGATATTCGCGATGCGCTGCTTCGGCGCGCTGCTTTCGATCTACGTGCGCGACGTGCTGCACTCGACGTCGGGGGCGTTTGGTGTGTTGAATACGCTGATCGGCATCGGCATGATCATCGGGACGCAGTTGCTGACGCGGTTTGCGCGGCACATCCGGCAGCAGGACCTGGTGGTGTACGGGTTGTGGGGAATGGGCGTTGCGGTGTTGCTGGTGGCGTCGTTCGGCACGATGGGCGGGACCGCGGCGGGGATGTTCGGGCTGGGGCTATGCGCTTCGGCGATCTTCCTTACGGCGACGACGCTGATTCAGCATGAAACGCCGCATGAACTCCTGGGAAGGGTGATGAGTTCGATGATGTCGCTGGTGGCGGGGTCGCAGGTGCTGTCGATGTTTGTGGCTGGTCCGGTGGCCGAAGTGGTTGGGATCCGGAACATGTACTTTGGGAGCGCGGCGATGCTGGTGGGGTTCGGAATCGTGGGGTATTGGAAATTGCCGAAGGCGGAGAACGCCGTTCCGTGAGTAGACCGCTGACGCGCGCGGCTCTGTAACTCTTGTCTCGGCGAGGATTCAGCGGGATTGGGACTGGAAGGCGTGGGCTGTCAACGCGGCCTTCGGCCGAGGCAGGCCACAAACTGCGATAGCCCGCCCCACTTTTCGCGTGAAGGTTGGGGCTGGGAATTTCACAGACTCTGACGCGGTTCTCGACACGGACCTGCTCAGGTTAGGGCGAGGTAGTCGAGGGCGAGGCGGACGACCATGGAGCCTTCGCCCACGGCGGAAGCGACGCGGTTCATGGCTCCGGCGCGGATGTCGCCCGCGGCGAAGATGCCGGGGACACTGGTTTCGAGAGGCAAAGGCTCGCGGCGCTCTTTCCAGATGCGTGCGAAGGATTCCGCGGCGTGGAGGTCACGGCCGGTGAGGACGAATCCTTTGCTGTCGCGGAGTACGTTGTGGGGGAGCCAGTCACTGCGGGGTTGGGTGCCGATGAATACGAGCAAAGCGTCGGCGTCTTCTGTTTTCGTGGCGCCGTCTTCGAGGGAAGTGAGCGCGACACGTTCGAGACGGCCATCGCCTTCGGTGCGGGCGATCTCCGTGCATGGACGCAGATGGATGTTGGGAGTGTTGGCGATTTGATCGATGAGGTATTGCGACATGGTGTCGCGGAGCGTGGTGCGGCGCACGACGATGTGTACTTCGTGGGCGTAGCGGGAGAGATGCATGGCGGCCTGGCCGGCGGAGTTGCCGCCGCCGACGATGAAGACGCGGCGGCCGCGGAAGACAGGGGCTTCGGTGGTGGCGGCGCCGTAGTAGACACCGGCTCCGGTGTGCTCGGCGATGCCGGGGGCGGGGTGCTCGCGGTAAGCCATGCCGGTGGCGATGAGCAAAGTGCGAGTGATGATTTCACGGCCGCCGGCGAGGGAGACGCGTTTGTAGCCTCCATCGATGGATACGCTGGAGACTTCGAGCGGCACAAGGAATTCGGCGCCGAGACGCTGTGCCTGGGCGATGGCGCGGCGCGTGAGTTCGCTGCCACTGACGCCGGCCGGGAAGCCGAGATAGTTTTCGATGCGCGAACTGGTGCCCGCCTGTCCACCGGGCGCGTGGCGATCGAGGAGCAACGTGCGGAGGCCTTCCGAAGCGCCGTAGACGGCGGCGGCGAGTCCGGCGGGACCGGCTCCGGCGATCACCAGGTCGTACACATCGAAGGCCGCGGCCATGGGGCGGCCGAGGCGTTCGGCCACCTGGCGCGCTTCGGGATTGCGGAGCACGGCGCCATCTTCGAAGAACAATGCGGGCAGGTCGCAGGCGCTGACTTGAGCGGCGTCGAGCAGTGTGGCGGCGTCCGCGTCGCGGGTGATATCGAGCCAGCGATAGGGAATGAGATTGCTAGCGAGGAAGTCTTTGATGGCATGCGAGCGCGGCGACCATTGGTCACCGACGAGGCGCAGGCCTTTTGCTTCGGGGAGATATTCGGCTTGCCATGCATCGAGCAGATCATCGAGCACGGGAAAGAGCTTTTCTTCGGGAGGCTGCCAGGGTTTCGAGAGGTAGTGATCGACGTGGGCTTCGTTGATGGCGCGCACGGCGGCCTCGATGTCGGAGTAGGCGGTGAGCAGCACGCGACGCGCCAGTGGATAGAGTTCCCGGGAGCGGGCGAGGACTTCGCTTCCGGCCATGCCCGGCATGCGCTGATCGCTGATGATCATGGCCAGCGTGTCGCCGCAAGTCTTCAATTCGCGGGCGGCGGAGAGCGCTTCTTCACCGGAGGCGACGGAGACGACGGTGTAATGCTCGCGGTAACGGGAGCGGACGTCGCGGCGCACGGCGGCGAGCACTTGCGGATCATCGTCGATGAGGAGGAGGACGGGTTTGTTCATGGCTGAGTTGTGCCTCCTTCGGCGATTGGGATGAGGACGCAAAACTCGGTGTGTCCGGGCTGCGATTCCACGGTGATTTCGCCGTCGTTGTGGCGGACGAGACGGCGTACGATGTCGAGGCCGAGTCCGGTGCCGAGACCCACGGGCTTGGTGGTGAAGAAGGGTTCGAAGATGCGGGCGCGGATCTGTTCCGGGATTCCGGGGCCGTCGTCGATGATGCGCACGGCGACGCGCTGGCCTTCGAGGGCCGTTTGCACTTCGATGTGGGCGGAGGCGGCGTCGATGGCGTTGTCGAGGAGGTTGGCCCAGATTTGATTCAGCTCACCGGCGAAGCCGCGGACTTTGGGGAGGCTTGGGCCGGCATGGATTGCGACGTGGACCGATTTTGATCTTGCTTTCGCCTTGAGTACGGTGAGCGTGTTGGTGAGCCCTTTGACGAGGTCTACGGGTTCGGAAACCGTGGCCTGATCCATGTAGGTGAAGCCTTTGATGGCGGTGACGAGGCCGGAGATGCGCATGGCGGAATCCTGGATTTCCGTGGCGATGGCGCGTACGGAGCATCCGGCGGCGGCCCATTGCAGCACGGGTTGCAGCGCGGGTCCATCGACGGAGGCGGCCAGTTGATCGAGGGCTTCGATGGTGACGCTGGTATCGAGAAGACCCTCGGCGATGGCGGGGTCGAGGCCGTGATCGCCGATCCAATCGGTGATGGCTTCTTCGTATTGGGCGGCATCGAGCGGGGAGCGCGTGGGATGGGGTGTACTGCAGGCGGTGCGAACGGCGTCGACGGCGGCAAGTTGCGTGGCGGTGAGCTGCGAGGCGAGCAGGGCTCGCGAGGCTTGGCCCGCGTCATCGAGACGATCTTCAATGAGCGCGGCGGCGCGTTCGATGGCGGCCACCGGATTGTTCAATTCGTGGGCGAGGCCGGCGGAGAGTTTTCCGAGTGAGATCATTTTTTCGTTTTGCAGATCGCTCGATGTGAAGGCGCGGGCGCGATCGAGCATGACGTGGACGAGTTTCGCGGTGACGTCATGGCATTCGCGGATCATGTCGCGGAGATGGTCGCGGTGGATGGCGAGAATGAGCGTGGGCTCGATGGCCATGGTGTCGCCGGGCGGGCTGACGAGGCGGGAGTAAGGGAGCAGGCCGAGGACATCGCCGCCGCGCCATTCCATCATCTTCTGCGGACCGGCGCCGCGGTCAACGAAGATGGCGATGCGGCCGGAGAGCAGGATGAACAGGCCTTCGACGGTTGCGCCACGCGCGGTGAGGATGTTGCCGGTGTTGAGTTCGCGCAGTGCTCCGTGCGCGGCGAGCCAGGCTAGTTCTTCGCGTGGCGCTGCGCCAAGGCCTTTATGTTGGGAGAGATGATCGATGAGATCGGGTTCGGTCATGCGCGGCAGTGATCAAGGTACCACAGCATGAGGGCGGAACCTGGCGGAGGGGGATATCGTATGTGAAGTATGCTGCGCGTTGCATGGGCTGGGCTGGTTTGTTGGAGCGCCGTTTTCGGGCAATCGCTGGCGATTACGGAGGCCACGGTGTATGAGTCGGCGTCGGCGTCGATGCGCCGGGCTACGGTGGTGATTGCGGATGGCAGGATTCAGGCTGTGGGGGAACGTGCTCCGATTCCTTCTGGCGCCGTTGTGATCCGCTGCGCGGGTTGTGTGGTGGTGGCGGGGTTTTGGAATAGCCACGTACACTTCACTGAGCCGAAGTGGGAGGGGGCTGCGGGTCAGCCGGCGGGGAAACTTTCCGAACAGATTGGCGCGATGCTGACGCGGTCGGGGTTCACGACAGTGGTGGATACGGCGTCGATGCTTGCGAATACTTTGGCGCTGCGGCGGCGCATCGAGAGTGGTGAGGTGTTGGGGCCGCGGATACTGACCGCGGGTGCACCGATTTTTCCGCCGAATGGGGTGCCTTACTACGTGAAGGATGCAGTGCCGGCGGAGGTATTGAGGGAGATGGCAGCGCCGAGGACCGCGGAGGAGAATTTGCGCGGCGGCGCGGATCTGGTGAAGCTTTTTACGGGCTCCTGGGTGACGCGGGGGCGGGTAATGCCGATGCCAGATGAGATTGCGGTGGCGGCGGTAAAGGCGGCGCATGGGGAAGGGAAGCTTGTGTTCGCGCATCCATCGAATCTGGAGGGGGTGCGCATCGCGATCGACAGCAAGGTGGATGTTCTGGCACATGCACCGGACGATACGCGCGGGGTGGATGAGCAGGTGCTTAGGCGGGCCGTGAAGAGCGGGATGGCGATGATCCCTACGCTGAAGTTGTTCAGTGGGAGCCCCGAAACTCCCGAGATCCGCCGCGTGGTGGGGGAGTTTCACAGGCTTGGCGGGAGGTTAGTGTTTGGGACGGACAGCGGCTATTTGACGGACTACGATGTGCGCGAAGAATTTGAGGAGTTAGCGAAGGTGGGGCTCGATTGGCGCGAGGTCTTGCGGATGTTGACGGAGAATCCGGCGCGGCTGTTTCGGGACGAACGGCGGGGACGAGTGGGCGTGGGGATGATTGGTGACCTGACGATTCTGGATGGGGATCCGGCGAGGGACTTTGGGGCGTTGTGGCGAGTGCGCTACACGGTGCGGGATGGCCGGGTGATCTGGCGGGCTCAGTGAGGTGCGCTTAGCGGACGGGCTGCAGGGCGGCGGCGTCGAAGGGGTTCGTGTCGGGAGTGAGTGGAACCGCCATGGTGACGTCGATGTTCTTGCAGATTTCCTTGGCGCAGGCCTGGGCTTTGAGGTGGACCTGGGCGGGGCCGTCGCCGGTCTTTTTGGCTTTGGCGGCGAAGTGGGCTTTGCCTTCGAAGCCGTAGGTGAACCAGCGGAGTTCGGGTTTGGAGAAATCCTGGGGGGCGGTTTGGAGCCACTTGCCTTCGGTTTCGAGGCCGGCGGAAACGGCGATGGTGGTGTCTTTCTCCACGCCGAGCGAGGGCTTGCCCTTGAGCTTCTCTTCGTGGCGGATTTTGTTGTCCATGGCGAAGGTGTGCCAGCCGGGATCGACCGCGACTTCGACGATTACGTAGGCGCCATTCCAGCGGGCGCGGTAGGTGATGAGGCGCTTGTCGTCATGGAAGACTTCGGAAGGGGCGGACCAATCGCCTGCGGCGAGGGCAGAGGCAAAAACAATGAAGGCAAGAAATGTTTTCATTTGCGGAAACTCATGCGGTAGGTTTGCAGCGGCATTTTGATGCGCTGATCGCCTCGCAGTACTTCCAGGGTAACGCTGTCGCCGGCCTTTTTGCGGAGCTTGATGTAGAACTCGGCGGTGTCGGCCAAGGGGTCGGTGTCGGCGCCATCGACGGCGACGATGATGTCTCCGGTTTTGAGTTCGTGGCTTTTCATCATCTGGGCGAAGGCATCGACGTGGGAGACTTCGCTAGCGAAGCTGTTGGGCTTGAGTCCGAGTTGTTGCTTGCGCTCGGCGGAGAGCGGGAGGGAATCGAAGTAGGTGCGCGGGTCGATGCTGGCCTGACGGAAGCGGATGTCGGTCTTCCACCAGAGGTGCGGGAGGCGGACGTCGATGTCGAGGGATTTGCCGGCGCGCTCGACGGTGAGCTTCATGTTTTCGGTGGTGCGGGGGAGCTTGTCGTAGGCAAATTGCAGATCGGCGAAGGTGTAGACGGTTTCGCCGTTGATGGCGGTGATCTGATCCCCGGGTTGAAGGCCGGCGGTTTTCACCGCGCCTTGTGTGTCTTTGACGATGAGGCCTTTGGGGATGTCGAAGTGGAGACCGATGATGCGGAAGTCGGGGGATTGGTAAAGATGCTGGGGTTTGTTGAGTGTGCCGTCCTCTTCGCGGTGGACGTTGACGAAATCGCCGATGAGGTGGCATTCGACGCAGGCTCCGGCGGCGAAGGTGCGCTTGACGAGGTGGGGGAATTCCTTAGGAAAAACGGGCTTCGGCCGGGGTTTGCGGGCGAGTTTGCCGTCCTGGTAGAGCTTGTGGAGTTCGAGGCCTTTCGAGAGCGCGAGTTCGATGGCGGGGAGGCTGAGGAAGGTGTCCTGCGAGTTGGCGTCGCGGCCGCCGTAGCGGAGGTAGATTTGTTCGTCGGCGTTGAGGATGAAGAAGTAGAGGGTGTTGTAGCGATCGTATTCGAAGAGGCCGATGTCGACGTTGTCCATGCGCGGGACGCGCACGCACACGTATTGCTGCATGAGTTTGCCGCGGGGTGAATCTTTCGGTGACAGCACAACCTGTGCGTCAAACATTCTTCCGGCCTGTCAAGCCTCGCAACGGAACTCGAGGAAGATGGGCTTTCCGGTCTTCTTGGCGAGGGTGCGGGCTTCTTCGTAATTGGAGAGCCAGTCGATGCCTTCGTCCTGGGCGGAGAGGGCGGTGCTTAGGAGGGCGCATGCCAGGAGGGGAAAGAGACGGAGTTGCATGGGTATCTTCTTATTTTCCCAAATTTCAGGGGAGACGGAGGAGGTTGCTGCGGGCGGCGCCGTACCAGAAGATGCGGAGGCCGAAGCAATCGACGAAGCGGAAGTCGATGTCCTGGGCGTGCTGGATTTCGGCGTGGAGGGTGGATTGGCGGAAGTCGGGTTTGGTGTGGCTGGGGAGATACCAGCGATTGAGTGGAGTGCGGATGGTGTATGTGGAGCCGGATAGGAGGGGGACGATCATGGGGATGATGCGGCCGGGCGCGACTGGGTTACCTCCGGTGTAGAGGAGTTTGGTGCGTTTGCCATCGGGAGCGGTGAGGTAGAGGTGGATTTGATCGGCTTCGTGGACTCCGGCGATGCCGAGATGGAGGAACATCTCGCGGCGTTGTTCGGTGTTTTCGAAGGTGAGGATGAGGTTCTGGGCGGGGGTGTCAGTGGAGAGGGAGAGGCGGAGGCCGTTGATGGTGGGACCCCAGTCGGCGGCGTGGAGAGAGGCGAGGAGGGCGAGGATGAGGTGGAGCATAAGAGATTGGACGCCGAGTAGGGGCTCGTTTGTTCCGTCGCCCAGCGATGCCACTTGTTTGCGAGGGGTTGCTGATTCTGCTACGCTGCCTGACTAGCGTGTTCTCAACGATCCGCAATTCCTTGGAAGGAGGTTATCGTATCGCATGCTCAAACGCTTGTTGTTAATAGCCCTTCTGGCGATCGGCGCCGCGACTGTGTCAGCCGATCCGACGGACGGTGACGTTGTCGGTGGCGGCACTGAAGGTGGCGGAAGCCAATACCCATAAACGGGCTTGCTGTGATTGAGGGAAAGGCACCTTCGGGCGCCTTTTTTGTTTATTGATGAGACTCGCGCAAGACATTCGGTACGGTGCACGAGCCGCTGCTCGCAGTCCGCTGTTTGCCGTTGTGGCCATCCTTTCTCTTGCTGTTGGAATCGGGGCCAACACCGCTATCTTCACCTTCGTGGATCAACTGCTGCTGCGCCCGCTGCCGGTGAAGAATCCTCAGGAACTGGTGATGCTCTACCAGACGGGCGAATCCTACAGTACCGACCAAGGGTTCCGCGCTCATTCTTATCCTACTTATCAGGAATTTCAGAGAAAAGCCGAGCCATTTTCCGAAGTAATCTGCCGGCGGGAGACATCGGCGTCGGTTACGGTGGATGATCAAACCGAGCGTGTGGACGCGGAGATGGTGTCGGGGAATTTTTTCTCGATGCTTGGTGTGAGGGCGGCGTATGGCCGGGTGTTCGATTCGGCCACGGACGACCGGTTGTATGGCGGCCATCCGGTGGTGGTGCTCGGCTACGACTACTGGAAGACGCGCTTCGCCGCGGACCCTGGCGTCATAGGACGGAAGGTGCTGGTGAACCGTCACCCGATGACGATTGTGGGTGTGTCGGCGGAAGGGTTTGCGGGACTGGATCCGGCTCGCGCCGTGCAGATTCGCGTTCCCATTCAGATGAAGCCGGTGATGGCGCCGGATTGGCGATTCATTGCGATGGACGATCCGCGGCAGCGGTGGATACAGGTGTTTGCGCGCTTGAAGCCTGGGTACACGGTGCAGTCGGCAGCCGCGCCGATGCAGGTGCTGTTCCGCCAGATCCGAGAGTATGAAACGACTCAGCCGGGCGCGCGCCATTGGTCCGAAGGGATGCGGTGGCGTTTTCTCACGGGGAAGCTGATGGTTGAGGCGGCAGCCACGGGTTATTCGCTGATGCGGAATAGTTTTTCCACGGCTTTGACCGTGTTGATGTTCATGGTTGGGCTGGTGCTGCTGGTGGCTTGTACAAACGTAGCGAATGTTCTGATTGCCCGCGCCTATGCCCGGCAAAAGGAGATTGCGATCCGGCTGGCTGTGGGTGCGTCGCGGCAACAATTGCTGCGGCAACTGCTGGTGGAGGGGCTGATGCTCTCCACTGCCGGTGGGCTGATTGGCATCGGGTTGGCGGTGATGCTGACGCGGGGATTGATGGCGATGGTTCCGGTGGAGGGAAATCCGCTGCTGATCCGGCCGCAGCCCGATGGGCGGATCCTGCTGTTTACGCTTGTGCTGACATGCCTGACTGGTGTGCTTTTCGGGCTTATTCCGGCGCTCAAGGCCAGCCATCCGGATCTGTGCAGAACGCTGAAGGACGTAGGCACCGGAGGCGGCCCCGGCGCATCGTTGCGGCTGCGCAAGGGACTGGTCGCAGCGCAAGTGGCGCTGAGTTTTCTGCTTCTTTTTGGCGCGGGAATGTTTGTGAAGACCCTGGAGAATTTGCGTGACAAGGCAACTGGTATTCGTGACGAGAGCACGCTGATTACTTTTCAGGTGGCTCCGGGGATGAGTGGCTACGGGAGTCTGGAGGTCATCGGATTCTCTCAGAGGCTGGTAGAGGCACTGCGGCGCATTCCGGGAGTGAAGGCCGCGGCCTCGGCGCGTGTGGCGCTGCTGCACGGCTGGTGGTGGGAGAACAAGATTACCGTTGAAGGACACCAGGCGAAGTATGGCGATGACGCAACGGTGTATTTGAACGCGGTGACTCCTGGCTATTTCGAGACGCTGGGCGTGCCCATGCTGGAGGGCCGCGATTTCGATTGGCGCGATGCACGGGATCGGGCCAAAGTGGCGGTAGTGAACCGGAGTTTCGCCGAGCATTATTTTGGCGGCCGGGCCGTGGTGGGCCGCTATTTTGGCTGGGGCGCCCGGCCGGGTGTGCCGCTCGACGTCCGGATTGTAGGTGTGGTGGAAGACACGTTGTACGAAGGGCCTCGCGAGGGCGTGCGGCGTCAGGCTTTTGTTCCGGCGGACGGTGGGGCGGGTCCGGGAAAAGGGGGGATCGCGTTCTATGTGCGCACCGCCGCGCGTTCGTCATCTGCCTCCGCTGCGATTCGCGACGAAGTGCGGAAGCTGGATTCCACGGTGCCGGTGTATGAGATGAAGACGCTCAATGAGCAACTGGACGAGACGCTGCTGCCGGATCGTTTGACCGCGTTGCTGTCGTCCTGTTTCGGATTGGTGTCGGCGCTGCTTGCGGCGATCGGGCTGTACGGCATCCTTGCTTATGTCGTGGCGCGGCGTTCCAAGGAGCTTGGTATTCGCATCGCATTGGGTGCGTGGCCGCTCGAGGTCATCTGGTTGATCTCGCAGGAGGCGCTGTCGATGATTGGCTGGGGGCTGGCGATCGGTGTGCCGATGGCGGTGGTGTTGTGGATGTTCGCCTCGGCGCGGTTTTATGGTGTGAAGGCGGCGGACCCATTGATTTTGCTTGGCGCGGTTGGCCTGTTGGTGGCGATCTCCGGAGTTGCGGTGTGGATTCCGGCGCGGCGGGCGTTGGGTGCGGATCCTCTTCGCGCGCTGCGCTATGAGTAAGAGGCGGCGCGCACGGCGGCGTGGCAGCGGAGGCAGTAGCGTCGATTCTTCAGATCCATGCGTTCGATGGAGGTGCTGGAGGCCATGGGGCAACTCCAGTCGTGGCAGTGGCGGAGTCCGTAGGTGTGCCCTAGTTCATGCAGCGCTTCTTTGAGGAGGCGCTCGGCGGTGAGGCGGCGGTCGGAGGGGAGGCCGTAATATTCCTGGCGGAGGCGGGTGAGCGAGATCAGGGCGCAGCGGCCGGAGACCTGGGCTTCGCCGAAGACGAAGGTGAAGATCGGCACGTAGAGATCGACGCTGGCGATGCCGAGGAGGCGCTCGCCTTCGGTCATCGAGGTCATGGCGCGGAGGATGGAGGTGGCGTGATATTGGTTGCGGACGGGGTCGAAGGCGAAGGATGGGTCGATTGGTTCGGGGCGGACGTGGCAGGATTCGCGGAGTTCGCGGGCGAGGGCGGCAGCGAGTTCATCCGCCGTTTCTAAAGCGACGTCGCTTCCGATGCGCAGCAGGTGAATCACTTGACCCCGTAGCGTTTCAGTTTGGCATAGAGTGTGGTGCGGTCAATGTCGAGGATGCGCGCGGTTTTGGAGTGGTTGCCTTCGCATTGATCGAAGACATGAAGGATATGGGCGCGTTCCACTTCTTCGAGCGTCCGGCCGGTGGTGACAGGGACCGCCACTTTGCGGGTGAGGAAGCCGAAGGCTTCTTCGTCGAGCACCGGGCCCCGGCTGACGACGAGGGCGCGCTCGACTGCGTTTTCGAGTTCGCGGACGTTGCCCGGCCAATCGTATTGCGTGAGGCGCTCGAGGGCGGCGGGGCGGAGTTCGGGGACCGTGCTGCGATTGGTGCTGGCGCTCAAGCGGCGGAGGAAGAATTCGACCAGGAGCGGGATGTCTTCGCGGCGCTCGCGGAGCGGGGGGAGATCGATGCAGAGGACGTGGAGGCGGTAATAGAGGTCAGGGCGGAAGGTGCCGGCTTCCACCAGGTCTTCGAGACGCTTGTTGGTGGCGGCGATGCAGCGGAAATCGACCTTGATGTTCTGATTGCCGCCGACGCGGGTTATTTCTTTTTGCTGGAGGACTCGGAGCAGATCGGTTTGCATGCGGAGGCTGATGTCGGCGATTTCGTCTAGGAAGACGGTGCCGCCGTCGGCGGATTCGAATTTGCCTTTGCGGCGGTATTGGGCTCCGGTGAAGGCTCCGCGCTCGTGGCCGAACAATTCGCTTTCGAGGAGGGTGTCGGTGAGGGCTCCGCAGTGGATGACCACCATCGGCATGTTGCGGCGCATGCTGCGCTGGTGGATGGCGCGGGCGACGACTTCTTTGCCGGTGCCGCTTTCGCCGGTGATGAGGATGGTGGAATCGGTGGGCGCGGCCATTTCGACGAACTCCTGCACCTTGCGCATGGCGGGGCTGGATCCGATGAGGTCGGTAGCGGGGAGCAGGTCTTCCATGCTGTCGCGGAGTTGGGCGAGTTCGCGGCGGGCGCGGGTGTGCTCGATGGCTTTTTTGACGGCGTGGGAGAGGACGTCGGGATCGACGGGTTTGGTGATGTAGTCGTAGGCGCCTTGCTTGAGGGCCTGGACGGCGGTTTCGACCGAGGCGTAGCCGGTCATGATGATGACGGGGAGTTCGGGGTCGGCTTCGTGGAGGCGGCCTTGGAGTTCCATGCCGTCCATGCCGGGCATTTTGATGTCGAGCAGGGCGAGGTCGAAGCGCTGGCGGGCCAGGGCGGCGAGGGCGTCTTTGCCGGAGGCGGCTACGGTGACATCGTAGTCCTCGTCGGTGAACCATTGTTCGAGTGATTCGCGCACCACGCGCTCATCGTCGACGATGAGGATGGAACTGCGTTGAGCGCTCATGAGGTGGCTCCTTGGGGACCGCTTGCTGACGCGCGCGGCTCTGAAGCGGCGGGCGGATTGGAAGTGGTGCGCGGGTTGGAAATGGCGGGCGGATTGGAAACGGGTGAGGCGAGTGGAAGGCGGATGAGGAACTCGCTGCCTTTGCCGGGAGCGGAGATGACGGCGATCGTGCCTTCGTGCTGCTCGACGATGCCGGAGGCGATGGCGAGGCCGAGGCCGGTGCCCTGGCCGTCTTCTTTGGTGGAGAAGAAGGGCTCGAAGATGCGCTGCTGTAGGTCTTCGGGGATGCCGGGACCGTTGTCGCGCACGCTGAGGGTCACTTGTTTGTTGTCGAGGCGGGCGGTGATGGTGACCTGGCCGCCCTGCGGCATGGCGTCACCAGCGTTGACGAGCAAAGCGAGCAGCACCTGCTGCAGTTGGCCGGGATCGCCGCGGACCCAGGCTTGTTGGGGCTCGGCTTCGATGTTGAGCTGGATGCCCTGCAGTTGATAGGTGTGCTGGATGAGGTTGACGCAACGCTGGATGATGGCGTCGAGGTCGACGGTTTCGAGATGTGGCGGCGATTGGCGGGAGAAAGCGAGGAGGTTCTTCACGATCTCGCCGCAGCGCTGGCTTTCGTGTTCGATGGTGCCGAGCTTGGTGGAGATTTTCTCTTTTTGGGCGGCTTCGATGGAGGCCTTCTCCAGTTGGCGCTTGGCGAGGCGGGCGTTGGTAAGAATGCCGAACAGCGGGTTGTTGATTTCGTGGGCCACGGTGGCGGCGAGCTTGCCGACGGAGGCGAGTTTTTCCGTGTGCAACAGGGAATGATGCGCCTGTTCGAGTTCGCGGCTCTTGCGCTCGACGCGTTCTTCGAGCGTGCGAGCCCAGCCGGTGATCTCCTGGCGGGCGGTGTGCAGCTCACCGGTCATGTGATTGAACTCGGCGGCTACCTGGCCGATTTCGTCGCTGGAACGGACGGGGATTTTTCCTTCGAGGTCGCCCGCGGCGACGCGGCGAATGCCACGAACCAGATCGCGGAGGGGTTCATAGACGACGACCCAGAGGAAGCCCATGCTGAGGAGGCAGACCAGCACCACGGCGCCGCCGGCGAAGCGCGCGATGAGCGAATCCTGTTGGGCGATGTGCTCATCGACGGTGGCGAGCGAAAGATGTGCGTCGATCACACCGAGGACCTTCTGGGAGGGCGGGTGGACGTGGCAGGCGGCGGAGGAGCAATCGGGCTGATTTTCGATGGGGAGGATAACGCCGAGTACGCGCTCCCCTTGCTCATTGGTGAAGATGCGGGCGCGATCGGCGCGGTGCAGCTTTTCGAGAGGCGCGGCCTGGGCGTGGCAGGCGTAGCAGGCTTCGGCGGTTTTGTCGACGATGTGATGGAGTTCGGCGTCGGAAGTGGAAAAACTGATCTGGCCGGTTTTACTGAAGATGCGGATGAGGCGGATGCCGGGCTCACTGCCCATGTCGCGGATCATGCGGTAGAGCGCTTCGCGATCGTTGCGGAGCATCTGGAAGCGCGTGCTGCGTCCGATGATGTCGCATAAGCGCTCCGCGCTGGTGGTGATGAGTTGCTCGGCGTTGCGTCTCTGTGCGCGACGCAGTTGCCAGGCTAACCCGCTCACCACCAGCGCGGTGGCTAGCATGAGTCCCAATGCCAACTTGACTGCGAGTTTCATTCCTGCTGCCTTCAGGCAGCGATCGTCCGCCTTAGCTCACGTGCACGCGGGCTGCCAATTTCCTCGACACCGGGTTCCTGGAACACGGGCAGGTACTTCACGGCGAGGCGGAAGAGGCTGAAGCCGAGGGCGATGATGAACAGGGTGACGGCGATTTCGGTCCACTTGGGGAAGTAGGAAACGCCGGAAGCGCGTTCAATTCCGGTGAGGCTGATGTTCATCCGGTTGGTGATGAAGCCGAACAGGACGAGCAGGCTGGACCAGTAGAGGGCGCGCGGATTATTGCGCACTTTTTCCTGATAGAGGAAGATCAGCGGGAGACCGATCAAGGTCAATTCGAGCAAAAAGAGCCATGTTTCGGGCCGTGATTGCGCCAAAAGACCCCATGCCTTGCGATTCGTCAAGTCCATGAGGCGCATGGCGAAGTAGGTGCTCTGGACCACGACCAGGACGCGGGCCAGACCGGCGAGGATGGGTTTTTCCAGCGCGCGGCCGAAGGCTTTGGAGGAATGCCACGATTCGAAGATGGTCATGGCCATGCCGACGGCAACGGCGGAGGTGAAGAAGAACAGCGGCATGTAGGGGGTGTACCAGAGCTTGTCGAGCTTGTGCGGGACCAGCAGGTAGAGGCTCCCGAGGGAGGATTGATGCAGGGTGGAGAGAATGACTCCAGCGATCATCAAGGGAACGGAAATGGCGTGGAACCACCGCAAGGGCGTGTGCAGCCGGAATTTCTCCAACACGGCGGGACAGAATTCGAGGAAGAGCACGGTGGTGTAGAGCGTCACGCACCAGCCTACTTCGAACATCACCGAATGGGGGTTCCACATAATGAGGGGGTGCCAGATGCGCTGCGGCTGGCCAAGGTCGAACATCAGGCCGAGCACGACCAGCAGGTAGCCGAGGAAGGCAGTGAGGACGGCTGGACGGAGCACGGGCTTGTATTTCTCCAGGTTGAAGATATGGACCGCGGCGACAAGGGTGAAGCCACCGGCGGCGAGCCCGACTCCGCACAGCACGTCAAAGCCGATCCAAAGGCCCCAGGGGAACTGATCGGAAAGGTTGGTAACCGCTCCCAGACCGCCCGTGACGCGCAGATAAGTGGAGTAGATGCCGGCGGCGCAGAGGGCATAGAACACCAGCTTCCAGAATGTGAAGGCACTACGGACGGTCATGACTTTCTCCCTTCTTCCTTGGCCACTTCGGCGCGGCGATGGGTGATCCAGTAGATTCCGCCGAGCAGGACGCTGCCCACGGAAACCAGGCTGGGGATGGTTTCGAGCGCGCGCCAGGTGAGCGCGGGCAGGGTGACTCCAGCGAGGTTGGCGGGCATGCCGAGCGATTCGACGGGAACGTCGGAGATCATCAGCACGCTGGTGCCGCCGGCTTCTTCGAGGCCGTAGATGCGGGCGTGGTAGCCGGTGGGGTTTTCCGCCATGCGCTTGCGCGCCAGGGTGATCATGGCCTCGCGTTCACCGAACATCGTGGCTTCGTTGGGGCAGGCCTCAGTGCAAGCGGTAGGCTTGCCGGCCTTCTGGCGCTCACTGCACATGTCGCATTTGCGGAGCAGGGGGAGGCGCGCGTTCCACTCATAGGCGGGGGCGCCGAAGCCGCAAGCGGTCATGCAGTAACGGCAGCCCATGCACTTGTTGGGGTCGTAGGTGACCGGGCCGGCGGCGGTTTTGGTGAGAGCGCCTACCGGGCAGGCCGACGCGCAAGCCGGCTCCAGACAATGCATGCACATGCGGCGGATGTACTTCTCTCCTTTTGTCTGAATGGTTGTTAGCTTGTGAGCCGAGATTTTCTCCTGTGCGGCAATCGAATCGTTATAAGGGTTGCCGTTCTTTTCCGCGCAGGCGCCTTCGCAGGCCCGGCATCCGATGCATTTCGTACTATCGAAGAGAATTGCGTTGGCCATGGTAGTATCTCCCGCTTACAAGAAGAATTCGTTGGTGAGTTCCTGCCAGTTGGATTCGCCAAGGGCTTCGGCGATATCTTCGACAGGCTGGCCGGCATCAGCGGCCACCACACCGGCGAGTTCGGGCTGTCTCACATAGAGCTTTTCGGCTACGGATTCCATCCATCCACGGATTAGATCGCGGGGGATGAAGTTACGCGAGGTGCCCTCTTCGTCGGGGACGTGCAGGGTCATCAGCCAGCCTTCGCCGTACGGATCGCGGCGCAGGAGCGAGGGATCTTTCAGCACTTCGGGGTTGACTTCGAGCACTTCGCCTTCGATGGGGGATGCCATCTCAGCGGTCTTGCCGTTGCGGAAGAGCTTCCAGGAGCGCTGGCCCTGGCGCAGCCACTGACCCGGTTTGGGGAGTTCGAGGCCTTCGATCTTGCCGGCTAGACGGGCGGCAAAATCGTCGATTCCGACGCGGACAACATTTTTCCGTTCGCGCATGGCCCAGCCATGGCCGGGATGGTAACGCCGGTTCTGGGGGACATGGAAGCCGTAGACGTAATCTTCGCCTAAGGCAGGAGCTAAGCCGGGGGCTTCTTCAGCGACTTCGACTTTGCCGCGGGACAGCACCCAATCGATCAGGGCGAACACGAGAAACATCGCAAGTACAAATAGGACAGTCATGGGATTCCTCCTGGCGGCGGGTCCGGTTGGTAGGCGGTTCCGTCGCCGCTAGGGATAGGGCACGTTCGGTGCCAAGCTATTATGTGGTTTGGAATCAGCTGCTTGCGTGGAGGCGATGGTTTTCTCGGCGTGGTGGAATCCAACAGGGGAAATGTGGGGGATTTCTACACACTTATTGTTTTCAGGCATTTACGAGTGTTGGGATTTTCATCAGTGGTTTGTTGCGATTCTCAACAGCGGTTACGTGACGATTGGGTCCTGAATTGCAGTTCAGATTGTTTGGAGTGATGGGACATCGTATGAAACTACAATCCTTGCAGCAACTTCCGTTACTGGGATGGGGTTTCCCTACACTCTGGCTGGCATTATTTGGGTTATTTGCCCCTATTTCGATAGCCCAGGAAAAAGCCGAGTGCAGCAGCTGCCACGAGACCGCAGAGAAAGTTTCCAAGTCGATACATGCCAAGGTGGCCTGCATTTCCTGCCATGACAAGCGGGACACCTATCCACATCCGCAGAACCTGCCGAAGCCGGATTGTGCCAGTTGCCATCCGACGCAGGCCGCGGGACAAGCCAACAGCGCGCACGGCCGTGAAGTAGCAAAGGGCAACGATGCGGCGCCGGGTTGCGCCACCTGCCACGGGACGGCGCATGAAGCGGCGCGGGCGACGACACCGGAGTTTCGCAAGGCGGTGCCGGAAACTTGCGGCATGTGCCATACGGAGATCGCGGAGAAGTATAAGACGAGTATCCACGGCAAGGCTATAGCTGCTGGAGAACTGGGATCGGCCGTCTGTACGGACTGCCATGGCGAGCACGCCATTCTGCCGAAAAACGATGCCGGCAGCCGGGTCAACCAATCGCATGTGCGCGACACTTGCGGGCGTTGCCACGGCGACGTGCGCCTGGCGCAGCGTTACGGATTGCCGACGGACCGGCTGGCTTCGTTTGACTCGTCGTTCCATGGGATGGCGTCGAAGTCCGGTGCGCAGTCGGTGGCCAATTGCGCATCGTGCCATGGGTTCCACGACATTCTGCCGTCGACGGATGAGAAGTCGATGACGAACCCGAAGAACCTGCCGCAGATGTGCGGGCAGTGCCATCCGGGCGCGGGGACGCGGTTTGCGCTGGGCACCATCCATTTGTCGGAGGGCGGGGAAGAACCGAAGCCGGTGCGCTATACGCGTTTGATCTACCTGTCGTTGATTCCAGCCACGCTGGGGCTGATGTTCCTGCATCACTTTGGCGACTGGCTGCGGAAGTTTTTCGCACTGCGGGTGCACCCGGCGCTGGTTCCGAAGCGCGATAACCGTGTGGCGGGCGAAGTGCGCATGTATCCGTTTGAGCGGCTGCAGCATGGATTGCTGGCGGTGTCGTTCATCGTATTGGGCTGGACCGGCTTTGCGCTGAAGTATCCCGATGCCTGGTGGTGCGCGCCGCTGGTGGCGTGGGAATCGTCGTGGCCGGTGCGCGGCACGGTGCATCGCACGGCTGCGGTGATCTTCACGATTTGCTCTGTCATGCATCTGGTGTCGCTGGTCATCAACAAGAAGCTGCGCGATCACTGGATGACGATGATTCCGAAGATGCGCGATGTGCGCGAAGGGTTGGCCATGATGGCGTACAACCTGGGATTGAGGAAGACGAAGCCGCATGTTTCGGCGCATGGCTACATCGAGAAGGTGGAGTATTGGGCCGTGGTGTGGGGCGCACTGGTGATGGGGTTGACCGGATTCCTGCTGTGGTTCAACAACTGGTCACTGCGCCTGTTGCCGAAGGTATGGCTGGACGTGGCCACGGCTGTGCACTTTTACGAAGCGGTGCTGGCGTGCGCGGCGATTGTCATCTGGCATTTCTACACGGTGATCTTCGACCCCGATGTTTATCCCATGGATACGGCGTGGTGGACGGGCAAGACGGTGCGCAAACGCGCTCCGGAGCACCATCATGACGAGCCGGAACACAAGCCGGCGGTGGGAGACTGACGCGATGCCGGGGCTAAGGATGCTGGGATTGCTGCTGGTGGCGATGATGGCCGCTGGGGCGCAGAAGCAGAAGGAACTGCCTGGGTCGACGGAATGTGCCGGTTGCCACGATGATGGGCGGCGCACCGGAAAACGGGTGCCGGGCGAGATGCCGCCGTTCGACGCGGCGGCGCTGCGGGCTTCGCCGCACTCCTCTTTGGAATGCAGCGGCTGCCACAGCGATCTGGCGAAGAAGGAATTGCCGCACGCCGAGAAACTGGAAAAAGTGGATTGCGGCAGTTGCCACCCGGATCAGCAAGCGCAATATGACGAGAGCCTGCACGGTAAGGCGACGGCGCGGGGTGACAAGCTGTCGCCGAATTGCAAATCGTGCCATGGGACGCATAATGTGCTGGCGAAGGCGGCGCCGGGCTCGCCGGTGTCGACGATGGGTGTGCCGAAGCTGTGCGGAAGTTGCCATCGCGAAGGAACAACGGTCAGCGAGACGCGCAATATTCCGCAGACAAATATTCTCGGCAATTACACCGATTCGATCCATGGCGAGGGATTGTTCAAACGCGGGTTGACGGTAACGGCTGTTTGCACCAGTTGCCACACATCGCATGATGTGCGGCCGCACACGGATCCGAAGTCGTCGATTGCCAAGAAGAACATTGCTTCCACTTGTACGAAGTGCCACACGCTGATTGAGACCGTGCACCGCAAGGTGATTCGCGGCGAGCTGTGGGAGAAGCAATCGCACCTGATTCCGGCTTGTGTCGATTGCCATGAGCCGCACAAGGTGCGCAAGGTATTTTATTCGCAGGGCATGGCGGATCGCGATTGCCAGCGCTGCCACGGCGATACGAAGTTGCAGGGCGCGGGCAAGGTGAATGGGAAAGAGATGTTCGTGAATCAGGCCGACCTGGCGGGTTCACGCCATGCGAAGGTGGCCTGCGTGCAGTGCCACACGGGCGGCACACCTTCGATGACGCGGCCTTGCGAGACGATGAAGCAGAAAGTGGATTGCTCCATCTGCCATGCGGAGCCGGTAACGCAATATCGCGAAAGCACGCACGGGAAGCTGGCGGCGGAAGGGAGCCCGGACGCACCGGCATGCCGCGATTGCCACGGTACGCACGGGATCAAGGGCAAGGCGGATTCCTCGTCGCCGATCTTTTCGCGCAACATTCCCACGCTGTGCGGCAATTGCCACCGCACGGGCAAGAAGGCCGCGCTGCGCTACAAAGGCAAGCAGGATCACGTGCTGGAGCATTATTCGGAAAGCATCCACGGCAAGGGGCTGATTTCGAGCGGCCTCACGGTGACTGCAGATTGCGTGGATTGCCACACGGCGCATCATGAATTGCCGAGCGCGGACAAACGGTCGAGCGTGAATCGGGATAACGTGAGCGCTACGTGTTCAAAATGCCATCGCGGGATCTACGAGCAGTTTTCATCCAGCGTGCACAGCGTAAAGGTGACCAAGACGGACAAGAAACTGCCCGTCTGCGCGGATTGCCATTCGGCGCACAGCATCCAGCGCACGGATTTGTCGAACTTCCGGTTGCACATCATGGATCAGTGCGGCAATTGCCATAAGCAGATCAGCGAGAGTTATTTTGAAACGTTCCATGGCAAGGTTTCGACGCTAGGGTATGTGAAGACGGCGAAGTGTTACGACTGCCATGGGGCGCACAACATTCTGACGGTGAACGATCCGAAGTCGCAGTTGAGCCGGAACAATATTGTCGGCACGTGCGGGAAGTGTCACACGGATTCGCACCGGCAGTTTGCGGGCTATCTGACGCACGCCACACACCACGATCCGGTGAAGTATCCGTTCCTGTTCTGGACGTTCTGGGGGATGACGTCGCTGTTGGTGGGCACGATGCTGGTGTCGGGCACGCACACGGTGCTGTGGCTTCGGCATTCGTTGCGCTACAAACCGGTGCTCGGGCTGCATAAGGAAGACGAAGGCAAGTATGTGCGGCGGTTCCGCAAGTTTGACCGCAACCTGCATTTGCTGGTGGTATCGAGCTTCCTGGGACTGGCGCTGACGGGGATGACGCTGAAGTTTTCGTATGCTCCGTGGGCGAAGGTGCTGGCGCATCTGCTGGGCGGCTTTGAAGGCGCGGGGCTGATACACCGTTTCTGCGCGGTGCTGACGTTCACGTACTTTACGCTCCATATTCGCGATTTGATCCGGAGCCGGCGCGCTTCGGGCAAGTCGTGGCGCGAATACATTTTCGGGCCGGAGAGCATGATGTTCAACGGGCGCGACTGGCGGGAGTTTATCGGGTCGATCAAGTGGTTTTCGGGCAAGGGTCCGCGGCCGGAGTATGGGCGCTGGACGTATTGGGAAAAATTCGATTACTTCGCCGTGTTCTGGGGCGTTGCGGTGATTGGCGGAACCGGGTTCTTATTGTGGTTCCCGGCCTTCTTTACACGCGTGCTGCCGGGTTGGGCGATCAATGTGGCGACGACGATCCATAGCGATGAAGCGCTGCTGGCGGTGAGCTTCATCTTCGTGGTGCACTTCTTCAATACGCACTTCCGTCCGGAGAAATTCCCGATGGATACGGTGATCTTCACGACGGGCTCGCCGCTGGAGGAGTTCAAACAGGATCGCCCGCGCGAGTACAAGCAGTTAGTGGAAAGCGGGAAGTTGGAAGAGATGATGATTCCGGAGCCGACGCCGCTGGAAGTGAAGCTGTGGAAGCGGCTGGGGTTTGTGGCGCTGACTACGGGGTTAGTGCTGATTGTGCTGATTATTTACGCGATGATTTTCGCTTACCGGTAGGGTTCGCGGCTGTGGCATCACCTCGCGCGAGTCTGGCGCGTAGGCGCTCGAATTCTTCATCGCGTTCGCGCTCCTGGCGTTCGAGGAGACGGACTTTGCTGGCTGTCTGATATCGGCCGGATTTCACGCGTTTCTGCAGGAATCTGTCGAGCTCCGGCGTGAGGGAGACATTGACACGTGCGCGGCTCAGAGACGGGAGAGGGCAGAAGACCGCTCCGTTGAAGACGCGAAGTAAACTGCTGAAGTTTAAACGAACCGGCATCCGCGTCTTCATCGCATTGGGCGGCCCGAGGCACAGCCGGCTGTTCCAGCCGGCCGGCAGACTGAAGTCTGCCCCACATGGGGCCATCGGAACTCC
>JAFDVS010000096.1 GCA_018268935.1 Acidobacteriota bacterium | reverse complement strand
CAACGCGTCTTTCAGGACGCACCACAGACTTGATTTTAGCACTTGACAAAAAGCGAATAAAAAGCGAAACTACAGCATGCAGTTGGTAGGTATCGCCCGCCTCGCCTCCATCTCCCCAACTTTGGATGCCAAGCGGGCGGTCACCTACCAGCACCTGCCTACACGCAACTGGATCAATCGCTGCTCCAACGAACGCATGCCGTTCGACTTCACTATCAATCCTTATCGGGGCTGCGAGTTCGGTTGTAAATACTGTTACGCCCGCTACACCCATGAATTCATGGAACTACGCCAGCCGGAGGATTTCGAGCGCAGGATTTTCGCCAAGCACTTTCACGCTCCCTGGTTTCGCAGCGAACTGGCGGGAATCGCGAGGGAGGCGCACATTGCCATCGGAACCGCCACCGATCCCTATCAGCCGGCCGAGCGCCGCTATCGCGTAACGCGGCAGATTCTGGAGATTCTGGCCGGCGAGCAGGGGCGGCGCATCTCGTTGACCACGAAATCAGACCTGCTGGCCCGCGATGCGGAGGTGCTGGCACGGCTGGGGAAGCGCAATGTACTGAGCGTGAACGTAACCATCACCACCACCGACACCGAACTGGCACGGCAATTGGAGCCGCGCGCCCCACGGCCGGATTTGCGCCTGCGGGCCGTGCGGGAGCTGACATCAAGGGGCGTCGCGGTGGGCGTATTCATGAGCCCGGTGTTGCCGGGGATCACCGATAGCCTGGCCGCCATCCGCGCGCTGGCGAAGGAAGCGGCCGCGGCCGGAGCAAGCTATCTGCAGGCCGGCGTGCTGTTCCTCAAACCCTGCGCAAGAGCCGTGTTCTTCCCGTTTCTGGAGCAGCGCTACCCGGAATTACAGGGCCGCTATCAGGCGCTTTACGCAAAGAGCGCCTACCTGCGTGGCGCGTACCCTGACCACATCGGCGCCATGCTGGATTCCGTGCGCCGCGAATTCCGCCTGGATCGCAAACCCGCCCAGTATACGGTGGAGCCGCCGGAAGAGGGGCGGCAACTGGATCTGTTCGATCAGCGCTTGCCGGGTTTGCGCACCACTGCCGCGGCAGTGAGCTGAATATTGACGGTGTTATCCGCGCCGGGCACGATGTACACCTTCTGCTGGAAGGCCACGTGGGACGCCGATTCCACCAGCAGGTCATAGGTGCCTTCGGGCAGTTTCAGCACATACGCACCGGAGGCATTCGTCGCCACATGATGGGTCTGCTTACTCTCGTTGTTGGTTGCCGTGAGCTTCGCGCCGGCCACCGCCGTCTTATTTTCGTCCGACACGGTGCCTGAAATCTGGCCTTGCTGGACGGCCAGCAGAGCAAAGCACACAAGCAATATTGTCAACCCGACACGAAAGGTCATAGAACTCGTCCCATTCACGCAGATCGGCGGATTGGCCGTGAAGGATTATGGTTAGCGCGAAGTTGTGGCCGCTTTCACGTACGGCGGCTTCTTCGGATCGCCGGTGCGGCACTCCACGGCGAAGGTGGCGTAGGAATCGGCATTGAGCAGCCGCTGGCGAACGGACAGCTTGGAAATGGTGTCGTCGGTAAACCAGCCGCGGCCATTGTCGTCGATCAATCCGCCGCCGGGAAAGCCGACAAAATGCGCCATTTCGTGGAGCATGATGAAGGCGCAGAACTCGCTATCGTTAATGGCGAAGAAGGCACGCCGGCCGAGGTAGATGCGATCGAGCGGAATGTTCTTTTCGGGGTGGACGGCGCCTTGCAGGAAGAAGCCGTTGCCGAAGGTGAAGGCGATGCGCGGATCGCCGGTGGGATCGGCTTCGAAAGCGCCGGTGCCGAGCGCACCGGGCATCAGCAGGACATTCGAATACATCGTGTATACGCCATGAATATCGCGGATGGCCTGCGCCCGCGCCGCGGGAGACAAGGTGTTCAGGGCGAAATGCCGGTCCAGACGGTCGTTGGCCCGGCTGCGGCCAAAGTCGAGGCCACCTTCGGGCGCGTTGGCCATCAGAACGGTGGCCTGCGCCGCGTGCACGGAGCGCGCCACGATGCTGAAATGCTGCACCACCTTGGCCCGGATTTCGGCATTCACTGACGGGTCCACGGGGGCATTGGAAAACAGCAACTGGTTGATGCGCTGGATGGTTTGTTTGCCGGGCTCGATGACGCCATCGGCGCCCTTGGCTTTGAACTGCTTGAACTGGAAGTTCCAGATCGCGCTGTTGGTCTTCGGCCCGCACTTGCCGTCCACCACCAGGGCCACGGTGGGTCCGCCGTGAATGGGTTTGATTTGATTCAGCGCCTTCTGGATGGTGCGCACATCGGAATCGAGATTCTTGGCGAGGACTCCAGTTCCGACGGGAAGGTCGATGCTGATCAGTTGATCGGAAGGGGGCAGACTGCCGAGGATGTTATCCTTGCGGCAAACCTGGTCATTATCCATTACGATGGGCTTCATTGAGGTGGCGCCTCTCCTTACCTGTATAAGGCGGAAAGGTGCGGCCGCTTTCCCTCAAACAGGCTCAAAGATCTTCGAGCCGCAGCGAAACCTGTGCTTTTTTCCAGGCCTTGTCAAACTCTGTCTTGATCCAGATGACATCCGCAGTGCGGCCTTGCTTATCGAGTGCGCGCCAGAGGCCGAACAGGGAGCGGGGATTGCGAGGATTGTGGGTGAGATCGTCACGGAACGCGGCTTCGGCGCCGCGCGCATCACCGGCGGCCAACAGCGCGGCGCCAAGCGATTCGCGCACCGGATAGTAGAACGGCGGAGGCTCATCGTAGACCAGATTGTCCTGCAGGAGGACAGCCTTGCGATAAGCGATTGCGGCCTGTGCCGGCGCCTTGCTGGAGCGGCCCTCCAGCACCAGCGCGGCAACGGCAATCACGTCCGCTGCCTTGTTGTTGATCCAGATGGCCGTGGGGGGAACGGCTTTGCGCGCCGTCTCAAATGCCTGCATCTCCGCCTGGGCTTTATCGCGTTGCTGTTTGCCGAGGAAGGCGAGCGCGCGCACGTAATGAAGCATCGTGCGTGTCACCGGGAGTTTGTCGTTCTCCACTTTCGGCAGGGCAAGGATCTCGTCCCATTTCTGAAACCGCGCCATGACGAAGTACGGCGTCGGCAGGAAGGCGTCGATCATGGCAGGCGCCTCTTTCACCAGCGGCTGCGCTGTCTCCACCATCTTGTTTGCGGCGGCAAGTGCGTCTTCGTAACGCCCCTGCATCGTCCGGGCGTAGGTGAGGAAGTGCAGATTGTGGGCATAGTAGCCCATGTAGCCGCCGTGCACTCCGGTGTGATGGAAGTAATCCTCATCGACATGGATGGCGCGCTCGTTGGAACTGGCCACCACTTCGTAATCGCCTGTGCGCAGGTAGATGTGTCCGGCCATATGTACGAGGTGTCCCGCGCCAGGAGCGATGCCGCCCATCAGACGCTGCGCGCTGGGGAGCGCGTATTCGGGGTTGGGCGACATCTCCATGGCGTGCACATAGAAATGATTGGCGCCGGGATGATCGGGGTCACGCTTCATGACCTGCTCCAGCGTGCGGATGGCCAGAGCCATCTCACCGGCGGGTTTCGCATCCTTCCACCAGCGCCAGCGCACGGCGACCATCAGGCTTTCGGCGAATAGGGTGGCGGCATCGGGATCATCGGGGTGATTGCGGCTCAGTGCGCGCAACGCGGTGCGATGCGCCGCTTCACCCTGGCACATGGCGGCAGCCACCGCGGCATAGGCTTTTTCGTGAGCCGGCCCATCGAGAGCCGCGGCCTGTTTGCCGTGCTCGCAGGCTTTTTTCATGTCGACATCCTGATCGAGATCCATGTTGATGTGCGGAGCCAGGGCCGCCGCCATCCCCCAGTGCGGCATGATCGCCTTCGGATCGAGTGCGGAGGCCTTAGAAAAACTGCGCAGGGCCTCATAGCGATTAAACCCATAAAGAAGCACCAGCCCTTGGTCGAAGTATTTTTGTACCTCGGGGTTTCGTGTGGCAATCGGATGCGAATGCGTGCCCATGCCCCGCAACAACTGAACGGGCTTTTCCTGCGCGGCAAGTGTAACGGCAATGAAACACAACAGAATTCTGCGCATGGTATCTCCTAGAGTAGGTTCCAAATGACGAGGGTCCTCTTACTATTTGTAGTCGCGAATATACTCGCTTTTTCGGATCAGGGCAACGTCGCTGTGCAGGCCGCGCGCATCTGGCGCATGACGAATGAACGGCCTATCATCGATCAGTTTTTTCAATTGCTCTCGATGCCGAATGTGGCAAGTAATCTGGATGCGATGAAAAACAACGCCGAGGCCATCCGCAAGATGATGGAGCAGCGCCGCATCCGCACGGAGCTGATCCAACTGGATGGTGCGCCGCCGCTGATTTTCGGCGAAGTGGCAACGCCGGGCGCGACACAGACCGTCGTCTTCTATGCGCACTACGACGGGCAGCCGGTGGATCCGTCGCAGTGGACGGGATCGAAACCTTTCGAACCCGTGCTGCGCGATGGAATGCTGGAAGCAGGCGGCAAGATCATCCCGTTGCCGGCGGAGAAATTCCAGCCCGAATGGCGGATTTACGCTCGTTCGGCAAGCGACGACAAAGCGCCGATTGTGGCCATGATGGCTGCTTTGGATGGCATTCGCGCGGCGAATGTGCCATTGCGCTCCAATCTGAAATTCGTGTTCGATGGCGAGGAAGAAGCAGGTTCGCCGCATCTCGGTTCGTTCATCCGAGGCATACAGGGAAGGCTCGCCGGCGATGTGTGGGTGTTCTGCGACGGGCCGGTGCATCAGACGCGCAAGCAGCAGGTGGTGTTTGGAGTGCGCGGCTCGGCGGGGATGCAGATCACGCTCTACGGGCCGAAGAAGGAGTTGCACAGCGGGCACTATGGGAATTGGGCGCCGAATCCGGCCATGATGCTGGCGCGGCTGCTTGCTTCGATGCGTGACGATGACGGCAAGGTGCTCATCCCGGGCTTCTATGACGATGTGGAGCCGCTCAGCGATGCGGAGAAGCAGGCACTGGCCGCGGTGCCGAATCTCGAAGCGGATTTGAAGAAGGAAATGGGGCTGGGCAGAGCGGAAGGCGCGGGCCGAAGGTTGGAGGAACTGATCAATCTACCGGCGCTGAATATCCAGGGGGTCGCTTCGGCCAATGTCGGCGCACAGTCGCGCAATGTGATTCCAGCAAACGCGACGGCGTCCATCGGCCTGCGGCTGGTGAAGGGAATGGATCACCGCCGCACGATAGACAAAGTGATCGACCACATCCGCAAGCAGGGCTATCACATCGTCAACAGCGAGCCAGACGACGCCACAAGGGCGCAGCATGCCAAGATTTGCCGCATCACGGGGCGCGATGGCGGCTACAACGCCGTGCGCGCGCCGATGGATCTGCCGGTTTCGAAGAAGGTAGTGGACGCCGTGAAATCGGCCCGGGGCGAAGTGATTCTCATGCCGACGCTCGGCGGGAGCCTGCCGATTGCGCCGATTGCCGAGATCATGAAGACGCCGGTGGTGATTGTGCCCATTGCCAATCACGATAACAATCAGCATGCGCACAACGAGAATCTGCGCATCCAGAATCTGTGGGACGGCATCGAGACGATGGCCGCGTTGATGGGGATGCAGTAAGCGTCAGTAGGTGATCTTCACCCCCACCTGCATGAGGCGGGCGGAATTTCCCTGCCCCGCGATTCTGCCGAAGTTCGCCGCGCTGACGTTGGTGGCCGGCGCGCCCCACACCACTCGATTGAGTGCGTTGAACGCCTCCCAGCGCAGTTGGCAATTGAAGCGCTCCTTGATGCGGAAGCTCTTGGAGAGCGTCATGTCCTCGTTGTAGGGAGCAAAGCCGCGGAAGTTGTAGCGCAGCGCCGCATCGCCGAGTGTGAACGCAGCAGGCAATCGCATGAACCCCGGGCTGATGTAGTTGTCTTTGAACGGATCGAATTTGTCGCCTGCCGTGGTTGCCCGGAACGCCACACCGTTCCCCACGTTCGGCCGGATGGGCCCACCCAGCAGAGGATTCGCCAGATTGGTGGAAAATCCCAACGGCACGGCGGTCTGATAGCTGTAAATGCCGGCCAGTTGCCAGCCACCGAAAACCAGGTTCAACGGGCCGCTGAAGGAGAAGCGCTTTCCCTGCCCGAAGGGCAGTTCATAGATGTAGCTCACCACCAGCCGGCGGGGAATATCGTTGGGGGAGAATGATTTTACCGTGCGATAGTCGGCGTTGTCCTGCGGCGCAGCCAAACCGAACAGGGAGTTGCCGCCGCTGAGCGGGTAATCGGCATTCACCAGGTTCTTTGACCAGGTAAATGCGCCGAGCAGAGTGAGGCCGGCCGAGTAGCGCTTCTCGGCCTTGATCTGCAGGGAGTGATAAGTCGTGTGCCCATCCTTCTCATAGAACTGCCCGACGCCCTGATACTGCGGGAATGGCCGCAGCGCTTGCGCCACCGTTCCGGTGAAACCAGCGTAAGGAAGCCCGATTCCGGCATTCCGCGCGGCATCGGAAGTAATGCTCTGCTGCAGGACGGGGCCTAGGGACAGGTATTTCGCCGGCACCTGATTGTAGGCGTGATAACCGGAGAGCGTCTTCGCCGCGCCCGAACCGGCGTAGGTCGCATCCAGCATGAAGCTGTTTCCGAATTGATGCTGAATTCCGATGTTCCACTGGTTGACGTAGCCCGGCGCGCCGTCGGAGGCGAAGCGCGTACTTCCGCTCAAGCCGTTGATGAAAGCCGGATTGATGGAAGGAGCGCGAAGGTAGTTCTGCGGGAAGCCGCCATCCAGGTTGAAGGATGGGGTTAGGCCGTTGTCCTGGCTCACATACTGCGCCGTGCCGAAGAATCCGTTGGCCGAAATGTTGGAAAGCCCGTTGACGTTGTTTGGCTCAAAGAACATCCCGTAGCCGGCGCGAATCACCATCTTGTTGGTGACCGAATAGGCAATTCCGATGCGCGGTCCAAACTGATTCCAACTGGTATTCCAGATCTGATTGGTGCCCACCTGCCCGTCGCCTTTGCCGTAGAACACCAGCGCGCCCGGCCGGTTTCCCGCACCCGGGTTGGGCCGCTCCAGATCGATGAAAGACATGCGCCCATAGGTTTCGGTCATGGGAGCGCTGACTTCCCAGCGCAGGCCCAGATTCACGGTGAGTTTTCTCGAGACCTTCCAACTGTCCTGGATGAATGCCGCGCCGTAGGGCGTGCTGTATCCGGTCACCGAGTAAGGTGGGGGACGGAACAGTCCGTTGTCGACGAGGCCGAGCATCAGGCTGGCGAAGGAATTCCCGCCACCGAGCGTAGGGCTGCCGGTTTCCGTAGGCCGGAAGGCGAAGGTGCCGACGATGTCGTTGAACAAACGCGCGTACATCTTCTTGTCGCGGTAGTCGACGCCGAATTTGAAGGAGTGTTTCCCCGTCACCCAGTTGAGACTGGCCGCCACTTGCTTCGTATCTTCAAACTTGTGGTAGTCCTTCTCGGCCCCTAACTGCGGATACTCGGAGAAGGTGAAGATGGGGAAATTGACTTTGGCGAGGTTCGGAATTCCCAACCGGCCCGACCAATCCTCGCCGTGAGTAATAGCGCGTTCGAACAGGTGGTTGCGGTTGTATCCGACACGAATCTGCGAGACGACGTTCGGACGCCAGATCCTGTCGTAGACGACGCGGAAGAAATAGGTGTTCTGATTGTCGCCGGTAAACTGCGAAGACAACGGATAGGGCAGCGGGCCATTCAATTTGGTGGGATCGGTGCGGCGGTAGCGCTGGCTGAAGGATCCGCCGATTTTGTCGTTGGCGGTGATGGAGTGATCGATGCGGCCGTTGCTCTGGTAGATATTTCTCACCACCGTGCCGGAGGAAAGAATGTTGTTCACCAGGCGGTCAGGGAACGTCATCTGCGGAAAAACCTTCACCAGGTTTTTAGCGACGCTGCTGATGCGATTCTGCGGAATCGTATTCCCGGCGAAGGGATCGCGCACCAGCGTGGTTCCCACCGTGCGCGTCGTCTGCGGATCGTAGATGGGGATGAGGGCATTCTGGGCGTTCAGGTAGCCGGAGAAATTGCCCTGCTGCATGGCCGCCGTGGGCAACGTCTGAAAAGAACTCGGAGGTCCGCCGCGGAAAGTAAACCCCTCAAAGCCGGCAAAGAAGAAGGTGCGATCACGGCCGCGATACAGTTTCGGGATCGACACGGGGCCGCCAATGGTTGCCCCGAAATCGTTCTGCCGGTTCACGGTCGGCGCGGCAAGAATGGATCCGCGCGCATCCAGTTCGTTGTTGCGAAGGAAGTGGAAGAAATTGCCGTGCAGCGCATTGGTCCCGCTCTTGGTGACGAACGTGATGAGTGCCCCGGTGGTGTGTCCATACTCGGCATCAAAGGAATTCGTGATCACTTTGAACTCGGCGATGCTGTCCGGGCCCGGCCCCTCCAGGTTCAGATTACGGGTGTTGTTCGATGCGCCCAATCCGTCGATTACGTACTCGACGCCATTCGACGAGCCTCCGCCAACCTTGAAGTTATCGAAGGTGTCCCCATTCGCTCCGGGCGTGAGGAAGGCGAAGGAAAGGATGTTACGGCCGGCGTTCGTCTGTCCTAAAGGAAGTTGCAGAATGGTGTCGGAAGAGACCTGCTGCGAGACTTCGGCCGAATCCTGCCGCAGTTGCGGCGCGGCTGCTTTGATCTCCACCGCCTCAGTGACTGCGCCGATCTCCAGAACCAGATCCGCGCGGACCGTGGCGCCGCTATTCAAGACGAGGTTGGTGGTCACAGTGCGCTTGAAGCCCGCCATTTCGGCGGAAACGCGATAGGTGCCCAGAACAAGGTAAGGGACGGTATAAATTCCATCCGCGGAGGTCTTGGTTTCGGTTTTGATGTTCGTGGCCACATCGACCACGCTGATGCGGGCATCTTGCACGGCAGCGCCCGTTGGATCGGTAACGGTGCCGGTGATGGTTGCGCGATCGGTTTGCCCGAACAGCGAGCAGCCAATCAACAGGGAAAGGGCTACTATTTGTTGAATCATTGTGAGGGTCCCAGGGTAGAGGAAGTCTATCTGCCGCAACCGCGGACGTCAACGGCCCTGGCAACGGAAGCGGCGTTGAGCGCCGGCTGTGTATGAGATATGATCATCATGCATTTCTCCCTGGGACAATGAATCGCAAACGGATTTTCGGCCTCATTTTTCTGCTCACGGCACTGGCATTGGGGCAGGATGCAAAAAAGCAACCCGGGTTGTGGTCGCTCAGTGAGGTTGTGCGTCCGGATTTGCCGGAAAAAGGAAGCGCTGCCATCGACGCGCTGGCAGGCCGCCGGCATCGCGAAAAGGGTCTGCAAAAAGCCGGTCCGGCGAGCAAGGCGATGCTGTTGCGGCGGGTGCATCTCGATCTGACGGGCTTGCCGCCGACACCTGCCGAAGTCGACGCATTCCTTTCCGATACTTCGCCCGATGCCTATGCCAAGGTGGTGGACCGGCTGCTCAATGACCCGCAGCACGGCGTGCGCTATGCACGCCACTGGCTTGACGTATTGGGTTACGCGGATGTTGACGGCAACATGCTTGCCGAACAGGGAATCCATCACTGGCGCGACTGGGTGATTCAGGCGCTGAATCGCGACACTCGCTACGACCAGTTTGTCCGCGCTCAAATCGCCGGAGACTTGTCGGCCAATCCCGAAGATGTATTCGCCACCGGCTTTCTATCCCGCGCCGCGCATTCGGCTGCGGACAAGAACGAGGACATCGCATTTACCGCGGTGGAAACGGTTTCCACGGCGTTTCTGGGGATGACAACCGGCTGCGCGAAATGTCACAACCACATGTACGATCCCATCACGCAGCGGGATTACTACGCGATGAAGGCGTTATTTGATCCGCTGGTGCCGGAGAAGCGGCTGCTGGCGAGCGCGGAACAGATTCTGCGCCATCCGGAAGTGCTGGCGAAGTGGAAGGCCGATCAGGACGCGATTCAGGCCCGCATGGACGTCATCACGAAGCCCTATGAGAAACAGATCTTCGAAGAACGGATGACCTTCCTGCCTCCCGAGGTGGCGGCCATCTTTCGCAAAGATCCGGCGGCGCGCACAGCGGCGGAGAAAAAGATCGTCACCGATTACGAAACCGTGGTGACTCCCGATGCGCGCAAGTTTCGCGACGTGATGACGGCGGAAGAAACGGCGCGCTACGAGGGGATACGCAAAGGGCTGACCGAGTTGCGGCGCGATCCGCCGGTGCTTCCTTCCTTCTGGACTGTGCGTGCCGATTCCGGGCGCGCGGCACAGAAAAGCCACATCTACCTGGGTGGCGACAGGAGCCGCAAGAGCGACGAAGTGCAGCCGGGGTTTCCCTTTGCGCCGAAAGATATCGCATTCCAGGGCGATCGCAGGCTGGCATTCCTCGAATGGCTCACCAGGCCCGCAAACCCGCTATTCGCGAGAGTTGCGGTCAATCGAATGTGGCAGTGGCATTTCGGTGAAGGCCTGGTGCCTACACCAAGCGATTTCGGACACACGGGGCAATTGCCTGCGAATCCCGAGTTGCTCGATTGGCTGGCATCGGAGTTTGTGGCGCGCGGCTACAGCATGAAAGCGATGCACCGGCTGATCGTGATGTCGGAGCTGTATCAACAAAGCTCCATCGTCACTCCGCAGGTGGCGGAGGCGAATCGCGCCATCGACCCGGAAAACCGTTTGCTGTGGAAGTTCCCCGTTCGCCGCCTGGAAGCAGAAGCGATCCGTGACTCCATCCTGCAAGCCGCGGGCACGCTGGATCCGGCCATTGGCGGACGCTCATTCCGCGCCGAGGATATCTTTGAGCGCCGCGTGATGAGCGCGCCACGCACGGGCAACTTCGATACACGCTCCAACCGGAGAGGCATCTACATGGGACGCGGCACCGACAGTTCGATGATCATGATGCCTGCCTACCTGCGATTGTTCGACGCAGAGGATGGCCATGTGACCTGCGCCCGGCGGGAACGCAGCATCTCCGCACCGCAAGTGCTGTTCCTGCTGAACGGAGACTTGGCGCAGACGGCCGCAAAGAACCTGGCGAAACGACTGGAGACGGAAGCGGGCGCTTCGCCGCCGGCCAAGGTGGAATACGGTTACAAACTGGCGCTGGGGCGCGCCCCGTCGGCACGCGAACGGGACCACGCGCTGTCGTACCTGAACAACGGTGACGCGGCGCAACTCGAAGGGTTCTCCTGGATGCTTCTCAATCTGAGCGAGTTTGTTTTTCTGCCATGAACCAGCGCTATTCCATTTGGGACGGAGGTCGCCGCGCATTCCTGCGCAAGATGAGCTTTGGCGTGGGAGGCGCTGCGCTCCACTGCCTGTGGGGAGCAGAAGAAGAGTACCTGCGTCCGGGCGGCAAGCCGCATTTCACGCCCCGGGTGAAATCGGTCATCTTCCTTTTCATGTGCGGCGGCGTCAGCGCCATGGACACCTTCGATCCGAAGGACAACAAATACGCGGGCAAGATGTTGGAGACGGTGAATTCCAACAATGGCAAGCCGCAATTGCGGCCCGTTTTGCATTGCCCCCGCGTGTGGACGCGATATGGAAAATCGGGCACGCCGGTGTGCGAATGGTATCCGCACATCGGCGGAGTCATCGATGACATTGCCATGGTGCGATCGATGTATTGCCACGAAGTGGGCCATTTTCCCGCGGTCTGGGAAATGACTACCGGCCGCCGCAATCGCGTGTTCGACTTCCCCTCGATCGGCAGTTGGGTCGGCTACGCACTGGGATCGGCCAATCGCAATCTTCCCACCTTCGTCAACATGGGACGCCCCTCGGCTCCGGCACAGGCAGGCGGGGGCTATTTGGGAGGACAGGAATCGGCCACGCAGTTCCAGGCCGGAAACACACCGCTCGACAACTTGAAACTGCCTGCCGGAGTGACGCGCGCCGAACGCGAGAAGCAGATGGAAGCGCTGTACCGGTTGAACCAGGAGTTTCACTCACAGCACGCCTTCGATGCCGAAGTGGCGGCCCGCGTGCGCAGCTATGAGCTCGCCGGAACGCTGCAAGTGGCGGGTCCGGAGCTTGTTGACTTCTCCAAAGAGCCGGAGCACGTGCGGAAGCTGTACGGATTGAACGAGCCGCACACCGACGATTTCGGAAGGCAGATGCTGCTGGCGCGGCGGCTGGCCGAGCGCGGGGTACGGTTCATCCAGGTTTGTCACGGCGGCGGGATGGGGAACGGCAAATGGGATGCCCACGACGATGTGGGCGACCATGGCCCGCTCTGCCGGCAAACGGATCAGCCCATCGCCGGATTGATCCGCGATCTGAAGCAACGCGGAATGCTCGACAGCACGATGGTGGTTTGGGCCACCGAGTTCGGACGCACTCCGTACTCGCAGAACAACGTCGGCCGCGATCACAACCCGCACGGGTTTACCTGCTGGGTAGCGGGCGGCGGCGTGAAGGGCGGACTGGTTCTCGGCGCCACCGATGAAATCGGCCATAAGGCTGTTGAGAACCGCCATTACGTCACCGATCTCCAGGCCACCGTGCTCAAGCAGATGGGTCTGGATTACCGCAAGATGAGCGTGGTGGTGAATGGCCGCCCGATGCATATGATCGAAGAATCGGCGGGCCCGATCGAAGCTATTCTGGCTTGATTCGCGAGATCAGTGCTTGTCGAGCGCCTTGCGCGCCGCTTCGCGATTGGCGATGGCGTTGGCGTAATCGGGGCGCAGACGGATGGCTTCGTCGAAATCAGCGATGGCTTCTTTGTACTTGCGGCGGGCCATGTAGCAGAAGCCGCGCGCGTTGAGCGCCATCGCATGTCGCGGGTTCATGGCCAGAGCGTCGCTGAGGGCGACGGTGGCCTGTTCGAAATCGCCTTTCTCCATCAGCGCCCGGGCGCGCTTGTGGAGTGCTTCGGCTTCGGCGGCGTTGGCCTTTGGCGCGGGAGTGGCAGGCTTCGGTGGCGGCGCTGCTTCCACCGGACGGCGCAGGGCACGCAACGCCGCATCGCGATTCTGGCGTGCGTTGTCGTATTCCGGCTGCACTGCGAGCGCGGCTTCGAAGTCCTGCAATGCCGATCCGTACTGCTTGCGTTGCAGGCGCGCGAAGCCGCGGGCATTGAGTGCCATCGCGTGCTTGGGATTGAGGGCGAGTGCGGTGCTCAACTCGGCTTCCGCCTGTTCATACCGGCCATCCTGCAAATAGAGGCGGCCGAGCTTGTGGTGCGATTCAGCGAGCTTCGGATCGGGTGAGTCCTTTGGCGGTGCCGCGGCTTTGGGAGGATCGGGTTCTTGTTTCGCCGGCTCGGGCTTCGCAGGCTCAGGCTCAGCCTTCGGCGGCTCAGGGGCCGGCGCTGGAGCGGGCAGGCGCAGCGAAGCGACGCGCTTTTCCTCGCGCTTCTGCCGGGCGTGAAACAGCACTTCCGCCGCCTCGCCGTAGTTCGGATTGAGCCGCACCGCCTCCTCCAGATCGGCTACTGCCTTATCGAAGTCGCCGAGCAGATAGTAGGCGCTGCCGCGGGCGTGCCAGGCTTCGGGTAGCCCGGGCTTGAGACGAATCGCCTCGGAGCGATCGGCAAGTCCCTTCTCGTGCTGCCCCAATAGATGAAACGATCCGCCGCGGGCAACATACGCTTCGGCATACTGCGGGCTCAATTGGACGGCGCGTTCGCGATCGGCCAGCGCCTGCTCAAACTGCTTCAAGCTGATATGCGTGGAAGCGCGGGCGAGGTACAGTTCGACGTTGTTGGCATCGAGCGCAATGGCGCGCGTGTAATCCTCGATGGCCTTCTGCGGCTCGTTGCGATGGCGCCTTGCTTCGGCACGTAGCCCATAGGCCCGGGCGAGCTTCGGGTCAATGGACAAGGCACGGTCGAAATCGGCGATGGCCTTGGCGAAATCGCCGGTCTGCCCGTAGAGGAAGCCTCGGTCGAGCAGCGCATCCGTGAGGTTTCCGTCAATCTGCAGGGCGCGGGTGAGATCCTCAATGGCATCGTTGTCGTTACTCAACTTGGCCTGCACCTGCGCCCGTTCCTTCCAATACGGCCCGTAGTTCGGTTTGAGGCGGATGGCTTGCGTGTAGTCGTCGAGCGCCCGGCGATACTGCCGTAAGCCCTGATACGCCGAGGCCCTGCCCGCATATACTTCCGGGCGTTCGCGCTTGAGTGCAAGCGCCTGGTCAAAATCCTTAGCCGCCCTTTCGTGTTCGTTGCGGGCCAGCAGCAATTCTCCGCGAAGCTGATACGCCTCGGCATCGTCACTCTGCAGGCGAACCGCCTGATTGAGATCGGAAAGCGCTTCGTCCAAATGGCCCAACTTGGCGTGTAACCGCCCGCGGTGCCGATAGGCGGCGGCGAAATCGGGCACAAGGCGGATCGCCTCGGAGAACTTCTGGATGGCGGCTTCGGATTGCTGGGAGATTTCGAGCCGGCGCGCCTGGCTGAAGGACTCCTCTGCTTTGCGCGCATCCGGACGCTGCGCCGGCACCAAGGCCGGCAAACTCAAAACGAGCAGCAGAAGGGCAATCACGGCGTCGGGACCTGCCATTCAATAACGATGACGGAGAGGCGGCGTCCGGCGCGTAGCACCAGCTTGCGTGGATCCTGCTGCCCCGGCATCTGTTCCACAATCAAATCGCGCAGCGCCTTGGGATCGTAGACATACTGCGTCTTCTGCCAGCCGTTGGCGGCGCTGGCAGGCTCGACCCGCGGCGCCTGGGCATAGCGCGGATTGCCCGTGTAAACCTTCAGCCCGTCATTGGTGAGTTCCGCCGGGTAGGCGCCGATGCGCGAGGAAGCAGGCAATTCGCTGTTCACGAATCCGCGGCTCGCCTGGCGGCCGTCGATCTGGAGCGTCGCGCCCTTGGGCAAATCGCCTGTCCAAAGGATGCGTCCGGAACCGGAAGTTACTGGCGCCGCAGTTGGGAATACGGGAGCCGCGGGAACCGGCTTCGGCGTCACTACAGCGGGCGCTGTGGCTGCCGGCCGCACAGCAACCGGAGGGGGAGGCGGAGCGGCGGCAGGCTTCGGCGCTTCCACCGGCGGACGCAACTGCAGATCCGCCTGCGGCGGCAACGGAACGGCCCCGCGCACGGCAATCTCCGGCGCCGAAGGCAAATCCTTCGCCGCGGCCGGACGCCGCTCCCGCGCTGGCGGCAGCACCAGCGTCTTCGGTTTCCGCGCCTCCGCCAATTGCTTGCGCAGGTGCTGAATCTCATCCATCCGGTTCTGGATGCGGGCGTTCTCGGCCGCCTGGTCCGACACCTCGGAGCGAACGGCCGCGGCTTCCGCTTCCGCCTTTGCCAGATTGGCGCGGGCCTGCGCCAATTCCGGTGAAGGCTTGCCGATATCCGGATGGCGCAAATAGGTGGCTGCATCGGTGCGCGTGCGGCCCCAGGAGAGTTTCAACAGCAGGCGCACATCCACCCGGTCCGTCTGCGGCTTATAGGAATGAAACGGAGTCTTGCGGTTGAGCAACGGAACGGATACGCGATTGCGCCCATCGGTGATGAGCAGGGTGGCATCGGCGGCTTCGCGGAACACGGGATTCGATGGGGTCCAGCGCACCACCAATTCGCTTCCCGAAGGCGCCAGCGTCAACCCCAGCGGCTCAGTGGGCTGGTCGAGGACGAGGTAATTGTACGCACTGCCGGCCAGGGCAAACAAAGCGATGACGAAGAAGCTCCAGGCCAGGATCACACTACGGCGGCTCGCGGGAGCTGGCTCGGCGGCCGGCTCATAACGAACTTCCGGTTCCGGCTCAGGCTCCGCCGCCGGCGCCGGCGGGATGAATTCCTCCACTTCACCCGATGGCCCGGCCACCCATGGCGGCTCCGGCCGGTGAATGGGACGCGCGGTGGGGGAATCGGCGGCAAACTCCTTGTAGCTTTGATCGGTGCGAATGAAGCCGTCGTCTTCACGGAAGAAGAAGCCGATGGAAATGGGCTCATCGGTGCTGGGACGCAGCACCATGGCTACCTGCCACGGTTCCGGAAAGTAGCGGTCGTAGATTTCCGTGTCGGACTCGGAAAGGAAGATCTCGCTGCGGGTGTGCGAATGATACCAGCCAACCACTTCCATCGAAGCCAGTTCGGCGTCGCGGCGCGAGCGCTGCATCAGGTCGGTGAGGCGGTTGCCATCGGCTTCGGAGATGACGAAAGTCGGGCGGGGCGGCTCCAGCGGGAAGGGGCGGAAGGCCTGAATCCGGACAACATTGCCCGAATGCTCGCCGAACAGAACTCCCCCGACCTCATAGCCACCGGCGAGGTATGCGTCAAACCCCTCGACTGTATGTTTCAGGATCCCCTTGAGCACCGGGCGTGAATACTCGATAACGATCGAATACCCCGGAACACTCCAGATGCCTGCATCGATCCTGCTTTGCGCCGGCATCATAGGCGTACTTCGACAGTAACATAAACGGAGGGTATAGGAAGGAACCTGGATAGAGGACTACGGACTTGCGGTATAATCGGGGCAAACCGTACTGGCCCCACGTACAGGTTCGAATGGCGGCGCCGGCGGCGCGCGCCAGGAGGAAGTCATGATTCCCACGAAAGCACACTCCCTGCCGGCCCGTCAGATAACGGCGGTGTTGGCGGCAGTGCTACTCACCATTCAGCAGACGCCGGTTTGGGCGCAGGCTGGCGCGGGGGCTCCCCCGGCTATCAAGGTCACCGTGCGGGAGGGCGACGGCGCTCTGAACAACATCCGCACGCAGCAGGCCAAGGACCCGGTTATCATTGTTACCGACACGGCAGGCCGCCCGGTGGCGGGAGCCCAGGTCACTTTCACCACGCCCGATCTGGGCGCAAGCGGACTTTTCCCCACCGGCAATTCCATGACCGTGACCACGGGGCCGGATGGCGTCGCCATCGCCCGAGGCATGAAGCCCAACAACGTAGTGGGCCAATTCCAGATCCGGGTCAGCGCGGTACATGCCGGGCAAACCGTGCGCGTGGCGATCGGGCAGACAAATGCGGCGCCGCAGAAGGCGTCCGGCGGCGGGGGAAAAACCGCGCTGCTGGTGGCGATCCTCGGCGGAGCTGCGGCGGGTGTGGCAGTGGGCGTAACGCGCGGCGGCAATAAGGGTTCTACCACAACGACACCCACAGGGACGTCGATTTCCGCAGGCGGATCGAGCTTCGGGCCTCCCAGATAATGCAGCCAGACGATTGTTTTTCCGGGAAACGCGCAACGTGCGGCGGAGCATGCGTTTGGGCGGCGTTGTTTTTTGGCTTGGCTGTGCCGGGCTTCGCGCAGTTGACGATCACGAATTCGACGCTGCCTCCGGCAATGGTGAACCGGTCCTATTCAGTGACGTTCACCACAACGGGTGGAACGGCTCCGATTACGCTCGACATGTTCCCGGCCGGTCAGGCGTTGCCCACGGGAGTCTCGTTTGGGAGCGGGACGCTGAGCGGCACACCTATCTCGACGGTTGGCAGCCCTTTCAGTGTCAGCATCCGGGCCACGGATAGCACGATTCCAACACCCAGCACGACGACAAAGGGCTTCACACTGACCGTTCTGCCGGAACTCACCTTCACCCCGGCATCGTTGCCCAATGCGACGGCCGGTCAAGCGTATTCGCAACAGGTCACGGCCACAGGCGGCGCCGGCCCTTACACCTACAGCGCCACAGGATTACCGGCAAACCTCACCATCAACACCTCCACTGGCCTGATCAGTGGCACGCCTACCAGTGCCGGGACAACCACAGGCATCGTCGTGACCGTCGGTGACAGCAGTACACCGCAATTCGTCACCAGCCGAACTTACTCTCTCACCGTGAACGCAGGCAGCGGGCCGACGATCAGCACCAGCTCTCCCCTCCCCCAGGCCACCTTGGGACGCGCCTACAGCCAACAACTCGCAGCAACCGGCGGCACCGGCACCATCACCTACGCGCCCGCCCCCGGCAGCGGAGCGTTCCCCAACGGAATCGGGCTGTCGTCAAGCGGGCTGATCAGCGGCACACCCACAGGCGCAACCGCCGCCAGTTTCACCGTACGCGCCACCGACAGCGGCGCCCAGTTCTCCGACAAGACGTTTGCCCTCACGGTAAACGGCGTTCCCGCCATCACCACCAGCAGCCTGCCCGTGGGCGTTGTCAGCAGCGCCTATAGCACCCAATTGGCAGCCACAGGCGGAACCGCGCCGCTCACCTGGACGGTGACCTCCGGCACGCTGTTCAGCGGGCTCACTTTCAACACGGGGACCGGGGCCATCACCGGAACACCAACCGCTTCCGGGACCCAATCGATGGGCTTCCAGGTGACCGATGCCAATGGCGCATCCGCCTCCGTCAGCCTGCCGTTTTCCATTAACCCCGCACTCAGCATCACGACGGCATCTCCGCTGCCCGCGGGGACCGTGAACTCGCCCTACACGCAGGCGCTGGCGGCAACCGGCGGCGCCAGTTCCAGCTACGTCTGGACGATGCCCACAGGCTCTCTGCCGGCAAACATGCAGATGAGCACGCTCGGGGTCATCTCCGGTACGCCTACGGCGGCCACCACGGCAAACTTCAAGGCGCGGGTCACCGATATCAACAACAACTTTGTCGAGAAGGATTTTTCGCTCACCATCAACACGAGCACCAGTACACTCGCCATCTCGACATCCACGTTGCCCAACGGATCAGTGGGGTCCACCTATAATCAGACGCTCGCGGCCACGGGTGGCTCAGGAACCGGCTATAACTGGACGGTGGAAACGGGCCCGCTGCCCGGCGGATTGACGCTGAGCACGGCGGGCGTGCTCTCCGGTTTGCTCACCACCGCGGGCACGACATCGTTCACCGTACGCGTGACCGATTCGCAATCGAACACCATCACCAAGTCGCTCAGCCTCACGGTAACCAGCGGCTTCAGCATTACCACCACCACCGTGCCCAATTGGACCGTGGGTGTGAATTACAGCCAAACGTTGCTCACCTCGGGCGGCACGTCGCCGTTCGCCTGGGCAGTCACCATCGGTTCGCTGCCTCCGGGAATCACCTTGGGACAATTGAACGGAACGCTCAGTGGCATTCCCACCACGCCCGGCAGCTATTCGTTCACGGTACAGGCGACAGAGTCGGGAACCACCACCGCCACCAGGCAGCTATCCATCACGATCAATGCCGCGCCATCGCTCGGTCCCACCACGCTGCCGAATGGCGTGCTCAGCACCTCCTATTCGGCCTCCCTCACGGCAAGCAGTGGAACCGCGCCGTTCACCTACACGGTGACACAGGGTGCGCTTCCCGGCGGCTTGACACTGGCATCGGGAACAGGCGTGATTTCGGGCTCACCTACGGCGGCCGGGAACTTCACCTTCACGGTGATGGCCACTGACTTCGCCGGCGCCACGGCCTCGCGGCAGTACACGGTGAATGTCGCCAGTTCCGTCCTGTCCATCAGCACCACCACGCTCTCCAACGCCGTGCTCAACTTTTCCTATTCGGCGCAACTGCAGGTGAGCGGTGGAACATCGCCCTACACATTCCTCATCACCACGGGCTCGCTGCCCGCCGGATTGACGATGACGAACGGGCTTATTTCGGGAGCACCGACCACCGTCGGATCGTCAACATTCACGGTGCAGGTGACGGATTCGGCTCAGAACACAGCTTCACGCAGTTTCACGCTCACGGTGATCGGATCAGGGCTGGTGGTGACCACGCAATCGTTGCCACAGGCAGTGGTGAACCAGGTCTACACGACATCGTTATCGGCATCCGGGGGAAGCGGATCCGGATACACCTGGACGCTGGCCGCCGGCAGCAACGCTCTGCCCACCGGCATCGTGCTGGGCACATCGGGCATCCTCAGCGGCACCGCCACCACCACTTCCACAACCACCATCACGGTGCAGGTGGCGGATTCGGTAGGCACTGTCGCCAGCAAGCAGTTCATCCTCTCGGTGGTGGCCAATCCGCTGACCATCACCACCAATTCGCCGCTCCAGGATGCCTCGCAAAGCCTCTCTTATACGGCGACGCTGCAGGCGAGCGGAGGAACGGGGATCAACTATTCCTTCACCGTAATCGGTGGATCTTTGCCACCGGGCGTCAATCTCAGTCCCAACGGAACGATGACGGGAACGCCAACGGCTGCAGGATCGTTCCAGTTCACCATCCAAGTGACCGATAGCGGCGGCGGGGCGGCAACAAAGCCATTCACGCTTTCTGTGATTGCGCCGAACCTCACCATCACCACCCAATCGCTGCCCGCGGCGGCAACCGGACAGAGCTATTCCGCCACAGTGGCGGCCAGCGGTGGGACAGCGCCTTACACTTTCAGCATCACGGTGGGCGCGCTCCCCACCGGTCTCAGCCTGAACTCCACTACCGGGGCGATCACCGGCACACCCACCGCGCAAGGTGGATTCAACTTCATAGTCCAGGTGCGCGACGCCAATCAACTGACCAACACGGCAAACCTCTCCATTCAAGTGGTGACGTTCGGCATCACCACCGATGTGCTGCCCAACGCAGCCGTGGGCGTGGCCTACAGCGCGGCGTTAGGCACGTTGGGTGGAACACCGCCGCTCACCTGGTCCATCAGCGCGGGCTCGCTGCCCGCGGGCATCAGCCTCGGCTCATCCACAGGCACTCTGACGGGCACGGCGAACAGCGCCGGAACGGCAACCTTCACCGTTCGTGTGCAGGACGCCGGCTCCAACGTGGCGACGCGCCAGTTCCAATTGACGGTCACCACCGGCCTCACCATCACCACGCAATCGCTACCCAATGGCACCGTGGGAGTGGGGTATCAACAAACACTGCAAGGGTCCGGCGGAACGGCGCCGTTTACCTGGTCCGTCACCTCGGGCGCACTGCCGGTGGGCTTGTCGCTCAACGGCGGAACCGGCGTCATCAGCGGCACGCCGAACACAACCATCGGAAGTCCCTACACTTTCGTCATCCGTCTGCGGGATAGCACGAACGCACAGACCGAGAAGCAATTCACCATCACCATTGCCGGGTCGTCGGGTGGGCCGGCCATCAGCACAGCATCGCTGCCCAATGCGACACCGGGCGTGGCATACTCCCAGTCACTGACCGCGACGGGTGGCACTACGCCCTACACATGGAGTGTGACGGGAGGCATTCTGCCCTCCGGCTTCACCTTAACGCCGCAAGGTGTGCTCGCCGGATCGCCCTCGCAAGGGCAGATCGGTGTGTACCCCATCACGGTGCAGGTGACCGATGCAGGCGGACTAACGGCCACTAAACAGCTCCAGCTCACCATCGCCAATTCGAATACCCTCACAGTGGTCACCAGTGCCCTCAACGCAACGAACGTCGGCGTTCAATATGTGCAGACGCTGGCTGCCAGCGGCGGCAGCGGCGCCGGCTATATCTGGCAACTGGCGGCGGGAAGCGGATCGCTGCCGCCGGGTTTGAACATGAGCTCCAATGGCGTCATCTCCGGCACGGCGCTCACGGCAGGCTCGTTCAATTTCACCGTGCAGGTGAATGATTCCGCCGGCGCCACTGCCACGCGGCAATTGAGCATTACGGTGACTGCGGTGCTCACCGTGGCCACCACCAGCGTCCCCAATGCAACGCTGAATGCGACTTACCCCGCTTACTCGCTGCAAGCCGTGGGTGGAACCGGCAATTACAACTGGCTGGTCATCGGCGGGGCACTGCCGCAGGGATTGTCGCTGACTCCATCGGGAGTGCTGACCGGCATCCCCACCGTAACCGGCACCTTCAATTTCACGGTGCGCCTCACCGATACGCAAACCAGCAACACGGCCACCAAGGATCTTTCCATTACGGTGCAGGCAGGCGGCACGCTCAGCATCACCACCGAATCCGTGCCTGCGGTGGGCTTGGGAATCGCCTACGTATTCGCCTTCCAGGCCGTGGGCGGGCAAGCGCCCTACACCTGGACGGTGGTGAACGGTGCACTGCCGCAAGGTTTGACGCTGGCCACCAATGGCGTGCTTTCCGGCACAACGGCGGCCACCGGCACCTATCCCATCACGCTGCAGGTGCGCGACAACCTCAATCTCACCACGCAGAAATTGTTCAGCATTCCGGTGGGCAGCAGTGGCTTGACCATCCTCACGCCTTCCCTTCCCGCGGCCACACTGAACAATACATACACCTTTGCCCTGGCGGCCTCGGGCGGCACCGCCCCCTACACGTGGAGCATCCTCAGCGGACAACTGCCCACGGGGATGTCGCTGACTCCGAACACGGGAGTGATGACCGGCACGCCCACCGCGGCCGGTACTTACACGTTGTTCTTCCAGGTGGCCGATAACACGGGCGCCACTACGAACAAATCCCTGACGCTGCAAGTCATCGCGGGTCTGACGATCAATACGACTTCGCTCGCTAACGGGCAGACCGGGGTGTCTTATAACCAGACGCTCTCGGCTTCGGGCGGCGTGAACACGGGATTTGTATGGAGCATCATTTCCGGATCGCTGCCGCAGGGATTGACCCTTTCCACCGCCGGCGTGATCTCGGGCGTGCCCGCCGTCAACGGGACATCCACGTTCACCGTGCAGGTGACGGATGGAGCAGGCGCAACCGCGACACGCCAACTCTCGATTCAGATTGGCGCTGCTTTGACCATCAGTCCGGATACGCTGCCCGGCGGCAGCGTCGGCACGGCTTACAGCCAGGCGTTGACGGCGAGCGGCGCTACGGGCGCACTGACATGGTCCGTTTCCTCGGGCGCGCTGCCAGGCGGCGTCACGCTTGGCGCGGGCACTGGACTGTTGTCTGGAACGCCCACGGCGGCCGGTTCATTCAATTTCACGGTGCGCGTGCAGGATGCGAACAATGCTGCGGCCACGAAGGCGTACAGCGTGGTGATCGGCGAAGGATTGACCATCACTACGGCGTCGCCATTGCCCGCGGCGTCGGAAAACGTGGCCTATTCGCAGACGCTGGCCACCGCGGGCGGCACGGCGCCCTTTAGCTGGAGCCTGTCGGTGGGTAGCCTGCCACCGGGGCTGACCTTAAATACAAACTCGGGCGTGATCAGCGGCACCCCCACCACGGCTGGCAATTACAGCTTCATCGTGCAGGTGCGGGATGCGCGGCAGGTGAGCGGGCAGAAGGCATTCACGCTGCTGGTGGGCGGAAGGATCGCGATTACCACTCCGGCCACGCTCCCCAACGCCACGATCCGCACACCGTATAGCGAAACACTGATAGCGGCGGCCGGCATTGGGCCTTACACATGGTCACTGGCGCCGGGCGGCATTCCGCCGCTGGGCATGACCGTCGATCGCGACGGCGTGCTTTCCGGAACGCCCACCAATGCCGGAACCTTCACCTTTACCGTGCAGGTAACCGACAGCGCGGGTGCGAGCGCCTCGCGCACATTCACGCTCACCGTGCAACAGGCGCTGAGCATCACCACGGCTTCTCCGCTGCCCGCGGCAATCGCGGGCTCGGCGTATGCACAGGCGATGGCCGCGGCGGGCGGCCTTGCGCCTTATACATGGTCATTGGCATCGGGCGCTTTGCCGGCGGGGATCTCGTTGAGCCAGACAGGGATTCTATCCGGCACCCCAACGGCCAGCGGGACTTTCACCTTCGCCGTGCAGGTTGTCGATAGCAATCGGGCCACGGTCAGTTCCACGTATTCGATGATTGTGCGGTTGCCCTCGGCGCCGGTGTTCACCATCACAGGCTTGCCGGAAACGATTACGCCGGCCCAGCAGCCGCGGCTCACGCTCGGCATTGGCGCGGCTTATCCGGTGCCGATCACCGGAACGTTGACCATGACGTTTACCCCCGATGCCACGAACCCGGCCGACGATCCGGCGGTGGCGTTTAGTTCCGGGGGACGAACGCTGAACTTCACGGTTCCGGCCAATGCCACCGATGCGCAACTGCCCCCTGGCTTCGCCATGCAGACAGGCACGGTATCGGGTGAAATCAAACTCGCCTTAACCCTGCGCGCAAGTGGCACGGATATCACTCCGTCGCCCGCACCGACGGTGGTGGGCCGGGTGGCGAAGGCAGCACCGGTGATCCGTTCCGTCACCGCGCGGCGCGTGGCCAGCGGACTGGAGGTCGTCATCACAGGCTTCTCCACCACTCGCGATATTTCATCGGCGACCTTCCGCTTCTCCCCGGCTCCGGGCAGTTCGCTGCAGACCAGCGAATTGACGGTGCAGCTCACCGATGGCGCGCGCACGTGGTATCAGAGCGAGGGCTCGCGGGCGTTCGGCAGCCAGTTCACGCTTACGCAGCAGTTCAATGTGCAGGGCGATACCAGCGCGATTGCTTCGGTTTCGGTGACGTTGACGAACACTTCGGGGACATCGGCGGCGGGGACGGCGAATTTCTAACTACAAGGTCGCCCACACCCTGTTGCTGATTACTCCAGCCCCCACAGCTTATCCCGCACATGCTGGAACTTGAACCGTGCCGGATTCACCGCCGTGGCCCCCGGTGAATCCACCGGAATGATCTTCGCCGACACCGGCTCATACGCCGCACGCGGGGCAATCGTCCCCTTCGCCACCAGGATGCGCTGGCGCTCCGGATAAATCCCCAGGCTGACGATCTGGTGCAGACTATTCGGCGTCGACCGCTCCGTATTCAGCACCAGCAGATTCTTCACATCCATCGTGGAACCTTCCACCTCAATCACCGCCGTCAATCCCTGATTGTGATACCGCCCGCCGCCGTGCCGAATCGCTGTCTCCAGATACCGCCCGTCATGCAGCGACTTCACCGTGCCCTTCACGCGCACGGGCTTGCCATGCATGTTGTCGGTCTTGCCGCCTACGGCCATTTCGAAGGTCCCACCGATCCCCGCCGCCACCGCAGCCTTCACCGCGGCGCGATCCCAAATTGTAACCACCCAGCCCGTCGCCTTCTGCTTCACCAACTCATCCAGGATAAACGTGCTGTCTCCCGCCGATCCGCCGCCGATGTTATCCCCCGTATCCATTAGCGTCACAGGAAACTTCGTCTCCGCCATCGCCTGCTGCACAGCCTGCGCCGGGTCGGGAAGCCGTAGTACGATCTGATCGCGATTCGCCCATAGCTTATCCGACAATCGCTTCGCTTCGCGCTCACCGAGATCGCGGTCATTGTCGGTTACCACCACTACGCTCGGCCCCATGAAAGGCACATCGGCGTACTGATACCCGCCGGACACGCTCACCGCCAGCACCTTCGGATTCTTTTCGAGCGCGATGCTCTCGTTCGTGATCGGCAGCAGCGGCTCGGCGTAGGTATTCTGAAAAATGATGTTGTACACCATTGCCGGTTTCACTACCGTCTGCACCGGCTTCACTTCGCCGCGCAGCATGCGAGCCATGATCGTCGCCGCCTGAATTCCACGGTCCTTCGTATCGAGATGCGGATTCTGCTTGTAGGTGATCAGCACCGAAGACAACCGCACGATCTCCGGCGACACGTTCGCATGGAAGTCATGCGTCACAATGATCGGGAACCCGGCGCCCAACTGCGCCCGCAGCCGCCGCACCGTCTCCTCGTCCCCATGCGGGATGCCGTCCACCACCATCGCACCATGCAGCGCCAGCAGCAATCCATCAATCTTGCCCGCCTCGCGAATCCGCTGCTGCAGCCGCCCGACGATGTTCTCGTAGGTCTCTTTCGTCAGTGGGCCCTTGGGCGTCGCCCCGGTCGACAGCGTGGGCACCAGTTCCAATCCCTGCCTGCGCCCGCCTTCCACAAACCCGGATACTTCGCTGCTCGACTTTGACCACAAGTCCAGCAACTCCGCGCCGCCTTCCTGCACACGAAAATCGTTCAGCGTCGTATGCGCCGGGTTGAACGAATTCGATTCATGCATGAATCCGCCGATCGCCACGCGGAATTTCTTCGTCTGGGCCAGGCCCGCAACCGGCAGCAGCAATGCAAGAAAGAGGGACCAGTATTTCATGGTCCCTCCAATATACAGCCCGAAGGCTGTTTACATCGAATCGGCGAGGAGGAGTGCCGCTTCGGTATCGAGAAAATTCACGGTGAACCCGGCCTGCAGCTTGCGCATCTCTGCGATAGCCGCTGCGCCGGCCTCCTGTTCCAACAAGCCCGCCACCTTCTGCGCCGCCGCCGGATCCGCCATCGTGCGCCGCACAAAACCGGCGATGTTGGCAAAGTTCAGCATGCGGTCAGAGTTCTGCACGGCGGGAAGCGCCGTCAGCCCCGGCAGCGTTGCCCAGTCTTCTCCGTTCACGCCCAGCTCCAGCGCCCGCGTAAAGTTCAGCCAGTACTCGCTGCCGTTCGGCAACTTCTGAATCTGATCGCGCGTCGCGCTGAGACTGAGCGGCGCGGACTGCATAGTCAACGGCGATTCGATATAGCTGCGCACCGACGCCAGTGCATCCTTCTGCACGGCCGGCAACGCCAGTTGAAACAGCCGCCCATACATCCGCGCCGCGGCATCATAGGCGTTCGCGAGCATCCGCTTGCGTCCCGCATCGGCCCCTGGCGTGGGCACGAAGTTCAACTGCCCTTGCACGCCCCAGGGCGCCACCTGCATCACCAATACGCCGGTCATCGACCCGGTGACTCCGGGCACAGGCTCGCTCCGCAGATGAACGCGCGTAGCCGTGTTCTCCACAACAGCGATGCGATAACCATCCTTCGATGTCCCCGGATTGGTGAAGCTCAATTTCCCGGTCTGCTTGTAGTTGCTCTCCATCCCGGAGGCAATCTGCCGTAAGGTGCGCTCCGCGCGATCGCGGTTCGCTGCTTCCCGTACACGCTGCACCGCGGGCAGCATCTGCAGCGCAATCGCCACCAGTGCCACCGCGGCAAGTAATTCAATTAAGGTAAAGCCGGCTTGGCGCCGGTCTGTTCTCGGGTTCATTTCGTTCCTCCACTTCATCCATGCGGAGGAACCATCGCGCAACGATCAACAGACTTATTTTTTCGCGGCCAGCGCCGCGGCGATCTCGTAGTGATACTTCACAAAGCGCTGCAACTCCGATTCGAGAATCCGCTCCTGATCGCTATGCGCGCCGAATCCCTTCGGGCCATCTTCGGAGTCCACCGCCGGACCAATGCCATAGCACGCCATCCCGCGCGACCGCAGATACGCCATATCCGTGGCGCCCGTCTGCATCATCGGCAGCGTCACCACACCTTCGTAGTGCTTCTTCACCATGGACTCAATCACCCGGAACGCCTCGTTGTTCAGAGGCGAAGGCAGCGCGCCAGGACGCGTATCGCGAAACTCGCTCTCTACCTTCACAGCCGGGTCATTGATCACGCCACGAATCTGATTCACGAACTGTTCCATGTTTTCATCGGGCAGCGCGCGGATGTCCAGAGTCGCCGTTGCCTCCGACGGAATTACGTTGACGCGATAGCCGGCCTGAAACATGTTCGGCGAAATCGAAGTGCGCAGCATGGAGTTGTGCCCCGGCTCGCGCTCGGCGAAGTACTCCTGAATCGCCGCTGACTTCTCCGGATTCACAATGTTGTTGTAACGCTCGGCTTCTTCCGGTGTGCTGATCGTAGCCAGCCGCTCAAAGTACGTGCGCGTCGTGTCGTTCAGCCGCATCGGTGGCTGCCACGACGCTACTTTCGCCACCGCCTGCGCCAGGTGAACAATCGCGTTCGTCCGCAGCGGCCGTGACCCATGCCCAGCCGGCCCATTCGAAACCAGCCGCACCGCATAAGGGATCTTTTCCGCGGTGGCGATGGATACGTAACGCAGCCGGCCTCCCGCGCGCACGCCTCCGCCCGCTTCCGCCAGGCAATACTCCGCGTCGATCTTGGAGTAGTGATTCTCCACCATGTACTTGATGCCGAACCGTACGTTGCCTTCTTCGCCTGCCTCGGCCAGAAAGATCACGTCGCGATCGAGCGGCACCTTCAGCCGCTTCAGCAGCAGCATCGTCATCAGGCAGGCCACCACATTGTCTTTGTCATCCACCGTCCCGCGCCCGTAGACATAACCGCCATTGCGCGTTGCGCCGAACGGAGGGAAGGTCCATTTCTTCGGATCGACGTTCACCACGTCCGTGTGGCCCATGATCAGCAGCGGCCGTTTCGCCCCGCTTCCTTTCAGCCGCGCCACCAGATTCGGGCGCTTCGGATCGCGCGTCAGAATCTCGTTCGGAATCCCTTCGGCATCCAGCACCTTCTTCAAGTACTCCACCGCCGGCAATTCGATGCCCGGCGGATCGCTGGTATCAAGGCGCAGAATCGCCTGGAAGTGGCGCATCGTCTCCTCTTCCACGGCTCGCCAATCCGGGCTTTGACCGGCCAGCGGTAACCCGAGAAAGAAAAAGGCTACGGTGAGGAACATTGGAATATTCTAGCGGGCTTCCGACAGAGCATGATAGGGTTTGCTCTGCAATTCCGCACTATCCGGACAGATGCCGCTCTAACGGCACGAATACTGGAGGACAGTGATGGCCCATCTTTTTATTCCCACACCCTATGAGGAACAACTCCCCGTCTTTTTTAACGTGGACGCCCCGGTAGGAGCGCAGCCTGCAAAGAACAATCGTGAGGATGTGCTGCTGGTGCAGTTCGCCATGCAGGTGATCGCCAATAGCCCCGTCTCCACCACGCACCCCGATTTCCTGGCTGCCTGCAAGAAAGTTCGCGTGACCGGCGTCATCGACGCGGAGACCATCGACGCCATTCGCCAGATGCAGCTCAAGAACTCGCTGCCCGGCGCGATCGCCGATGGACGGGTCAGCCCGGCCAAAGGCGGCGCCAGCTACGGCCAATCCACCTATTCCATCGCCATCCTGATGAACTCGCTGCAGAATCGCAACGTCGACGTGTGGCCGCGCATCGACAAGATCCCCGGCTGCCCCACGGAATTGCACGCCCTGGTGAAGCGCACAGTCGCCGGCATCTAGCAGCCGTGTCTGGAGGCTCGAACAACCGCTCGATCACACGAGCGGTTCAGCAGAATCGGCAAGTTACGGAGCCGCGACGGTAACGGAGCGGTCTTAGATACAGGCATCTAGCCTTTTCCCGGGGTATCGGCCAGCAACATCAGGAAGCCGAAGAAAGCCCCGGCGCACGCCAGCACCACCGTGGCCACTACGGTCCACACCACGGACTCCGTGAAGTACACCAACACAGCCACACCGAGGGTAAACAAGACGAGCAGCACAGCTCCGGCAAGCGGCAGCAAGGTCATCCATCCACCCACGGCGCCCAACCCTTCCTTTGGAGCAAGCAGAGCCGGAATCCTCGGGGCGCTCCACGCCAGCAGCAGCACGCAAAGCACGTAGAAAGTCGCCTTCGCGCTGGTCAGCATCATTTGGCCGGCTCGCGGAATGAGCGCTCCACCGCGTCATTCACATCCGTGGACACCGGCCCATCGCGCCACAGCCATCGCATCATCTCCGGAAAGATCGCCCCGCCTTGCTTCTGCCCATGGCGCCCGATTCCCCACGTGTAGTTGATGTCGTAACCCTTGTCGCGCAGAGCCTCCATCAACCGTACGTTCTGAGCGAACCAATCGCGCGTCTGATCGTAGCTGCCATCGCGCCGCTGGCCGCGATTGTCATTGCGGCCGTCCTGCAGAAACACACGTAGCGGCTTCTTCTCGCTCTTGCGCACGATGTCGGCATAGGCATGCCCGCCGCGCAGATTGACGAAGCTGCCGACAATGCTCAGCACCTTGCGGAAATGATCGGGCCGCTCCCAAGCCACCGTAAATGCCGCAATCGCGCCCGAACTCGCACCACCGATCCCGTGATCTTCCGGCCGCTTCGAGATGTTGTACTCCTTGTACAGCACCGGCAGCAGTTCATCCACAATCACCCGCGCATACTTGTCATCGAGCGAGTTGTACTCCGCCGGCCGGTTCGTGTTGCGATCGCCCCAATCACGCGGATGTGGCTCGGGCTGTTCCGGCGTGCGCCCCGGATTAATGAACACCCCGATCATCACCGGAATCTCGCGGCGGTAGATCAGGTTGTCCATCACATTCTGCGCCCGCACATCGCCATCGGCGAATTTGAACGCCTGCCCGTCATTCAGCACCATCAGGCACGCCGGCACTTTCGGATCATACTGCGCCGGAACATAGACCCAGTAGGTGTGCTGCGTCCCTGGGTACGCCTGGCTGGGCAGCGTGAGCGGCCCGTCAATACGGCCCTTCGGCACGCCCTCCTGCGAGAGCGAATCCGGACCCAGCCGGTAATGGATGTCGGTGTTCGGCCCCTGCGGTCCTTGGGCCAAAACCAGCGAAGCGCCGAGCAGCGCGGCCACAGCGAGTTGCATATGAGGGGCAAAGTAGCACAGCGAATCCGTTGAGTACAATAACGGGATACATGGAACGCCGAACCTTTCTTGCCGCGTCCGCAAGCCTCGTGCCCGCACTGGCGCAGACGCCCATTCCGATCATCGACACGCACATCCACCTCTTCGATCCCACGCGGCCGCAAGGCGTGCCGTGGCCGCCCAAAGACGCGGTGATGTACAAGCCCACCTATCCGAAGCAACTGCGCGAAGTGAGCAAAGGCTTAGGGATCGTCGGTGCCATCGAAGTGGAAGCCAGCCCCTGGTTCGACGACAACCAGTGGGTGCTGGATGTCTGTGAGAAGGACACCATCATGGTCGGCTTCATCGGCGACCTGGAACCGCTGAAGCCCGAATTCCGCGCCCATCTCGATCGCTTCACCAAGAACAAGCTGTTTCGCGGCATCCGCTATGCCTACCTCTGGGGCCGCGATTTCCGCGTGGACATGGCCAAGCCCGAGTTCATTGCCGGCATGAAGGATTTCGCCGCCCGCGGACTCACGCTCGACACGGCCAATCCCAGCGTGAAGATGCTCGAGGACGTGCTGCGCATCACGGACAAAATTCCCGAGCTGAAGGTGGTCATCGACCATCTGCCAAAGACGGAAGTACCGGCCAATCGCAGCGTTTACGTCAACGCCATCCGCGAACTGGCCAAGCGGCCGAAGGTCTGGGTGAAGGTGTCGGCAGTGCTGGCCAAAGACAACACCGGCAAGTTCCGCTACGATACGGCCTACTACAAGCCGAAGCTCGATGAAATCTACGAAACATTCGGCCAGGACAAGGTGCTGTTCGGAAGCGATTGGCCCAACAGTGAGCCCAGCGGCAACTACTCGCAAGTGCTCGCGGTGGTGCGCGAATACTTCAACGGCAAAGGCCGCCCCATCGCCGAAAAATACTTCTGGAAAAACTCCGTCGCCGCCTACAAATGGATCAAGCGCGACGGCTCACAGCCTTCAGCGTAACGGCCGGATCTTGATCGCGCGGAACCACGCGGCATCGTTGTGGTTCTGCAGCGCGATCGGTGTCTTTAGCTTCGGCACCTCGGCCAGCGCTTTGTAAATCGGCGATGCAGTGGTCCATCGCTTGGCGGCGTGCGCGCTCGCTTCCGGCGAGCCCAGGTCGCCTTCCACCACCTTCACTCCATTCAGCCAGTGCTCAATGTGTTTCCCGCGCACCACAACGCGGGCCTCGTTGAATTCACCGGGCGCCTTTGCCGCATTCTTCGTCACGGCGATCATGTCGTACAGCGCACCGGCTTGATAGTATGCCCCCCGCCGCGCATCGGCGTGCCCCGTATCGTCGATCACCTGATATTCAAAGCCCACAATGTATTCCTGCGTGGCCTCGCCGCGCGGCACCGCACGCGACGCAATGGCGTCATTGGCCAGATCCTCAAACCGCTTGAACTTGCCCGTCTTCAGCTTGCGCTCATCCAGAAAGAAGCGGTCCTGAATCCGATACTTCAGCCCGCTATTGCCCCCGGCGGAAATCTTCCATTGAAACGACAATTCGAAGTCGCCGAACGATTCCTTCGTGAACAGATCCTCGCGCAGCCCCGGCTTGGGGTTCGACTTCAGGCATCCATCTTCAATCACCCACGATGCGCCCGGCGGCGTTTTCTTCGCGGGGTCGTCCCATCCCTGAAAGCTCTTTCCGTCAAACAGCAGTTTCCATCCGGCCGCCTTCTCCGCGGGTGTCAGCGCGTTCGGATCGGCAGCGGACAGCATCAGGCTTACCCCTGCGAGCAACATGGCGAATTTCATTACGCCTCAGAATAACAGACGCCACTGCCATTTGAGACAATCGCCATCATGCGAGTGTTGCTGGTCCTGCTGTCGAGCGTTGTCTGGGCGCAATCGCCGCCGACAGACGTGCGGCAGCGCATCCGCGACGAGGGACTCCACCGCTCACAGATCATGCAGTACGCCACGGAACTACTGGATGACTTCGGACCACGGCTCACTGGCTCCACCAACCTCGATCGCGCACTGGAGTGGGCGCGCGCCAAACTCCAGAGCATCGGATTGCAGCAGGTGCGCACGGAACCGTGGGGAACGTTCGGACTCGGCTGGCAGGAGCGCCACACATCCATCCGCATGCTCACACCCGTGGCAACTCCACTTACCGCCAGAGCCGCACCTTGGTCGCCCGCCACTCCAGGAGCCATGCAAGCCGACCTGGTGACGGTCTCGGGCTTCAGCAGCGAGAGCCAGTTCGACGCATGGCGCGGCAAGCTGCAAGGGAAAGCCGTGCTCTACGGAACCGCTCCTTCCGCTCCAGTGACGCCATTGATCGACAAGCCACTGTCGATGCGGCTCACCGCCAGGCAACTGGCCGATTTCGCCTCGGAGAAGCCGCGCGCGACGGATTCATCCGCGGAGCGCCAGCGCATGGCCGCGCGCTTCGAACTCATGGAGAAAGCCGGCCGTTTCTTCGCCGCTGAGGGTGTGGTGGCGGTGCTGGTCCCCAGCGGCAACAACGCCTACGGCGGAGCCAGCGGCGGCACGCTTTACGCCGACACCAACTACACCTTTGGATGGCATGTCTATCGCAACGATCACCGCATGCAGGCGCCGATGGCCATACTCGCCGTGGAAGATTACCTGCGGCTGCACCGCATGCAACAGCGCGCCGTCCCGGTGAAGTTGGAGTTGAACATAGCCACGGAGACCATGGCCCAAGAACAATCCGCTGCCAATTTGTTTGCGGAAATCCCAGGCACGCATCCGCAACGAAAACAGGAGCAGGTGCTGGTGAACGCCCATCTGGATAGTTGGACGGCCGGCACGGGAGCAACCGATGACGGCGCAGGGGTGCTCATCGCAATGGAAGCGATGCGCATTCTACAAGCGGTGGGAGCAAAGCCGGATCGCACCATCCGGCTCATCCTGTTCACCGGCGAGGAGCAGGGCGCGCTAGGCTCACGGGCTTTCGTGCGGCAGCATCTCGCCGACATTCCCGATCCGGATCAACCAGCAGCCCTTCCTGAGTTTCTGCGCGGCCCCGCAGGCCCTCCGAAGCCGAAGCCGGCTCATGCGCAGATCGCCGCCGTCTACACATTGGACGCAGGCGGAGGAAAGATTCGTGGCGTTTCCACAGGCAATCCGGCAACCGTAGACTTGTTCCGCCGCTGGCTGGCGCCCCTGCGCGATCTCGGTGTCACCATGGTGGCCGGCCGCTCCGATTGCGGCGGCGATTGCGCCTCCTTCCAGCAAGCCGGCCTGCCAGCGCCGTCGTTCAAGCAGGACCCGCTGGAATACGATTCCCGTACGCACCACACCAGTGCCGACACCTATGAGCGGCTCGCGCCGGATGACCTGCGCCAGGCGGCCGTAGTCGTCGCGACGATGCTCTACGAAACGGCGATGCATCGCGAACTACTGCCGCGATAGAGACTAGGGCGCCGAAGGCTCCCGCTCCAGAAACTCTTTGCCCGACGCCGTCAGCCGGTAGGTCGGCTCCGGAGCCGGCCCGTCCGGCAGCCGGAATCGCGGCACTTCCAGGGAAAGAAGCCCCTCCCCTACCAACTCGTCCAGGCGTCTTTTGCGGTCCGCATCGCTGCCTGCGTGGATACCCCCAGTGACCGCCACCATATGGAGAAGACTAACTGAAATCGAATCCATAGCGATTCCATCCTAGACCCGAATGCTCACCGTTACAAGCGAAAACGCCAGCAACCCGCGGATTTCGCACTGTGCTATCCTTCGAACCTAGTTTTCACTCGCTTCAGACAGCTTTTCCGCGCCACGTTTGTTCGCTCTTGCTTGGAACAGGAGGTTATCTCATGTTACGCATCGCCCTTATTCTCTTCACACTGGTGACATATCTTTCCGCCCAAACCGGCACCGCCCGTTTGCGTGGAGTTGTTCTCGATGGATCCGGAGCCGTTGTCCCCGCTGCACAGGTCACCGCACTGCACCAGGAAACCGGACTCAGCCGCTCCATGGCCGCCAATGAATACGGCCAGTATAGCTTTGAGGCCATGCCACTCGGGCCTTATTCTATCACCGTCGCCGCGCAGGGCTTCAAGAAATTCACCACCGGCAACAACGTACTCAAGGTCGGCGACGTGCTCACCATCGACGTCACGTTGGAACCCGGCACGGTTTCCGAATCGGTGCAGGTGGAAGGCACGGCAACCTCCGTGGAAACCGCCGAAGCTTCGCTCGGCAATGTGCTCGACTCCAAACCCATTGAGCAACTGCCGCTCAACGGCCGCAATCCGCTCCACCTCATGGCGCTGATGCCAGGCGTCGCAGGCCATGCCTCGCAGGCCACCAGCCGCTCCGGAACCGTTACCTTCCAGGTGAACGGAGATCGCGGACGCGGCATCTTCACCACTCTCGATGGCGTAGACGTAAGTGACCCCGTTATCCCCCGCGGCGAGAACGCTCACGTCCTGCTCAACCCCGATTCCGTCGGCGAGTATAAAGTGATCACCAGCGTGCCCAAGGCTGAATACGGCCGCAACAGCGGTGCGCAAGTACAGGTGGTCTCGCGCTCGGGCACCAATCAGTTCCACGGCAACCTCTTCGAGTTCCACCGCAATACCATCTTCAATGCCAACGATTGGTTCAACAACCGCAGCGGCATCAACCGCGAGGTGCTCATCCGCAATCAGTTCGGCGGCTCGCTCGGCGGCCCCATCAAAAAGAACAAGATGTTCTTCTTCTTCAACTGGCAGTCGCAGCGCCTCTCGCAAAGCATCTCCGAAGTCCGCACGGTGCTCACCAAGGAAGCGCGCGATGGCGTGTTCCGCTACTTCGTCGGCGGCCGCAATCTGTCTTCGATGGTCGATGCACAGGGCGTTCCCAACGTGCCGGCCTGCGGCGCTTCCGTCTCCACCAATTGTTTCCGCTCGTTCAATATGCCTGCAGCCGATCCGCTGGGCAGGGGCATTGACCGTTTCGCCAAATCGCAAATCGACCTCACCAGCCTGCCCAACGACTTCACCGCCGGCGACGGCTTCAACACCGCGCGCTACCGGTTCAACGCCGGCTCGAATTCTCCGGTCGATTCGATGATGGTGCGCTTCGACTACAACGTCAGCGCGCGCCACCGCCTCTTCGGACGCTATGCCAACGCCTATAACAACGTGAACGGCGACTTCATCAATAGCGGCCTGCCGCGCTATCCGGCGAATCAGGCATCGTATCCGGGGCGCACACGCGAATCGCACAGCCAGGGCGCCGCGGTTGGGCTCACCACTACCATCGGCTCAAACAAGGTGAACGAATTCTCGCTCGGCTTCACGCGCAATACACTGTTCTTCCTCGATCCCACGCATCCCGGCATCGAGTCCATCGCCAACATCCAGTCCGATCCTTATCTGTTCTGGGGCGGCACGGGGCGCGTACCGGAGAACGGCCAGGTGCTCGACAACTTCTCCGTGGTGCGCGGTTCGCACACCTTCAAAATGGGCGCCAACCTGCGCTACTACCGCGTCAATCAATTCCGCCGCGCCACCAATTTTTACCCGCGCTTCACCTATGGCACCGCCGATGCGCCGGTGTTCCTCAATACCAATCCGGCGAACGATATTCCTGGCATCAACACCAATGACCGGACCACATTGAACTCCATGTTCAATGACCTGATGGGCGTCGTAGGCACCGTACGCAAAGTGTTCTACTCCGATGGAAAAACGTTCCCCGCCGCCAGCAACGAACTGCGCTTCCTGCAGCGCAACGGCGAATACAACTTCTATTTCCAGGACGATTGGCGTGTCACGCCGCGTCTCACCGTCAACGCCGGCCTCCGTTACGAGTTCAACAGCGTCCCTGTGGACAAGTCGGGAATGCAGGTGGTGCCGGATCGGCCGCTCAACGTGCGCTCCGGAGATGTCGCGCTGCTGCCCGCAGGGCCTGGTACCGGCCGCTCCTGGTATAACAACGACCTCAACAATTTCGCCCCCGTAGTGGGCTTTGCATGGACGCCGTTTGGCAATCAGAAGACCGCCGTGCGCGGCAGTTACCGCATCGCTTATAACCGCCTGGTGGGTTGGGCGCTCAACGTTGTCGAACAGAATCAGCCCGGCACCACTCGCACCCAGATTCTGCGCCCAAACTCCTCCGCCAATGCCAACAATCCGCCCGCGGTACGCGCCTCCGATCCGGCGGCCCGCGCGTTGATCGACCAACTGCCGAATGGCATCGTCGGCACGGCAGTCCTGCGCGTTTCTCCTCAAGATCGCAGTGCCACTCCGCTGCTGTTTGACCCCAACCTGCGCACTCCTTACGTCAACCAGTGGAACTTCTCCATCCAGCACGAGATCATTCGCGACACCGTGCTGGAAGTGGCTTACGTCGGCAACAAGGGCACGAAGATGTTCCGCATGTTGAACGAGAATCAGGCTGCCATCTCTCCTGAATTCGTTTCGAGCTTCCTTGCCGCAAGGAACAGCATCCCCAACATCGTCCGCACCGGCCCCGTCGGCGCGCTGCTGAGCACCTATGGCGCCGCGGTCAACGCGATCCCGGTCTCCGTCGTCACCGACATGCAGAACAACAACATCGGGGCATTCATCACGACGATGGACACCGGCGCATTCAACGGAGTCGTCGGCGGCCGCCTGGTGGCCGCGGGCTTGGGTCAGGGCTACTTCCGCAATCCGCAGTTCACCACCGCCGCACTCGGCTGCTCCTGCACCAACTCGAAGTACAACGCGCTGCAGATCTCGCTCAACCGGCGCTTCCGGCAAGGGTTGATGTTCATGGTGAACTACACCTGGGCAAAGAGCATGGACGACATCTCCGACGACACCGACGGCGCCGGCCAGGGCCTGCTGATTCCCACGGACAACAACAATCGCCGCCTCGACTGGGCTCGCAGCGATTTCGATATCCGCCATCAACTCCGTTCCGCCATCATCTACGATCTCCCGTTTGGCAGAAACCGCATGTTCGTGAACAAAGGTGGAGTGCTCGATTGGGTCATCGGCGGATGGTCGACCAATACCGTCATCGACTGGTCCTCCGGCTATCCGTTTACGGTTAGTTCGGGCCGCACCACACTTTGGCCCGGCGTTACCCCTCGCGCCGATTTCAAAGGCGATCCCACAGCTGTTGGCCGTCTCTCCAAGGACGGTGGGGCCGTCAATTGGTTCACCTCATCGGAGATCGCCCAGTTTAGTGTTCCCGATGTATTGGGCTACGGCGCGGGCCGCAACATCTTCACTGGTCCCGGCTTCTTCCAGGCAGATTTCGGCCTGCATAAGAATTTCGCCTTCACTGAGCGCCTTCGCCTGGAATTGCGTGGCGAAGCATTCAACGTCTTTAACAATCAGAATTTCAATCCGCCCAACGTGACATCGACGAACGCGGCCTTCGGCGTTATCTCGACTTTGCGTGTGCCGCCGCGCATCATGCAGATCGCGGCAAAGATCGTCTTCTAAGGTTTCCAGATAGCGCCTTGCAGCGAATACCGCCCCGCTGCGTTCATGTAGTACACGGTGAGAATACGCCCATCGGGCATCACCATCGACTCGGGATAGCCAATGTCCCAGTTCACCAGATCGTTGCGCAGAATCACTTCGTGCTCCATGTCCCACGTCTCGCCTTCATCGCTGCTGAAGGCGGCGCGAATGCCGCCGGGCGTGCTGTGCACGGACTCGCGTAATCCATACGTGCAGAGCACACGGCCGTCCGGAAGCTGCACCAGATCCGCCGGATGCCCGGTCATCGCGCTGGCCTTCGGCTCAGACCATGTCTTGCCACCGTCCTTCGACTTCGCGGTCCAGATGTAGCCAGTGTCGTTGCGCATCGCCGCCAGCAGGTGGCCGCTCTTCATGCGCACCAAACCGGGCTCCTGGAAGTGCCCCAGCTTTCCTCCCGGATCGTTGGCAATGGTGGAGAAATACTGCCAGCTATTTCCGGAATCGGTGGAGCGCAGCAGCACGGAAGCATGATTCTGCACATCGCCGCGCACGTTGTAGCCGATCAGCGGCATCAAGATCGAGCCATCGGGCATCGGCACCATCGCATCCGCCGGCCCTTCGGTATCGGAAAAATGCATACCCGCGGTGCTGGCATACTGCGGTTCGGACCATGTGCGGCCACCATCCTTTGAGCGCACCGTGTAGAAGCCGAGATACTGCTTCCCTGCTCCGAACGTCACCCGTTTCGCCCATTGCCGTTCATATTCGCCATCCGGCCGATAGAGCCGGTTGAAGAACACCGCCAGCAGGATTTCCCCATTCGGCAGTTGAAAGCCGCACGCCTCGCGCTCATCCAGATTGGGAACACCGAAGCGCGAGCGCTCACTCCAGTTGCGCCCATCCTTCGAATGCATCACCACGATATCCCCATCCGCCGCCAGGTGCTCCGTTGCCTCGCGCGCCGTCACCAGATACTCGCCGCCCTTCAACGCTACGATGTCGGCGGGATGCAGATGGCGGTACCCGTTGCTGAAGATCGGGAAATGTTCGAACTTCGGATAGGCGTTGCGATTGAGCAGCACGTCCACCAGTTCGCTCAACCGGTTGACGTCATTACGCAGTTGCGAAACCTCCTGCCGTAATTGCTCCTGCCCTTCCACCAGCACATCTTTGCGGTCCTTCACCATGAACCAGGCCTGGTTCCATCGCTTCATGGAAAGCAATTCCACTTTGATGGTCACGCCCTCGCCGGCCTTGATCCGATCCTCTGGCACCGTCAATTCGTAGATGCCACTGTCGCCGTCCAGGTTGAATTGGCGATGCCTGCCGAATGTCACCCACTCATTGCGGATAGCGCGATAGCGCAAGGCGAACCCGTTCTTGTTCCATCCGAAATCGCGATGCTGGCCAATGGAAAACGAAAGTGCATACTCGCCATTGACGGATAGCTTCAGCTCAGGCCCGCGCACGATTTCCGGAGGCAGCGGCGATGAACCCGCGGCGAACACGAATGTCGTCCGCGCCTTCGCTGGCGCCGGAGCCGTCTTCCATTCCAGCCGGTTGTCCGTCATCTGCCCCGGCGCCCACCAAGCCGCCGTCGTATAGCCCCGTGTCGAGCCCCGAAAATCCACTCCGTTCTGCGCCACCGCCGAAGCATGATTGTTGTGCGCGAACACGACGCTTGCGAAGCCTTCCACCCGTTGCGCCGGTTGAGCGAAAGCGAGCCCGGCTGTAAGGCAGAATCCAAAAACCAGTTTTACCTGCATGAGTTGCTATTCTAAAACATAGGTTGGCCCACAAACGGGCCATCCGCCCCACCAACCAGGAGTTCTCTACACGAATGAAAGGCGTCGTGCTGGCAGGAGGCACCGGGAGCCGGCTGTTCCCGTTGACCAAGATCACCAACAAACACCTGCTCCCCATCTACAACAAGCCGATGATTTTTTACCCCATCCAAATCCTCGTCGATGCGGGTATACAGGATATCCTCATCGTTACCGGTGGGCGGAACTCCGGAGACTTCTTGCGGCTGCTCGGCAACGGAAAACAGTTTGGCTTGAAGCACCTCAACTACACCTACCAGGAAGGCGAAGGCGGCATCGCCGACGCGCTTGACCTGGCCGAACACTTCGCCGACGGCCAGAAGATCTGCGTCGTGCTGGGCGACAACATCATCGAAGGCAACATCCGTCAGGCTGCCGACGACTTCCGTGCGCAGAAAGAGGGCGCCAAGATCCTGCTCAAGGAAGTGCCCGATGCTTCGCGCTTCGGCGTCGCCGAAATGAAAGGCGATCGCATCGTCGGCATCGAAGAGAAGCCGAAGCAGCCCAAATCGAACTGCGCTGTCACCGGCATCTACATGTACGATGGCTCCGTATTCGAGAAGATCAAGAAACTTGTTCCCTCCGGCCGCGGTGAATTGGAAATCACCGACGTGAACAACGCCTACATCCGCGAAGGCACGCTCACTTACTCTTTCCTCGACGGCTGGTGGACCGATGCCGGAACCTTCGATTCCCTCCGCCGCGCCACAAACCTGGTTGCGGAAACCGAATCCAAGCGCGCGGGCGGCCCGCTGGCCGAGGAAGACGACGAATGAAACTGCTCGTAACCGGAGGAGCCGGCTTCATCGGCTCCGCCTTCGTGCGCCTCCTGCTGGCGGAACGCCCCGATTGTCACGTGGTCAATCTGGACAAGCTCACTTACGCGGGTAACCTGGAGAATCTTGCCGCAGTGGCCGATTCGCCTCGCTACCGCTTCGTCAAAGGCGATATCGCCGACGGCCCGTTTGTGATGGATCTCTTCGCCCAGCAGAAGCCCGACGCAGTGGTCCACTTCGCCGCTGAGAGCCACGTCGATCGCAGCATTCTCTCTCCCGACCCGGTGGTGCGCACGAATTTCTACGGCACCTTCTGCCTGCTGGAAGCTGCTCGCGTGCACGGCGTGGCGCGCTTCCACCACGTTTCCACCGACGAAGTTTATGGCAGCATCGAAGAGCCGCACGATGCCGATGAGAATTATCCGCTCAAGCCTTCGAGCCCTTATTCCGCCTCCAAGGCCGGATCGGACTTGCTGGCCCTGAGCTATCACACCACCTACAAGCTTCCGGTCACGGTCACCCGCGCCTCCAACAATTACGGCCCTTACCACTTCCCCGAAAAGCTCATCCCGCTCATGATCAGCAATGCGCTTGAAGACAAATCGCTCCCGATCTACGGCGATGGCAAGCAGGTGCGCGACTGGCTCTATGTCGACGATCACTGCCGCGCGGTTCTCGCCGTGCTGGAGAAAGGCCGCGCCGGTGAAGTATACAATGTCGGCGGCAGCCTCGCGCTGGAGAACGTGGAAGTGGTGCGGCGCATCCTTCGCGCCACCGGCAAGCCCGATAGCCTGATGATCACCGTCACAGATCGTCCGGGCCACGATCGCCGCTATGCGCTCACCAGCGATAAACTGGAGCGGGAAACCGGCTGGGCGCCGCTGATGCCTTTCGATGAGGGGCTGTCGCGCACCGTGCGCTGGTATCAGGAAAACACCGGTTGGGTCGGCCGCGTCAAAAGCGGCGCCTATCGCGAATACTACGAGAAGAATTACGCCGGCCGCTAGGAGTTGCTCAATGCGCCAAGCCTTGTTGCTGTTAGCCGCCGCGCCACTCATGCTGGCGCAACGCATGGACGTGCTTCCGCAGCTTGGCTCGGCCGGCGACAATGTTGTGCGCCAGTTCGAATCGGCGGCCCCTGCGGTCGGCGCATCTTTTCCCGGCGTCTCCATCTTCGATGAAACGGGCAAGCCGTTTCACACCTCCACACTCAAAGGCCGCTGGACGGTGCTAGTCAGCGGCTGCCTCACTTGACCGCCGTTCCGAAGCAAGGTCCCCAGTTTGGAGACCATCCTCCGCGATTACTCACCCAAGGGAGTGCAGTTCTTCTATCTCTACAAGGCGCTCGCGCATCCCGACCTGCACGGCTACATCACGCCGGTGACATTGGATGAGCGGATGAAGCACATCCGCGAGGCGAAGCGCACACTCGGCTCGCAGATCCCCTGGCTCTGCGACACCATGTCGAACGAATTGAAGCACACCCTCGCCGATGCACCGAACTCTGAGTTCCTGATCAACCCCGAAGGAAAGGTCGTCGCCCGCCGCGCCTGGAGCGATCCCGACGCCTTGCGCAAGGATCTGGAAGAGCACATCGGCAGAGTGGATCGCGTCACGCAAGTCTCCGATCTCAACATGAAGACTGCCGAGCCTCCGAAGCATGCGCCAACGGGCATCGTGCCGCGCCTCGCCTTGAGCGAGCGCTACCGCCAACTCCGCGCTGAGCCGCAATTCTCCAAAACAAAAAACCCGTTTTATGTGAAGCTGCGCGCCGAAGCCGACCCGGCCCTACTGCGCGAGGGCAAAGGGAAGTTGTACCTCGGCTTCTATCTCGATCCGATCTACGGCGTGCATTGGAACAACGAAGCCGCTCCGGTGACCTTTGAAGTATTCGCTCCCGAAGGCGCCACCGTCACGCCCCTCAAAGGCCGCGGCCCCAAAGTGGAACAACCTGCCGACGCAGACCCGCGCGAGTTCCTTCTCGACGCCGCCCGCGGCACTGCCACCGCCCCCATGCGCATCTCTTTCCGCTACTACGCCTGCACGGATACATGGTGCATTCCGCTCACTCAGGAGTATCTGGTGCATTGGGACGCCGATCGAGACGGAGGCGCCCGCCAATCCGGCAATCCTGCCGCAAACGGCCCGATGCGCCTGCTCTCGCAATACGACGCCTTCGATGCCAACCGCGACGGCAAGCTCTCCAAGGAAGAACTGCCGGTTCCCATGCAGCAGCGTTTCTCCATGATGGATGCAAACAGCGATGGCTTCGTTGACCGCGCCGAAGTGGAAGTAATGGTGGAGCGGATGCGCAATCAAGGCCCCCCACGCAAAAAACGCTGACCCCATTCCCCGCGGCTCACGCATTCCCTGGTGACAAGTTCCCATCAGGAGAATCCGATGCCCAAATTGGTCGCCGCCATGCTCTTCCTGGCGGGCCTGAATCTCAACGCGACGGTCACCTATCGCCTTGTTCCCGAGGACGGCACCGCCGAGACCGCGGCCGGACTGGTCAGCTTTGGCGGCACCGCGCACGGCTATGTCCTATGGATGAACCATTTCGTCATCACGGCCGGTGGCGAAAGCATCAAGCAAATCCAGATCGCCTACGGTTGCCCGACCTGCAATTTCCCTGATCCCATTGGCCTCCCCTTTGCGACGGGCGTCCCGATGTATCTCTGGCAAGGCAGTTCGTCCAATCCGGCAGGCGCCACGCTGGTGGGACAGACAGCCCCTGTCGTTATCCAACCGGGTCAGGCAAACAACGGCACATTCATCACCATGGATGTACTCACGGAATGCTGCTTCACCCCTGGCACCCATATCTTCGTGGGGACGGCCCTCAGCATATCCCCAGGCATTACCACCGATTTTCGCCCCGCGGCCCAAGACATAGATTTCCCTCACGCCTCGGGACACAGCTGGTTTCAGTTCGGCACCGCGTCCACGATACCCGGCGTCACCACTCTCACGGGGTCATTCTTCACGTCGAATGACGCGACTTTCCTCATTCGCGCAGTTGGTGAGGAATGCCCGGAGCCGGCAACCATTCTTCTTATTGGCGCTGGACTCGGCGTGGCCGTCTTACTCCGCAAACGCCTCCATGCGCTCGATGCCGAACAGATTTAACGCAGCAAATCCTCCAACTGAATCTTCCCCCCCGTCTTCGCGTCCTTATACTTCACAATCACCGGCGTGTACAGCGAGATCCCCCATTCCTTCCCTTTCCCGCTAGTCACCGCCCGTGATCCAGCCACCACCACCGCATCTTCCGGCACCACCAGCGGCATATCATCCGTAGCCCGGATCACTTCGCCCTTCACCAGATCGTAAATGGGAGTAGAGCGATTCAATATCGTCCCCGTCCCCAACACTGCGCCGCGTTTCACAATCGTCCCTTCATACACGCCGCAATTCCCACCCACCAACACGCCATCTTCCAGAATCACCGGCATCGCGCCCACAGGCTCCAGCACGCCGCCGATCTGCGCGGCCGCCGAGATGTGGCAATTCTTCCCGATCTGCGCGCAGCTTCCCACCAGCGCGTGAGAATCCACCATCGTCCCGTCGTCCACATACGCGCCGACATTCACATACATCGGTGGCATGCAGGTCACGCCCTTGCCGATGAAACAGCCGTCACGAATCGATGAGCCGCCAGGCACAATCCGCACTCCACTCGTCGCCGTGAACGTCTTCACCGGATAAGTCGCTTTATCAAAAAACGGCTGGCGCGCAGCGTTCACCGACATGTCCACCACGGTCCCCAAACGGAACCCCAGCAGCACGCCTTTCTTCACCCACGCGTTCACCCGCCACCCCGTCGGCGCACTCGCGTCCGGCTCAGCGGAACGAATCTGACCGCCGTTCAGCGCATCCTTGAAGCGCTGGAACAGCGCAAAATGAGCCTCCCCATACGATGAAGGCGGATTATCAAAAAGAGGTTCGATTTCAGCTTGCAGCATGCACACTCCTGCCGGCCAGCAGATTCAAATCGGCCAGCACGGCTTCAATTTTCGCCAGACTCGCCGGCGACGGCGGAACCAGCGGCAGGCGCCACACAGGCTCCAGCAGCCCCATCAATGCCATCGCGGCTTTTACCGGAATCGGATTCGATTCCACGAAATTCACTTCCATCAAATTCAAATACCGGCGCTGCAGACCGCGAGCGCGCTCATAGTCGCCCTTCAGGCAGGCCTGCGCCAACTCCGTCATCTCCGCTGGAATCTCATTCGAAACCACGGAGATCACACCCTTGCCACCCAGCGCCATAAGCGGAATCGTGATGGAATCGTCGCCGCTCAGCACCACGAAATCGTTCGGCACTTCCTGGATCACGCGAGCCTGCTGGCCGATGTTGCCGCTCGCTTCCTTCACACCCACAATGTTGTCGATCCCCGCCAGCCGCCGAAGCGTAGCCGGCTCCACATTGATTCCCGTCCGCCCCTGCACACTGTACACAATGATCGGGATCTCAATCGCCGAGGCGATCGCTTTGTAATGCTGGTACAGCCCTTCCTGCGTCGGCTTGTTGTAGTAAGGCGTGACGGAGAGAATGCCGTCCGCCCCCATCGTCTGCAACTCGCGCGCCAGATCGATCACTTCGCCCGTGTTGTAGCCTCCGGCGCCGGCCAGCACGGGAACAATTCCCTTCGCTTCCTCCAGCGTGATCTCCACCACGCGCAAATGTTCGGCGCGCTCCAGCGTCGGGCTCTCTCCCGTCGTGCCGCAGGGCACCAGAAAGTTGATACCGGCATGAATCTGGCGGCGCACCAGATTGCGCAGCGTGGACTCATCCAGTGACCGGTCCTGCGTAAAGGGTGTGACAATTGCGGTTCCGCATCCAGTGAACATCATTGATTCCTTTCCTTCTCGACGCGGGCCTAGTTCCGCAGCGGTTTTCCCGTCTTCAACATGGCCTGCATCCGCTCCTGTGTCTTGCGCGTGCCGCACAAACTCAGAAACGCTTCCCGTTCCAGATCGAGCAGGTACTGCTCGCTGACCGTCTGTTCTCCGCTCAACCGTCCTCCGGAGAGAACGCCGGCGATTTTCTCCGCGATCAATACATCATGATCGCTGATGAAGTTGCCCTGCCGCATCGACCAGGCATACAGCTTCATGGCGGCAAAAACACTTTCGCCGCCCACCTTGACATCCGTTCGCGGCGAACCCGGCGCATAACTCGGCGCCAAAGACAGCGCCAACGCCTTCGCATCCGCAATCAGCCGCTCCTGATTCATCGAAATCCCATCCGCCTTGTTCAGCAACCCAAGGTTCTTGGCGTCTTCGGCCGACGTCGACACCTTCGCCAGCCCAACAAGCTCAAACACCTTCTGCGGATTCTTCAGCCGCAACAACAATTCCTTGCAGCCGCCGCCACCGGGAATCACGCCGACGCCCACTTCCACCAGCCCCATGTACAATTCCGCCGAGGCCTGGCATCGCGCCGCATGCAGCGATATCTCGCAGCCGCCGCCCAGCGTGCGCGCAAACGGAGCCACCACCACCGGCTTCGGCGCATACTTGATCGCCATGTTCGCCTGCTGGAAGCGGTGGATCGCCGAATTCAGTTCGTCCCATTCCTCTTCCTGCGCCGCCAGCAGCACCAGCACCAGATTGGCGCCCGCGCTGAAATCGGCGCCATGGTTGGCGATGATCATCGCTTCAAAATTTCGCGCCGTCTCTTCAATGCCCGCATGGATCATGGCGAAATGATCTTCACCCAGCGTGTTCATCTTGCTGTGGAACTCCAGGCACAACACGCCATCGCCCACATCAATCAGCGACGCGCCGGTATTCTGCTTCACCACGCCGCGCGCCCGCTTAATAGGCGCCAACTCCAACACTCCCGGCCGCGGAGCCACTTCCGCATACGCCGCGCGATTCAAATCAAAATACTCGCAACCCGGTTGCCCGTCCCGGTCGGCATCGCGATAGAACGAGGTCGCGCCCGCCGCAAGCATCCGCTCCACATTGGCCGGAAGCGCCCGTCCTTCCCCCGCGATCCGTTTCGCGGTCTCCACAAACCCCAGCGCATCCCACAATTCAAACGGCCCAAGCTTATGCGCGTAGCCCCAACGCATCGCATGGTCGATCTCCACAATCCGATCGCTGATCTCGGGCACCATCGAAGCCGCGTACACCACATAGTCGCTGAACAGCTTCCACAGAAACACGCCCACGCGATCCGTACCCGTCACCAACGCGCGCAGCCGCGCACCCAGATCCTCAATCTGCCGCGCCTGTTCCACGCTCGCAAAGCTCACCTTGCGCGCCGGATGATACTCCATCGTTTTCCAGTCGATGGCGTGAATCTCCTTGGCCGGCCCGACGCGTTTAAAGAATCCCTGCCCTGTCTTGTCCCCCAGCCACTTCCGCTCCACCATCTTGCTCAAGATCTCATTCGGCACAAACCGCTCGCGCCACGGATCGTGGGGCACCGCGTCGTACAGATTGCGATTCACCAGGTACATCACGTCCACACCGACGATATCCAGCAGACGGTACGACGCGCTGTTCGGCAACCCGATCAGCCCGCCCGTGACCGCATCCACTTCCTCAATCGTCCAATCATCCTCGAACGTGATCTTCCCGATCGTCGAGCCAAAGAAACTCCCCAGGCGATTGGCAATGAAGTTCGGAGTATCTTTGCACGGCACCACGCCCTTGCCCAATCGCCGGTCGCAAAAATCCGTGACGAACGCAATCACATCCGCGCGCGTGTCCGCCCCCGGAATCATCTCCATCAGGTGCAGATAGCGCGGCGGATTGAAAAAGTGCGTCCCTAGAAAATGCGCACGGAAGGCAGCCGAGAACCCTTCCGAGATCTGCCGCAACGGAATCCCGCTGGTATTCGTGGAGACAATGGCATCCGGCCGGCGCAACCCTTCCACCTTGCGCCACAAATCGCGCTTGGCGTCCAGATTCTCCACCACGGCCTCAATGATCCAATCGCACTCCTCGACGCGCCCCAGATCGTCTTCGAAATTTCCTGGGCGGATCAGCCCCGCCGAAGCATCCACAAAAAAGCCCGCGGGCTTCTGCTTCAAAGCCGCCTCAATGCCCTTCTTCGCGGCGGCATTGCGGTCCGCGGCCCCCGCAACAACGATGTCCAGAAGGTCTACCGGAATCCCGGCGTTGGCGAAATGCGCGGCAATACGCGCGCCCATGGTGCCTGCTCCCAATACGGCGGCACGGCGGATTGTTCTCATGCAAAACGTCCTGGTTGCGGAAATCGCATCGACAGCGGTAGGTCCGAAATGTGCGTCAACAATACTCTCGATTATATGATGGTGAGTTAAGGCATGGGTGCATCCAATGCGAACGGCACGAGTTTGAGGATTCCTTCCTGGCTGGGCCCAGCCATCGTTTACGCGATTTCCATTGGTTGCCTCTATTGGGTCTACCGCGACTTCGATTGGCATGCCGAACTCCCGCGCCTCAGGAACATTCACTGGCTCTGGATCATACTCGCCGTCAGCACCGATATCCTCGTCTACATCACCCAGGCGTGGCGCTGGAACCTGCTCCTCAGCCCCATCGTTCGCGTCCCCCTCGGCCGCAGCGTCCAGGCCATCTACATCGGCCTCTTCGCCAACGAGCTACTCCCCCTGCGCAGCGGCGAAGCTATCCGCTGCTACCTGCAGGCGCACTGGAGCAAAATCAGTTTCCCCGTCGCCGTCTCCAGCGCTCTCATTGAGCGCCTGCTCGATGGCGTGTGGCTCATCCTCGCCTTCTTCCTCACCACCTTGTTCGTGAAAGTGGATGCCAACCTGAAGTACGGCGCCGGAGTGCTCGCACTGATCGTCATGACGCTCGGCGTATTGCTCGCCTTCGCCGTGCACCGCCGCGATGAATCCGCTGACGTTCTCGCCCGCCACTCCTGGCTCAGAGTCTTTCGCCATCTCATTGAAGGGCTCCACGCCATGGGCCAATCGCGGTCTTTCTTCGCCGCCGCGGGCGTCAGTTTCCTTTACCTCGCACTGCAGGCCGTCCCTATCTTTTCCATGATCCGTGGCTACGGCCTCGATCTCACCTTCGGCCACGCCATCTGCGTATTGGTGGTGCTGCGGCTCGGAACCGTGATCCCCGGCCCGCCAGGCAACATCGGCCTCTTCAACGCCTTCGCCGTCGCCGCGCTCATGCTGCTTGGCGTCGACCGGCAAACCGCGAAGGGACTCTCCGGCGTCATGTTTTTCATCATCACCGTCCCCCTTCTGGTTGCCGGTTGCGTCGCAGTCGCTCTCACCGGCTTCAAACTGCGCGATCTGCAGCGCAAAGCGCGGTCCGAATTATCCGATCGGGAAGAAACCACACTGCCCGTATAGGCCTAATCCCTGCCCTCAGCGCGGACTATCGCGTCCGTTGATATAGTATTCTGAAATTGAGCGATTCCGCACCTGAAAGTTAGAGATTGGAGATCCACTCATGTATCCCATGTTCCGCAGAATGATCTGGTTCCCGGCCCTGTTGTTGCTTGCCGCCGGAATGGCAACGGCGCAGACCGGGGCGATTGAAGGCGATGTCAAAGGCGAAGATGGGAAGATGGTCGTCAAGGGCGACTGCAAGAAAAGCCAGGGCGTCTGCATCAAGATTGAGCGCACTGACATCAAAGGCAACTACCAGACCGCCACGGATAAAAAGGGCCACTACTTCCACGCTGGTCTCCCCCTCGGCACCTATAACGTCTACCTCGAAGTCGACGGCAAACAGCGCGACCAGGTGAAGGGCGTTCGCACCAAGCTCGGCGATCCCGTGCCCATCAACTTCGATCTCGCCGCCAACAAGCAGCGCCAGGAAGCGATGACAAAGGCCGCCGAAAGCGGTCAGCTCACCAAAGAACAGACCCGCGAAATGAGCGCCGAACAGCGCGCCGCCATTGAAAAAGCGATGAAGGATCGCCAGCAGGCGATGGCGAAGAACAAAGAATTGAACGACGCCTTCAACGGCGGTATGGAAGCCCTCAAGACGAAACAGTTTGACGCCGCCGTCACCGCCTTCGAGAAAGCCTCCACCATCGACCCCAAGCAGCATGTGATCTGGGCCCAGCTCGCTGAATCCTATATGGGCGTTGCCGCCGCCAAAACCGGCCAGGAACAGACCGACATCCAGACCAAGGGTCTCGACGCCTACAACAAAGCCATCGAACTGAAGCCCGACGATGCCGCCTACCACAACAACTTCGCCCTCGCTCTCGCCAAGGCAAAGAAGTATGACCAAGCCCAGGCCGAACTGACCAAAGCCGCTGAACTCGATGCGCCCAACGCCGGCCGCTATTTCTACAACCTCGGCGCTGTGCTCGTGAATACGGGCCAGACCGAGCCCGCCGGCGCTGCCTTCAAAATGGCCATCGAAAAGGATCCCAACTACGCCGACGCGCAGTATCAGTACGGCGTCTACCTGCTCTCCAAGGCGACCACCACCGCCGATGGCAAAGTGACGCCGCCTCCCGGAACCAAGGAAGCCTTCGCCAAGTACCTGGAGCTGAAACCCGATGGCCCCTTCGCCGAATCCGCCAAGGGCATGATCGCAACGCTCGACGCCACCGTGGCCACGGAATTCACCAACCCCGACGCCAAGAAGAACCAGCAAAAGAAGTCCACCAAGAAAAAGTAATCGCCCACTTCAGGCGGTACCCTCATGATCCGGGCACTGATCTACGCGCTGATCAGCATCGTCGCCATCTCGTTCCTGCGGATGGTGATCGGAATCATTGGGAAAGGTTTCTCTGATCTGATGAAGGAGGAAACGGAGGCCTCGCGTCCGCAGCAGGCCTCCTCTACTTCCAAGCCGCCTCCCACTCGCGGGGAGCTCAAAGCCTGCCACACCTGCGGCACCTACGTCGTCGCCAGCACCGCGCTCACCGCTTCCTCCAAGGGCGAAACACTCTACTACTGCTCGAAGGAATGCAAAGCCAAGAACGCAGCCGCTTAGATCGCTGACCGCAATCTCCTCAATACCAGCACATGCCCCAGTAACGCCACCGGCACCAACACGCCAGGCAGCCACACGTAAGGCACATCCGCGATCCACGTGTTCAGCCGGTCATCTCCATACGCCCGAAACACCGGAGTCGATCGCACCGCGATCTGCACAATGTTGAACAGCAAAGCGAGCCCCAGCACACACCACATCGTGGCTACCGCCCGCACCAGCACTTTCGCTCGAACCAACGCCGCCGCCACAATTGCCGTCGCTCCCGTCACGATGTCCAGGTTTGATCCCGCATACGACATCTGGATTGGCATCAGCCCTTCAATAAACGCCTGGTGCATCACCAGTTCCAACGGCAATCGAAACGCATGCGACGCAATCAGCACCCACAACGGCGTTGCCTCCACAATCTTCCCTCCCAGTTGCGACAACGCCAGCCACAGCGTCAACGCAAACAGCACCGCCATCATCACCATGAACGGTGGAGGCCGCCGCGCCCATTGCCCCAGAACACCCACCGACGCCAGCATCCATTCCACGGCCAAAATGATCACCACAGCCAGCGCCGCCACACGGGAATGCCGGAACAGCGCGGCCATCAACAACCCACCCATCGACAGCGCAAGAAATCCAATTCCCAAGGCAACCATGATGCGACATAATAGCGAACGATGACCGCACATTGGTGGCTCCTGGCCGCGCTCGCCTCCACACTCAGCGCCCAAACCGACGACCTCGCCCGCATCCGCGCTTACCGCAAAGTGGGCGCATTCTCCAGCTACGACCGTACCGGAGGCAACGACGATGGCTTCTCCGGCAAATACTCCTTCCTCCGCAAGGAAGGCGATGCCCTGGTGATTGCCGAACTCAACGACGGCCCCGGCGTTCTCACCCGTATCTGGACTCCCACCCCCACCCAGGACCCCGTCGAATTCTACATCGATGGCGAATCCACTCCGCGCCACCGCGTCAAGTTCATCGACCTCTTCACCGGCAAGCAGGCGCCATTCCTCAAGCCGGATGTCGGCTCCGGCGCAGGCGGCTATTTCTGCTACGTCCCTATCCGCTTTGAAAAATCCATCAAGGTGCTCTACCGCGGACCGAAGTTGCAGTTCTATCAGATCAACTACGCCCTCGGCACAGACTCGCCTCGCGCCACCAAACGTGCCGTCGAAATCATCAAGGCTCAGCACCGCCTCACGCAATCGAAGCCCGCCGTCATCTACGCCTCCAAGACCGGAGCCCGCGTGCTCAGCCTCAAACTCAGCCCCGCCTCCGCCTTCGCCGGCCCAGATCGCGACATCGTGCTCCGCGCCTACTGGGACGGCGATGCCAAGCCCGCTATCCTCGCCACCATCAGCGACCTGCTCGGCTACAGCTTCGGCGAACCCGCCGCCGAATCGCTGCTCTTCGGCGTGAAGGACAACACCGGCTATCTGCACCTCCCCATGCCCTTCGCCAAATCCGCGCGCATCGAACTTGTCTCCGAACGCGCCACACCGGTCGAAATCGCCACCGAAATCGTACACTCCAAATCACCCAAGCTCGATGACGAGGGCCATCTCTACGCGCTCTGGCATCGCGACGCAAAGACCGCCGACGGCCGGCCCTTCGTCTTCGCCGACGTGCAAGGCCAAGGGCAAATCGTCGGCGTCTCCCTGCAATCGCAAGGCTTTCAACCCGGCAGCACCACCTTCTTCGAAGGCGATGATCAAGCCACCATCGATGGGGAACTCGTCATTCACGGCACCGGCAGCGAAGACTTCTTCAACGGCGGCTGGTACGATATCCCAGGCCGCTGGTACAGCCGCGTGCTGTTCCCCTTGAGTGGCTGTCTCGACTACAAGAAGCACCTCGCCCGCACCGGCGCATATCGCATCTTCGTCAACGACGCGATGGTCTACCGCAAGAGCATCAAACTCACCATCGAACACGGGCCAGTGAAGAACAACGTGCCCACGGACTACACCGGCGTCACCTACCTCTACGCCACCACGGCCCCAACGCGCCCCGATGCTCTTCCCTTGCTCGCCGATCGCCGCGTCGTCGCCCCCGATCGCATGACCTACGAACTCGGCTGGAACACGCCCATCGCCGCATCCTCGCTCGAAAAGGCCACGCTCAAGAAGGAAGTCATCACCCTTGGCAAAGATAATGTCCGCGTGCTCTCCTTCACCACCGAAGGGAACGATCGTTTCGGCCCCCACTTCATTGCTTTCCACGTCGATGTGCCCGAAGCAGGCAACTACTCGATCGCCATCGAAGGACTCACCGGCCCCGGCCTCGGTTCCATCACCGCCGCACTCAACGATCAACCCATCGGCAAACTCATCTCATTCGCCGCCGACAAGAAAGAGCGCAGCGGCCCGCACAACCTCACCACACTCGAACTTCGCAACGGTCTCAACGCAATCTATTTCCAGGTCACCGGCCGCGTCGAGCTCCAACGTCTCCACGTGACGCGGGCCTCCAGGCCGGCGGCTAATTAATCCAGCTCAAGCCGAGCCGTCCACATCAAACCCAACGCCACCACCACGCACCCAACCGCCACGTACAGAAGCAACCCGGAAAACCCAATCGTCCCCTTCAACACCCCGGCCAGAAAGATCATGATCGAAGCCGCAAACCCGCCGATCATGTTCAACACACCAGCGGCCAATCCGTAGTTCCGCTGCCCAATCACGTCATACGCCGCGGCGAACACATTCGACACCATCAGCCCGCTCGCCAGCCCGTAGCAAACCGAAAACGCCGTGGTCACATCCAATGACGACGCCGCAAACGTCAAATACCCAAACGGAGCGCTCAACAAAATCCCGCATCCCGCGATGTAATACCGCGCCGCCGCATGTCGCTTCGACAATGTATCCGCCAGCCGTCCCCCAATCAACACGCCCGCTCCGCAGCTCAACTGCACAAACACTGTGGCCCGAAATCCGCTCTCCGACATCGACAATCCAAAGCGCTCCACCAGGTGATTCGGAAACCACGCATAGAACACCCACAGCATCGAGCAGAACGCAAAGAACGCCAAACAGAGCATCGAATAACATCGCCCTCGAAACAACCCGAACGCAATCCGCCATGGATTCCCACTATCCGCCACCACCTCGGCCCGATTCGCCGGCAATCCGCGCAGCAACACCAGCGCATACGCCACACCCGCGCACGAAGCCAGCATGAAACCCCAACGCCAACCCCAATGATCCGCCATCCACCCGCCATACCAGCCACCCGCGATGATCCCGATCAACTGCGCCGATTGATGGATCCCCAGCGCTTGCGACCGGGTTGCGCCGCTATGCGCAGCCGCGATGGTTCCCACAGCCGCCGGAAAATACAGCGACTCCGTAATCCCCATCACCGCCCGCCAAATCAGAAACGCCGTCACCGATCCCGCCAACCCGCAGCCCAACGTGGCCAAGCTCCACAGCACCAGGCTCAGCACAATCATACGGTCGCGCCGGAAGCGATCCGCCAATCGCCCCGCCACCGGCATCCCCAGCGAGTACACCCACGCAAACACACTCCCAATCAATCCCAACTGCACATCCGTGAACGCCAGTTCGCGCTTCAACGCGGGAAAGATGGAGAACACCATCTGCCGGTCGATATAGTTCAACGCCAGCGCGACCCACAGCAGTGCAACCAGTGCCATAGCTGTGTCTCAGCGGCGAAACACGCGGACCCGAGGCTCAAACGTCACACCCGCATCCAATGGAAAAATCGGACGCCGGCACCGCGTGTGTCCCAGGCTATGCAGATTCGCGCTCGTCGATCCCGGCGCGTCAATGTTCAACACCAACTCCGCTCCTTCATCGAACATGTGATGCTGGCAATGCGGCGACTTCACCACCACCGAATCAAACAGCGCCGGATCCTGCCCGTGCGCATAGAACAACGAACGATCATACAAACTCACTGCCTGGCTGATCATAATCAACGTAATCGTCCCTGTCTGTAGCACCGCCGTGCGCCCGCTGTTCCATGTCACCCCATGCGATTCACTGCGAAACGCGCCGTCCGACAGCATCCGCACACGAGCCCGAATCTCCACCGGAGTAAACCGCTTGCCATCCATCGCTCCACCCACCGCCACATCAATCTCGCTGCCCACACCCGCTGCGAAAGCCTTCTCCACTGCCGGCGGATCCACCATCGGAATCAGCGCCGTCCGCTTGTATCCTGCCTCCAACAGCGCCCGCAGAATCGCGTTGCTGTCGCCCGAGGCACCCGAACTCGTCGCATCCGCCGCATCCACCAGCACCACACGCCCCTTCGCCGCCGCGGCCTTCGCCACGCTCTCGTGCAAGCCCGTCAACGGCTGCTGCAAATGCTCCCGCATCGCCCAGAACTTGTTCGCAATGCGCACCGCCTCCACTTCCGCCCGCGACGAATCCCCATCCGCCACCAGAAACACATTCGAACAAAGATCCGGCACATCGGTGAACGGATTCCCAATGAACATGCCGCCCGAAAGCCCGCCCGCGCTATTCTCAAACGCAATGGCATCGCGCACGCATTCGCCCCACATGCCCGTCGCCGTCTTCAACTCGTTCCCGCGCACCAGCGCCGGAATCTCCACCCTCACCGACACCGGATTCACTTCCCCGCGAATGATCTTCACCAACAGCCGTGCCGAACGCTGCCCCGTTTCATAAAAATCCACATGCGGATACGTGTGGTACAGCACCACCGCGTTCGAATGCTGAATAATCCGATCGGTGAGAATGCCATGCAGATCGAGCGAGGTGACAATCGGCACCTGCTCGCCCACGATCTTCCGCGTCTCCTGCAACAGATATCCCTCGGCGTCATGCTCCGTCTCCGAAGCCATGGCCCCGTGCAGGCTGAAGTAGATCGCGTCCACATCCGCATGAGCGCGCACCGCGTCCAGAAATTCCGTGGCAATCCGCTGCATCGCGGCATCGGACAGCGTGCCGCCAGAGGTGATCGCCCGGGCGCTATATCCGCCGATCAGTTCCAGCTCCGGATGCCCGCCGAACACCTCCAGCGCGCCACCCACTTCCGTGCCAACGCCACGATGCAGCTCGAGCACATCAGGCCCAAACGCCACGGCCCAATCGGCATACTGCCCCAGCACGGGATTGAAGGAGGAAACCTCCTGCTTACACTCATTGATCAGAATTCTAGGCATCAGTCTTTCCTATGCACTAAGCAAGCTTTCGTGGATCCGTATCGTGCGCCAGGCACGCCACACAATCACCCTGCCCCACAATCGAAGGAGCACGGTTCGCGATCAACACTCCATCCGCATGCGCCACCACGGGCACAGCAGCCCGATCCGGCGCTTCCAGAAAATGCACCAGCCCCAGCACATCGCCGCGCTTCACATCCTCACCCAACTCCACCACGTTTTCGTACAACCCCGATTCCGGCGCGAATTTGTAGT
>JAFDVS010000095.1 GCA_018268935.1 Acidobacteriota bacterium | reverse complement strand
GGACCTGTAGCACGGCATCTTCCAGCGAGAAGGGATTCCGGTAGGGGCGGGCGGACGTCATCGCGTCAAACGAGTCGGCGATGGCGAACAAGCGGGCCAGGAAGGGAATCTGTGTCCCCTTCAGCCCACCCGGATAGCCACGTCCATCAAACCATTCATGGTGGTGCTCGACAATCTCCATGGCTTCCCGCGGAAGATGGTAGCCGGCCAGCAGCCGGCAGCCGGACTTCGGATGAAGCTGCATGAGTCTCCAGTCGGATGGATCGAGCCTGCTGTCTTTGAGCAACAGCACATTGGGTAAGGCCAACTTACCGATGTCGTGCAGCAAACCGCCCAGCCGCAGGGCGATCAACTGCGACTCGGAAACACCGGCGGCCAAGGCCAGTTGTTCGGCCAGCAGAAAGGCGCGGATGGAATGGGGAATGGTGAGGGACTCTTTGTGGTTGACGGCCGCGGCTAAAGCCAAAAGCCCGCCCTTACCCTCCAGCGCGAGGGTTCCCAGTAAACCAAACAGCTCTCTTAGTGGCACTGCGGCTTCGCGTTTTCGACAGCGAGTCCGCGGATACGCGCCAAGGCACGGCATTTGCGCAGGCGGAATTGCGTGGGGGAAAGATTGAGGTCCGCAGCAATTGTCTGCCAAGGCTTTTCGCCATAGTAGAACTGTTGAATGATAGTCTGGTCGATCTTCGGGAGCGTCGCCAGCAATACTTCCAGGCGCCGTCGCATCTCTATCAGGGCCAGCAACTTTTCCGGGTCTGGCTTCCGTTCGCGCAAAGGGTTGGTATCTTCCAGCGACTGAGCGGGGTGCCGCAGATGGCGCCGTAACGATTCACTGAGTTGCTTCTGCGCCGTAGCCACAATGTAACCGCGCAGACGGTCCGGATGACGCACCGCCCCGCCGTGAATTGCGCGATGTACCGCCACGTAAATATCGTGCACAATGTCGTCGGGATCGGCGCCCCAACTGAGCGCCTTGCGTGTGGCGCTCCGCACCAGCCGCACCACCAGCGTGTAAAGCTGCTCCGGCGCTTCAGCGCCACCGCGCAGGAGCTCGGCATGGAGCGTAACTGTCACTTGAGAGTCGATATCTGTGAGCGAGGGGATGGAAGTGCTCGGCATTTGCGGTAAACTCAGTTCTAGTACCTCTAACAGTATTGAACCTACCCCCCCTTTGGGGATATAGGCGGCCCTGCGCATCTCGGGCCAGACGAATTGGAGGTTGGAAAGTAAGACTTCAGGCGGAATTGTTGTCAGACAAAACCTGATAAAAATATGGACCAAGCGGCCACGTTTCAGTGTATAACTGTCTAGATCACGGCCACTCTGCTCGGGATGGAAAGGGACTGTATTGAGCGAAGTCGAAAAGACAAAGACTTCGGTGTCTTTTTGGGAATGGCTGCCGCTCCTGCTGGCGGCATTGCTCTTTCTGCTTCACACCAGCCTTCAGCAGGGCAATCTGCTGCTGGCCCGGACTGCCGGGGCCGAGATGGCCCGCCACGAAGAGATGGATCATCTTGCCGGACAACTGGTGCAATTGCTTACCGATGCGGAAACGGGGCAGCGCGGATACCTGTTGACGGGGCGGGAGATCTATCTTGAGCCTTACAGCAAGGCACGGCAACTAATCCCCGAAAAACTTCGCTTGTTTCTGCAATTGATGAGGCTGGCGCCATCACGCACGATTACGCCGGAACAGGTGGACCAGGCAATCGGGGCGAAGTTGGAGATTCTGGACCGGGTACGCAGCGTCTACCGCCGTGAGGGACTGGCCGGGGGTATCGCTCTGGTGAACTCGGATCAAGGCAGGCAGCGGATGGAGGAGGTGAGGACGCTGATCGCCAAGGTGCAGGAGGAAGCGCGCCGTGGCTGGACCAGCCGCATGGCCATGTTGGAGTGGTCACTGAGTCAGGCAACCTGGATGATTTACCTGTTGGGCGGCAGTGTTTGTCTTCTGCTCGGCATTGGAACCTGGCGGCTGGTGCGCAGCTTCGCCCATTCCGACCGCTTAGTGCGAAGCCTGGACGATCAGCAGGACCAATATCACCGGCTGGCTCTAATGCTGCAGCGCGGTCACGAGGAAGAGCGGGCGGCGATGGCGCGCAAGGTCCACGACGAAGTTGGCCAGAACCTCACCGCGGCGAAAATGGACATCTCCCTTGGTCTGCGCCGCATCCAGGATGCGGAGAAAGCACGGCCCGCCCTGGAGCGAGCGGTTGGCACATTGGAGGAGACGCTGAAGACGGCTCGCGCGATCGCCACCGAGCTGCGGCCACCGATTCTCGATCAATTGGGGCTCATTGCTGCCGTTGAGTGGCAATTGCAGGAATTTCAGTCGCGATTTGGCGGGAAAGCCAGTTGGTCCGCTGAGATTGAGGAAAAGGAAGTTTCCGATTTCGCGAAGCTGGCGCTCTTCCGCGTCCTGCAGGAGGCGTTGACCAACGTCGCGCGCCACGCCGGGGCGAACCATGTCGAAATTCGTCTCACCCGCACCGGCGAGAAAGTGGCCATGGTTGTGGCCGACGATGGCGTTGGCATGAAACTCCCCGAAGACGCCGTAAAGAGTCTCGGTTTGCTCGGAATGCGTGAGCGGATGCGCGCCGTGGGCGGCGACCTGGAGATTGAAAGTGAGATTGGTAAGGGGGCAAGGGTAACGGCAAGGGTACCTGCCGCCGTCGAGACATAGAATGCCAAGACGATTCCTCATCGCCGACGACCATGTAGCCATTCGCCGCGGCGTGGAGACGCTGTTGCGGGAAGAATTTCCCGGTTGCGAGGTGGCCGCGGCCGGGACCCAGCCGGAACTGAACAGCCGCATCGCCGCCCAACGCTGGGATCTGGTTGTGCTCGACCTGAGCATGCCGGGGCGCGGCGGTTTGGAATGCATCGGCGAGATCAAAGACACCAGCCCGTCGACCGCCGTATTGGTGTATACCGCCCACCCGGAAGAGCAGTTTGGGGTGCGGGCGCTGCGCGCCGGCGCCGATGCTTATGTCACCAAGGGCGCTCCCGAATCGGTGTTTCTGCAAGCCGCACACCGCGTCCTGGAGGGTAAGCGCTTCATCACCGAAACCATCGCCGAACGGATGGCGGAATATCTTACGCAACCCGCCTCCGCCTCACCCCTGGAGTTGCTTTCCGACCGCGAATACCAGATTCTTCGCCTCATCGGCTCGGGGCAGTCCGTGTCGGAGATTTCCGCGGAACTGAATCTGAGCGTGAAAACGGTTTCCACTTATCGCAAGCGAGTGCTCGAAAAGCTCAACTTGCATTCCACGGCGGAAATGATCCGCTACGCGCTGGAGCACGATATTCGCTGAGCGGTCTATTGATTGACGGCCGCCATCCAGTAGCCCGGCCGGGTGCGCACTTCATAGCCCGCTTTCCGCACCTCGATCCGGATGGAGTGCCAGCCGCCTTCCAGTTTCGTGCTGCCGGGGTTGTAGCTGATCAGATAATGGCTGTGCAGTTCCTCGCCGATCTTGCTGATGGCTTCTTCCAGCGCGCGTTGCGTGACGAAGCCGAATTCGCGGCCGCCGGTGTACTTGGTGAAAACCTCCGCCGGGTTGGAAACGAAGATCGCCTTCGCCTGGCGGAAAATCTCCACGAATGCGGGCAGCACGTTGCCTGTTCCTCCGTATTGCGCCACCGTGGTGGGGGTGGCCGTCCCGCCCGCGGGCATGTGGCGCGCCGAAGCCGGAATGGGGTCCGGACGCGGCACCGGGGTCTTTGCCGTGAGTGTGTTCAGGAAGCGGCTCATGTTCACCGTGTAGATCAGCACGTTGCGCACTTCGGCTTCGAGAAGCGTATCCTTCAGCCTGCCTTCGCTGCCTTTGTCACGCGTTTCGCTTACCAGCAACAGGACGCGGCGGCGATCCTTCGGACGGCGGCCGAGCATGCGTGTCGCATCCATCACCGCATCGATCTGCCGCGCGCTGGAACTGCCCGGATTGATCGCTTCCAGCGCCTTGGTCACCTTCGTTACATCGGATGTGAAATCCTGCATCACACGGATGCGATGGTCGAACGCCATCACCGCGATCTGGCCCTGCTCACCCACCACCAGATTCTCGATCAGCGGTGCAATTTTCTTGATTTTCGGCAATACCTGGTCGGTTACGCCATCGGCCTGCACCACCAGCACGACATCGATCGGCTGAAAGGCCACGTCGACCTTGAATTCCTGTGGTTTGTCGTTGTCGTAGACCACGAAGTCCTGCGCCGCCAGCCCGTTGACGAAATTGCCTTGCTTATCGAGCACGACCGTGGGGGCGACCACTACCTGCGTGTCGACACGGATCACCGTTTGCGGATCCTGCGGAAACGCCAAGGCGGCGAGTAATACGAAGACAGCCGGTTTCTGGAGCACTGACATGCAAGACGTCATGTTCGATCCTTCCGTTTCAGTGGCCGGTGCGGCCTTCGAGCAGGTCCACGATGTGCGGCACCAGTTTCACGATAGCATTGAGCGATTCGAGTGCGCCTTTTGGCGAGCCTGGAACGGCGAGCAGGAGCGTGCGTTTGCGGGTGGCCCCCAAACTGCGCGATAACGAGGCCAGCGGAGTGGCCTTCAAGCCTTCGGCTCGCATCTGCTCTCCCAGGCCCGGGATCTCTTTGTGGAGCACATCGCGGATGGCTTCCGGCGTGACGTCGCGCGCGGCGACGCCGGTGCCGCCGGTGGCGACGACGAAGTTGGCCAAGCCCTGGTCGGCGATTTCGGCCAGGCGCGCGGCAATGCGCTGGCGATCGTCGGGGAGAATTTCCTGGAGCACGACCTCGCAGCCCAACTCGCGCAGGCGGGCGCTGAGGGCGGGGCCGGATTTGTCTTCGCGCGTTCCTTCAAATGAGGAGTCGCTGATGGTGAGCACGGCGGCGCGGATCATTTCTTCTTTCTCCGGAAATCGCCGCTCTTGCCGCCGGTTTTTTCGAGCAGATAGAGATCCTGGATCTCGATTCCCTTGTCCAGCGCTTTCGTCATGTCGTAAACGGTGAGCGCGGCTACCGAGGCGGCCGTCAACGCTTCCATCTCCACGCCGGTGGATCCGGTGTTGGAAACCGTGGAAACAATGCGTACCCCTTTTGTTTCGACGCGGGCATCGACATCGATGTGCGAAAGCAGCAGCGGGTGGCACATCGGGATCAGTTCCGATGTCTTCTTGGCGGCGGCGATGCCGGCAAAGCGCGCCACTTCGAGCGGATTGCCTTTCGGATTGGAGGGCAGTTGGCGCAACACCGAAGGGCGAATGCGGACAAAGGCATGGGCCCGCGCCGTGCGCTTGGTGAGCGCTTTTTCCGATACATCCACCATGCGGGCATCGCCCGCGGCGTCGTAGTGTGAGAGCTTCTTCATTGCAATAGGACCCCGATCCGCTCCCCGGCTTCCCACGATTCGCGATCCTCGTCCGCCACCAGGTACGCATTCGCGCGGGCCAGCGAGGGCACATCGCTCGAACCTTGCCAGCGGATGGGCGTGATCTCGTATCCATCCGGCGACAGCGCCGCGGGAAGGAAGCGCGTCAGCCCGGTCCGGTGGCGGAAGGGTTGCGTCAGTGTAGCCCAGGCTAGGGGCAGGGAAGGCGCCGCCAGTCCGGCCAGCCGTTCCACGGCCGCGCGCGCGAAAACCTCGAAGGTCACCATGGTGGAAGCCGGGTTGCCGGGCAGCCCGAAAAAGTACTTTCCCATCGCTTTCCCGAACACCAGCGGTTGCCCGGGCTGGATTTTGACACGGTCGAAGAAAAATTCCGCACCTAGCTCGGATAGTACCTTCTCCACCAGATCGTACTTGCCGGCGGAGACGCCCCCCGACAGAAGTAATAGGTCGCTTTGGAACCCCTGTTCTATGAGTTGGCGGGTTTGCGAGTACTCATCGGGGGCGACGGGCAGGATGACCGGTGTTCCCCCGGCGCGCAAGACCTGCGCGGCAATTGACCAGGCGTTGGAGTTGCGCACCTGGTATGGGAGGGGGTGCTGGTCAATGGGGACTACTTCGTCGCCGGTAGTGAGGATAGAAACTGTCGGTTTCGCATAAACTTCGATTTCGCTTCTGCCGATAGTAGCCAGCAGAGCGGTACGAGGGTAAGTGACCAACTGGCCCGGAGTGAGCAGGATGGCTCCTTGACGGGCTTCGGCGCCGGCCGGATTGATGAACTCGCCGGGCTGGTTGCGGCGCTCAGTTTGGATTGTAAGCCCTTGCCGTTCAACGTGTTCGACCATGACTACGGTATCCGCTCCAAGGGGGATTGGGGCGCCTGTCATAATCTCGATGGCCTGTTGAGGACCCAGGGACAGGGTGGAGGTTTCTCCAGCCCGAACTTCACCTATCACTTGAAATGATCCCGGTAAGTCTTGGGATCGCAGAGCAAAGCCGTCGCGCACGGAGCGTGCCACCGGGGGGTAATCCCGGTCTGCGGTAACCTCCTCCGCCAGCACCCGCTGGAACCCTGCCGCCAGCGTTACTCGCTCCCGTTGCGGCGGCGTTAGCCCCGCGGTCTGTTCCAAGACGATCCGGCGTCCTTCCCGAAAGGAGACTGTGGCCACAGAGGTATTGTACCTGCACCGGCCTGACACTTTTGAGGGCAAAATCGCGCTTGAAGGTGTAGGGGCCTAGTCCAGTACCAAAACCATTGGCTGATTGTCCAACATGAATCCACATCCTATGATCGAAGGGCTATTGGAGGCGGACAGTTCTCTCTTCGTCCAGTCCCCGGAAAGCACCATCGGAGAAGATGCAATGAACCCTACGAAGGCCAGAACCGGATCGGCGAAATTCGACACTACCTCGGACGCCCTGTTGTGGGCGGTCGTGGGGCTGCCCATGGCCGTGGAAAGCTCCCGCGCCATTCTGGAAGAGATTCATGGTGCGGTGCAGGAAGGGATGCGGCAGTTGAGCCGCGGTGGGATGGAAGTGGGCGGCGTGCTGTTCGGCCGCCGCACGGAAGGCGCCATTCGGATTATGGCCTGGCGGCCCATTTCCTGCGAGCATGCCAAAGGGCCGACGTTCTCGCTATCCAATAACGATACGCAGAATCTGATGCAACTGCTCGAATCGGCGGCGCGCGATCCACAGTTGCAGGTGCTGGAGCCGGTGGGCTGGTTCGTCAGCCACACTCGCAGCGGGGTCGCCATGACCACCGAAGACTTCGAAATCTATCAGAAATTCTTCCCTGAGCCGTGGCAGGTGACACTGGTCCTTCATCCCGTGAATCAGGGCAGTTCGCGGGCCGGCTATTTCATGCGGGAACGCGACGGCAAGATGCGCACGGAATCGAGCTATCGCGAGTTTTCCGTCGACAACGTCCGCTATGCCACCGCTGCGGTGACCGAGCCGGCAGTCGCGCCCGTAGTCAAAGTGCGGCCGGTTGCCAAGCCTGCTCCGGTGGCGCCTCCCCGCCTGACCATGGAATCCTCCGGGGGCGGGCATCGGCGTGTAGCTTTCGCCGCCGCTGCTTTGCTGTTGGGCGCGCTCGCCTTGTTCGCCGTGCCGAAGATCCGCCACATGCAGCCCGGCGACGCACCGCTGCAGTTGCGCATGGACGATGCCAAGGGCCAGTTACGCATTGAATGGGATCGCAACAATCTGGCCGTGCGCGATGGCGACGGCGCTACGCTTTACATCACCGACGGAGGCAAGCTGTCTCCGGTGAAACTTGACCACGATGCCGCCCTCAGCGGTTCGCTTACCTATGCCCGCGCCAGTGAAGATGTCATTGTCCGCTTCGTGGTGAACCGTTCCGGCGAGGAGACCTACCAGGAAATGGCGCGCTACGTCGGGCCTCCGGTCACCAAGGAAGAAGCGCGGGAACTGCGCGCGGCGCTGGATGGCACCGACGCCTTCCTGCAGGAAGCGCAACGCCTGCGTTCGGAACTGGAACAGGAATCCAAGCGCAACCAGGAACTGGCCAAAGCCGTCCGCAAGCTCGAAGAGCAGTTGGAGCGCGAAACCCGCCGCGCCAATTAAACTCGTTCTCATGACATTTCTTGTCCTGATGGCTCCGCTGTTGCTGGCAGCGGCCGAACCTTCCATTGTTGTGCTCTGGCCCCAAGGGGCGCCGGGATCGGAAGGCAAGACGGGCGAGGAATCCGTACGCATTGCACCGGCGGGTGATCATGTCGTGAGCAATGTTCACAAACCCTCCCTCACCGTCTACCTGCCGGAGAGGAGTTCCGCAACCGGAGCCGCGGTGATCCTCGCGCCGGGCGGCGGCCATCGCGAATTGTGGTCCGATCACGAGGGGCACAACATCGCCAAATGGCTCAGTGAGCACGGGGTGGCTGGCTTTGTGCTGAAGTACCGGCTGGCTCGGGAGAAGGATTCCAGCTACACCGTGGAAGGCCATGCGTTCCCCGACATGCAACGTGCGGTTCGCCTGGTGCGCACTCGCGCGGCGCAGTTCGCTGTCGATCCGGCACGCATCGGCGTGATGGGCTTTTCCGCCGGTGGCGAACTGGCGGCGCTGGCCGGCACTCGCTTCGATGCGGGCAATGGCTCAGCGGCGGATCCCGTGGATCGCGCCAGCTCCAAACCTGCATTCCAGGTGTTGGTGTATCCGGCGATTCCGAAAGAAATGCCGCTGTCGAAGGAAACGCCCCCGGCCTTCCTGGTGTGCGGAGAAAACGACCGCCAGAACATCTCGCAGGGGTTGCCGGAGTTGTACCTGGCGATGAAGCGGGCCGGAGCGTCGGCGGAATTACATGTCTATGCCGGAGTGGGACACGGGTTTGGAATGCGGCCTAGTTTGAAGGGGCCGGTGAGCGGCTGGGTAGCGCGATTCCACGAGTGGCTCGGCACACGAGGGTTTTTACAATCTCCGAAATAAATATTGAAGATACCGCGGATTCGGCGCTATGATGAAGTTTGATGCGGCGGATTAGTCACATCCTCGCGCTGTTGCTGGTCACCATCCTGGTAGTCGCTGGCCCTTGCCCAGCCTGTCCCACACCCCAACCGGAAAAATCCGCGCACGATTGCTGCCCTGGCGGGAAAACTACAAAAAAGGCTCCCTCCAAGGATGATTGCCCGCTCATCGCCTACTATCTCGACGTCACCAAGGGCGGAACGAGCACCCAGGATCTGCTGGCCCTGTGGGCGTCTTCTTCCGTGATGGATGCCATGGACCTTGTGGTGTTGGACAGTGAGCCCATGGGCGTGCGCGTGGAGCCCTCCGCTTCTCCAAACGGTCGCTATTCCTATCTATTCCTCTCCGTATTCCTGATTTGATTTCCCCTTCGTAGCCATTCCTCACCCATATTTCTGCAACCCACGAAGGGGGAACCATGTCTACGCGACTCCTCGCTTGTGCCTTGGCGTGCGTCTGCTTGCTGCCTGCGGAAACGCTCAGCTTGCAGCAACTCATTGCCGAGGCGCTGGATCGCAACCCGGAGGTGCTGGCCGCACAGAAGAATCTGGAAGCGGCGCGGCAGCGTCCCGATCAGGAAAGCGCTCTGCCCGACACCATGGTGTCGGTTGGCTACGCAAGCAGCGGGCGCCCGTGGCCCGGAGCGGGGCTCGGCCGTGAGCCCATTGCCAACGCCGGCTTCATGGTGACGCAGGAGTTTCCATTCTTCGGCAAACGGCGCCTGCGCGGCGACATCGCGCGCAAGGAAGCGCAAGCCGAATCGGACCAGTACCAGTCCGTCCAATGGCGCGTCGTCTCGCAACTCAAGCAGGCCTACTATCAGCTCGCGCATTCCTACCAACTGCGCGACGTACTGGAACGAAACAAGGCCCTGCTCGACAAAATGCGCAAGGTGACGGAGATCCGCTACAGCGTGGGCAAAGCGTCGCAGCAGGACGTGTTCAAGATCCAGACGCAGTTGTCGCTGATGGAAGTGCGCTCCATCCAGGTGGAGCGCGAACAGCACACCAAGGAAGCGGAGCTGCTGTCGCTGGCCAATCGCGCCCCCACGGAGAAATTGGGCGAGCCGGTCATGCCGGTGCCGCAACCGCTGGCCGTATCGCTGGAACAACTGCTGGCCGCGGCCAACGGCAAAGCGCCCGCGCTCGATCGCGACCGCCGTATGATTGAACGCAACCAGATTGCACTCAACCTGGCGCGGAAGGATTACTATCCGGACTACGCCGTCTCGGCCGGCTACTTCAACATGGGGCGCATGGCCGACATGTACCAGGTGCGGCTCGATATCAAGTTGCCGACTTCGTTCTTCCGCAAACAGCGTTCGGCGGAGACCGAGCAAGTCTCCCGGCTCGCCGCCGCCCGGCGCATGCTGGAAGCCACCGCGCAAAGCCTTGCCTTTCGCATCAAGGATGAATTCCTGCTGGCGCAGACGTCCATCCGGTTGATGCGCGCCTACGAGTTCGCCGTGGTGCCGCAGGCGAGCCTCGCCCTCGAATCATCACTTTCCAGTTACGAAACCGGCGCTGTCGACTTGCTCACTGTGCTCAGTAATTTCCAGACCATTCTCGAATATCAGGAGAATTATCACGATGAAATGATGAATGCCCACATGGCCATCGCGCGGCTGGAGGAATTGACCGGGCTCTCTCTGGTGGAAGGAGGGCGGCCGTGAAGAATGCCCTGGTATTTGTGTTGATCGCCGCTGCATTCGGCGCTGGCTATTTCCTGCGTGGGCGCTCGGGTGGCGCGGCCCCGGCTGTGGATAAGCCTGGAGAGAAGAAGATCCTCTATTGGTATGACCCCATGCATCCGGCTTACAAATCGGATAAAGCGGGCATCGCCCCCGATTGCGGCATGCAGCTTGTTCCCAAGTACGCCGATGAGCACCAGGGTCACGCGCCCGCCGCCGCTGCACCGGATCGCAAGGTGGCCTACTACCGCGATCCGCAGTCGCACGGCTACCGCTCCGACAAACCCGGCTTGAACCCCGAGACCGGCAACGAACTGGAGCCCGTCTACGAAGGCGATGCCGCCGCGATGCCCGACGGTGCGATTCAGGTGTCCACCGAAAAACAGCAACTCATTGGCATTCGCACCGAACTGGTGGAGATGGGGCAGAGTGCACAAACCGTGCGCGCGGCCGGCCGGGTGATGGCCGACGAGACTCGCATGGCCCGCGTCCATACGCGCACCGAAGGCTGGATCGACAAGGTATTCGTCGACTTCATCGGCAAGGAAGTGAAGCAGGGGCAGCCGCTGCTCACCATCTACAGCCCTGATTTGCTGGCCACGCAACAGGAGTACCTGCTCGCGTTGAAGGCGCAGGACACGCTGCGCCACAGCCCGCTCGAAAGCACACATGGCCAGATGAGCAGCCTCATCGAAGCGTCGCGCCGCCGCCTGGAACTGTGGAATCTCACCCCGCAGCAGATTGACGAAATCGCCCGCACGCAGAAGCCGGTGCGTAATCTCACGGTCTATTCCCCGGCCTCCGGCTACGTCATGACGCGCAATGCCTTCCCCAATCAGCAGGTGAAACCGGACACCGAACTCTATACCGTGGTGGATCTATCGAAGGTGTGGATCATCGCCAATGTCTTTGAAAACGATCTGCCGCTGGTGCGCATCGGATCGCACGCGCAGCTAACCCTGGCTTCGATGCCCGGCCGTACACTGCACGCGCGCGTCACCTACATTCAGCCACAGGTGCAGGCCGAGACACGCACCATCCAGGTACGCCTGGAAGCCGATAATCCGCAAGTACATTTGAAGCCGGAAATGTTTGTGGACGTGGATTTCTCCATCGGCGGCGGGCCGCGCCTGATGGTGCCAGTCGATGCGGTGCTCGACACCGGCACGAAGCAGACGGTGTTCCTCGACAAGGGCAACGGGTTCTTTGAACCGCGCCGCGTCACCATCGGGCAGCGCTACGAAGGTCGCGTCGAGATTCTCTCCGGGCTGAAGGCCGGTGAACGCATTGTCGTCAGCGGCAATTTCCTGCTCGATTCCGAAAGCCAATTGCAGTCCGCGGCCGGCGGGGGCCACCAGCATGATTAACCGCATCATCGAGTTTTCGGCCCGCAATCCGCTGCTCGTCATCCTGCTCATCGCCGCCGGCGTCTTCGGCGGTGTGTGGGCCATGCGCCATGTCCCGCTCGATGCCATCCCCGATCTCAGCGATACCCAAGTCATCATCTATTCGCGCTGGGACCGGAGCCCCGACATCGTGGAGGACCAGGTGACGTACCCGATCGTGAGCGCCATGCTGGGCGCGCCGAAGGTCAAAGACGTACGCGGATTTTCGGACTTCGGGTTCTCTTTCGTCTACGTAATTTTTGAAGAAGGCGCGGATATCTATTGGGCGCGGTCTCGCACGCTGGAGTATCTCTCCGCGGTGCTGCCCCGCCTGCCGCAGGGAGTGAAAACAGAACTCGGGCCCGACGCCACAGGGCTCGGCTGGGTCTTTCAATATGCGCTGGTGGATCCCACGCATTCGCATTCCCTCGCCGACCTGCGCTCCTACCAGGATTGGTACCTGCGCTATTACCTGAAAGCCGTGCCGGGTGTGGCTGAGGTGGCGCCGATCGGCGGCTTCGTTCGCCAGTACCAGGTGCAGGTGGATCCTCGCCGCATGCAGACCTACAACATCGCCATCAACAAAGTGGTGGAAGCGGTGCGCGCGGGCAACAACGACGCGGGCGGGCGGCTGATTGAATTCTCGGGCGCCGAATATATGGTGCGCGGGCGCGGCTATGCCAAGTCCCCCGATGATTTGGCGAACATCGTTCTCGCCACCGGACCCGGTGGAGTGCCCGTGCGCGTCCGCGACATCGGCACGGTGACCTTGGGCCCCGACCTGCGGCGCGGTATCAGCGATCTCAACGGCGAAGGCGAAGCGGTGTCCGGCATCGTCGTCATGCGCCAGGGAGAGAACGCGCTGCAGGTGATTGACCGCGTCAAGGCGAAGCTGAAGGAGATCGAACCGGGTCTGCCCAAGGGCGTGAAGATCGTCACCACTTACGATCGCTCCGACCTCATCTTGCGCTCCATCGACAATCTGAAACACACGCTGCTCGAAGAGTTGGTCGTTGTATCGGCCGTGATTTTCATCTTCCTGTGGCATATTCCCAGCGCGGCCATTCCCGTGGTGACCATTCCCATCGCCGTCGTCCTCGCATTCATTCCGATGCAGATGATGGGGCTGACATCGAACATCATGTCGCTGGGTGGAATCGCCATCGCCATTGGCGCCATGGTGGATGCGGCCATCGTGGTGGTGGAGCAGACGCACAAGAAACTGGAAGAATGGGAGCGCGGCGGCTGCGTCGGTGACTATCACCGTGTGGTGGTGGACGCCGTGAAGGAAGTAGGCGGCCCGAGTTTCTTCACACTGCTGGTGATTGCCGTGGCGTTCCTTCCCGTGCTGGCGCTCGAAGCGCAGGAAGGCCGCTTGTTCAAGCCGCTGGCGTATACGAAGAATCTGTCGATGATCGTGGCCGCGGTGCTCGCCATCACGCTCGACCCGGCTTTGCGGATCCTCTTCACGCGCCGTGACCGCTTCACCTTCCGCCCGCGCTGGATTGCGTCCATCGCCAACGCTGTGCTCATCGGCACGATTCATTCCGAGGAAACACATCCCATCAGCCGCATTCTCATTCGCCTCTACGACCCCGTGTGCCGCTTCTCGCTGCGCTGGAAGTGGGGCGTGATTGCCGCCGCGATCGCCGCGGTTGCGTTCACCGTGCCGGTGTATAAGAAGCTCGGCTCCGAGTTCATGCCGCCGCTCGACGAGGGCTCGCTGCTGTACATGCCCTCCACGTTGCCGGGCATTTCGCTCACCGAAGCGAAGCGCCTGATGCAGGTGCAGGATCGCATTCTGCGGCGCTTCCCTGAAGTGGAATTGGTGATGGGCAAAGCGGGCCGCGCGGAAACGCCCACCGATCCCGCGCCACTCTCCATGATGGAAACCGTCATCCTGCTCAAGCCGCACGAGCAGTGGCGCAAGGTGGACACATGGTGGACCGGGCAAGCGCCGGAGTGGCTCCATCCTGCGCTGCGGCGCATCACGCCCGATCATATTTCCACTGAGACGCTGGTGAACGAGATGAACGCGGCGCTCACCATGCCCGGTGTCAGCAACGCCTGGACCATGCCCATCAAGAACCGCATCGACATGCTCACTACCGGCATCCGCACACCGGTTGGCATCAAGGTGTACGGCGCGGACTTGAAGAAGATCGAGCAACTGGGCACACAGATTGAAGCAGCATTGAAGCCCGTGCGTGGCACTCGCAGCATCTTCGCCGAACGCACGGGCGGCGGCTATTTCCTCGATCTCAATTGGAATCGCGACAAGCTGGCGCGCTACGGGCTGTCCATCGACGACGCGCAGATGGTAGTGATGAGCGCCATCGGCGGCGACACGGTCACCACCACCGTGGAAGGCCGCGAGCGTTACCCGGTCAACGTTCGCTACTACCAGGATTACCGTTCGCAGATGGATTCCATCGGCCGCGTGCTGGTGCCGGTGATGGACGGCAAGCAGCAGATCCCCGTATCGCAACTCGCCGAAGTCCGCATGGCGAGCGGTCCGGCCATGCTGCGCAATGAGAACGGAATGTTGAATGGTTACGTCTACGTGGATGTGGACGGGCGCGATGTGGGCAGCTACGTGCAAGAAGCAAAGCAGGTACTGCGCGAAAAAATCGCCTTGCCTCCTGGGTATTCGTTGGTTTGGAGCGGGCAATACGAGGCTATGGAACGAGTGAAAGAAAAGCTGTCCATCGTACTTCCCGTAACGCTCTTTCTCATCATTGTTTTGCTGTATCTGAACACGCGCAGCCTGGCGAAGACATCGATTATCTTACTCGCTGTCCCGTTCTCTGCGGTTGGCGCCATCTGGCTGCTCTATGCGCTCGGCTACAACATGAGCATCGGCGTGTGGGTGGGGCTCATCGCGCTATTGGGTGTGGACGCGGGCACCGGCGTGTTCATGCTGCTGTACCTGGAACTCGCTTACGACGAGGCAAAAAAGGAAGGCCGGATGCGGTCCTTGAAGGAATTGCAGGAAGCGATTCTTCATGGCGCGGTGAAGCGCATCCGGCCGAAATTCATGACCGTGGCGACGATGTTCATCGGCCTGGCGCCGATCATGTGGTCCACCGGCGCCGGAGCCGACGTCATGAAGCGTATCGCTGCTCCGATGGTGGGCGGCATTCTCACATCGTTTCTGTTGGAACTGGTGGTCTACCCCGCAATCTATGAGGTCTGGAAATGGCATTCGGAAGTAAAAAAACAATTCGCTTGACTCTTGTTTTGGGCGCCGCCGCGGGTCTGATGCCTGCCGAGACGCTGCGCTTTGACGTGCGCCATGTCTCCACCGCGCGGCGCATGATCGGCAAAACACGCCTCGGCACGCTCGAATTCGGCGAAGCGGGCCTGACCTTCAGCGAATCCGGCAAGAGCAAGAAGCCGCTGCGGCTGAACGTGCCCTATCGCGAAGTGCAGCAACTCACGTTGTCACCGGAATCGGTGGAAGTGCGTCTCTATGAGGACAGCTCAATGTGGAAAGCCGGCGCCGACAAAGTCTACTCCTTTGACCGCCCGAAGCAGGGCGATTTCTCCGCGCTCGATTCCTTCCTGCGCCCGCGCCTGGAAGAGCGCATGGCGAGCGCCGTTCCCCAAAAGCGCGAAGACGCGCCACTGTGGGAGATACCGGTGAAACATCATCGCGGCATTCAGGGCTCGCAAGGCGTGCTTCGCGTGGGCAAGGATTGGATCAGCTATTCCACAGAAGCTCAGGCCGATTCGCGCTTCTGGCCGTTTCGCGACGTGGAGAACATCAGCAGCACTTCGCCCTTTGAGCTGGTGCTGACCACTTACGAGCGATCCCGCTACCATCACGGCGGATTCAAGAGTTTTCGATTTCAACTGAAAGAGCGGTTGGAAGAAGGCCGCTATCAGCAACTGTGGAAGGCCCTCGAAGCGGGCCGCCACTCCAATGTTCTCGATCTTTATAGCCGAAAGGATAATTAATTATGCGGAAATGTTTCCTGATCCTGGCGCTGGCCGGAGCCCTGTCCGCCGAAACGTTCATCGGAGTTGTCACCGACAGCATGTGCGCCACCAGTCACGAAGGCATGGGCATGGGCCCCGACCCCGATTGTGTCAAAGCTTGCGTCAAGGGCCACAACAGCAAGTATTCGCTGCTGGTGGGCAAGCAGGTCTACAAACTCAGCGATCAGCAGAGCCCTGCCGCCTTCGCCGGGAAAAAAGTGAAGGTGTCCGGGACACTCTACGAGAAGACCGGCATTATCAAGGTGGATTCGATCGAAGCGGCGAAGTGAAGGGAGTCCTGCGGCTGTGGCCCAGATGAGTGAGCCACACTTCGCATACACTAGACTTATCCATGCTCCTCCGGCTTGCCACCGCGCTCGTGCTGTATGCTGCCGCGGCTCTTGCTGCGCCAACGGAAGAATTCACCTTCGACAAAGCGCAGGCATTCCTCAAAACCTATTGCCACAATTGCCACAAGACATCCGTTGGCGGCTTCGATCTCAACGTAGTGGCTACGCCCGGCACACTGCGCACCGCGCCGGTGAAATGGAATCGCGCCGCGCTGCGCACACGGAATGGCGAGATGCCGCCGAAGGGTTCGCCCGCGCCCTCTGTCGATGCGCGTGTCGAATTCGCCGGCTGGGTGGAACACTCGCTCCGTCAGGAGGCGTGCGCGGAAGGCATCGTGCCCGGCCCTGCGCCCATTCGCCGGCTCAATCGCGATGAGTATTCGGCCACCATTCGCGACATGCTCGATATCCATATGGATTTCGGCGCCACGCTGCCCGTGGATGGCGCGGGTGGCGAAGGCTTCGATAACGCGGCGGAAACGTTGTTCCTCTCACCGCTCCATTCGGAAAAATATCTGGAAGCCGCGAAGTTCGTCATGGATTTCGCCGCCAAGGAATACAAGTCACGGCAGAAGATTTTTGTTGCCTATCCGGGCAAGGGCGTCACCGCCGATCAGGCGGCGCGGCGCATCGTGGAATCGTTTCTCCCGCGTGCCTTCCGCCGTCCGGTGACCGAAGCCGAAATCGCGCCCTACCTCGCGCTTTACCAACTGGCCCGCAAACAGGGCAACGATTTTGAGCCCGCCATTCTCTTCGCACTCCGCGGCGCACTGGTCTCGCCGAACTTCCTCTTCCTCAGCGTGCCTCCACAATCAGGCACAGGGGCGAAGCCGCTCGAATCCTACGCGCTCGCTTCTCGCATCTCTTATTTCCTGTGGGGCAGCCTGCCCGACGAGTTTCTCACCGATCTTGCCGCCGCGGGCAAACTGCACGAACCCGCCGTTCTGCGCTACCTGGTGGAACGCATGCTCCGTAACGACCGTTCGCTGGTCTTCGCGCAGCGCTTCACGGAGCAGTGGCTCGGCACACGCGACCTGCGCGGCGACAAGGCCCCTGATGCGAAACTGTTTCCCGCCTATGCCACCGACGAAGAGCTGCGCGGCGACATTCGCTTTCAGCCCATCCTCTTCTTCCGCGAATTGCTGACGCAGAATCTTTCTCTGCTGAACTTCATCGAATCGAAGGGCACTATCGCCACCAGCAACCTCTCCAAACACTTCGGAGAGAAACTCCCCGTGCGCGCCAACGCTTCCAAGCAGCCGCAGTGGGTGGAGTTGCCGGAAGGCTCGACGCGCGGCGGTTTGCTCGGCATGCCGGCGGTGCTGGCCGTCAGTTCGCATCCCTATCGCACCAGCCCGGTGCTGCGCGGGGCGTGGGTGCTCGATACGATTCTTGGTACTCCGCCGCCTCCGCCACCGCCGAATGTTCCCGCGCTCGAAGAGCCGCATGCGGGCGCCGCGCCGAAGACACTGCGAGACCGCCTGCTGCAGCATCGAGCTAACCCCGTTTGTGCCAGTTGCCATGAAAAGATCGACCCGCTTGGGTTCGCTTTGGAAAACTACGATGTCATCGGCCGCTGGCGAACTGAAGACGGCGGCAAGGCGATCGACAATTCCGGCGAATTTCCCGATGGCACGAAGTTCCAGGGCCCCACGGAATTGAAAGCCGCGCTTATGCAGCGCAAGGATCTCTTCGTGCGCCACCTGACGGCGAAGATGCTTGGCTATGCCCTGGGCCGCGGGCTGACGCTGAAGGATTCCTGCACCGTCGATGCCATCGCCCAAAAAGTGAAAGATAATGACTACAAGGCCCGAACGCTGATCGAGGAAATTGTTCTAAGCGTGCCGTTCCGTTATCAGATGGCCCGGCCGCAGCAAACGCAGAGGGAGCAGACGAACCGTGACTAAGCCACTCACTCGCCGCACGATTCTCAGAGGCGCTGGCGTCGCGCTGGGATTGCCCTGGCTCGAAGCCGCAGCCGCCACTACGCCGCGCCATCCCGTGCGCCTGGCCGCGCTATACATGCCGAATGGCGTCAACGTATCCGCGTGGACCCCGCAAGGCAAAGGGCGCGATTGGCAGCTCTCTCCCACGCTTCAGCCGCTTGCTTCGCTCAAAGACAAGATCACGGTGATGAGCAACCTGTGGAATGCGAACTCCAAAGGCGGCGACGGCCACTATGTGAAGGAAGCGGCCATCCTCACCTGCGCCACCATCAAGAAGACTCCCGGCGCCGATATCGCCAACGCCACTTCCGTCGATCAAATGGCCGCGCAGCGCGTTGCCAACCTCACGCCTCTGCCTTCACTGGAACTGGGTGTGACGCCGGTGGCCATCGGGGTCGATGCCGTCGTCGGTTACACGCGCATTTACGGTTCGCACATTGCCTGGAGCAATCCCACCACGCCACTGGCGCGCGAGATCAATCCGCGCTCGGTGTATGAACGGCTGTTCCGCGCTTCCTCGGGTCCGCACGGGAATGCCGCGAAGATGGATGCCCTGCTGCTCGATCGCGTGCTCGGTGATGCCAAGCGCCTGCGCACGCAAGTCGGCAGCGAAGACCGCATCCGGCTCGATGAGTATCTCTCGGTGATGCGATCGCTCGAAGAGCGCGTGCAACGCGCCTCGGCAACGAACAAGACTCCGTGGAAGCCGCGCGTCGCCATCGATCCCAAGACCGCACCCACCGATCAACCCGTCGATCACGCGGAACACGTGCGCCTCATGCTCGACATGATCGCGCTCGCTTTCCAGAGCGATACAACACGTGTCAGCACGTTCATGTTCGGCAATGCCGTGAGCAACGTCAGTTTTCGTTTCCTGCCCGGCGTCAGCGCCGGCCACCACGATGTCTCGCATCACCAGAACGACGCCGACAAATTGCGACAATACCAGATCATCAACCAGTGGCACATTGAGCAATACGCCTACCTGCTGAAGAAACTCGACAGCATGAAGGAAGGCGAATCGACGGTGCTCGACAACTCGATGGTGCTGTTTGCCTCCGCCCTCAGCGATGGCAACAAGCACGATCCGCATCGCCTGCCGCTTGTGCTCGGTGGTTGCGGCGGCGGCCGCATCGATTCCGGCCAGCACCTGGTCTACTCCGACGATGCTCCGATGGCGAACCTCTATGTCTCCATGCTGGAAGCATTCGGCGCACCCGTGGAACGTTTCGCCGACAGCACCGGCCCGCTGCAGGGCCTGTTGAAGGGAGCCTGATCCATGCGCCGATTGCTGCTGCTCGCTTCGCTCGCCGCCACGGTTGCCGCCGCCGATCTCACCGGCATCTGGGTCGGACAGTACCCCGGCCGCAACAATGAGCCCATCGACATTGCCTTCCAGTTCCATCACAAAGGCGAGGCGCTTTCCGGCAAGCTGTATGGCGATTTCAAGAGCATGCGCATCGTGGAAGGCAAAGTTACTGGCGACCAGGTGGTGTTCGTCGTCCTGGCCGAAGAGCAGGCCGGCAACCAGATCAACGAGACGCGCCTGCGCTTCACCGGCACGCTGAAGGACGGCGAAATGGAGCTGACCCGCGAACGCGAGTCCTCGCGTAATGCCGGCAACGGCGGCGAGGTGCAATCGCGCAACAACACCAAGCAGACGTTCCGTTTGAAACGTCTCTAACCCGGAATGTTCTACGAACCGAAGGCTGGGCATCCGCTGCCCCACAACCCGTTCAAAGCCTGTGTCGCGCCTCGCCCCATCGGCTGGATCTCCACGCTCAGCCGCGATGGTGTCGTGAATCTTGCGCCATTCAGCTTCTTCAACGCGGTGCATGACGATCCGCCGATCGTCCTCTTCTCGGCCACCGGCAAACACATCGAAGGGTCGCTCAAGGACACGGCCATCAACGCCAGAGAGACCGGCGAGTTCGTCTACAACATGGCCACCTGGGATCTGCGCGAACAGATGAACCGCACGTCCGCCTCCGTGGCCCGCAGCGTGGATGAGTTCGAACTCGCGGGCCTCGAAAAAGCCCCGTCGAAGATCGTCAAACCTCCGCGCGTCGCGGCCTCGCCGGTGCAGTTGGAATGCCGCACCATCCACACCCTGGAACTCTCGCCGCTCAACACCGTTGTGTTTGGCGAAGTGGTCGGCGTTCACATCGATGAGCGAATCCTCACCGAGGGGCGCATCGATCTCAGCAAAGCCATGCCCATCGCGCGTCTCGGCTACATGGAGTACTCTGTAGTGCGCGAAATCTTCGAAATGAATCGCCCATGAAACTCTACACTCTGCTGCTCGTTGCCACGTCCTGCCTGGCGCAGAACAACGCCGATACACTGGTTTCCCCCCAAGTGCATGCGGATCGCAAAGTGACATTCCGCATCCTCGCCCCGCGCGCCAATGAAGTCACATTCTTCGGCGATTGGATGGCGCTCAACACGAAGGAGAAGATGACCAAGGACGGCAACGGCGTGTGGTCGATCACGCTGGGGCCGCTGCCCCCGAGCATCTATCTCTATTCGTTCACCGTCGATGGCGTCACCATTGCGGACCCGGTGAATCCGCGCATCAAACTGCGTGCCCGCACTTCGGCCAGCATGGTGGAAGTGCCCGCCGAACACGCGGCGCTGTGGCAGGCGCGCGATGTGCCGCACGGCGCAGTGGAAATCAACTGGCAGAAATCGAAAGCCATCAACGGTGAGACGCGCTGGATCTGGATCTACACACCGCCCGGCTATGAGAAAGGCAACCGCCGCTACCCGGTGCTCTATCTCTTCCACGGCTCCAACGACACGGCCGGCGGATGGGTGCTCGCCGGGCAAGCGAATTTCATCCTCGACAATCTCATCGCCGAGAAGAAGGCCGTGCCGATGATCGTGGTGATGCCCTACGGCCACGCTGTACCGTTCGGATCGCCGCGTGAAGTGCAGGCGAAGAACACATCGCTCTATGAGGAATACATCTTGAAAGACGTGATGCCGTTGGTGGAATCGAAATACCGCGTCGCCCCTGGCCGCGCCAATCGCGCCATCGCGGGGCTCTCCATGGGCGGCGGCCAATCCATCCACATCGGCTTCAGCCACCTCGATCTGTTCAGCGCCATCGGCGCCTTCAGCGCGGCCGTGCCCTCCGATTTCGACAAGCGTTTCGCTGCTATCCTCAACGACCCCAAGTCGACGAACGCGCAACTGAAGACCATCTGGATCGGCTGCGGCAAAGACGATTTCCTCATCAAACGCAATCAGGAATTCTCCGAACTGCTGAAGTCGAAACAAATCCGCCACGTCTTCGCACTCACCGAAGGCGCGCACACCTACACCGTGTGGCGCAAATATCTTGGCGAGTTTGCACCGCTGTTGTTCCAATAAGTCTGCTACACTGCAATTGCGACGCGTCCAGTTCCCCGATAGGAGGCTCAATGCATCTCCTCTGGATGCTCTTTCTTCCATATTTCCCGGCCTTTCCCCAGCCGGTTCCACCGTTCCGCAGTCTCGCCACAAACTTCAACGGCGATCGAGTCTATTTCATCTCAGAACGGCCGATACGCGGGACAAACCAGCCTTGGCACGACAAAATCTTCCTGTGGTCGGAAGAAAGCGGGCTCCAACTTTTCGAAGCGCGTCCTGCGTCCGATGAAGACTACTTCAGGCTCTTTCACATCTCTTTATCCGCCGACGCATCCACCTCCGCGGTTTCCGCGATGCGTCAGTGGCGCATGCCTTGCCTCGGCTGCGGGATCAACTATCAAACGAAGAGCCGTCTTTCCGGCGCTGCTTCCCTGGAGCGCACAGGTTTGATGCATCTCAGCGCGAATGGACGCTATGCCCTGATCGAACCGCGCTACGAAGACGGCAATGACAAGATGGGCCTCCTCGACACCGCCAGCGGAGCCTTCAATCCTTTCTCCTTCTCATCCACCAAACGCTTGCTCACCCATCGTTGTCCATGCGGAGGCCGCAAAGTCGCTAATGACGGTACAGCCGCATATTATCGAAACGACTTGGAGATCGCTCTATCCGCGCCCAACGGTGCTCAAATCTTTGCCGCCGCCAATCGTGAGCGCGCTATCGCCCCCATGCTCGATGAGAGCGCCACCACGCTTGTTTATCAAAGTTCGCACGGCATGGTGATAAGACACCTCGATACGCAAAGCGAAGTAGAGATCGAAGCCGCTACACCGGCAGGAATCAGCGCCGACGGAACCCGTGTGCTCTACCTCTTCAACGCGCAACTCCACATCGTCGATTGCAACGGCGCCAACGCCATCCGCCTTACGCAAGAGCCATCCGGCATCATTGATGCCACCCTCTCTGGTGACGGGCGCATTGCCTTCTTTACTACCGCCACAGGCAACGTATTCCGCATTCACACTGACACTGGGACGATATTGAGTGTTGTCTCATCCCCTGTGCGGCTTTCCCTGCCGCAAACCGTGGCCGCCGGTTCGCTCTATCGCGTCCTCACTCAAGTCACTAAAGCGCCGGAAGGGCTTGCTCTCCGCATTGGCGGGCGTGCCATCGCACTCTACAACGCGCCCTCCGGAGCGGGCGAAGAGGTCTGGGCGCAGATCCCTTGGGATCTCGCCGCCGGTCGGCACAAAGTCGAATGGGTAGTCCCCACTGACCTCCTCCTCGATCCCCAGATCGACACCAATGAACTGGATGTGCGCGCGACCGCTCCGTCGTTCCTCCCGGGTCCCGGCGTTTGCGCATGGCAGTATCCGGGCCCACCCAACCTGCTTGCTTTCCACGATGCGTTTGATCGGGCCGTTGCCTATACCGATCCCGTGCGCCCCGGCGAGCGCATTCATGTCTTCCTCGCAGGGCTCGGCGGTGCCACCCAATCGGTGGCCACGTCCCAGCCTGCTCCCACCGATCCGCAAGCGAGTATTCAAAGTCCCATCAGTTGCGCAATCCACGACGCGGACACCATCAACAAGCCGCCGAAGCCCGTAGAGGTTCTTTCCGCCGTGCTCGCTCCTGCCCTGGTCGGGCTCTATCAAGTGGCCCTTCGTCTTCCCGCCAACCTCTCCGGTCAAGGGATACAACTCGCCTGCACGCAGTCTGGAGAAACCATCACCGGCTCGCTGCCCAGCATGTCACCATTCGCATCCACCTGCGACACTTCCAGCGCCGAGGTGAAGTGGTAGTTTGTGTCAGCGCTGACATGATGTGTCTCTTCGCACACATTCTTGCGCCGTCCAAAGCGCAGTAAAATCAACACGATAGCGATTGGCGTGTCACCTGCATCCCTGCATTGCGTGACACACGAAACCAACACCAGCCGCTTCACCCAACTGATCGCGGCCCTCGCATTCGCCGCCGCGCAGGCGCATGCTACCGACCGCCGCATCGTCATCGACATTGCCGCACGCAAGCTGTTTCTGCTGGAAGACAACACCATTCGCAAGTCGTATGACACCGCGGTCGGCAAGGCGGCAACGCCGACGCCGCAAGGCACCTTCACCATCGTCAACCGCATTCCGCATCCCACATGGTATGGATCGGGAAGGCCGGTGGCGCCGGGGAAGCGCAATCCACTGGGCACGCGATGGTTGGGGTTGAGCGCGGCTGGTTATGGGATCCACGGGACCAACAACCCTGCTTCCATCGGCACCGCGGCATCGAAGGGCTGCATCCGCATGCGCAATCGCGACGTGGAAGAGCTGTTCGAACTGGTGGGTCCGGGTGTCACGGTGGAACTCGTCGGCGCCCGGCCCGTGACCACAGCCGCCGCCGATGAGTAACACACGCCCGCAAACGCCCAAAAACAAGGAGACACAAAAATGTTTTTTCTTAAGTACTTGCTCACTTTCGCCGGTGTTGGCCTGTTGCTGGCCGCCGCCGCCATCCTCATCCACGATCTGTACCGCATCCTGGTGGTGCGCCCAAAGGAAGGGGAAGACACCACAAACCCCCCGGACCTGAACTGGCGGCCCGCGGCGTATCTCGCTCTCGCCGGCTTCGTTCCATTGCTCACCGGCATCAGCATCGCGCTCGTGCCTGATGGCTACGCCGGCATCCGCGTCAGCCAACTCGCGGGAGCACTCCCCGGCACCATGTACCCTGGCGTCCATTGTGTGATTCCGCTGATGGAACGCGTCCATCTCTACAACACACGCGAGCGTATATTCACCACCAACGGCTCCGATGATCCGAAAAAGAAACCCGAAACCTTGCGCGTGCAGACGAAGGAAGGGCTCACCGTCGGCATGATGGTCACCGTGCGCTATCGCATCGATCCTTCGCGCCTCACTCACATCCACAACAATCTGCCGCAACCTATCGAAGAAGAAATCGTACCGCCCGTTGTCGCCAGCGCCTTCCGCGAAATCGCGCCGGCCCACATGGTGCGCGAAGTATTCGCCTCCAAGCGCGAAGAGATTCGCGGACGCGCCGCTGCTGCCATCACGAAGCGGCTTGCCGCCGACGGCATCGTGGTGAAGGAAGTGATCCTGCGCGATATCCTGCTGCCCGCCGAATACGCGAAGGGCCTGGAAGGGCTGCTGCTCAAGGAACAGGAGAGCGAGCGCATGGGGGTGGAACTCGATCTGAAACAGAAGCTGGTGCGCGCCGCCGAACTCGAAGCCGATGCCCAGAAGGCGCGCGAGGTGAAGCAGGCCGAAGCGCAGGCGCAGGTCACCGTATTGCAGGCCAAGGCACAGGCCGATGCCATGCAGCATACCCTGCCGCTCAAGGAAAAACAGATTCAGCAATCGCGCCTGGAAGCCGAAGCACGCAAGGAAGCCACCGTGAAGAACGCCGAAGCCATGGCACAGGCCAAGGTCATCGACGGCAAAGCGGAACTGGAGCGCCGCAAGCTGATGAGTGAAGCCGATGATTTCAACATCCGCCGTGTGGCCTCCGCCAACGCCGAGCGCCTTCGCACCGAAGCCATCGTCTTAAAAGAAAACCCGCTCCTCATTCAGAAAATCATCGCTGAAAAGCTATCCGACAAAGTGCAGATCATGATGGTGCCGAACGACGGAAAATTCTTCTTCGCCAACGACGTGTTGAAGGGGATGCCCACCGTTCACCAATAGCCGCGCCGAGGGTTTGCTATCATGCCCACGCATGGGCCGGGGCCTGATTCTCTTGTTCACACTGTTTACAGCCGCCCGCGCCGGGAGCCTGGAAGACGCCGTCCGCAGCGTTGCCAGAGGCCTCGCGGCGCGGCTTGCCATTGGGGAATCCGTGCAGATCACCGCTAAGAATCTCAGCTCGCTTCCAGCCCAGGAATTGGAGAAGGCTCGCAGCCTCACCCAGCGTGCACTGCGCCGCACACCCGCGCGCAACAAACCTCCGCTCGAAGTTTTCTTATCGCTGTCGGAAAATCCGCAGGGATTTCTGCTCATTGGCGAATTGCGCCGCCCGCCTGGAGAAAGATACGTGGAAATGGCCGCCTTCGATGCAACGCCTCAAACCGCAACCATCCGCGCCATTCTCACCCGCCGGCTTTTATGGCAGCAGAGCACGCCGCTGCTCGACGTGCAGATCCTCGACAACCGCATGCTGGTCCTCGACACGCAGCAACTCACCGTTTACGAATCGCGAGACGGCAAATGGGAACCCGCGGTCTCGAAGCTCATCCCCAGCGCTCCTTCGCGCGATCCGCAAGGCGTCATCGAAGTCAGCAACACCCAACTCACTCTCACCATCAACGACACCCGCTGCGAAGGCACATTGCAGCCCACGCTCGATATCACCTGCACGGCCAGCCCGCAGCCGCAGCAGCCCGCCGAAATATCGGCCAAAATTTCCGAACTGTGCGGCGCGAAAAACGTCATGTTCCAAACCACGGCTGTGGACTGGCAATCCCCCGATACCCTCAGCATTGCGGACTCATCGAATCGCCTCGAATTCCCATCGCCCATCACCGCACTGCAGGCGCGAGCCGGCGCAGTGCTCGCCATCACCGCCAATCATGCCGAAGAGATCCACAGTGCGTACCTGGTTAGCGTCGATTGCAGCCGTTAGCCTGCTCTGCGCAACGGCGGAGGCCGCGCGCAGACCGCGCTATGGCGGATCTTTACGCATCGCCATGCGCGCGGCGGTGGACAACGCCGATCCAGCCGCATGGCCCAGTGACTCGCTCGCATCGGCCGCCAAGCAGCAGATCACCACGCAAGTCTTCGAAACACTGGTGCGCTTTGATGCCAAGGGCCGCCCGCAACCCTGGCTGGCCAAGGAATGGACGCACGATGCCGCACGCCGCCGCTGGCTGTTCACCGCGCGTGAAGGCGTGCGCTTCCACGATGGCTCCCTGTGGCAGCCGGAAAACGGAGTCATCGTCATCCCCGCCGACAAGCCCATCGCCGACATCCTCGTCGCGCTCGCGCATCCACGCAGCGCGATCGTACAGCGCGGCCCCGATGGCGTGTTGCTCGGCACCGGCCCATTCCGTATCGACAAATGGGATGCGAAAGCCGTGACGCTCACTGCGCACGAAGCACACTGGCAGGGGCGCCCGTTTCTCGACTCCATCGAAATCACCATGGGCTCGGGTCTACGGGAACAGACGCTGGCACTGGAACTGGGCCGCGCCGATGTCATCGAACTCGCCGCCAACGAAGTGCGCGCCCTGCGTCAGCGCAATGCGAGAATCTCCGTCACACAACCGATCGAAACCATCGCGCTGATTCTCGCCAAAGACAAAGCGCATTTGCGCGAGCGGCTGTCACTGGCCATTGACCGGCAATCCATCCATCAAGTGATCCTGCAGCGTCAGGGCGAAATCACGGGCGCATTACTGCCGCAGTGGCTCAGTGGCTACGCCTTCCTCTTCTCCACATTGTTCCAGCCCCTGCCACCGGCGCCATCCGCTTCGCTCACCATCGCCCACGATCCGCAGGACGCACTGCTGCGCGCCATCGCGGACCGCGTCGCCCTCAATGCAACGCAAGCCGGTCTTCCCATGCGCGCCGCCACAGGTCAACAGCGGCCCGAAGTGCGCCTGCTGCGTCTCCGCACCCAGGGCAGGGAAGCTGCGCCCGCCCTCCGTGAACTGGCCGCCGGACTCGGAGTCGCCATGCCGGAAGCCTCCGCCTATGAAACGGAGAAGAGCCTCATCGAAACCGTAGGCGCCGTTCCCCTGCTTCATCTGCCGGTGGCTTGGCGGCTCAGCGAAAGAGTGCGAAACTGGGCCGGAACATGGCGCCTGGAAAATGTTTGGGTGGAGGATAAGCCATGACCTTCCGCACCAAGCTGCTGGTAGTGACTTCGCTCACCGTCGCCGGAGCGGTCGCCCTGGTCACGGGAGTCGTTTCCGTCGCCACACGCCGCGCCTTTGAAACGATGGATCAGCAGCGCCGTAACGCCCTGCTCGATCAATTCCAGAAGCAACTGGACGCGCAAGGCGACGAGATCACCCGCCGCATCCGGCGCATCGCCGCTTCCGATGAGATGCTGCGCATCGCCATTGAAGCCAGCCGCCGCGAACCCGATCTTGCGCCTTTTCTGCAAACCGCGGCACAGCAGGCCGAAGGCCAGTCCCTCGATTTTCTCGACGTTCTCAAAGGCGACGCCACTATCGTCTCCTCAGCCCACTGGCCGGCGCGGTTCGGGTTTCGCAACGACTGGCTCATCACCGCCGAAGATTGGCAGTCGCCGAAAGCGTTTCTCACGCGCATCCCGGCGCCGGAAGGCACGGCCGTGGCGTTGATCGCCGTGCAGCGCGTCAATGCGGGCGAAGAGAAGATCACCATTGCAGGCGGCAAGCGCCTCAACCGGCAGTTCCTGGAATCGCTCGGCGTCGCACCCGGCGTCCGCGCGTTGCTCTGGCTATCGAGCAGCGAAGTGCTGGATGCGCGCGGCCCGGTAGCCGATGCCGCCAAACTCACGCCGCTTGTGGAACAGGCGCGCGCCACAGCCAAGCCCGCGACCGGAGTCATCCGCTGGCGCGAAGCGCGGTCCAGCTCCGAAGCTCTGCTCGCGATGCCCTTGTTACGCGGCGATACCATGCTCGGGGTGCTGCTGGCAGGCACATCACTCGCCGATCAAATGTGGCTGGAGCAATGGATCCTTTATACCGGCGTGCTTGTTGGGGGCTCCGGCATTCTTCTCGGCGTGCTCGTCGGATGGTGGACCACGGAGCGCGTCAGCCGCCCCGTGGCGCAACTCGCCAGCGCCGCCAAGTCAGTCGCCGCAGGCGATCTAAGCGCGCGAGTGCCCGTCGCCGGCAAGGACGAAATCGGCAGCCTCGGGCGAGCGTTCAATCACATGACGCAGCAGTTGATCGAGCAGCGCGAGCGCGCCATCCAGGCCGAACGTGTCGCCGCATGGCGCGAGTTGGCACGCCGCCTCGCGCACGAATTGAAGAACCCGCTCTTCCCGTTACAAATCACCGTGGAGAATCTGCAGCGCAGCCGCACGCAAACCCCGGAAGAGTTCGATGAAGTGTTCCGCGAAAGCACCGGCACGCTGCTCAAAGAGATATCCAATCTGAAGACCATCATCGGGCGCTTCAGCGATTTCAGCCGCATGCCGGCGCCGCGCCTGGAGCCCGTCGATCTGAACGGGTTGGTGCGCGACACGCTGCAGTTGTTCGATGCGCAGTGGAAGCAACCCGGACGCGCGCCGATCGAAGCGGCACTTGAACTGAGCAGTGGCGAACTGCAAGTGGAAGCCGATCCGGAGCAACTCGGGCGCGCCCTGCGTAACCTTGTGCTCAACGCCATGGACGCGATGCCCGAAGGCGGCACGCTCACAGTCCGAACGCAATGGCTGAACGGCACAGCGCACCTCGAAGTCAGCGACACAGGGAAGGGAATGTCGGAGGAAGAAGCATCGCGCCTGTTCACGCCCTACTACACCACCAAGCAGCATGGCACCGGGCTCGGGCTCGCGATTGTGCAATCGGTGATCAGCGATCATAAAGGACGCATTGCCGTGCACAGCGAACCGGGAAAGGGCGCCACGTTCACCATCGATCTACCGGCAAGGAACAGCGCATGAGCCACATCCTCCTCATCGACGACGATCACAGCACTCTCGGTTCGCTTTCACGCGCCTTCCGCCTCGCTGGTCATGAAACCACGGTGGCCGACAGCGCCACGCGCGCCGCCGAATTGATTCGCAACCAGAAGTTCGATTGCATTCTCTCCGATGTCGTCATGCCCGGCAAGGACGGCATCACGCTGCTCGAAGAGATCCGCGCCATGCAGGTCACCACGCCGGTGATCATGATCTCCGGCCAGGCCACTGTGGATATGGCAGTGCGCGCCACGCGGCTCGGTGCACTCGATTTTCTTGAGAAGCCGCTCTCCACCGAAAAGCTGCTGCTCGCCATCGACAACGCGGTACGTCTCACTCGCCTCGAAGCAGAGAACCGTGAACTGCGCCGCCAGGTGGGGAGCCATGAAATTATCTGGCGATCAGAGCCGATGCGCCGCGTGATGATGCAGGTGGAACGTGTGGCCGGCGGCGAGTCGCGCGTCTGCATCCTGGGCGAAACGGGCACGGGCAAAGAACTCATCGCCCGCGCGCTGCACCGGCTCAGTTCACGCGCCAAGGGTCCGTTCATCACGCTGAATTGCGCCGCCGTGCCGCAGGAACTCATCGAATCCGAACTCTTCGGCCACGAGAAGGGCTCGTTCACCGGCGCTGCCACGCGGCACGCGGGCAAATTCGACCAAGCCCATAACGGCACGCTCTTCCTCGATGAGATTGGCGATATGCCCTCTGTGATGCAGGCCAAGCTACTGCGCGTGCTGGAAGAAGGTGAGTTCGAACGGGTCGGCGGTGATCGCCCCATCAAGGTCAACGTCCGTGTCGTCGTGGCCACGCATCGCAACCTGGAAGAGCAGGTGCGCGCGGGGGCGTTTCGCCAGGATCTGTATCATCGCGTGTTCGTCTTCCCCCTCACTTTGCCTCCCCTACGCGAACGGCCGGGAGATATTCCAGTTCTGTTGGAACACTTCGCCGCGCGTGTCAGCGAGATGAATGGCTGGAAGCCCAAAACATTTTCTCTCTCTGCTGTCGAAGCACTGAGCCGCTACAATTGGCCCGGAAATGTTCGCGAACTGCGCAACTCGGTGGAGCGCATGCTGCTGCTTGCCGATGCCGATGTTGACGAGGATACGGTACGGCTAGCTCTGCCAAACCTGCGCGCCGAAGCCGCGCCTGGTGGGACGTTGGCGGCGCGAGTGGAATCCTTCGAACGCCAAACGGTTCTCGACGAACTGAAACGTTGTAACTACAACATGAGCGAAACGGCGCGCGCGCTTGGATTGGAACGCAGTCATCTCTACAAGAAATGCGCGCAATTGGGGCTGGAGCCGCAGAGCGCGAGAAAAACAGACACCTGAGTCCCTTCCCCCAATCTTGGGTACATTCACCCAACTGTGTGTAGTGACACATCGCATCGTGCACCGTCCTCCTCCACCTGTCTGCCGCACGGTTTGGCAAGTTGAGTGCACGCGCTATGATTGAGGTGGATCCGGTTTATTGACCTGCCTCTTCTTCGCAAATGCTGCATGCGTGAGCACGAACAACACTCGAAGAAGAGAGACGTAATTCCGCAGGAGGTAAACGTGAAAGTTAAGGAAGTCATGCATCAGGCCCCCGTAGTGGCCTGCTCTCCCGAATCGAATCTGGCCGCAGCTGTGGATCTCCTGTGGACGAACGACTGCGGCTCTCTACCTGTAATGAAAGATGGATTACTTGTGGGCATGATCACGGATCGTGACATCGCGATCGCGCTGGGCACGCGGAATATTCGCGCCAGCGAGATCACGGTAGGCGAGGTGATCAGCCACATCGGATTCACCTGCGCACCCGACGACGACGTGCATTCCGCACTGAAGACCATGCGGACGCACAAGGTTCGCCGCCTTCCTGTCCTCAACAGGCAGGGCAAGCTGGAAGGCCTGCTTTGCCTGAATGACGTAGTTCTTCGCGCGCACCGTGTCGCGCACAAGCCCACGGACGTTACCTACGACGATGTCGTCAATACGCTCAAAGCGATTGGCGAACATCGCCGGCCAGAAGTGCAAACACGCCCGGCCGCGATGGCCGCGGCGGTCTGAGCCTTTTCTCGAACTCTCCGGTTCGCGTGGAAAGGAGGGCTATTCCTATGCCTGAAGTGTCAGTGGCCAAATCGAAGGAGAAGGAACTCACTCCGAAAACAATGTTCGATATGCCGTTGTTCCGCGGCAGCCTGTTTAGCATGAACCCATTCGCGTTGATGCGCCAGTTCACGGAGGAAATGGACCGCATGTTCACCGCGATGCCGGAACCGAAAGCCGAATTCTGGTGCCCCGCCATCGAGGTCAAACGCGCCAACGGCGCCATCAGCGTTGTAGCCGAACTGCCCGGTCTGACGAAAGACAATGTCAAGGTGTCCGTCACGGAGGACGGACTGGTGATCGAAGGAGAGCGCAAAGAGGAAAAGGAGGAAAAGGGCGAAGAATCCTATCGCTCGGAACGCAGCTACGGGAAGTTCTATCGCGCCGTCCCGCTCCCTGAAGGCGTCCTGCTCGATAAGGCTACGGCCGAGATCGAGAACGGCGTCCTGAAGATCAACGTGCCTTGCGCCGAAGCAAAAGCAACCAGGAAGGAAGTCCCTATCAAGGAGGCGCCACCCAGCAAGGCTGCGGCATGACGGCGAACGCTCCGCGGAGTGTGGGCGGAGGACGCCTCCGCGGGGCGCGGGTTTCTTGAAAGGAGATGTCCATGTTTCCCTTCCAGCGGATTCTTTTTCCGGTGGATTTCTCTGAGCCCTGCGCGGCCGTGGTTCCCCATGTGCAGCGCCTGGCCATGCATTTCTCCGCCAGTCTGACTCTGCTTCATGTCTATGAACCCAACCTGCAGATCTATGACGAGGTGGGCACGGTGGTCGATACCGCCCCCGATTTGTTGAAGCTGGAAGTGCAGCGGCTGAAGGAGTTTTCCGCCGCGCACTTTCCCGGTTTGCATACTGCGCAACTGGTGGAGCAGGGCGAACCGGGCGCCGTCATTCGTGAGACCATCCAGCGCAATGGCATGGATCTGGTGATGATGCCCACGCGCGGGCGCGGCGCGTTCCGCCGCCTGCTGCTCGGCTCAGTCACCGCAAAAGTGTTGCACGATGTCAGTTGCGCGGTGTGGACTGGCGTTCATTCGTCGCTGGCCGAACACAGCAGCCCGATTCCCTACCGTTCTCTGTTGTGTGCGGTCGGACTGGAGCCGGAGACTCCCGATGTGCTGCGCGCAGCTTCGTCCCTGGCATCCTCCTTCGATGCCAGGCTGCATGTCGTGCACTGCGTGGAAACGCCGCCCATGTCGCTGGAGATCGACTTTGCCCCCTACCGTCAGCGATTGCTGGACTCCGCCGATCTGGAGTTGCGCCTGATCCTGCGCAATGTGGGCATCGAAGCCACCTTGTCGGTTCTCGAAGGCCCCATTGATGCGCGTGTGCGGAAGGAAGCGCTCGATCGCAATGCCGACCTCATCGTTACCGGCCGCGGCCATCATCAAGGCAAGTTGAGCCGGATGTTCAGCCAGCTCTACAGCATCGTGCGCGAAAGCCCCTGCCCTGTGTTGAGCGTGTAGAAGGCCGGCCATCACTCGCACGCGGGCCGCAAAGATTGGTCGCGGCCCGCGTGCGTGTCCCCCCTGTCAACAAACCGGATCAACCAGTTCCACGGGCGTTGCGCCGCGGATTTTGAATCTCCGGTCCAGCGTGTACAGGTTCTCTACAATTCCCGTGTACTCCAACTCGGTCATGGGGAGCATGGCCGCGCCAAAGAAGCCCTGCCGCCGCATCTCCATCGCTTTGCGCGAAACGTTCTCGCGCACCGTGTCCCAGAAGGGATGGGCAAAGGCATCCACGGCTTCGGTGAACTTGCCCTTGTGTACGCAGTAGGCGGCGCAACTCACCACCGGAGGGCCATCGAAGTAGCTGATGCCGGTGTTGTGCATGACCGGCATGAGTGGCATGTTGTGCGAGCCGCGCATGCCGCCGGCCACAAAATGCCCGGTGGCGAACGGCGCCAGCACTTCGCCTGTCGCGGGAAAATTCATCTGCGTCCGGACCAGCATTACCGGGTCGTCCTTGCCCGTATATTTGCCGGCGATGTTGTGCAGGCGTGAGGTCGCCACCGCGACGGCCTGTTCGCCGGTGGCGCGGGACCAGACCGATTCGACGACATAGCGCTCGGGATCGCGCAGCAGTGTGGCAATCGCGTATAGATCTTCAGGAGCATTCAGTTCCACTACTCGATCACCCGTAGTGTGACTCACGTCCATGATGACGAAGCGGAAGCCCTTGGCGATCTTCGGTGAGAGCAGCAGCCCTGGCGTGTTCATCGGATCGATGAAGGCCAGGTAGAGCGGCAGGTTGTAGGCGCCGGGATCCGTCTTGTCGGCGGCGAAGAACAGGAACGGTTCGTTGGTGCGTTCTTCGAATTCCATCTCGGCCACCGCCGGGCCAAGCCCGTGCACATTCCCTGTAAAGGAGTCCACCAGAATATCCTGGCCCGCGCCGTACAGCCCTTCTTCGCGGGCGGCGCGGGTCCCTTCCTGAAATGCGTTCCAGGCGAGCCGGTGGACAGCCTCGCTGCATTTCCCCTGATAGTGTGCCATCAGGATGGCAATATCGTCGCCGGTATGGCTGATGGCGTAATCCTCCAGCAGGCCATTGGCGTTCTTTCCGATGAAAGAAGCAACTGCGTCTTCCAGCCGCCGGGAGGGCACAATGTGGCCCCCGACGGAGCCGATATCGGCCTTGATGACACTGAGCGTCGTCTTCATCGTCTTACTCCCTTCGACAGATGAGGAGCATGCCGTTCACCAAACAATGGCCACCGCCTTGCAGGGAATGAGGCAGAGGTATCAGACGAAGTGAAGAACATTCTCTTCCCAGTCGACTTTTCGCCGCAGTCGGACGGAGCGGCCCAGTTCGTCCAGGCCTACGCGCAGCGCTTCGAGGCGCGCGTCACCCTGTTGCACGTTCTGGAGTCTCGCGATTCCATCTTCACCGGACCGGAGTTTGACGGCATTGATGTGGCCGACATCCGCTTGCGGCACCGCGCGCACGCGCAGCACCAACTTGACCGCTATCTACTCGATGCATTTCCTCCGGGCTTGAACTGCCGGGTGCTGATGGAAGGCGATCCGGCGACGCAGATTGTGGAACGGGCTGCCGCGAGCAAGAGCGATCTAATCATGATGCCCACTCATGGCCTGGGCCCTTTCCGGCGCTTTGTGCTGGGGTCAGTGACGGCCAAGGTGCTTCACGATGCGGCCTGTCCCGTTTGGACCGGCGTGCATATGGAGGGGGCTCCCCCGGCGCAAAGCATCGGCTTCCATCACGTGCTTTGTGCCCTTGATTTTGGCGAGCAGGCGGAGACGCTTCTCGAGTGGGTGAAGGAAAACTCGGGCGATGCCAAGGTCACGCTGGTGCACGCCGTTCCCGCCACCGACGCTTTGCCGGAGAAGTATTTCAACATCGAATTCTTCGCTGAACTCTGCCGCATGGCGAAGGAGGATATGGAGCGGTTGCAGGACAAAGTGGGCACGGACTACCATTCCATCCTTCGCGGCGGATCGCCGGCCAAGGTGATCGGGGAAGCGGCCACGGAACTCGGCGCCGATGTTGTCGTCATCGGACGCGGCGCCGCCAAAGAGGGATTCGCAAGACTGCGGGCACAGGCCTATGGAGTGATCCACACGGCCCCGTGTCCGGTGATCAGTGTCTGATCCGCTCGCTGCTTGCGTGCGGACCGGAATGTGAGGCCAAGTATGAAGAACATGTTGTTCGGATTTTTCGCCTTGGCCCTGGCAATGCAAGCCATCGAACCAAGACTGCCTATTCCCAAAGCGCCGCCATCCACGGCGGTGTCCCGCACATCCGGCGGGCTCATCGCCGGTCTCGACGGCGGGACCTATGAGCCTTACAAAACCGTCTTGATCGCCAAGGTGCAGGGCGCACTGGCGAAAAAAGGTTTCTACAAAGGTGAGGTCAACGGCGTGTTCGATAAAGAAACCATGAGCGCCGTGGGCGCCTTTCAGAAACAGCATGGGCTGAGCGTGAATGGCATGCCGTCGCCCTCTACGCGCCGCCTGCTCTTCCGCGACTGAAGCACTGCCGGGAGGCGGGTATGACGGCCCTTACACGCTCGCTCTGGCTGTTCGCCGTGGCGTTTGGCGTTCCGCAAACGCTGAATGAACTGACGCGGAAATCGTATCTGGAACTGCTGGAGATTGCGCCCACCGTGCAGTTTTCTTCCACTGCGTATGAGTCCTGGCGCAACGATCTGGAAGCGGAGAAGCAGCGCGAATCAAAGCGCCTCGAACAGGAAGAAAAGAAGCTCCAGGAAAGCATCAGGCAGCAGCGCGCCAGGCTCAATACGCTCAACCGGCAACCGCACAAGGACACTGAGCCGATGACCGAAGAGCGGCGCCAGGTGCACTGCTCCATCGTCAAAGCCGTGCGCCAGTTGCAGGACAAGCGCACGGAGCGAAGCCATGGCCTCCCCGTGAAGTATGACAATCGCCTAGCTAAGGCGGAACTGTTGGAGCACTGGCCCGGGAAGCTGGCGGAAATCCGGAGAGCCCGGCTTGAGGACCGCGCCCACCTGCGCGCGCACGGCGACGTCATGGACACCGGCGTACGCGCGGTGGGCGATGGACAGGCGAAGGACGTGAAGCTCGGCCAGGATACGATTCGTGAATTGAAAGGCTATGGACTGATGCCGCCCGAATTGGATGATGCTGCGATTCGCGGCTATGCGCAGCGCTTGGGCGACACCATCGCCGCCCATTCCGACTTGAAGATTCCCGTCCAGGTAACGGTGCTGCAGAGCAAGGAGATCAATGCCTTCGCGCTTCCCGGCGCCTACCTGTTCGTCACTACGGGTCTGCTGGAGAAGGCCGCATCCGAGTCGGAGTTGGCCGGCGTGATGGCGCATGAGATGGCTCACGCGGCAGCGCGGCACGGGCACCGGCTGATGATGCGCGCTACCGCGGCGAACATCGTCTATCAGGCAGCGCAAGTCGCGGCCTTGATCTTCACGGGAGGCGCCGCCGGCATCGGCGCCTACTACGCTTTGCAGTATGGCTTCTTCGGCCTTGGCATGGTGCTCAATCTCGCGCTGCTCGGCGTGAATCGCGAATTCGAAGCCGAGGCGGACCAGCTTGGCGTGCAGTACTGCTGGCACGCCGGCTACGATCCGCGCGGCTTCATCACGTTCTTCGACCAGATGGCGAACGAGGAAGGCTACGTCAAGTCGGCCAGTTGGTTCCGCACGCATCCACCCTTCTATGAGCGAATTGTTTCCACCTTCAGCGAAATCGAGTATCTGCCGGCGAAGGACAATCTGCGCGTGGATGCGGCGGAGTTTCACGAGATGCAAAAGCGGCTGACCACGGAGATTCGCAAACGCCAGGATCGCAAGGCGCCGGCGCTGCGGCGATTCCCGGAATGCGACGACGAGCCGCCGCTCAAAGACTCAGGACCGGACAGGGCGCCAACCGGATCAGATCATGACAGTTGGTGCGCAATCTTCCCAATACGCCCTTCACCGATCCCCTTCCGATGATCAACAGATCGGCGTGCCGGCAGCGGGCGGCAATCGATGCGGCGAGTCCCCTTCCTTCCAACACTTCGAGCGGCATGGCGACTCCCGCGGCCCGTGCGATTTCGGGGTAGGCGCGCTGCGCCGAGTCCACCAGAAAGCGATGCGCATGGGCGGCCACTTCGCTCTCAAAGCGTGGATCGACGGCTGGCACGCTGTGCACCACCGACAGCCCGGCGCCATAGGCCGCCGCCACTTCGTGCGCCTTGGCCAGGACGTCGTTGCTGGCCGGGCCCATGTCGATGGCGCACACCACGGACCGAATCGAAGCAGGCATCACGGTCTCTTCCGAGTGCGCCGTGGTCCAAACAGGACAGGCCGCATCATGCAAAACGGATGCCGTTACTGAGCCCAGCAGCAACTGGCGGAAGCGTGTGAAGCCGTGTGTGGGCATGATCACGAGATCGATGTTCTCCTCTTCAATGAAGCGGAGGATCTCCTGCGCCGGCCGGCCCGTGCGCAGCACATGGTGCACGAACCGGCCGGCCAATACACCAGCCCCGAATGTCCGGAGCTTGGAGGAAAACTCTTCGGCAATGCCGGCGAACGGCGGCTCCTCTCCCGGCTTTGGCAAATCGAGAACATGCAGCAAAGTCAGCCGCGCTTCAAACTGCGCGGCTGCCGCCGCCACGTACGGCGCTATCGCTTCACTGCGATGGGAAAAGTCCACCGGGAAGAGGATGTTCTCGAACAGGCTCATGTCGTACGCTCCAGTAGGTTCTCGACGGATTTTACCCCGGGAGTGAGGCGGGCTGCTGTTTCCGCGCGTTTGGCGTCGCGCGGCGACACCTCACCGGTGAGGATGACATTGCCTTCGAGCGCGGTGACGTGTACGGAGTGAGGATGCTCCACCGAGCGGCCGAGCTTGGTGCGGACGCGCGCCTCCAGTTTCGGATCGGGCACGTCTTCATTCCCATGGAGCATAGCTTTGGCCTCGGCCAGAATGCCCTTGGTGCGATGTTCCACGTCGGCCAGTCTGTGGTCCACTTCCTTCAAACCCTGGCGGGCCAGGCTGAAGCACTTGTCACGCACCATGCCACGGCGCGCTCTTCCCCGATGCGGATCGAGGAAGTACATCAGTCCCGCGCCAAGGCCTGCCGCAGCGCAGAGTCCCGCGCCGAGGCAAGCCGCTTTCTTCCATTGGCAGGTTTTCTCTTCCATGACCGGATCTCCTTTCGTCATTCAATAGCGGAACATTGCAGCGACGCTGGCTTTGTCGGGCATGCGTTCCGGCGGCAACACCCATACATTGCCGTCGTGCAACACCGTCTCAATCATCGCGGCATTGATGAAATCATCGTTTGAGCTGCGGAATTCGCCGGACAGCAGAATGCGTCCGCTGATGCGGTCGAGATTGCCGTATTGATCGGCAGCGCCCGTGGCCACGAACAGATGCAGCACGCGTCCCGCTTCCGCGGAGAGCACGATGCGGTTGACCTCCAGCGACTTCTCGCGCGGGATGGCGCGGTCCATGTCGGCGAGAGCTTTGCGTTCCTGCTCCGGAGACCAGCGCTGGACGATACGGCGGGCGAGCGCAGTGATCTCTTCATCCGTCCAACCGCCATCGGTGCTTCCCGACACGGCTTCCACCAGGATCAACGGATAGCTGTTGATGCGCAGGTAGGAGGCGACATCGGCTTCGGTGCCGGCGAGCACCAGGGGCACATGAATGGTGTTCAACAGGGTGTGCAAGCCGCGGTCGATGGCTTTGTGGAAATCGTGCAGTTGGTGGTACTCCTTGTCGTGGCCCGCGCCGGTGCCGAAGACCACGCCGCCCATCTTGCCGACGCTTGGTCCGGCCATCGATTTCCCCATCAGGTCGTGGTCCGGCTGTTTGAATGCGCCGAAGCGTTCCAGTTCGGTGGGCACATCCTCAGGGAGGGATACTTCGCGGGTCACGTTGTTGCGCCATTCGAGCAGGCGGACGCGTTTGCGGGCCAGCGCCAGCACGAGAAAACCGCGGTTGGCGGTGAGGGCTTCCCACAGCGGGCGCAGGTAGAAGCGGCCTTCCAGGCGCCACGATTCGGGCGTTTCCCAAGGGAGGCTGTAGATGTGGAACAAGTGCGGAGAGCGGAAGATGACCAGCCCTCCCTCATGCCCTTTCTCGAGCGTTGCCTCGCGGCTCAGCATGCGGATGGGCGCCAGCAGGTCCGTGCGGTCGGGCGCAAGCACGCCCCGGTCCACCAGCGCTTCTTCGAGTGCCGGCAGCAATGCGCGCAAGCGGTCGGCCGTGGCCATCGTGCCGCTTCCCCCCATGTGGGAACCCATGTAGATGGACAGGCAGGCGCCTTGCTGCTCGCATAGTTCGCGCACGTCGGACCACTCGGGCACATGCCAGATGTGATTCTGTTTCATCGTTTGGACTGCGGTTCTCATACGAGGGCCTCCTTTCAACTGGCCTCTTCCTTGTTGCTCTTCCCTTCGGGAATCTCCGTCAGTGTGGCTTCGGTCAGCAACAGCGTGCTCGCCACGGAGACAGCGTTCTCCAGGCTGGTGCGCACCACCTTCGTCGGATCGATGATGCCCGCTTCCATTAAGTCGACAAACTGGTTCTTTGCCGCATCGAGGCCGATGGCGCCATTCGCACTGCGCATGCGGTCCACGGCGACGCCATCGTCGAAGCCCGAGTTCTCGGCAATCTGTCGGGCCGGGGTTTCGAGGGCGCGGCGCAGGATGCGGACACCCGTGCGTTCGTCGCCATCGCAAGTCTGTTCCACTTTCTCCACGGCGTCGATTGTGCGCAGCAGAGCGAGCCCGCCGCCGGGAACGATGCCTTCTTCCATGGCCGCGCGAGTGGCGCTGATGGCGTCCTCAAAAGCCTCCTTCCGGTTTTTCATTTCCGCCTCCGAAGGCGCACCGACGCGCAGCACCGCGACGCCGCCGGAGAGCTTTGCCAGCCGCTCCTTAAGCTTCTCTTTGTCGTAGTCGGAGGTGGTTTCCTCGATCTGCTTGCGTAGTTCGGTACAGCGCCCCGTGATGGCCGACTTTGCGCCCGCGCCGCCGACGATGGTGGTGTGGTCTTTGTTCACCACCACCCGCTTGGCTTTGCCCAAGTCGTTCAGTGTGACGTGTTCCAGTTTCACACCGAGTTCCTCGGCAATGAGATGGCCGCCCGTGAGGATGGCGATATCGTCGAGCATGGCTTTACGCCGGTCGCCGAAGCCGGGGGCTTTCACCGCGACGCAGGGGAGCGTGCCGCGGATCCTGTTCAGCACCAGCGTGGCCAGTGCTTCGCCTTCCACATCCTCGGCCACGATCAGCAGCGGACGGCCGCTCTTGGCCACCTGCTCCAGGATCGGCAGCAGGTCGCGGATGTTGCTGATCTTCTTG
>JAFDVS010000094.1 GCA_018268935.1 Acidobacteriota bacterium | reverse complement strand
GAACAGGTGGGCCTCGCCAACACCCTCAAAAGTCTCGGGGGGTTGGAACTGGCAGAGGGAGCACCGGAGGTTGCGGAATCGCTTTTTCAACGGGCTTGCGGTTTGTACGAGGAAGTGCAGGAGCCCGTTGGGCTGGCTGTTAGCAATGGATTGTTGTGCCTGATCGCTTTCGGACGTGGGGATACAGGAGCGGCGATGGAATATCGGAGGAAGGCTGAGGCGTGGGCTGATTTGTCTGGCAGCCCGAACATTGTTGCGTGGGTGAAGAAATTGCCTCCCCCTTCGACCTAAAGAATACGGCGCAGGCTCCGGCGTGGCAACGATGAACCAGCCTGCGTTGCGCACACGAACAGTGGTCTTCGCCTGAATGACCACTCCGTTGAGGACGGGAAGTAAACTGCGGATGTGAAAATGAACCGGCATCCGCGTCTTCATCGCGTTGGGCGGGTGCGAGGCACAGCCGACTGTTCCAGTCGGCCGGCAGACTGAAGTCTGCCCCACATGGGGTCGTCGGAACTCCACGGCCGTGACCCCTTTGCATCCACAGAGCCGGTATGTATAATTTCCCAATACAATTTTTGGGAAAGGGGTCTGCGTATGAACCCTCGTTGTTTGCTCTTTTCACTTATTCTCCTGAGTTCTGCGTTTGGGCAGGATACCGGGGTGCTCACCGGGACGGTGACGGATGCTACCGGCGCTGTCGTTGTTGCGGCACAGGTGACGGCGATTAATACCGCTACGAATTTTGAGACTGCTACCACCACGAACACGGAAGGCCTGTACCGCATTCCGTTTCTGCGCCCGGGGGATTACCGGGTGCGGATTACCGCGGCGGGGTTCAAGAGCTTCGTGCGCGAGAATGTCGATCTGCGCGTGGGCGCGACGCTGCCTATCAATGCGGTGATGGAGTTGGGTGCGGTGGCGGAATCGGTGAATGTTACTTCAGCGACTCCTTTGCTTGAGACGGAAACGTCGACTACCGGCACCATCATCGACGGCGATTTCTTTCAGCGCATGCCGCTCTATCAACGGCACTCGCGGGCAGTGCTGTATCTGACTCCGGGGGTCAACGTTGGTGGACTCGCGTATGCAGGGTCGCTCGGTGGGTTTTCGATCAATGGCGGGGCCACCAGCAATATTGGATTCTTCGAAGATGGCATGTATGGCGTGCAGCCGAGCGGCACGAATACCACCGATACGATTCTGAGCACGATTGAAGAAGCGAAGGTGATCACTACGGTGCTGCCTGCCGAGTATGGGCATTCGGCGGGTGGGGCGATCGTGATTGTGAAGAAGAGCGGCACCAATCAATTGCATGGCGAAGGCGGGCTGCTGTTTCGCGAAGGGCCGATGCAGCATCGGCGCTTCATGCAGCCGGCGCGGTTTGAGCAGACGGGGAACAGCTTGCATTTCTATCAACCCGATTACAACGTGAGCGGACCGGTGTATATTCCGAAGCTCTATGACGGGCGCAATAAAACGTTCTTCATGTTCGCGGGGCAGTACCTGATGGAGCGGCAGGGGGAACAGATTTCGTGGAGCGTGCCGACGGCCGATGAACTGGCGGGAAATTTCAGCTACGGCGGACGGGGCGGGATTAATGCCGTGTACGATCCGCGGACGACGGCGGTGAATAACGGGGTGTGGTCGCGGTCGCCGTTTCCGGGGAACATCATTCCGCGGGCGCAGTGGGATCCGGTGGCGACGAAGTTCCTGAGCGGGAAGGTGTGGGAGTTGCCGAATCTGCCGGGGACTCCGACGGCGACTGGCTACACGGGCAATCTGCAACTGCCGCGGCAGAAGACGGTGGATTGGGAGAATTACAGCCTGAGGCTGGATGAGCAGTTCACATCAAAGTTCAAGCTGTTCTACAACTGGAGCTTCAACACGCGCACGTCGTTCACGCCGACGCTGGAGATTGTGGATCTGCTGTACAACACGTCGCAGCGCACGTCCACCGATGCGCAGACGACGACAGGCTTCGGGGCCACCTATACCATCAGCCCGTCGACGATCAGCGAGACGCGGATCAATTACTACCGCTTCCGCAATGACACGACTTGGCCGGGCTATGGAACGGATTTCGGGGCGCGGCTGGGGATTCCGAACATCGGCAAGGGCAGCATGCCGGTCATCACAGGGATTCCGAATGTGGCCAATCCGAGCCTGAACGTGGAAGAGACCATTAATTTCAAGGAAGACGTGAGCCGGCTGTCGGGCAAGCACGCGTTCAAGTTCGGGTATGACCTGATGCGGCTGCGGCGCAATAGCTACACGCGCGATAACAATGCGGGCACGTTCAACCTGGCGGGCACGAATGGATTGAATGCCAATGGCACGGGGATTCCGAATACCGGCGGCAATGCGCTGAGCCAACTGCTGACGGGCGCGGTGTCGAGCTATGCCATCACTTCGAATATTCTGAGCAATCTGCCGCGCAACTGGATTCACTCGTTGTATGTGCAGGATGACTGGAAGATCCGGTCGAACCTGACGTTGAACCTGGGCGTGCGGTGGCAGGTGCAGAGCACGGAGAACAACAAGTACGGGCAGGTGTCGTCGTTCGATCCGACGGCGGCGGATAACAATTTTCCGGGCGGTATCGGCGTGATCACGCATCCGAAGGTGCTGCACAAGCAGGATTGGAACAATTTCCAGCCGCGCGTGGGGCTGGCTTGGACGACGCGGAAGAACATGGTGATTCGCAGCGGGTTCGCGGTATCGACGGTGGATGAGCGGCTGCCGGTGGCTCCGTCGGAGGAGTACGGGTCGATCACGGGGCGCATTGATACGCCGAACGGCGATTTCCGGCCGCGGTTTCAGTTGAGCCAGGGGCCGGTGGCATCGCTGCTGCAGTTTCCGACGGTGCGTCCGGATGGGTCGATTCCGTTTGCGGGGACGAATTTTTCGGGGCGCAGCGCGACGTGGGTGGATGTGAACCGCAAGTCGCCGTACACGATGAATTGGAATTTCGGGGTGCAGCAATCCTTCGCCACGAACTACATGGTGGAGATGATGTACACGGGGAACAGCTCCGTGAACGGGTTTGAGAACCGCGAGATCAATTCGCTGTCGTATGACTGGGCGAATAATCTGCGGCTGACGAATCCGGCGCAGTTCAGCGCGTTTCAGAGCAATACGCAGATCTACCGGCCGTATCCGAACTTCGGGAGCATCCTGTTCCGGACGAACGGGGCGCGCTCGAATTATCACGCGGGGACGGTGAAGCTGGATAAGCGCTTCTCACATGGGCTTTCGCTGCTGACGTTCTACACCTATTCGAAGCTGATTGATTCGAGCAGCGGGAACAACCTGCTGTCGCGCAATATGGATCGGGCCGAGGCGCAGAACAACCGCACGCATCAATATACAGGCAGCATGAATTACGAGATTCCGTTCGGCAAGGGGCGGAAGTGGATGAACAAGGGTGGATGGGTGAATGCGGTGTTCGGCGGGTTCGACATGGTGTGGCTGTACCGGATTCAAAGCGGCGATGCGCTGACGTTCACGTTCGCGGGGAGCCCGTATCAGTACATGCCGGGCGTGGTGGCGCAACGCGGCGGGCGGCCGAATTCCACGGGCGATAGGGCGGGGCTGCGGGATAACTGGCAGGACATCGGCGGGGACCGCTTCGTGCAGGCGAATCAGAACGGTCTGATTCAATCCATGAGTTACTTTGATTATCCGCTGGCGTTTCAGCAGGGGAATGTGGGGCGCAACACGTTTGACCGGCAGCGGTTCATCGACACGCAGTTTTCGGCGTCGAAGCAGTGGTCGATCAAGGAGCGGGCGACGGCGATCTTCCGGTTCGATTTCCAGAATCCGTTCAAGTGGTACAACCTGTCGGCGCCGAACGTGGTGGTGAACTTTACGAATCCGGCGACGTTCGGGAAGGTGTCGACCAGTACTTCGGATGAAGGGACAACGGCGAATGCGGGCGGGCAGGGGTTGATGAATATTACGTTGACGTTCCGGTTTTAGATGGCAGGCTGAAGCCTGCCCCACAGGGCCCTCACGATCGGGGTCCAGATGTACTCCAGATCTGGCCGAGGGCTAGGCCGCCGTCGTTGGGTGGGACTTGCTGTTGCCAATAGACGGAAAAACCTTCTTCGCGGAGGCGCTCGATGGTGTGCTCGGCGAGCCACTTGTTCTGGAAGCAGCCGCCGGTGAGGGCGACGCGAGGGATGGCGGCATGGCGGGCTACGGCGAGGATGGCCTCTACCAGGGTGCGATGGAAGCGCGTGGCGAGGATGCCAGAGGGCACGCCGCTGTCGCGTTCGGCGAGCAGGGCTTCGATGAGGGGGCCCCAATCGAGCTGATCGCCGGTGAGCGGGAAGGGGTAGTGCCGGGCTTCGGGATCATCTTCGATGGCGAACTCGAGTTGCATCGCGGCCTGGCCTTCGAAGGAATTGCAGGTGGCGAGTTGGAGCAGCGATGCCACGGCGTCGAAGAGGCGGCCGGCGCTGGAGGTGAGCGGGCTGTTGAAGCCGGTGGCGAGCATGCGCAGGATGGGCTGCGGGGCATCGGATTGTGCGGGGCCGCGCAAGGCGTAGAGCAGTCCCTGGGCAACGCGTTGCGGATCGCGGACGGCGTGATCGCCGCCGGGAAGCGGGAAGGGGCGCAGGTGCGCGATACGATGGCAAGCCGCGCCGTTGACGAGGAGGAATTCCCCGCCCCAGATGGTGTGGTCGGGGCCGAAGCCGGTGCCGTCCCAACTGATGCCGAGTACGGGCTCGCGGATGCCGTGCTCGGCGATGACGGAAAGGACATGCGCGAGGTGGTGCTGCACGGATTCGCGCGGCAGTCCGCTGCTTTCGGCGTAGCGGGTGCTCAAGTAGTCGGGGTGCAGGTCGCAGATGACGTGTTCGGGTGTGATCTGATGCAGGCGCTGGAGGTCGCCGATGGTGGCGGTGAAGCGTTCGTAGGATGCGGTGTTGGTGAGATCGCCGATGTACTGGCTTAAGAAAACTTCGCGGCCCGAGGCGATGGCCACGGTGTTCTTCATCTGGCCGCCGACGGCGAGCGACGGAGGCAAGTCGTGGTTGACGCGGACGGGCAAAGGGACGTAGCCGCGGGCGCGGCGGAGCACGGTGGGTTTGCCGGCGATGAGGCGGACGACGGAATCGTCGACGGGCCGGGCGATGGGACGGTCGTGGACGAGGAAGCCGTCGGCGATGGGACCGAGCTTTTGCACGGCTTCGATTTCGTCGATGAGGATGGGCTCTTCGCCGAGATTGCCGCTGGTGGCGACGATGGGGAAGCCGAGGCCTGCCATCAAGAGGTGATGCAGCGGGGTGTAGGGCAGCATGACGCCGAGGTAGGGGTTGTGCGGGGCGACGGCGGGGGCGATGAGGGCTTCGGCGCGATGGGCGAGCAGGACGATGGGCGCGGCGGGGGAAGTGAGCAGATCGCGTTCGGCGGGGGAGATGGAGCACCAGCGCTCAGCGGCATCGAGGCAGGGCATCATTACGGCGAAGGGTTTTGCTTCGCGGTGCTTGCGGGCGCGGAGGAGTTCGACGGCGTCCTGGCGGCGGGCATCGGCGAGAAGTTGGAATCCGCCGAGCCCCTTCATCGCTACGATGCGGCCGTCGCGGAGCGCCTGGAGCGCTGCCTGCAACGCGTCTTCGGACTTGCAGAGCGCTGTGCCTTGCGGACTCCACCAGGCCAGTTGCGGGCCGCAATCGGGGCAGGCTACGGGTTGAGCGTGGAAGCGGCGATCGCGCGGGTCGTGGTATTCCTCAAAGCACCGCAGACAGAGGGGGAAACCGCGCATGGTGGTGTTGTAGCGATCATAGGGAACCGCTTCGATGATGCTGTAGCGAGGGCCGCAATGGGTGCAATTGGTGAAGGGGTAGCGGTAGCGGGGATTGCGGGTATCGAAGATTTCGCGGAGGCATTCGGGACAGGTGGCGAGATCGGGGAGGATGAGGGCGCGGCGGGGACCGGAGTCGAGGCTGTTGCGGATGGAGAAGTCCGAGGCGCCTTCGACGGGCAGTTCGAGGCGCTCCAGACCGGCGTAGAAGCAGTGTGCGGGCTTGTCGCTTTCGAGGCGGCCGTCGAACTCCATGAGGGCGCGGTGGTCACCTTCCACTTCCAGTTCGGCGCCGGCGGAGGTATTGCTGACCCAGCCAGCGAGGCCGTTTTGGCGCGCGAGGTGGTAGACAAAAGGCCGGAATCCGACGCCCTGCACCGTACCCTGAATGCGGTAGCGCAGACGCTGTCGATCACCCATCGGCGACTCCCAGTTCCTTGGTGAGCACGTCGATGGCCACACTCACCTCCTGGGAGACACCTTGGTGGAAATCGAAGTCGCGCCCTTCAATGCCGTAGACCTTGACGGAAGCGGGGAGGCGGCCAAGGGCGCGGCCCAGTTCAATGGCCTGGGCGAGGCCGAAGTGATGGGAATCGGAGGAGAACAGATTCGAGGGAAGGGGCCGATGCGAGGCATCGAGCCGGTGGACTGAGCCGGGCGCCGCTCCCGACAGTACGGCGTCGACCAGCACCAGCTCCGTGGCCCCCTCCCATGCCGCAAGAATTTCGGCGGCATCGGGAGATTCGAGTGCGATGCCGCCCACGGCTTCGGCGACTTTCAACCCCGCGGCGTCGTCACCGCGAAAGGAGTTGCCGATGCCGATTAACACTTTCACGATTCTTCCTCTCTGTGGAGCCGGAGGAAGTGAGTGGCGCAGGAGATGCAGGGGTCGTAGTTGCGGACGGCCTGCTCGCACTGCCAGGTGAGTTGCTCGTCGTTGAGGTGCGGGTGCTTTTCGACAAAAGCGCGCAGATCCTCTTCGATGGTCTTTTGGTTCTGCGAAGTGGGCGGCACGATTTTGGCTTCGCGCACGCGGCCGTCTTCGTCGATGGCGTAGCGGTGATAGAGAATGCCGCGCGGGGCTTCGCTGCAGCCGTGACCGATGCCGGCGCAGGGGCTGGCTTCGACGAAGGGGGCATCGGGGGCTTGATACTGGTCGATGATGCGGATGGCCTCTTCGATGGCGTACAAGGTTTCGACGCAGCGGACGGTGATGCTGCGGAAGGGATTGCGGCAGGTGGGGCCGAGCCCGGCGGCGGCGGCGGCTTCGCGGCAGGAGGCGGGCAGCAGTTCGTGGTTGAGGTGATAGCGGGCGAGCGGTCCGACGAAGTAGGCGCCTCCGTCGCGCATTTCCGAATGCAGGGCGTTGGAGTGCTCGACGTGGATCTCGACGAAGTGGTCGTTGTATTCGCGGATGGGGATGTCGAGGCCGCGGTTGGAAACGAGGCGCCCTTCGCAGAAGGGGTATTCGGATTCGTGGCGGAGAGCGACGAAGTGGTAGTCGATCTCCAGTTCGGGGAATGGCAGGGTGCCGGTGAATAGCACCGCGGCGCGTGCTTCATCGCGCACGGCGAGGAGGGTTTCGCGCAACCCTGCCAGTTCGGCCCGTTTGGGGAGGCGGTAAAAGCCCCCGACGCGAACATTGATGGGGTGAATCTCGCGCCCGCCGACGACGCGGACGATTTCGTTCCCGGCTTTCTTCATGCGGAGGGCGGACTCGACGATTTTGGGATGATCCTTGGAAAGCTGGATGGCATCGGGGTAGCCGAGAAAATCGGGGGCGTGGAGGAAGAAGGCGTGGAGGACGTGGCTTTCGATCCACTCCCCGCAATAGAGGAGGCGGCGCAGCTCGCGCAGTTGGCCGGTGACCTTGACGCCGAGAGCATCTTCGAGTGCATGGACGGAGCTCATCTGGTAGGCCACGGGGCAGATGCCGCAGATGCGTGCCGTGATATCGGGGACTTCGTGCATGAAGCGGCCGCGGAGGAAGGCTTCGAAAAAACGCGGAGGCTCGAAGATGTTTAATTTGACGTCGGCGACTTTTCCACCTTTCGTGCGGATGTAGAGTCCACCTTCGCCTTCGACTCGGGCGAGATAGCCGACCTTGATGGTTTTGTTTCTCATGACCGACTCCCTAACGGTCGCGGCTCGGAAACGGAGACTTCGATCTCGCGGCATTCCAGGCGGTGGGCCTCTCCGATGTGAGCTGGTTGATGGCAGGCCGGGCAGAAGAACAGATGGCCGTGGAGATCGTGTTTGTGAATGATGGATTCGCAGCCGCATTCGCAGGTGCGGCGCAAGGGTTCGACTTCGATATCGAGGGGCACGTTCTCAATGGGAGTGCCGGAGGCGTGCATGGCGAACATCAGGCGCACGGTTTCGGCCGGGAAGGCGGTGGTGGTGCGGAGATGAATACGGGCAGGGGGAGTGACCCTTCTTTCGACCAGTTCATTGACTTCGCGTACAAGGGCGCCGACTACGGATGATTCATGCATGTTCCACTCCTTCTCCGCGTTCCTGGGCTTCACTTTCTTTTCGGAAGGCATCGCTCCAGGCGCTGAAGCCGCGGAAGGCATCGACGCGGTCGATGCGGGAGACGCCGTGGGAGGCGAGCCAGGCGGCAAGCGACGCGGTGTTGACGGTTTCCTTGGGTCCGAAGCAGCCGAAGCAGCCGCGGTGATAGGAAGGGCAGAGTGCGCCGCAGCCGGCATAGGTGACCGGGCCGAGGCAAGGCATCCCTTTGGACACCATGACACACACCGTGCCACGGAGCTTGCATTCGACGCAGACGGAATGGGCCGGCGTGCGGGGCTTGCGTCCCTGGAGGAACGCCTGCACCACTTCGAGCAGTTGCTTTTTGTCGATGGGGCAGCCGCGCAGTTCGAAATCGACGTGGACGTGGTCACTGATAGGCGTCGATTTGGCGAGCGTGGAGATGAATTCGGGCGAGGCGTAGACGGCGGAGATGAACTCATTGACGTCGCGGAAATTGCGCAGGGCCTGGATGCCGCCGGCATTGGCACAGGCGCCGATGGTGACGAGGTGCTTCGACATGCGGCGGATCTGGTGGATGCGCTCGGCATCGTGGGGCGTGGTGATGGAGCCCTCGACTAGGGACAGGTCGTATGGGCCTTTGAGCACCGTACGGGTGGCCTCGGCGAAATTGGCGATTTCGAGGATGCTGGCCACGGTGAGGAGCTCATCCTCGCAATCGAGCAAGGAGAGCTGGCATCCGTCGCAGGAGGCGAACTTCCACACTGCGAGTTTCGGTTTGCGGGTCTTACTCATTGTTCCTATACCTCGCGGATCGACAGCAGGCGCTTCACTTCAGGGAAGACAAAGACCGGGCCATCCTTACAGATGAAGGCCGGGCCCAACTGGCAGTGGCCGCAGAAGCCCACCGCGCATTTCATATTGCGTTCGAGCGAGACGTGGATCTGCTCCTGGGCGACGCCGCGGCCGGTGAGTTCGGCGACGGCGAAGCGCATCATGACTTCGGGGCCGCAGACCATGGCGATGGTGTTGACCGGATCAAAGCCGGTGCGGGAGATGAGGCGGGTGACCACGCCGACGTGGCCTCGCCAGCCGGCTTGGGAGCGGTCCACTGTGACTTCCACCTGCATGTCGAAGCGGGAGCGCCATTTTTCCAGCTCATCGCGGTAGAGGATGTCGTTGGGGGTGCGTGCGCCGTAGAGCAGAGCCACTTTGCCGAAGCGGGAGCGGCGGTGCAGCACCTGGTAAAGCGCGGGACGGAGCGGGGCGAGGCCGATGCCTCCGGCCACGAAAACGACGTCATTGCCCTCGGCTTCCTTCACCGGCCAGGCCGTTCCATAGGGGCCGCGGACACCGATGAGGCCGCCCTTCTTCACTTCGCGCAGGGCCTGGGTGACCGGGCCCACCTCGCGGATGGTGTGGATGAGGGTGCCGGGATCGGAAGGATCGCCGCTGATGGAGATGGGGACTTCGCCGCGGCCGAAAGCATAGAGCATGGTGAACTGCCCCGGCGCGAAGAGCAACGGGTCTCCGTCTTCCGCCTGAAGCGACAGGGTGTAGCAATCGGCGGTGTCGTTGTAGTTGCGCAAGACGCGGAACATGCGCGGGGTCATGGGATCCGCGGGCGAGGAGGACACGTCAATCGATGGCTGCATATACGTCCATCAGTTGGAGGATGGTGGCATCGAGAGTACGGCTGACGGTGAGCGAGAAGCGCTTCAGCAGTTCGTAGCCGAGTTCGCGGTCGTGCTCGCACTTGTTGCGGAGGCAGGCTCCGTCCAGGGCGATGGCTCGGGTCATGGTGAGGGCGCGTGCGTCGTAGCGCCACTGGTAGGGGGGCACCAGCCAGCTCCAGCCGAGGATGTCGCCTTCCTCGAGGGTTTGCACGATGAGCGGCTCCGATTGGGGCGGGCTGATTTCTTTCGTCACTTTGCCCTGCCGGATCAAGTAGAAATGGTTCGCTTCCTCACCCTGGCGAAAGATGTAATCGCCTTCTTCAAAGCGCACATTGGTGGCGCAACCGGTAATGATTTGCAGATGGTCCGCCCACATTCCCTCAAAAAAGGGGTGCGACGTGAGGATGCGTTGCAAAGTATCCATGAGAATCTCCTCCTCGCTCACTCCAACTCTAGTGTGCCTGCCGCAGGGCTTGCGCCTCTTCGGTAATATCAATGCCAACGGGGCACCATGTGATGCAGCGCCCGCAGCCCACGCAGCCGGACTCACCGAACTGTTCGTGCCAGGTGCAGAGCTTGTGGAGCAGCCACTGGCGGTAACGGGAGGCAGTGGATTTGCGGACGACACCACCGTGGATGTAGGAAAGCTCGCTGGTGAAACAGGAGTCCCAGCGCTGCCAGCGTCCGGCGTGATCGCCCGTGAGGCTGGCGGTATCTTCCACGTTGGTGCAGAAACAGGTGGGGCAAACCATGGTGCAATTGCCGCAGCTCAGGCAGCGCCGGGCAATTTGCTCCCATCGTCCGCTGGAGTAGGAAGAGCCCAATTGCTTGGGCAGTTCTTCGGTATCGAGGCGGCGGCCCATCTGGAGCGCGGCTTGCGACTGGCGGGCGCGGGCCTGCTCCACCATCTCTTCGGGCGCTTCGGCGCAGCCAATGGCATCGACAATGGCTTGGCCGCGGGGGGTGCCGATTTCGAGGAGAAAGGTTGCTTCCTCGGGAAACTCGGTCAGCGCCAGATCGAAGCCGCCACGAGCGGCGGGGCCGGTACCCATGGACTGGCAAAAGCAGGTGGCGCCGGCACGGGTGCATTGGGCCACGATGAGGAATGCAGCCTGGCGCAGGGCTTTGTAGTGCTGGGCGACAAAGGGTTCGGTGAGAAAGACTCTGTCCTGAATTTCGATGGCGCGTAATTCGCAGGGTCTTAATCCGACGAATGCATAGCGCGTGTTTGCAGGGGGATCAGGAAGAATATGAAAGCCTTCGGAGTCTTTCACGGCCTCCCATAAATGCTGGCGCGGAGGGTGCAAATATTGCTTTGCGGACTGAACCGGAGTGATATATGCGAAATACCCCTGCGCATTCTCGCGCAGCCGGTAGGAACCGGCTTCCTGCTCATCGGTGTAGCCGCGAGGCAGGTCTTTGGTGGAGCGGATTTCGTCGTAGACGATGGCGGCATCGCCAACCGTAGGGCCGATGGTGAGATAGCCTTCTTTGCAGAGAGCGGAAAGAAGCTGATCCAACTGGGGAACAGTGAGAGTACGGTACGTGGGCGCGGTGGTAGTTCCGGCGCTCATCGGTGACCTCCTGGAAGGAGGCAAGCAATTGAGTGGCCTTTAGTCCACCACGGAGAGGTGGATCTCACCAACGCCGCCGCGGACGCAGCCGATGTTTAGCGAATCGATGTGCTGCCGGGGATGGAGTGTCGGACAACGAGCCAGGTGGAGAACCTCACGCCGTCACAATGGGCGGCTCAGCGCAGGTAGATGGTTCAGGGGTTCGCCGAACGGATACCCTTCTACGCCGTCAAGCTCGAAGTGCAGCGGCGTACTTCTCATCCCGCTGTCGTCACCTAACGGCATGCTGCTCTCGGACTTGCCGATTCAGCCCTCACTGAACGTAGCCCGAGGGCGAGGCTGGAAACAGTGTTGCCAAGTCGAGAAACTGATGCTCAAGGTACCCACACGCCCCTTGGTCGGCTGCAATGTAAAGGCTCCGCAGCAGTTGCCGGACATCGGTTCGGGGCGAAGTGAGAAGGGCCTCTTTGATGTACTGATCCGGCAACGTCTCTCGACATGCGTCAGCCGCCTTCGCATAGGATTCGATTCTGGTCGCCAGTTCCGCACGAGATGCCGGATTTCGTAGGTACCCATAGTCCTGGCTTATGCGCCTCGGTTCGGAGTACTTCTGTGTTTGTTCAGGAGTCTGAAGGTAAAGTCCTCCCTGCTCGTGGAGTTGGACGATACGGAGCAGGTCTACTGAAAACTCGGCGAGATCACGATGGTACACGGCATGGGCTGTCAGTGGATGCACTTCCCATTCCGTGCAGACCATGAGATGGATCGGGTCGGTGCGGCAGATGATCGCCGACGCCACTTCGTGGATCAAGTCAATATTGTGCGATATCGTGGCGATTACCTTTAGAGCCTGTACTTGCTCGACACTGCCGGGCGGCAGCATTTGAACTCGCTCGAAGAGTCGGGATGGCACCCCGAAGACACCGACATTCGAGAAGCTCAGTCGAAGGAGGCCATTGCGCTTGTAGTAGTAACCATCAACCCCGTAGCCGCTTCCGCATAGATAAACGGTGAGCGGCCTTGGCTCTTGCTTGGTCGAATCCAAGGTGCTGGATGGAACGCTACACTCGAATGTCCGCTCAAACTCGTAGGCGAAGTGCTCCCCGACGAAGGGCTTCAATGCACTCTCAATCGATTCCTCATTTTGTTGAACCGTGACATCGAGAACGATCTCGGAGGGATCGGTGTCGGCTACACGCAGCCTGCCCCCAATTGATCCTGGGACACTGCCCGCTACTCTAGCGAAAAGCGCCGGACGTTGATCCGGCGCACTTTCGTACCAAGCATGGATTCCAAGATCGTAACTCATCTACTCGTCCAGATAACGCACGTTGATCGCTTGTCCCTGCGCCTTCTGGAGTTCCCATTTCTGAGTCTTGGTATTGAACCGCTCCAACTGACTGCCCGAAACACGGAAGTTGGGGTCGATCTTCTGCCCCTTCCGAAGAACAACTTCGGCTGAGAACTTCACATCACCCAACTTGTCTGTAAGAGCTTTCGCAGTATTCCCCAACTGAGCGACTGCCGATGCCAAGTCCGATCCCTTGGCCTCGCCGATGAGATACTTGCCACTCTGCGTAACACCCAGGAAATCGGCGGCTTTGTCCGCAGAGGAAAGACCTAACACTTGGCGAACGGAGTCGTCTCCCTGTCCAAGGAGAGCCACCCCTTGCTTGATGTAGTGATTGTTGACCAGACCCTCAAAGCGGTCGAGTTTGGTGAGGACGCCTGCGGCTTCTAGCCCCTGGTGGCCATACTTGGCAACCTTGGCAACCCACGAACCCGGAGCATACGGGACGACCAATGCTGCGGCATCCCAAGCCGCATAGCCAGCCGCCGCCCATGAGGGATTCCTACCAAGTTCCCAGAGACTTTGCCCCAAGCTGGCAAGGTCAAGCACCGTTTCAACCGGAATTCTCCCGTCTGGATCGGTGTAGCGTAACGGATTGTTGAGTGCGTAGGTGTAGCGATTCCAGGACTGAGGATTGGTGGGTTTGGCGCTCTCCAGGGTTGGGTCAACTGACGTAAACCGCCCCTGCGTCGCCGACATGTACCTTGCCCCGAAGTAATCCAGCCCCGTCTCCGCATCTCTTTCTTTGCCGGTGCTACGAGATCG
>JAFDVS010000093.1 GCA_018268935.1 Acidobacteriota bacterium | reverse complement strand
AGGCCAGAGGCAGGCCAGAGGCCGTTTGAAATTCCTATGCGCAACCCAACCTACGAACGCCTGCGAACGATATTCGGCGAGAAGGGCATCGTGGAACTCACCACCTTGGTCGGATACTTCGCCATGGTGTCCTGGCTCATGAACGTGGCAAGAACGCCGGCGCACAGAGGGCTGGTCAGTGATCCGCTGGGGGGGTTTCCGAACTAAAACTGGCGGCCCAGACAGACAAGCTCAATGCGGGCATCTGTTACCCCGTTAATGGTGTCCTCAAGTGTTGGTGACCAACGATCACATGTAGAGTGCGCTCAGGACTTCCTCTCGCTCGGCGTCACTCCACATCCGACTACAACCTCACCAGCTGAGACCTGTTGCTCAGAAAGGGTAGCTTGGAGCTTGTCCATTGATCGCCACCCACTGCCACTGGGTGAACTCTTCCCAGTTGGCCGGACCACCGATACGGCTACCGTTGCCAGAGCAGCCGCGGCCACCGAAAGGGATCTGACCGCCAGAAACAATCGTCTGGTCATTGATCTGTAACAGACCGGTGCGGAGCTCGTTGCCCATAGCCAGCGCGGCTCGAACATCACGCGACAGTATCCCCACGGACAACCCGTAATCGGAATCGTTGGCCATCTCTACCGCCTGCTCGTCATCGTCAAACGGTGTGATGCAAGCGACCGGCCCGAAGATCTCCTCTTCGTAAGCGCGCATACCCTTGCTCACCGAACCCAGTACGGTCGGAAGAAAGAATAGGCCTGTGTGACTACCACCCGCTAGCAGACGCGCTCCCGCGCTCACACTGTCGTCCACCACGGACTGGACATGTTCGACCTGGCGAGCATTGATAAGCGGACCTAAGTCCACGCCGTCAGCCATCGGGTCTCCCACCTTCAGCCGCTGGGCCTTCTCCACCAAGCGTTGAGTCAACTCGTCGGCGACTGTGCGATGAACCAGGATACGTCCGGCAGCCATGCAGATCTGACCTTGGTGCATCCAGGAGGCAAAGGCTGCGTTAGTCGCTGCCAGTTTCAGGTCCGCATCCGCGCGCACGATGAGCGAGTTCTTGCCACCCAACTCCAGCGAAACGCGCTTGAGGTGACGCCCCGCCAGTTCGCCAACGCGACGCCCCGCTCGCGTAGAACCGGTAAAGGCGATCATGGGTATGCTCGGGTGCACGCAGATTGCCTCACCAACGGCTGAGTCGCCAGGGAGTAGTTGAAGCAACCCAGGTGGTAATCCGGCCTCCTCGAACAGGCGCGCAATCAATACACCACCGCTCACTGCGGTCTGTGGGTCTGGCTTGAGCAGTACCGCATTGCCCACCGCAAGCGCCGGGGCTACCGCACGCAAGGCAAGGACAAGCGGGTAGTTGAAGGGGGCGATGACCCCCACGAGTCCATGTGGCAAGCGTCGAGCAAGACTCAGTCGCCCCGTCGTCGTGGGCAACACCATGCCACACGCTTCAGCCGGCATGGCATACGCCTCGCTCAGAATGGTGTGAGCACGTCGCAGTTCCACCTCAGCCTTGGCCCGAGTGCCGCCACTCTCTCGTGCAATCCACTCCCCCATCTCCGAGCTGGCTTTCTCAAGCAGGTTCATGGCTCGGCGAAACACTGCCTGCTTCTCCTCGACAGTGCGGGCAGCCCAAAGCGATTGAGCTTTGGATGCAATCGACACAGCGTGTTCAACGTCTTTTGGTGTCGCACTTCCTAGTTCGCCAAGTACGGTGCCAGCTGCCTTGTCAGTGACTGTGATCACCGGCCCTTGCCCCCGCGTCCATTCTCCGGTGAAAAGCAAGCCTCGCCAGCGTGTCGCGTCCAGGAACTTGGCTTCGATGTTTGTCATGCGTGTGTCCCGTTTTGCGTCAGCTTTCTGAGCCGACCCAACCGTTGCTCGGAAACTGGCTTCAGGCGGATATCGACCACGGCGCTCTTGCCTTCGCGCACTGAGCGCAACGCTTGATGCAGTATGTCGCTCAATGCTTCGGGGCGCTCTGCTACAAAGGCCACAGCCTCCCCAGCAGCCGTCGCGATATCTGCCAATCGCGCATCGCGTGAGATGGTGACCCAGTACCGGTCAACTCGCCCCGCAAGACCACCACCTTTGTGGACCATGTCCGTGGAACGGATGGGTGCATTCCAACCACCGTTGTTCATGATCAGCGTCAGCGTCGGGGTCTGGTATGCGTGTGCGACCCAGTAGGTGCTGCTTGGAACGCCGAAAAGGTAGCTACCATCTCCGACCACACTGATGACCATGCTGTCGGGACATGCCAACTTGGCGCCAATGGCCGCATTGATGCACCAGCCTAGCCCGCTGCCACCGCTGGAGAAGTACGACCCCGGACGGCGCATGCGCAGGCGGGGGAGAAGCTGCGGCGCCGCCGTTGGAGCCTCCATCAGCACGACGGCGCTATCGGCTATCTGAGAGTCAATCACCGCAGCCAAAGCGTCTCCTACCATCGGCACGGTGATGATTGCCCCTTCCAAAGGTTCTTTGGGTACCTCCTCCGCCTTGACCGCGTGGATCCAAGCCCTGCGATCCTCCGCCGATGCTGAAGTTGAGGAGCCCGTGGGTAGGTATCCGCTGCCTACTGCCCCGGCGCAGAAGTTCAGCTGTTCAAGAACTTGCTCCGGATCAGCCTGAAAGCTGGCGACTGAGGGAAAGCGCCACAGGCCGAGATCCGCTTTGAGAGGATCAAGGTCAATGATGAACACAGGTGTGTTCGGCGAAGGACATGTCTGGTGCGGCAACCAAGGCACGTCGCATTCAAGTACGATGATGCAGTCGGATTGTTCGACATGCCGATTCCGCTCGTATCCGGCATGATGAGGGTGGTCCCCAGGGAAGTTCATCGCCTGCGGCGACACCTCCTGTACGGGCAACCCAATGCGCTCAGACAAAGCAACCAGCTTGGCCACTGCTCCTTCCCGTCGCCCCAGATGGCTTGTGATGCATAAGGGACGCTTGGCCTGGCTCAATGCAGACCAGACCCTTTCCAGCCCCTCAGGTGGTAGACCACCCAGGCAAGCGGCTGGGCTAAGTCCAGCAGTCACTGGCAACTTGACTTGCTCCTCCCAGATCTCACGGCCCCCAGTCAGGTAGACAGGACCTTGAGGCTCAGTGTGAGCGATCTGAAAGCCGCGAGCGATCACATCATCAATGGCTTGCGCAGCGCGCAGCTCATACGTCCACTTCATGTAGGGACGCACAATCTCGGACTGAGCGCTGGTATCTTGTGTGAAGTGGATGTGTTCGGTACGTGTCCCTGTCTTGTCCCCTGCGAGGGTGACAGGCGATAGACCCGCGATGACGAAAGCAGGAATCCGCCCCCGCGCCGCGTTGTGCACGCTGCTTCCAAGGTTTTGGGTCCCCACATCCACATGGACGAGCACAAGTTGCGCCCTTCGCGACAACATGGCATGTCCATGCGCCGCGCTAAGGGCTGTCATCTCGTGAGGACAGCAGATCACCGCCGGACAGTCCTCGCGACCATCCATTTCAGCGAACGCCTGGATAAAGGCTGGGTGGTCGCTGCCTAGGTTAGTGAAGATGTATTCAGCGCCGCATTCATGCGCCGCTCGAAGGAGGTGGGCTGCAACTGTTCGCGGCGTACCAGGGTCTGGGTTTGACATGGTGATTCCTACGGCACAGTGAAGATGCAGCACTTCGGCTGATCGAGCCATCACGGCGATTAGCGCCTGCGCCCAGGGCAGCCGTAGCAGCAGTGGACGCGCAGCCAGCTCGAGTTCGCTGGCTGCGCATCAAGTCAGAATGGATGTCCAGAACTTCGACAGCTGTGGGCCAGCGTCACGGTTAGCCCGTAAGGCTCGACATCACTGAGCCTTGTAGAGTCCCATTCCACGAATGATGGTTCGCCACTGATCAAACTCTTGGCGCATCCGTTGACCCAGGGTTTCTGGGCCAGCGCCGCTGATGTCGACACCGAGATCAGTCAAGCGCTTGACCACTTCCGGCTTCTTCAGGATCTGAGCGATCTCTCCAGCCAGTTGTTCGCGCAGGGCCAGAGGAGTACCTCTGGGAGCGTAAAAGGCAAAGTAGACCTCCGCCACAAGGTTCTCGTGTCCAAGCTCCTTGAATGTGGGAACGTCAGGTATCGCGGAGCTACGGCGCTCCCCTGAAACTGCCAAGGCCAGAAGCTCGTCCCCCTTCATCTGGGGAAGCGCATTGATGGTATCGACGAACATCATCTGAACCCGTCCTGTACGGACGTCGGCCAACAACGGAGGAAAGCCTCTATACGGCACATGCACCATATCGATATCCAGTGCATTCGAGACCATGGCTCCGGTCAGATGAGGGGTTGTACCGACGCCCTGGGAGCCGTAGTTGAGCTTGCCGGGGTTTGCTTTCGCGTAGCCGATGAACTCCTGCACACTTCGAAACGGGACGGATGGGTGTACCAGGAAGACATTGGGCATGGTCAATACCATGGACACTGGCTCAAACGCCGTCTCGGGGTCGTATGGGACGCTCTTCAGGACCTGAACCGAGGTCGCGATAGGCCCTTGTGCGGTAAACAGAAGCGTGTATCCGTCTGGATCCGATTTGGCTACTGCGTCAGAGCCGGTTGTTCCGCCGGCGCCAGCTCTGTTGTCAATGACCACAGGGACGCCCAACCTCGGGCTGAGTTCTGTGCCAATCAGTCGCGCCACCATATCAATGGAGCCGCCGGCGAGATACGGCACGACGATGCGTACGGGTTTGTCTGGAAACTTGTTCTGCGCCCCAGCCGTAGCGGCAAGTCCGATTAGGGAGAAAGCGGTCGCGAAGACAGCTAGAGAGCGTAGCGCGCGTTTGTACATGTCATTCCTCGCAAGGTGGGGGGTGGGTGGACAGATCACCATCTGCCTGGAGGAGCGCTTGCAGCGCTCTCTTGTTGACCTTGGTACCCGCCGGATTCATCGGCAGGGCATCAATGAGCACATGTCGTTCAGGTAGCTTGAACTTGGCGAAGCCACGTTTCACCATGAAGCTGCATAGCTCATCCAACGTGGGTTGCGCATCATTGGCGGGCACGACGAAGGCGCACACTCGCTCACCCATCTCAGGGTCGGGCACACCGACCACGGCGATGTCTTTCACTGCTGGGTGACCCAATAGCGCCCCTTCAATCTCGAGAGGTGCAATGTTCTGCCCTCCCCTGATGATGATGTCGCGCGCGCGGCCCTCAAGCCACAGGTAGCCTTGTTCATCCAGCCGGCCCAGATCTCCCATGGCCAGGAAGCTGGTGCTCCAGGCCGTTTGGGTCGCCTCTTCATCGTGAACAAATCCCCCCACGCAATGTGGACCACGTGCATGGATGCGTCCCGTACTTCCTACAGGCAGGCACTGACCCTGCGCGTCGCGTATCTCGACCTCGGTACCCTCCAGTGGACGCCCGACGCCACGCAGGCGCACCTCCAGGGGGTCGTCGTAGCCGGTGCTGGCCAAGGCGCCATACTCTGAAGCGCCATAGCCTTGGATCAGCCGCACCCCAAGGCGCTGTTCCACCTGTTCCGCCACCTCGGGCGCAAGGCGAGCGCCAAAGCTGGTGACGAAGCGCAATGAAGACAGTCGGCGCGTACTCAGCTCGGACCAATCAAGCAACCGGTGCAGCAGGGTGGGCACGAACACCGCACCGGTGATGCCTTGGCTTTCGACGAGGTCACAGAAAGTCTCTGGCGTAAAGGCATCCAGCAAGACGATCCGGGATCCGGCTTGTGGCGCAGCGTGGTACGCAAGCAGGTCACAGTTTCCGGAGAAAATCGATGTGCAAGCACAGATGACGTCGTCAGCATCCAGCCGTAGCCTCTTCACGTACTGCCGTCCAGCACTCAGTCGCGCGCATGCGGCGTGTTCTACCCAACGGGGCGCGCCAGTCGTTCCACTGGTGGTCGTGACGGACGCGTACTCATAGGGGGCAAATCGCCATGCCGACGACACGCGCTGTGTGGCGTCTAGGTGTCCTACAGGCCAAGGTCCACCTGGCTGGCCCAGGGTGTAGTGCAGCGGTACGTCACCGTAGTGGCCGCGCAGAGATTCGCCGCGAGGGCCCACGGGCAAGGCCACCCCACGTGGTCGCAGGCTGGCAACGAGCGATTCGACTTCAGCTCTGGCAAAGGTGATTGGGACCAGGGCTGAGATCACGCCCGCGAGCTCGCATGCCAAGCGCAGGAACAGAAGCTGCGCTGAGTTGGGCGCTTGAAGCACTAGCACCTCGTCACGCTGCCAACCATCCGCGTGCAGGGCAGCCGCATAGTGGTCGATGACCTGGATCGACTCAAGCCACGTGAAGCACCCATCTGGCGCCCACACCGCCTGACGCTCGGGATGACGAGACGCGTTCTCCCGCCAGAAATCCACAGCGTAGGCCGGCGTCCAGTGGCCACCCGCCACATACGCCTCGATCAGGTCTTCCGTGTAGCGTGCGACGCGGGCCATGGCGGCAACTCAGACCGCTACTGCCAACCGAAATGCCTTCGTCACACTCTCGATGGCGTGCATGGCCGCATCCGGATCACCGATCAAATGCACCTCAGGAGCGACATCCGCGGCTTTCAACTGTTCGTACAGGTGGTAGTTTGGACGTAGCCCGGTCGCTAGCAAGACAGTGTCAGCGGGTACGGACTCGAGCATCTCGTTACGCTCGAACAGCACCTCACCGGGCCGAATCTCTTGCACGGCAGCCCCTTGAATCACGTTGACTCCTGACAGCGAGACCTCTTTCGCCAAGACCCACCGGGTGGATCCGCCCACACTGCCTCCCAGCCTTTTCTGGCGAGACAGCAGCGTCACCTCGTGTCCGTGCTCGGACAGAATATCCCGGTCGTTGTCCGCATACGCCTCGTAGTCCTCCAGGAACTCTCTGACCTCAGGACGCAGCTCAAATCTCTTGGCAAGGAATGGGGCGATCTCGACGCCGATCCCTCCTCCCCCAACGATGACCACACGCTTGCCCATAGGGAAGTGGCCCTGAAGCGCGGCGATCGCGGGATACACATGGGGCAGGTCCGTCCCAGGGATGTCGGGGAAGACTGGATCGCTGCCGGGCGACACCGCAACGACATCGGCTTGCATGGCCAGAAGACTCTCAGGCGTTGCTTCAGTCTCCAGCTTGAACTTGACCCCGGCCTCCATGCATTGGTGAGTCAGCCACTCAAGAAAAGTGAAGAGCGGCTCACGGCCTATGGGCGCGGCCGCCTGGTGCCACATGCCTCCGACGCAGGCCTTCTTCTCGACGACGGTGACGCTATGGCCTCGTTGCCGTGCCGTGAGCGCGAACTGCAGGCCCGCCACACCCGATCCAACGACCACGATGGACTTCTTCGTTCGGGCACGCGGAATCGGCTTCACCTCGGAGATCGAGCCCTGGCGCGGATTGACCAAGCACCGCACTGGCGCGTTGTAAAGCACTGAAAGATCCATGCATTCATTGCACGCCACACAGTGACGTACGTCAGCATGGCGGCCAGCACGTACCTTGGCCGGCCAGTCTGGGTCAGCCAATGCCTGTCGGCCCAGGCTGATCATGTCCGCCCACCCACGTCGAAGAATCGCTTCTGCATCAATGGGACGGCTGTTGCGGTTGGATGCGGCCACGGCTGCCGACTTCAAAACACTCTTCACTTGGTGGGCCAAGAAGGCATAAGCGCCTTCTGGCACGTTCGGGGTGAGCTGGGGAACAGAGGTTGCGTGACCGCCACCGGTGACATTGAAGAAGCTCACCCCTGCCTCTTCGAGCCTGCGTGCGTTGAACTGCGCTCCCTCAATGCCGTAGCCACCAGGCAAGAACTCACTGCCATGAAAGCGGTAGAAGACTGGAAAGTCTTCCCCAAGCGCGCGCTTGATCGCCCGTACGGTCTCAACAGCAAAGCGAATTCGACGTTCCGGACTTCCACCCCATTCGTCATTGCGATCGTTGAAGACGCGTGAGGTGAAGATGGAGTGCGCACTTCCACCGACACCGATAATGTCGATGGCTTCGAACCCAGCGTCAGCCGCCCTGTGCGCTGTCTCCACGACCGATGCAATCATCGCTTCGATCTCTTCGGCGGGAACCTCGGAGAGGCTCGGTCGCCCTACCCCTTTCTCGCGATGCAAATGACGGACTGGCCAGATTCGGCGTACACCGATCTGAGCGTAGGGGACCGATCCGTACTTCTTGATCTGCTTGACCATGCGCTCGTAGTTGCGCACGTGTCGCGGCGTGTCCAGAAAGAACTCGTGCGGGCTGCCTGCACCCTCCACGAAGTAGGCATCAATCACACCGACGCCTAGCAAGCCAAACCCGCCCTTTGCACGCGCCACGTAGAAGTCAACGCCATCCGGGGAGATCCCCTCCTCGACACCTCCGAGGTTGATGTGCATTGGCGGCATCGTGATGCGGTTGGGCACAAGCAGCCCCCCAATACGGATGGGCTCGAACAATAGGGGCGTCAGCATAGTGGCAGAATCCTTTGGGCTTGCTGGCGGGCGGCCGAACAACGACCGCACGATCGTCAAACATTACTAGCGAACTGCAAATATATGGGTCAGCATCCTGCTTCGTCAAGACCTGCCACGACGCCATTGGACGAACGGCTTTCTTATCGATGCTCGATGATCAGTGCACGTGTGGCGCGCTTCCTCTCCCCGATGTGGGAGTCTCGCTACGGGCTGAGCGTGGACACATGGCGCATCCTTGCAGTGATCAACCGCTACGGCCCGGTATCTGCCAAAGAAGTTGCCGCGCGCATCAGCAATGACGCTTTTCATGTCTCGCGCGCCATCGACCGCCTAGTGTCCTGTCCCGCTGATACGTGAGCAAAGTCGATGCAGCTTCTCGAGG
>JAFDVS010000092.1:85279-93575 GCA_018268935.1 Acidobacteriota bacterium | reverse complement strand
CCACCCCGTCCAGACCGATACACTGGCAGCCAGTGGAGCGCCCTCGCGGACTTCGTCCAAAAAGCGGAAAACAAGGGGTTGTACGTGGCGCTGCATTTCGCCAGTGGACAGTTCTTAAGCGACTACTCCAACAACGTGAACAACGCCACGCAGTATGCGCAATGGGCAAACTACTTCATGGACTACCTGAAACCGAGAAGGAACGTGTTAGCGTGGGGCTTGGCTTGGTCTGTGACTCCGCCCGCGGACATGTCCATGCAAGCGATGACTTGGCGGGATGCATACCGCCAGTTCGACACGTATTCTCGCGCAGCATCCCCGAACGCAAGAATCATGGGCTTGATTGGAACTTACTTGGCGATGCCCCTGCCAACGAACAATGCCATCATTGCTCGCGGCAGTCAATACCTTTGGGATTGGCAAGCCGCTCAAAGAAGTGTGAAGGGGATGCGAAACCTGTTGACCGGCGCCTTTGGCTACACAAAGGATCCCGATATCTACATGATGCACTTGTATCACCCAAACTCCTTTGACCTGTCTGCCGCGTTGAGCGCGCTAGTAGCCGGCCCCTATGATCCAAACTTCGGTTTGAATCCCGACTCGAACCGGATATTCGTCAACGAGTTTGCTACCTCTTCTTCGGTCAAGGAGCCTTGGGTTCCGGCTCAGGAGACTGTAAAGGGCAATGACATCCAGGCGTTTGGGGACGATAACACCCCAACGCTTACTCCGACGGGACAATCGCAGTGGGTTGGCTGCGCGCTGTCGGTGTTTTCGGGAGTTGGCGTACAGAAGTTCGCGCATTGGTCACTGTATGATCCTTACACAATGTGGAGCGCGGCTCCTTGGAACAAAGTTGGCCACGACTTGGCATGGAACGGATACTGGGGGCTCAAGTATGAAAGAGAAGCCGATGGGAACAAGCCAGCCTATTCAACGTTGACTAGTTTCTATCAGGGCGGGTCGGCGGGATGCCCTACAGCCCCCATCACCACTTTAAAGGTAGACAACTCATATTACACGACCGGCCAGCCCGCAGGGCTGATCTGGACAGCGGCCAATACGGCAATCTGGGAAGTGAACCCGCCGCAGGTTGCGCCTAGCTACGACTGCCAGTCGGGCGCCAACTTCTCTTCGAATCCTGGCGGCAGTTGCGCCTACACCTTCACTGCCGGTGCAACCGTCACTGGCACGCAGACCTACACCTTTACCGCAAAGGCAGCCGGAGGATTGCCGCTCACTCCTGCCACAGCGACGTCGACCATTGTAGGAGCTCCGTTGGTTTACATCATCACCAACGAGTACGGTTCCACCGTGCTTTCGCAATACAACATGATCGTGGTCACAGGAAACGCATTCTCTAGGTTCGGAGGGAATACACTACAGTTCACACGCTCTGGCTATAACGATGTTTGGATGTATAGCGGGGATGGCTCAGGCTTCCCGTTTCAGGAGTGGTCCTACACCCAGATCAGTGCAATGCTGGGAGGCCGCTTGGCGCCGGGGCAATGGCAACTCTACGTGCGAAACGGATACGCTTCCGGGCCTGTCGGCCCGATCACCATTAACATCAACTGACCGAAAGGGGAAAGACAATGCAGAATTCTTATCTCGGATTAGCAGTTTCGTTCCTGCTCTGGCTACCCGCTGCAAACGGGGCCGGAGTGATTCGAGGCAGCGTGGTGGATAGCGTTTCGGGCGGTGCCTTGGCCGGAGTGCACATCGTGGCCGCGAGGAACGCGGCTGAGATGAAGGTTGCGACAGCAATGCCCTACCGTGGCATCTCCGATGAGAAAGGTGCTTTCACTCTGGCAGGAGTGGAAGATGGGAACTACCAAGTCTGTGCCATCGCCGTAGGAGGCTACCTCAGTCTCTGCTTGTGGGGTCAACCGGTTCCGGTGCGCGTTGCTTCCTCCACGGTAGAAGCTCGCCTAGCGCTACAGCGCGGCGTCCCGTTGACCGTTGCGTTTGCCGATGAAAAGGCCGCGCTGGACAGATTCAGGGGAAGGCCAGCGGTCCCACCGGTTTTTATTGAGATCACTGGACCTGACCAGAAGAAGCGGCTAATCCCCACGGCTGGTAACACTCATGGTAGCTTCACAGAACTTGTGCCCGAGGAAGTGCCGTTGACCGTGACGGTCCGAACGAACCTGCTTTCATTGGCCGACAGCACCGGGCGAGCTATTAACGCTGCCAGCGGATATCAGACACAGGTTCGGGTCCCACGGCCCGCTGTGTCCCCGGTACCGTTGATGTTCAACGCCGGGAGGCGATCCGTGGATTTCCGCGTTGTTTTCCGGGTGCTGGGGCTAACCCCTGAGGGTGAGATCGCGGTGGCGAAGTAAGCAGGACTTGTGGAGTACGGACATGCTGCAACAGAATCGCTGGCATATGAATCGACCAAGGTACAGGTCTTTGGCGGGAGGGCTTTTGTTCCTTCTCGTTGGCGTTGCCCCTGCCCAGATCAATAACATCACCGTCACGTCGGCCGCAAGTTTCGAGATTGGACTTCCGGGACCCGGTTCCCTCGCGTCGATCTTCTGTACTGGGCTTCCGAGTATCGAAGGAACGGTAAAGGCGGCGGGCTTCCCTTTGCCGAGGGAGTTGGCGGGAATAACTGTAATGGTCGGTGGCGCGTCCGCACCCATCCTGGCCGTGGCCGCAGGGAACGGCTTCCAGCAAATTAACATTCAAGTACCGCTGGAACCGCTGCAATTCACCATGACTGGTGTTTTGGTGGCGGTAAGAGCCGGAACAAGCTCAGGCACGAGGGAGGTGTCTTTGAGTATCACGAAACCTGGCGAGTTCTTCCGCATTCCAGGGGATCCTCGCTTGGGAGAGGGCAATAAAGGAATCTTTCAGCACGCGAGCGATTACTCGTTGGTGACGGAGGAGAATCCCGCCAAACCGGGGGAGATAGTGATCGCGTACTTGACGGGTATACCGCTGCGAACCGTGCCGGAGGTGCCAACTGGCGAGGCCGCTCCGCTATCGCCGCCGGCGCTCGTACCACGTCTGCTGCACCCGATCACAGACGAGCGCATCATATCGTTCTTCTCCATCCGGTTTGGTGACAATCCGACAACGAGCACCACTTATTCGGTTCCCAGTTTCCTCGGTCTCACCCCGGGCTTGGCAGGAGTCTTTCAAGCCAATTTCACGATTCCAGCGTCGTGGGACCGCGGAACCACCAGGATTGTTCTGACTCGCGAAATGATCACAGGGATCTCGGGAAACGGTAGGTTCGAAGCAACGTACAGTACACCGGTCGTGATCCCGATTGCACGCAGCGGAACATTCAACTAACGGGATGCTGGCAAGGACATGTTCATAGACACGCGGGTAAGAACGACAGGATCGGCACTCATCATCGGGACGCTTCTCATAGTCACAGCTGGTCTCTCAGAAGCGCAAATCTCCAACGTTGTCGTTACTTCATCCGCCAGCTTTCAACATGGCTACCCAGGACCAGGGTCGCTTGCAACCGTCTTCTGCACGGGCATACCCGGGATAACAGCAACTACTCTAGCTCAGACATTCCCACTGCCAAGACAGCTTGCCGGCGTCACCGTGACCATTGGCGGAATCGCAGCACCGATTCTCGCAGTTTCCGCGGGCGAGGGCTTTCAGCAGATCAATGTGCAGATACCAATCGAGGCGCTCGACTTCACTCTGGAAGGAGTGCCGGTCGTAGTCCGGGCCGGTGGCGTCAGCAGCACTGCAGTCGCTCGCAATCTTACGAGTAGCCCTGGCGAGTTCTTCCGCTTCCCCACGGACCCGAGAGGAACTGAGCCTCCCCTCGGAATGTTCCAACACGCCGCGGACTACTCCCTCGTTACCATAGAAAACCCGGCGCACCCCGGCGAAAACATCATCGGGTATCTCACGGGAGTTCCGGTGCGCACGGTGCCCGAAGTGCCCACTGGTGAAGCTGCGCCGGCATCCCCGCTTATCACGGTGCCCCGTATCCTCGAGCCACCCACTCCGTCCGGGCCGCTCGCCGCCTATTTCACAGTCCGTTTCGGTGATAATCCGCTGAAAGATTCCGATTCCACGGTACCCGCCTTCTTCGGGCTTGCACCTGGCCTGGCTGGAGTCTTTCAGCTCAATTTCACCGTCCCTTCCTCCTGGAAGCAGGGGTCCACTCCAGTTGTTCTGAACCGCCAAAGATATCCAGTGTTCGGGGCCGGCCGTCTCGAGTCAACCGATAGTACGCCTGTCTTCCTTCCGATTGCGGAAGCCGGGCAGTGAGAAAAGCTAAGGGCCGGTCCCGTGTCATCCACAGGCCGGCCCTTTGAATCTGCGATCGAGTCTATCCGGTTACCAGGACAAGCGGCCCGTGAACTGGATCTGACGCGGGGTCCAGTAGGATGTCTGCAACGTCTGAATCCCGTCGGAGGTGTTGGGGTTCACCAGGCCCTGGATGTTGAACGCGTTGAAGGCGTCCACATTGAACCGGAGTCTGACGCGCTCGGAAATCGCGAACTCTTTGTAGAGTGAGATGTCCGACTGGAAGTTCTTCGGGCCCTGGAGGACAAACGCGTTGTAGGGCTGGACGCCACTGGGGCCGGGGGAGAAGGCGGTGGTCACCTGCTGGCCGTTGGCAAGCGTCTGGACAACGTTGTTGTTCCCGAAGTTTGTTTGGCCGGGGGTGTTGTTGATGGGCGCCAGGTAGGGCACGTAGTCCGAAGGTACACCCTGGACTCCGCGGGTGGCGGCATTCACCACCGTGGGAGCGAGGTAACCGTTGAACCACAGGTAGCCTGGGCGGCAGACGCCGGAACGGCAGTCGGTGATCGGCACGCTGCTCTTATATGATTTCACCGGACTGGTTGCACCAAAGTTGCTATTGGCAACCTGGAAAGACTGCGACACGATGGTCCCGACAAAGGCAACCTGGTAGCCGCCCACGAGGGCGTCGAGCAGGCGGTTGCTGTTCTTGAGGAACTTGCGTCCCTTTCCGAACGGCACATCCACGAGTCCGTTGAAGGAGACGCGGTGCATGGGGATGGCGGTGTCGGCGCGATAGTTCTGCCAGCGGTTGAACTCGCGGCTGGGTTCGGTAGCGGTACCGACATCCATTCCTTGCGGAATGGCGCCCGGAGCATAGAGGGAGGCGGGATAGAGAATGTTGTCGCGGAATGTGTTACCGCCGACGCGGAATGCGCGGGAGTACACGTAGAAGACCTGGTAGCCAAAGCCACGGCGATAGGGCCGCTGGTAGTTGAACTGCAGCGCACTGTCGTTGGAGAAGCCGTACTTGGTGGATTGAGTGATGCCGCCCCAAGTTCTGTTGTCGTAGGGCCGGGTGGCTACACTAGCGAAGGTTCCGGTGGGAGGCGTAGTCCCCGTCTTGGCCTGCCACACATAAGCAGAGGGTGCGTCGTTGAGCTGGTAATTCTGATCGAGGTTCTCGCCGTGCGTGAACACATAGGACGCGCGGAACACGGATCCATCCTTCAGCGGCTGCTCGATGGTGAAATTGGCTTCGCGAACCCTGGCCGGCGGGTAGTTTGCGCTGGTCACCGTACCGGGCCCAATACCAGGCAGAAGGGCGGTTGTCGATTCGGTATCCACCACGTTGGCCGAGTTGACGCCCGTGATCACCCTCAGAGGATTACGCAGCAGGGAGTTCGGCAAGCCATCCGGCGATTGCGCGGCGGAAGTGAAGCTGTAGGAATAGCCCGCCGTGAAGGGATAGCTGGCGGTCAGGTAGCGGATAGAGTTGCGAACGGGTACGGGATAAACGTACTCGCCGTAGCCGCCGCGGATCACCGTTCCGCCGCGACCGAACGAAGGCGTGTAAGCAAAACCAACGCGAGGCAGGAAGTTTGCATTGCTGCCGGCGATACCACGCGAGGGCATACCACCCTCCTGCAGGGTTTCGAACTTCACACCGAGGTTCCGCAGGTTGGTCAGGAGTGCGTTGCTGGTCAACCCGTTCTGCACGTAGTAATCGAGAGACCGGGGCAGCGCCAGCGCCTTGTTCGGGAAGTCGAAGGCAACCATGTAATCGTTGGCGGCGCGGGGCGCGGGGTGCGCTTCGTAGCGCAGTCCAACGTTCAAGGTCAGGCGAGTGGACAAGCGCCAGTTGTCCTGAATATACGAATCGTACTCCATGAGAGAACAGATGTTGAAAGGAGCGTTGCGGCGCTGGCTGTAGCTGGCGGCGGCGCCGAGGAAGAAGTCGGCATTCTGGTTACCGGTGTTGGCCCGTACACCGTAGTTCGCGCCTGTGGTCGGGTCGTAGATGCCGGTGGCCTGGTTGGTATAGGTAACTTCGTCCACGGAGCGATCCGAGAGGTAGGCAAACCGCTCGTGACGGAGGCGCACTCCGAAAGCTAGCTGGTGCTTCCCGTAGATCTTGTTCAGGTTTTCGTCGATGGTGGACACGCGCTGGCTCATGCCGTAGAACCATTGGGAGCCGCCGTAGGGCATGAACAGATTGGCGCCGATTGCGGGGAAGCCGGGGTTGCCGAGGTTATTGGGCAAGCCGAACTGTTTTTCGAAGTTGAGCATGGACCGGTCGGGGCCCTGCACGTACATGCGCTGCCACTGCATGCTGAGAATTGTTTCGGAGAAGAAGGTGGGGGAGAACGTCTTCGAGTATCCGAGCGCGCCGCTGATGGTCTGCACCGGGATGGCCTGGTAGCCAGTGGAGCCTTCCTTCAGTTCGGGTGTTTCAATGTTCGCGGGAGAGTTGGACGGGTAGTTACGGAGCGCCTGCTGTTGCTGGCGAATATCGGTGAACCGGAAGTAGACGCGGTTCTTTTCATTGAACACGTGGTCCAGACGAGTGGTGTAGTTGGGGACCGTTTGCGTCGTGGGGTTCTGCCCGTTCAGATTGAAGTTGATCATCGGGTTGTCGGCCGACGTCGGGGTGGGGGTCGCGGCGAGGAGCGTCTTGGCCAGGGGGCTGATACGAGTCAACGGAATCTGATTGTTGCTGAAGGGAAGGCGGGAGTATTGGTTTGCCGCGCTCTGGGTGGTGTTCGGATCGTAGAGCTGCTGCAGGACCCCGGCGCTGTTGATCAGGCCGCTGAAATCGCCGGTGCGCATGGCCATTGTTGGCACGTACATGAGCTGCTGGCTGGCGCGGCGGAGCGAAAAGCGCTCATAGGCGACGAAGAAGAACGTCCGGTTGCGGCCGTCATAGACTTTGGGAATGTAGATGGGGCCGCCAACGGATCCTCCAAATTCGTTGCGGATGAGTTTGGGGGCGACGAGGTTGGAGGGATCCTGGCGGGCTTTGGCGATGCCGAAGTAATTGTTGCGGGCGGTTTCAAAGACTGACCCGTGCACTTGGTTGGTGCCCGATTTCGTGGTCAGCATCACGGTGGCTGGGGTGGCGAACTGCGCACTGGAATTGAGGGTTTCGAAGCGGATTTCCTGCACGGCGTCGGGATCGGGGAGTGTCGATTGGGCGGTGTTGCCGGCGCTGCCGAAGTTGCGATTCGTCATGGGGGCGCCGTCCTGAGAGTATTCCATCGCCTCACCCATGAGGCCGTTAGCGCGGGTGCCGCCGGCTTCGAGACCGGGAACCGTGTTCTGCGCCAAGCCAAGGACGTTGCGGCCATTCTGAGGAAGCTGCGCGATACGGGCCGCATCGAGTTGGGTGTTGACCGTACCGCTGTCGTAGGTGGCAAGCTGAATCGTCTCACCGCTCACTGTGATCTTTTCCGACACCTCGCCAACGGTGAGCTGGCGGTTCAGAACGAGCACCTGGCCGTTTTGCAGGGTGGCAATGCTTTCGGATTTCTTCATGCCGGCGGCGCTGAAGGTTACGGTGTAGGTGCCTGCGAACAAGCCTTTGATTGCGTAGAAACCTGCTGCATTTGAGGTTGTGTCAATCACAACGCCAGTGGCTTGATTGAGCGCCTGAATTGTGGCTCCGGGAATGGCGGAGGAAGTGACGTCCTGAACCGTCCCTTGAATAGTACCGGCGCCGCTCTGCGCGAGCAGACGGGGCGCTGTGCAGATCAGAACGAGCAGCAGCGCTCGAACCGCAGCAATGTTCCAACGTTGAATCATTGAGATACCTCAGCAAACTGGAGATCGCACACCTCCGGGATGGAGACTCGGGGGTAGCTGACGAGCGTTTGGACGTCGTGAGCTGAGGTCTCCCCAGTACACACCTGGAAGCGGGATATTTGAGGAAGTATACACGATGGGTTTGTGGCAGAGCAAGCGGTAGCTGATTGACATGAAAGGATGTTAATGCTTCGCGACAGAAAAAATAGTCGCTTATTGCGATCGGGGGGGGAAGGAGGGGTTGGTGGACGGCATGGGATTCGAA
>JAFDVS010000092.1:0-85243 GCA_018268935.1 Acidobacteriota bacterium | reverse complement strand
TCCCAGCTGAGCTAGCCGCCCACTTCGATTTTTATTATACAACGGCTGCGGGGCATCGCTTCAAGCTAAAATGGTAGCTTCGCCATGACGCTGGATGAGCAGTTAAAGAAAATGGCGCAGGACTGGGATCTGCGCGCCAAAGAGAATGCCCGCTACTATGTCAACACGGAACGCCAGGATTGGACGGATGAAGAATTCTTCCGCTCCGGCAGGCGCACGGTGGAGGAGGAGATCCTCACTGACATGACCAACATCTGCCAGGGACGGGACCCGAAGCAGATGAAGGTGCTGGAGATCGGCTGTGGTGCGGGCCGCGTGACGAACGCTTTGTCCGAGATCTTTGGCGAAGTGTGGGCGGTAGACGTAAGCGCGGAGATGATCCGGCAGGCGACCGGTGCGCTGGCTGGAAAGCAGCATGTTCATCTGGTGCAGTGTAATGGCACGGATCTGAGTGGAATCACGGCGAGCGGGACCTTTGATTTCGCGTTCTCCACGATCGTTTTCCAGCATATCCCGAGCTATGCGGTGATTGAGAACTACGTGCGGGAAGTGCACCGGTTACTGCGGCCGGGCGCTCTTTTCAAGTTTCAGGTGCAGGGGGACACTTCGATCCAGTCCTCGCCGGAGGACACGTGGCTTGGTGTATCGTTTTCCGATGCACGAGCCGTGGAGATGGCGGAGAACTGTGGCTTTGAACCGCGCTACCGGCATGGCGCTGGACAGCAGTATTTCTGGCTTTGGTATTTTAAGAAACCGGCCAGTTAACTGCCCGCAGCGGCCGCTTTTGCGGCAGTGCCCTTGGAGGACTTGCGGCGCTTGGCCCAATAGTCCTTCATGCGCTGGGAGACGATTTCCCTCTCCTGGGGATCCATATATTTCCGGCCGCGGCGCCCCTTGACGGGGATCGAAACCTCCTGACCGCCGCGTTTGAGGGTCAACGCCTCCAGCCGGGCAATCACTTCTTCGATCCGCGCTTTCTGATTGCGCAGTTCTTCTATTGCTTTAATGATGTCCATGTCCAATACGCCTTCCCCGCGCGGGTGAATGCAAGGCTTCCGCCAGCCCTCGCAGTCACGCCGGGACTTTTTCTTGGTGTTTTGTATTCCTATTGAACAGCGAAAAAGTGAAAAGGAAAAGGTACTATCGGATCAAAAATGGCCATTGGGGTACTAAGTGGTATCCATAACGGGTGATCGCGAGGTAAACCGCGGCTGCGGCCAGTACTAACAGAACGGCCAGAGCGATCAGTACTTTGCTCCAGGGAAAGGACTTACCCTCACGGCTGAGCACCAGCAGATAACTGGCAAAGACGCCAATGAAAAACAAACCGACCATCGGCACGGCGAAGATCAACAAATTGAAGATGTCCGGCGTGGGGGTAATAATGGCGGCGACAACAACGATCCCTAATATCGCGTAGCGCGAATTCTCCAACAACCAGCGGGGAGAGGCGACACGCAACAAAGTGAGGAAGAAAATAATAACGGGCAACTCAAACACGAGGCCGATGCCGAGGGTGACATTCACGAACAGATCGAAATAAGACGTGATCGACACCATTGGCTGAATATCGATATCCCGTCCGATTCCCAGCAGAAATACCAGCCCGTAGCGAAATGCAACGTAATAGGCGAAGAGTCCACCGGTAATGAATAGAGCGGCGGAAACGATAACGAAGGGGGCTGCCCAGCGGCGCTCCTTCTTGTAGAGTCCGGGGGCAATAAAGGACCAGATTTGCCACATGACCCATGGGGAGGCAAGGAAGATGGCGGTGAGCAGGGGCATCTTCACCCAAACGATCTGGAACTGCTCCAGGGGGTCAGTGGAGACGAGCTTCGGGGGCTTGATGCCGAGTTGCGTGAGGGCGTCTACGGCGGGCGCGCTGACGACGCGCCATAACTGGTTACTGAAGGTGAGGCTGAGAAGAAAGGCCACTCCCAGCCCCACCAGGCATTGAATGATACGGGAACGCAGCTCTTCGAGGTGCTCGAGAAAAGACATGCGGAGCATGCCATCTTCGTCGGGATCCTCTGGTTCATCCTGCGGACTTGGCGATGCAGGAGGCGGGGGCGGCGGTGAAGCCGGCTGCTCCTGCGCTACCGGAACGGTGTTGGATTCGTAAGCGTATGGATCTTCGTAATAACCGTAGGAATCATCGACAGACTGGGTGTGGCTGGAGACAGACACTTCGGGCGTCGGGTTTTCGGGTACCGATTGCTGCGCCGGTTCGTTGGGCGCAGTTGGCTTGTCTGGTTCCTGCGACATCCTGCTTTTATGACGGAAACGAAGCGATCAGGAGCGTGCGACCGGCTTTCCGGCTTCTGCCTGTCCTGATGCCGTTTCGGCACTCGCAACCTGCGTGGTGCTGCCATTGGCCGGCGCCGAAGGGGCGGTGGCCGTATTGCTGGCGGCTTCTACGGTCCCTGTGGGGGCCGTTTCGGGTTGCGTCGATGACTCAGCGCCCTGAGTTGCGGATGCGCTGACGGTGGAGTTCTCCTGCGAAGTGCTGTTGCCAGTGCCATCATAGCCGGAATCGTAATAGCTGTTCTCATAGTAAGAGTCGTAGTTCGTCATCTCACTCGAGTACTTCTGCAGATCCTGCTTGACGTCCTGCGTTTCCCGCTCAATGTTCGCCATCTCGCGATCGAAGGTTGATTTCAGATCGTTCGAGGCGCGGCGGAACTCCGACAGGCCCTTCGCTAAATTCTTACCCAGTTCCGGGAGCTTTTTCGGTCCGAAGATGAGAAGAGCTAGCAGAAATATGAACATCGTTTCTTGCCAGCCCAGAGACCACATTGGACAGAACCTCCCTTGTTGGTGCTAAACCAATCTCATCATAGCGAGGGGGCGGGGATGCGTCAACTTCGCGGCCTGAGCCCCTTACTTGTTCTCTTTCGCCAACCGCACCTTCGCCCCATCCAGTTTCTTCTGGATCTTGGCGATCTCGGCGGTGTCCTGCTCACTGGCAGGCGTGCTTTCCCATTCCTTCAACGAGCGCTGCCACTGGTTGACGGCTTCCTTCACCTTGCCGCGTTTCATATAGACGTCGCCCAGGTGCTCATGCACCGTGGGGTCCTTGGCAGTGCGTTCGAGCGCCTTCTTGAGGTTTTCCTCCGCTTCGTCGAGCTTCCCCATGCGGTAGAGGACCCAGCCGAGGCTGTCGAGGTAGGCGCCGTTGTTAGGATCCTGATCGAGGGCCTTGCGGATCATGTCGTGAGCTTCGGTGAGGCGTACGTTGCGGTCGGCCAGCATATAGCCGAGGTAGTTGAGGGCGGAACTGGAATTCGGGCTGGTAGCGAGCACCTTGCGGAACTCGGCTTCAGCAAGGTCGAACTTCTTCTGCTTCTCAAACATGGCTCCACGCATGAAGTAGATGCCTTCTTTTTCGCCCGGATCGTCAGAGAGCTTTTCGGCTTCATCGAGCGCCTTGCCCATGGCGGCGTAGTTCTTGGTGCGCTCGTAGATCTGGGCCAGGGTGACGAAACTCTCGCGGTCCTTTTTCTCTTTGATGAGATCGCGGCCCACACGTTCGGCCTCTTCGGCTTTGCCGGAATCCGCCGCCAGGAAAGCATAGGTTGCCTGCACCGCCCGGTCTTTGGGGTACTTTTCGCGGGCGGCTTTGGCTTCTTCAAACGCCTTGGCCGTTTCGCGGGCCACACGGTGAGTCTCAATGATGTGGATGGTGGCTCTCGGCGCGGATTCCTCGTCCAGTTGCTGCATCTGGCGGAAGGTTTCCACCGCCGGCCCGTATTGCTCGGCATTGCGCTGCAGGAAGCCTAAGCGTTCGAGCAGAATGGCCCGGTTGCTGCGCTCGCCGGGGTGATAATTTTTCTTTGATGTGGCGGAGAGAATGCCCTTCAAAGCTTCGATTGCTTCCGTGGTTTTGCCTTCGGCTTCGAGCAGGCTCACCTCGTTGTAGCGAACCTCAACGCTGTTGGGATCGAGTTCCGCGGCCTTCTTGGCAGCTTCGTGAGCCTTTTCGTAGTTCCGCTTCTGGCGGTAGATCTGGGAAATGCGGAGGAACGCCATGGCGTCGCGCGGCTCATCGGCGACCAGTTGTTCGAACAGTTCCAGCGCTTCATCCAGCTTTTCCGCCAGCAGCAGATTCTGGGCCAGGCTGCGCTTGATTTCGGTGTTGTTCGGCGACATCTCCAGAGCGCGGCGGAGCGTCGCGGCAGCGTTGGGGTAATCGCGCAGTTGTTCGTAGGCGGCGGAAAGAGCAGCCAGCGTACGGACGGAGGGATTCTTTTCTGAGGCTTTCTTGAGCAGCTCAGTTGCAGACTTGGTATCGCCGACATCGGCGTAGACCATGGCGAGGCCAGTGAGCGCCTCTTCATTCTCGGGTTCGCTTTCGAGCGCCTTTTTGTAGGCCTTTTCCGCTTCGGGAGAACTCTGGGCCACTTTGTGCAGCCGTCCCAGCATGACCCAGGTGGCGGCATCTTTGGGCGACGCTTCGGCAATGCGCGTATACTGCTCGATCGCCTTCTTCAGCATCTCCTCGTTGACGCGGTTGGTTTGAGAATCCCCGATCATGCGCGTGTAGATGCGCCCCAGGATGCGGCGCAGGTTCAGATCGTTGGGATTGGTTTTGAGTGCCTCTTCGGTCTCGAGAACTGCATCGCGGATCTTGCCCGACTGGATGAAGAGTTCGGCGAGTTCTTCGGAAAGAAAGCTGGCGGAGGGGTCGGCCTTGATGGCAGCGCGGTAGTGCTCAATGGCTTTGTTGAGGTATTCGCCGCGATTGTTGTAGGCCTGGGCCAGTTCCGCGTACAGATGGCCCATGGAGAAGTTGTAGTAGGCAGCCGCCTTGTCCGGCTTTGCGCCGTTGGCCGCGCTCGTATTGGCCTGCCCGAAGGCAGTGCTGAGACTGGCTGACGCCAGAGTGATAATGAGGGCTATCCGTTTCATTCGCCTTGACTTTCTTTCCGTTGCCCGATCGGGACGCGTGTGGAGGCACTAGTCCCTCAGTCTTGAGTATATGCCAAAAGGCGGATGCACTTCGGGCACAGACTCCGTCTTCTTCATAGACGTTTCAGCCGAGGCTTGTGGTTGCCAGGGGTGCAACAATTAAGGAAGAAGAGCCTTTGGTCACGAACGCGGAACATCCTCTGATTGGCATTGTGGGGCCGACAGGCGCCGGGAAGAGCGCGCTGGCGCTCCATTTGGCGTCGCTGCTGCGGGCTGAGATTGTCAACTGTGACTCACTGCAGGTCTACCGCTATTTCGACATCGGAACCGCGAAGGTGACGGAGCCCGAACGGCATGGGATACCGCATCATCTGATGGACATCGTGAATCCGGATGAGCTGTTCACAGCGGGTGACTACTCTCGTCTCGGGCGGCAAACGTTGCGAGAGATTGCCGAACGGGGGAATGTCCCGGTGATCGTAGGAGGGACCGGTTTTTATCTCAAGGCTCTACTCGATGGGTTGTTTGAAGGGCCGCAACGGGATGAAGCGTTGCGCGAGCGGCTGATGGAGCGGCAGCAGAAGCGTCCCGGCTCGCTGCACCGTATTCTGCAGCGGTTGGATGTGGAGGCTTCCAAGCGCATTCATCCGAATGATGTGAACAAGACAATCCGCGCCCTGGAGATTTGCCTGCTGGAGCGCCGGCCGTTGACGGAGTTGTTCCGGCAAGGCACGGAGAAACTCGATGGGTTTGAGGCGCTGTTGATCGGGCTCGATCCACCCCGGCAGGAACTCTATGACGTGCTCAACCGGCGCGCGGCCGCTATGTTCGAACAGGGACTGAGGGATGAGATAGTGAGCATTCTGGCACGTGGGTATCCTTCCACGGCAAAGCCATTCGAATCGCTTGGTTATAAACAGGCGCTCGCATGGATTGAGGAAAAATGCACGCTGGCACAAGCGGTCGAGGAGACACAAATACAGACCCGCCATTACGCCAAAAGGCAGTGGACGTGGTTCAAACGGGACACCCGGGTGTCCTGGATTCCCGGATTCGGACACTCGCCCCAAACACAAGAAAACACTTTGTTAACACTTCTTGCCCAGGCTCCCTCGCTGAAAAGATTTTTTCTTTGATCTCCGGAACAATTCTTTCTCGCCTACGTATATAGAAAGTGAACGCGCACAGCAAACAGTGCTACCGGACTTACCGGAACTTCCACTAAGGTTTGAGCAAAGCGCGGAAACGCAACGGACAAGTTGCACGACATCGAAACAAACAAACAGGCTAAAGAGGAGAAGACTATCATGAGGAAATTTGCGTTCAGTTTTGCCCTGATGGCGATGGCGGTTGCGAGCGCGGCGGATACCTACCGCATCACGCTGTTCCAGCCTTCGGTTGTGGCCGGCACCGAGTTGAAGCCCGGTGAGTACAAGGTCACGGTGAGCGACAACAAGGCTGTGATTGCCACGGGCAAGAAGAGTGTGGAAGCCAATGTGAAGGTGGAGACTGGCGATTCGAAGTTCAACTCCACTACCGTGCGCTATCAGACCACGGATGGCAAGTACAAGGTTCAGGAGATCCGTCTGGGCAACACCAACAAGAAGCTGGTGTTCCCGAACGGCGATCAAGCCGGCTTATAAACCCCGAGTAGAGAGAGTGTGAAAGTCCTGCGGCCGGGAACTGGCCTCAGCCCTAACGATACACTGTTAGTGATGAGGCGGTTTCCGGCCATTTTCTTTTTCCTTGCAACGATGAGTGCCGCAACGTGCGCGGCACAAACCTACCTCGTCCTTCCCTTCTTCAATCACTCAGGCAACGGCAATCTGGACTGGATTGGGGAAAGCCTCGGCGAGAATGTGCGGGACACTTTAGCGGCGGAGGGATTGCTCACCATTTCGCGTGAAGATCGCACGGAGGCATACCGGCGTTTGGCTGTGCGCCCCTACACTTTGCTCACGAAAGCTACGGTGATGAAAATGGGCGAGGTTCTGGATGCGGGCAGAGTGATCTACGGGCGCTTTGAATTGAAGCCGGGCGGGGAGAAGGTGGGGTCGCGCGGCAACCTGCACATCACGGTGCAGATTCTCGATCTGGGGAAACTGCGGGCCGGGCCGGAATATGAAGCGCTGGGTGCTTTGGAGGATCTGGCTGCCCTGCAAACTCATATCGCCTGGCAGACGCTTCAGTTCGTAAAAGCGAACGGCGCACCGCAAGAGGACGAGTTTCGCAAGATGCGCCCCGCGGTGCGTGTCGACGCCATGGAAAACTACATCCGCGGACTTCTGGCGGGGAACGACGAGCAGAAGCATCGCTTCTTCACGCAAGCCGCGCGTCTCGATCCGGGCTTCGCCGCGCCTTGCTTTGAGCTGGGAAAGATGCAATGGGCGGCGGAGAACTACCGGGAAGCGGCCGATTGGCTACAAAAAGTGCCGAATCGTGATTCTCATTACCGGGAGGCGATGTTTTTTGCCGGCATTTCACGCTTTTACTTAGGAGAGTACGCGGCGGCGCAATCCGCCTTCGAGACGATCGTGAGAGAGGTACCGCTGAATGAGGTGCACAACAATCTGGGAGCAGCACAGTCCAGGAGGGGCCTGGCGGAAGCTGCGCAGAGCTTCGAGCGAGCATTGGAGGGGGATCCAAACGATCCTGAGTATTTGTTCAACGTGGGCTATACGTACTGGAAGCGAGGGGATTTCGCTAGCGCGGCAGAGCATCTCCGCCGCCTTCTGCAGCGCGATCCCGACGACCAGGAGGCAACCGCTTTGCTTGGCCGTTGCCTACAGAAGAGCGGACCACGCGCGGGCGATACGAAGCTGGAAGGGCTGGAGCGCCTGAAACATGAGTACAACGAGTCGGCATTTCTCCAGTTGCGCTCTATTCTGGAAAGCAAAAAACCCTGACCTGGTGCGAATAGAAACCACTAGCTCCCATTCGTGGTCAAAGAAGCGGCTATAATCAGGAAGTTCCATGCTCGAATCCTACGGACTCTCCGACCTCGGCTGCGTCAGGAAGAATAACGAAGACTACTGTCTGCTGGCGCCAGAGCTCGGCCTCTATATCGTTGCGGATGGCATGGGAGGCGCGCGCGCGGGCGAGCACGCTTCGCAACTGGCCGCCGAAACCGTTGCCAATCATATCTGGCGCGCGGGGCGAAATGACATCGACACACTGGTGAAAGCCTTCGAAGAGGCCAACCGGGTGGTGAAAGACGCGGCGGCCGCGGATTCCGGAATGGAAGGTATGGGAACCACGCTGGTGGCGGTTCTGGAGAACGGCGACGATCTCCTTATTGCCAGCGTCGGCGATTCGCGCGCCTATCTCTATCAGGAGAATCAGCTGCTGGTGATCACCGAAGATCAGACTTGGGTGAACGAAGTAGGGCGGCGCCTGGGGATTGACGAAGAAACGCTCAAAAACCATCCACTGCGCCATGTTTTGACGATGGCCATCGGGGTCAGTTCCCCGCTGCGCATCCATTCCTACAAGATCCGCCCGGTGCCCAACTCCTATATTTTGCTGTCCAGTGATGGGCTGCATGGGGTGGTGAGCGTGGATCTGATCGAATCGGTGTTAAAAAACGAGCAAACTTTCGAGGGCAAATGCCACTCTCTTGTTGATGCTGCTCGTAAAGCAGGTGGCCCGGATAACATTACGGTTGTTCTGCTGCGAACACCGGAGCCCAAGGCCGCTTAATCTCACGCTGCTCGCGCTGATGCTGGCCGTGGCTGGATCCATGGCTGGGCAGAATCTACAACTCACGGTAACAGAAGGGGATGGCCTGGAAGTCAAGGCAGGGAGCCGTTCCTTCGGCGGAGTCTCCATCGTGGTCTCGGATGGGATGGGGAACCCGGTTCCAGCGGCCAAAGTGACCTTCCGGTTACCCGAAAGCGGCCCGAGCGGGTTGTTTCCGAACGGCAAACGTTTCGAAGACCAGGTGAGCGACGCAACGGGCAAGGCATCCACATGGGGAATCCAATGGGGCCCCGTGCTAGGAGATTGCCGCGTCAGCATCCTGGCGCAAGCATCCGGAGCCTCCGCGGGCACGACGGCGCGCATCCGTATTGTAGGGAAAGACGGGGAGCCAAAGCCCGCGCCACCACCCGCATCCGCCCCCCCGCCCGAAAAGCCCAAAGTGGCTTCCTTTGAAGTGGAGATTGCCAAGAAGCCACCCGCTATCCCCGCTGCCGCCGCCGAGGTGGCTGTGGAACCGCAGATCGCTGAACAAGCTCCGGTGAAGCGTCCAGGCGTGATGCTGACCCGCACGGAAGGGAACGAAGAGCGCATCTCCAGCGGGCGCGCCAAGTGGGTAGTGATCACGCTCGGCATCGTTGGAGCAGCCGGAGGTTTTGCGGCATACCGCTTGAATGGCAAACAACCCACCGCGGCGCCCGCAGCCGTTGTGACGGGGCCCATTCTGACACTGAGCAACCCCACCATCACCATAGGCAAGCCATGATCTTCTCGCTGCTTCTGCTATTCGCCCAAAGCGGACTGGAGTTGCCGCCCCTCGGCTACTTTCCCGCTCGTGACGGACGGCTGTATCCGTTGTATGGCATGCGCGGCAATCTGGTGATCGGGACACCGTTGGAGGAAGGGGTGACCGCGGCCATCCGGATGGATCGCACAATGGTGACGAAGACGGCGGCGGGCATCGTTGTGGGTGACCGCGTGTTGGATCGCGAGTGGCTGCGGGAGAGCCGTGTTTTGTTGATGGGAGAAGAAGGCGAACGTGCCGGATGGATCGCTGCCGCTGATGCCCTTGTGCAATGGAGTAGCCGCCAGGTTCGGGTGGCTATGCGTGCGCCATCGGGCTGGGAACTTGTCGAATTCGACGGCAGTACGCTAAGCGAGCTACGCCGGGAGCCAGTGCATGGTGACGTTGTCGCGGTAGATTCCACGGGACGAACGTGGACGGCCACAGGGACGAAGGTAGGCTGCGGGGACCGCGCCTGGGAGATGGACTCACTTGTCGAATCGCTGTTCGCTTTGCGGGAAGGATGGGTGCTGATCCGTGTATCCGGCCGGCTGTTTGCGGCCCAGTGCCATGCGCCGGATCTGACGATGGTTCCGGAGCCCGAGCCATGAGGGCGCTGCTGCTACTTCCGTTGCTGGCGCTGCCTTGCATGGCGCAACTGGAAGTGTTTACCGTGCAGGGCACGGCGGAGCGCCCTGTGAGCGGCCTGGTAAACCTGGGCGAAACGACGACCGGCGAGCCATTGCAGGCGGTGATCCGCATCCGCAACACCAGTGAGTTACTGGCCACTATTACGACGCTGTCGGTGAGCGGTACAGGCTATTCGTTGGAATCCGCCCCGAGCCTCCCCAAGTCAATCCTCGGCAAGTTCAGCATCGACTTCTACGTGCGCTTCCAGTCGCCGACTGCGGTGAGCGATGCTCGCGGCAACTTGCGCATCAATGCGCTCACGGTCACCTTCGTCGCAGCCGCTGTGGCCGCGCCGTCACTGTACCTGCTGGAATCCGACGGATCGCGCACGCAGCGCACAGCCGGTGTGCCGTCGGTGTTTCCCAACACGGAGCGGGGGTTGCGATCGACTCGCAGCTTTGTGCTGGAGAATCCGCATGACGCCGCCGTGCGGGTAGCGGCCATCGCCGTCAGTGGCGATTCGTTCGCATGGAATGAATTGTTGACCGGCGCCATGGATCTGCCCCCACGCTCGTCCCGGCGGCTGGACATTGTGTTTCGGCCAACCACTAGCGGCCTGAAGAACGGAGCACTTGTCATTGACGGACGCAGCTATCCGCTGGAAGGAATCGGGGTGGAACCCACGCCGCCCAAGCCTTCGCTCAGCTTGAGTGAGGAAAGGCTGCTCAGTGGGAAGCAGGTCCGCGTAGCCGTCAAACTGGACACCGTTTCACGGGCCAACGCCTCCGGGCGTTTGCGGCTGGAGTTCACCGCATCAATGAGCGGACCGGACGATCCCGGTGTGCTGTTTCCAGGCACAAACAGCCGCGCCATTCCCTTTGTCGTACGGGAGGGTGAATCCGTGGCGCTATTTTCCGGATCGAAGGATACGGTGCTGCAGACGGGCACAACGGCGGGAACCCTGCGGCTGATCGCCGAAGTGGGTGGATACCTCTCGGAGGCCAGCTACACCATCGACCCTGCTCCGGTGGTTGCCGAAACAGTCACCGTCAAACGCGGCATCGAGATCATGGAGGTGTCCATCAAGGGCTACGACAATTCGCGCTCCGCCGATCAGGTGTCGTTCCGTTTCTATAACCGCGAGGGAGTGGAGGTGCCGCCGGGCATCCTGACCTCGCTGGTGGCGGAAAAATTCCGTGCTTACTACGAGACCACCACAGTAGGCGGCATGTTCCAGATGCTTGCGGTATTCCCTGCCTCGACGACAACCATCGCCATCGCGGGAGCCGAAGTGGAGTTCAAGAACCGCTACGGGATCTCGCGAACCGAGCGGCTCAGTTTCTAGCTTCACGCGCAAAGTGGGGCAGGCCATCGGAGTCTGTGGCCCGCCTCTGCCGAAGGCCGCGCCGATAACTTCTACCTAGAGAATTCGCGTCGCTACTTGCACCCACCCCGGCTGAGCCAGCAGTTCCGGAAACTTCGCGCGCCCCGCTGCAATATGCGCGGACAGGCCATGCGCTTCCAGCGCTTCCCGGCTCGACCATTCCTCAATGAACGTGAACTTGGTAGGATCATCCAGATCCACGAACAGATCGTAGCGGAGGCAGCCGTCTTCCTTGCGGGTGGGCTCGACGAAAGATTCGAGCACTTGGCGAAGCGCGGCTTCGAGGCCGGGCTTCGCATGGATGTGGGCAACAACGTCAACTTTCATAACTTGGGTTCCTTACTTCCAGCGGGCGAAGGTAATGGTCTCATAGGCGGACTTCTCTCCGCGCTCATAGAGCAGACCGATGTGCCCACCTTTGAGAGAAATGATATTGGAGTAAGCGGAAGGGCCGGGATGCAGGGCTTTCACCAGATTCCACGTCTTGCCGCCGTCCTTGCTGCTGCGCACGGTCATGTTCTCACGGCGCGTGCTGGCGGGGTTGGAAAACAGCAGCGCTTTTCCGTGCCGGATCAGGCTCGCCTGGCACACGGGCTCGATGAGGGCTTCGTCCAATGTCGCGGGCTCAAACGTGATTCCGCCGTCGCGGCTGCGGGCGATGGCTCGGCGGTTCTTGCCCGCGTAGCTGCGCATGTTGAATAGCAGCGAGCCGTCGGGGAGCTCAGCGATGGTGGACTCATTCATCTTGTCGCCGACAATGCCTCCTACCTTCCAGGTGGCGCCGTGATCGTCACTGTAGACAATGTGCGAATAGCGCGCAGTGGGAGAGCGGTAATGATCGCAAGGAATCACCAGGCGTCCGCTCTTGAGTTGGATGCCGTTGCCCGGTCCTGTGGCATACCAACTCCAGCCCTTCGGCTTCACCTGGCCGGTAATTTCGGCGGGCTTGGCCCACGTCAGTCCATCGTCTTTGCTGTGGGTGACCCACACGCGGCGCGTTTCTTTCGAGGTTCCGGCGAGGATGGATTTTTCGGGGTCGGTGGCCAGATTGCTGGTCAGCAGCAGCCAGACGATGCCTGTCTTGCGATCGAGGACGGGGGCAGGATTGCCGATGACGTCAGGACCGAAGTCCGCAACCACGATCGTAGAGGACCATGTTTTGCCCTGATCCACGCTGCGCTTCAGCAACAGATCGATGTTGCCGGTATCGCTGCGCGTGTCGCGGCGGCCTTCGCAGAACGCGAGCAGCGTGCCTTTCTTCGTCGCGACAACCGCGGGAATGCGATAGGAGTGATAGCCGCCTTCGCCCGAGCGAAAGACAGTAACTTGGGGATCGTCCGCGGCAAACGCAGACATGGCGAGAACGACGGGGAACAATCGGAGCATGAGTTTATCGTAGTGCCAGCGCGCGGCCCGCCGGACCTTGCGGCGTCATGGCAAACTCCAGCAGACGCGATGCATCGGATGGGTCGGCAATCACCAGCGTGAGCAAAGGCCCGAAGAGCTGGGATACTTCCTGCGGTGTATAAGAAGGCAGCAGCAACTGCAGCAACCGCGGATCGTAGAAACGGTTATAGAACGGGCGGCCGTCGGGAGTGGCAACCACCATCAGGTTGCGCAGATGCGTGGTCAGTTCAGGGACCGGATGCAGCGAGGTGAAGAAAGTGATCCACGGCTTTCCCCAGCCCTCTTTGATCAGGCGCGGCAGCAGCGATGAGGATGGCGTGAACTGCGCCAGGTACACCGGAGGCGGCTGCATCTGTTCGATCGCCAGGCCCTCCGACAGAAACTGAAACGGCTCTCCCGAGCCCATGAGAAAATGCGGCACATGCTGCTCAATACCGGCGTTCAGCACCGCATAGAGCGGCATGGTGAGTTGCCGTAAATAGTCGAGGACGCGCTGCTGTTCCGGCGCGAAGGTGAGCGACTCGATGCTGTGTACGCCGGTCTGTTCCTGGAATTTCGGAACAGCAAAGAGCACGGTGGAGCTGCGGCGATCGGCCTCATCGGCAGCTTCGGAATAGAGGCGAAAGCGAGTCTGGCCGGCGGAGATCTGATCCCCTTCCCCAACCGGGCGCTCGTTCACCCGGTCGCCATTGACCCAAGTGCCGTTGCTCGAGTTGCAATCGCGGAGGATCACGCCATCCGGCGTATGTTCGACGAGGAAGTGCAGCCCCGAAAGAAAATTATCATGCGGCAGCATGAGCTGCGATTTGGCAGTTCTGCCCACGGAGACAGACTCCCCCGGAGCAAGTTCCACAGTACGTCCGGCGAGCGGCCCATCCAGGATTTCCAGCACCACGCGCATGCTGTCTATTGTCTCACTGCTTTTCCGTGACTTCGAGTACCTGATCGATTTTCGGATTCTGGATGGTTTGCACCAAGCCACTGGGCCAGCGGATCTCGACGGCCTTCACCTGCGCCTGCTGCCCGAGGCCGAAGGTGAGAGCCAGTTCGCTCTGCGAGCAGTAACTGGAACCGGAATGCACGGTGCGCCATTGCCGGCCGGCAGCCGTTTCCACGCGCACGGTGGCGCCGATCGCGCTGCGATTGGTTTTCGTGCCCGTCAGCTTCACCTTCAGCCAGTGCGGCTTGTGCGAAGCGTCATTGCGCAGCAACACCGCGGGCCCGTCGTTATTGGTGATCAGCAAGTCCAAGTCGCCGTCCTTATCGAAGTCGGCGTAGGCGGCGCCGCGGGCCACCAGGGGCTTGCTGAAATCGGGCCCGGCGTTGGTTGCGGTGAACTGGCCTTTCCCTTGGTTGCGCAGCAGCATCGGCGGCTGGCGATATTTCACTTTGGGCTGCACGCGCTCAATCTCGGCATCCAGGTGACCGTTGGCGCAGAAAATGTCGAGCAAACCGTCCAAATCAAAATCGAAGAAAAATGTTGCAAAGGTCAGATTGAGCAGGGAAAGCCGGCCGATGGTGGAACGCGGCGCCTCATCGACGAACAGGCCGTTGCCCTCGTTGTGGTAGAGGCCCAGCATCTGGTTGGAGAAATTTCCCACCAGCAGGTGTGGACGTCCGGATCCATCGTAATCGGCGGCATCAGTGCCCATGGCGCCACGCGCGGTGCCGTCTTCTCCGAAAGCCACGCCGGCGGTGAGCCCGGTTTCGCTGAAGGTCCCGTTGCGGTTGTTGCGATAAAGCTTGTTGGGCTGCGTGTCATTGGCGACGAAGATATCGGGCCAGGTGTCCATGTCGAAATCGAGCACGGCCACGCCCAGTGACTTGCTTCTGGCATCGGCCACGCCGGCCTGCTGGCTTACATCCTGAAACTTGCCGCCACCCGCGTTGCGAAACAGCTTGGGCGCAACGCCTTTGTACGATTCCGGGGTGCAGTAAGACTTCGCCGATCCATCCAGCGAGCAGAACAGATCCTTCTGCGGGCTCCACTGGACATAGTTGGCGACGAAGAGATCCACCAGCCCGTCTTTGTTGTAGTCGACCCAGGCTGTGCTGGTTCCGAAGTTGGCGTTCTGAATCCCCGCGGCCTGCGTGATGTCTTTGAATTTGCCCGCGCCTTCGTTGTGGAAGAGCCGGTCTCCTTCGAGCGCGGTGATATAGACATCGTCGCGGCCATCGTTGTCGTAATCGGCGATCGCGACACCCATGCCGTACATCTCAATATCCAGCCCGCTCCCCGCGGTGATGTCGGTGAACGTGCCGTTGCGGTTGTTGCGATACAACTTGTGAAGCGATTTGGCAGGCTTCGGCGTCCAGCTCTTACTGTTGATGAGCAGGATATCCTGCCAGCCGTCGCCATCGGCATCGAAGAACGCGCACCCCGACCCCAGCGTTTCGGGCAGCCATTTCTTGCCCGATTTCCCGTTGTTGTGAACGAATCGGATACCCGCCTGCTGAGTGACGTCGGTGAAGAGGACCTGGGCGTCAGCGAGCAGCGCGAAGAGCGCCAGACAAAGGCACACTCTCATGATCGTGAATCATCTGCCTTTCGTTGTTGTCTTCCGGACTCAGTTGCCGCTGCTTGGCGGTGAGGGCTTGCGCCGCTTCATCCGCCTTGAAGCGCTGAAATAGCTTGGCGTGTTTTTCTGAGCGAGCGGCGTCGCCAAGGCCGCGGTGGCAGAGCATCAGGCTGTAGTGCGCCTGCAGATCCTCGGGATCCACTTTCAGCACGCGATCAAGCGTGCGTACAGCTTCGCCATATTCGCGCTTCAGGAATAGCAGCCGGCCCAATTGATTCAGCACGACACGATCCTCCGGATACTGCGCGGCGGCTTTGCGCAGGTTGGCTATGGCCGCGTCGTAGTTGCCATCGGCCTTGTCCACCATCGCTTGGAAAAACATCACCCTCGCCAGCGTGGGGCCGAGTTGCGCCGCTTTCTGCAGGTATGGCTTCGCCGCGTCGGTTTCGCCTTCCTGAATCAACGCGCGGGCGACGTTGAGTGGCCCATCCGCGTAATCGGGCTTCGCTTCCATCACTTTCCTGAAGGCGTATTCCGCGCCCTTCAGGTCGCCCTGCAGCAGCATGCCGATGCCCCAATCGTTCCACCGTTCGTAGTCTTCGGCGCGCACTACTTGCTTCCAATCGGACTCAGCGCCGAGTTCCATCTTGGCCTCAGCCTTCGCCAGCACGATGGTGGGAATGTCCGGCACCTCCATCCCTTCATAGGCAAACTTCGTATAGTGCCAGGCGAACTTGCGGTAGTTGAGCTTTGCGTTCAGTGTGATCGGCCCTTTGGCGTCCTTCGGGATTTTCACCCGGAAGTGCGCCGTATCGGCGGCGCCAGGGGGAATCAGCCGCACGTAGAGCACACTGCGTGTCTGCCAGGCATTGCGCTTGTCGATCATGTGGCCTTCGCCATCGAGTTGATACGAGCGATAGAAGTGCGCGCCGGGCTCCACGGGTCCACTGCCGTTGTCGTCCGCGCGGCCACTCCAGAAGATGTGTTTGCCGGTTGCATCCTTGCCTTCCAATTCCAGCCACACATCGAAGGCATCCACTGTTCCGGCGGGGAAGAAATGGCCGATGCGGCGGGTACGCACGACAACATCCACTCGCGCCGTGGAGCCGGGCTGAAACTTCGCGCCGGATTGATTCAACGGCGCCGCGACTTTGCCGACTTCGCGAAGGAAGCCCTGGGCGTTCGATTCCGACTCTTCGCCCACGGCAAAGCTGGTCATCGCGGATTGCGACTGGTCGCCCGCGCGGCGGATCATCTTCGCTTCTTTCGAGGATCCATCCACCGGCGATGCGGAGAAGATGTCCACTGTGATGAATCCGGATTGAAGGAACTTCTTCGTGACTTCGAACTGCGCCTGATCCTTGTTCACATGCGCCACAGCAGTGTTCGCCGCCGGGAATCGATGCGAGTGCACTTTGCCCGCGCGATTTCCCGGATCGTTTGACGCAATCAGCGGCATATGGCAACCCGCGCAATCGAGGCTTTCCTTCGGGTAGTAGAACGATCGCGCCCCGCGGCCCGATACGCCGCTGGCCTGCCAGTTGTCGTAATCGTTGAATCCGCGCATCCAGCGGTAGTTGTTCACGGGAACATCAAGATGTACCTTGTGGCAGGACGAACAGAACTCCGGAGTCTGGTGCAACGGCTTCAGAAATGTCTGCCGGTGAGGGCGCGGATTGAGATAGGTCAGGAATTTGTCGAACGATTGCACGTAAGGATTGCGGTTGGCCGCGATGGCGTGCAGCCAGTTGTATTCCAGCGTAAAGCCGGCATTGCCCATTGTGTCTTTGACGTGCACGATCGAGTGGCAGGACACACAGGCCAGGCCCGCTTGCGCTTCAGGCGTTTTGATTTGATCCTTGATCGGCGTTTCCCACTTGCCATTGAAGATCACCGCGTGATCGTGACAAGCGGCGCACCAGCGGCTCGGCTTGGTGGAACCCTGCTTTTCCTGCATGAACTCGATGGACTTGCGATAGAACTGATTATTGAAGCTGGCGAAGTGGTGCACCGAGGATTTCCACTGCTCGTAGATGTCTTTGTGGCAGGTGCCGCACTGCTCGGAATCAAGGAAGTAACTGGAGGGCACCAGCCCCACGTTTGTCTTCGCCGATGAGGGCCAGAAAGGACTCTTCGGTCCATCCCCTTCTTCTTCCATGCTGGAAGGAGTTTCCGAAGCGTTCGCCACCAGCGACGGCTTTTCGAGCAGCTTCAAGCCACCGGGAACCACAGCCAGCAGCACGAGCGAGAGAAACATCCAGCGCGCCAATTGCGGCTGGTGCTTGCGCGCGTGCAGCCACAGCGTCACGGTGCCGGCCACCGCCAGTGCGATGTGCGCCCAGAGCCACATCCGGTGATCGCGAATTGCGCCATAGCGGATGAGATAAAGAGCAGGCAATACGGAAAGAAATATCGGAAGGCCTGGCCGCATCCAGCCGCGCAGGCGCAGCAGCACCAGGAACCCGGCGCCTAATGCGAGGTGCAGCAGCACATTCGCCATGTAGAAAATCGTGGCGGAGGGCAGCGCGGAAAGATAGACCGAGTTGAGTAAAAGCGCGATGGCGATGATGGAAAACCAGCGGATCATGGGGCAACCTGCTTCACTAACTGTGCGGCCGGACGAGTGTTGTAACGCTTGCGGTAATCGGTATGCACTTTCCCGCTCGGATACTGTTCCGCCGCAGGATAGGGATATTGTGACATACCGTGGAACGGGAGAGGTTCAACGGTTTGTGAAAAAGAGGTATTCGCATCCGAATCCTTGGCCCACCCGTCGACGTAGAGCAGGAAGTCGCGCTTCCAGCCCGCGGGCGGCGGAGGCAGTTCGTGAAAACGCAGCACCAGTTCATCACCGGAGCCCATGATGACGAACCGGTCATCCGGAGCATGCAGCAATTCCCGCACGTCTCCGTAGCGTGTGTAGAGGCCGGGTGTAGGATTCCAGGGTGCCTCGCTCAGCGTTCGCTGATAGAGAAAATGTTCGGGCTTGCCGCGTTGTGCGTCCATCTCCACCTGGGAAAAGCCATGAAATCCAAGATCCGCTTGCACCAGCGAACTGGTATGGAGCTTTGTTGGCGCAGTCTCGTGCACGGCAAGGAACACCTCATCCCAATACACGCACATATTGGTGACGATGCGCACTTCGCGGGAAGCCGAGAGAAACTTACCCGACATGTCCACGGCAATCGTTTTCGTTTTGCCGGAAGGAATGCCCATATCTTCGATCACCGTCTGCCACTTGCCCGAAGCATCGCGCACCTGCAGATAAGGTGGGGTCAGCTCTTGTCCGGGTTGCTGAGCCCGATTGCGGAAAGCACTCCCATCTGCCCAATCCACCCATCCGTTGAGAACAAGCACTGCATTCTCAGACGGAGTCTGCGGCCCAAAATCAATTTCCAGGGCAAATGTTTCAGCCGTTCCCTGCATGGTGCGCACCTTCGGCCCGGCGTATTGCTGGTCCCTACGTTCGACAGCAGCAAGCTTGGCGGGGAACCGCCGACGGCTCGTGAACAACCGAAACTCGGGAAACGGAGGGGATTTCCATTTGTCGTTGGTGAACACCTCCACATCCGCCGGATGATCCACAGTCATCAGCTTCAGTTGATCGAGATACGTCACCTCGCTCAATTCCTCGGTGATGCGCAGGTCGTAGGAACCGTTCCGCGGTTTCAGCACATCGCCGGGAATGAAGACATACTCATCGTGATCGGTGGGAAAATACTTCCCGTCGCCGGAACTCGCGCCCAACGGAGCAACGCCTAATACATCGGTGAGAAAACGGAACTCCGTGCCATCCCAGGTGTAGATCATCGGGCAGGAGCCGGAGAGCCTCGGAGCCTCCTTGTATTCCACCGCGCGCCCGGTGATGGGCGCCGTCTCGTTTTGGATGAGCCCGTTCGGCCACGTGATGCGCACCGCGTCAATCGGAGCGGCCATAGCGAAGATCAGCGGAATGCCATCATAGCGTTGCTTCTGATACTGCCGGCCGCTGCGCACTTCCACCTCCGCGCCGGGGGCCAACTTCTGGTTCTTCACTCCAACCAGGCGCAAGGAGAAGTAGCGGCTTGCCAGTGGCGAAGCATTCTCCTGAACAATGATTCCGCGATCGCCGGCAACGGCAACATCCATGCGTCCATCGGCGTTGAAATCCGCCGTCGCCATGGCAAACGCGGGTTGCGCATAGAGCCGCAGAGCATCGAGAAACACATACGGGCCGGAGATGGACGGCGCAATGTTCAGCTTTCCACCGTGGAGATACGTAACGTCGAACACGGAATCGCGGTTCCAATCGAAGGCCTGCAAGTGTGTAGCGCCCTGCGGGACATTCGACGGCTCGGCGCGAAACTTGCCGGCAAGCTGATCCCGGTACAGCACGGAAGCACGGTCCCTGTAGGTGACCAGGACATCGACACCCTTCGTATCCGGCACAGTCCGGTAGGCGATGGCAGCCGCGGGAGTGCCGGAAACAAAGGGAAAATCGGAGGTCCGGTCGGCAAAGCCCGCCTCACCCTGATTGCGCAGCAGCGCCGGCTTGTCGCCGAAGAGCAGCAAATCAAGATCGTAATCGTGATCGTAGTCCAGCCACACGGCGGTCTGGAAACCACCTTGCGCCAGCGGCCGTGCTGCGCTCTCCAACACACCATTGCGATTGCGAATCAACTGCGCGCCCGTAGCAGTCAGCATCACCAGGTCAGGAAAGCCATCGTTGTCCACATCCGCGGCAGCAAAGAAACAGCCTTGCTTCAGCGCCGGCGCCTGCACCGCTGTCACGCCCTTGGCAAACAGCAAGCCGCCGCTGGATGCCGACCACACCAGCAAATCGGGCCGCCCGTCAGCCTCGAGATCAAACACCAGCATTCCGGCACGATCCGCGGTGATGGCGCCGGCAAGTTTGCGCTCTGTGAACTTCGCCGGCTGCGATGCGATCAACTGCTCAGCCTGCACGGCCGGATCGATGGGATCGTAGATCTCGGCATACTCGTTCCACTCCATGTCTTCCGTGTTGCCGCTCGCTTCCTGCGCTTTCTTCAATTCCTGGAAGATGGCCAGTTGCTTCGCCGCTTCCTCACGCTGCCCGGCGAGGCGGAATGTATTGTAGAGCTGGAAATGCGGCGCGGCAAGGCTCGGCCCCAACTGCGCCGCTTTCTCGAACAAAGCCTGCGCCTGGGGAAGTTTATTCTGCAGTTTGTAAAGCACCGCCAGGTTGTAATGCGAGATCGCATCACTGGGAGCAAGCTGGATCATCTTTTCAAACATGGCCGCAGCCTGCTCCGCTTCCCCCTGCTTCTTGTAATGAATACCGAGGTTGAACCATGTATGTGGCAGCTTCGGATCGACGGCCTGTACCTTCTTCAACTCCGCTATACCCTCATCTGTCTTTCCGCCGCGAAACAGGGCGAGGGCGTAGTTGAGACGATCGCGCGGCGAATCCGGAGCAAGCGCCAGCGCCTTGCGAAACTCCTCGATCGCCTGCAACTGTGTGGTGGGGTTCTCGTAATAGGCCTTGCCGCGATTGCGATGCCGCCAAAGTTGCTCATCGTTCTTCACCGGCGCCTTGGTTTGCGCCAGTAGTAAGGCCGAAACAGCCGCGACGATCAGAAAACCAGCACGCATTACGGAACTCCTAGCATTGACATCGCGCGCAGCACGACGGGATCGCGCTTCAACTCGACTTCATCTCCCTTTTCCACACCCAGGGCCTGGTTCAGTATTTCCTGCTTCACACGGGAGCTGATCCACTCGCGCTCTCGCGACCATTCGGCCAGGCTCGGCCGGATGCGGCTCTCCGAGAGGAAGACCTGCACTTCGTCCAGCAACGCGGGAGTAATATCAAACGTTTCGTCGATCTTATGTTTCAGCGTGTACTGTGTGGCGAACGTGGTGAGAATCGCGCTCGCATCCACTACCGCCCGAAACTGCGTTGTGGATTCGGGCAACACCACTTCATCGGGAAGGATCCCGCCGCCGCCACGAACCGTTCTCCCTTTCGCGGTCTTGTACTCGGGTTGCGCCGCCCGCGTCACCTCGCCAAGTTGGCTATTGCGCAACGGCCGCTGGATGGAGCGCCCGCTGGGCGTGTAGTAGTAAGCCGTGGTGAGCGCCATCCCCGAGGAAGACGAAAGGGGGAACACGCTTTGCACCAGGCCCTTGCCGAAGCTGGGCTCACCCAGCACGAATCCACGATCGTGATCCTGAATGGCCCCTGCGACAATCTCGGAAGCGCTGGCCGATTTTCCATTCAGCAGCACCGCAACCTTCACACTGTAAGGCTTCGCTTTGTCGGCAACCTTGATGGTCTCCTCTTCCTTCGATCGTCCGCGGATGGAGAGTATCTTCGTGCCCGGTGGCAGAAACAGCGAGGCTACATCGAGCGCTGCGGGCAGCACACCACCCGGATTGTTGCGCAAGTCAACAACGAGATACTGCAGTTTGTCCCCACCGATCTTCTCAATCGCTTCCTGCAATTGCTTCCCCGTCTCATTCTCGAAGCTTGAGATGCGGACATAGCCCGTGCCCTTCTTCAGCAGGAAAGCGCGATCAACGGCCGGCGAGTTCACTTCTTCAGGAGTCATGACGAAGGTCAGCAGCCGTGCATTGCCCTGCCGCTTCACGTCCAGCCTTGCCTGCTGCTGGCGCGATTCGGTGAGCAACTGGATCAGCTGATCCATGTCCAGTTGCGCCAGCGGGATTCCATTGATCGCAAGAATCTCATCGCCCGCGGAAATGCCCGCACGCGCCGAAGGAGTGCCGGGCAATGTCTGCAGAAAAATCACTCGCCCGGGCAGCACGCTCACCACGCTGCCAAAGCCCTTCTTGGTGCTGCGCTCCAGTTCCTTGAGCTGCTCAAACTGTCCCGGATCGAAGAATATGGAGTGCGGATCGAGCCCGCGCAACATGCCCGGAATGGCTCCCTGGTAGAGCGCCTGTTGTGGTGGGACCGGATCGGCCGCCTGAGAGTCGACGATGTTGAACACGTCGACAAACTGTTTGAGCAGCTTTTCGAGTTGCACCGCCGGCTCTTCGGCAAATAGCAACAACAGGGCTGGGAGAAAGATCGGCATCAGATGGAGTACCGCAATGCTCTGCGCGCCTTGTGGCGGTCAATGGCGAGTTCCAGGAGTTTGTCCACCAGTTTCGGCATGGGTAGCCCCGAGTGCTCCCACATTTTCGGGAACATGCTGATGGAGGTAAAACCAGGGATTGTGTTGATCTCGTTGATGTACAGTTTTCCGGTGGCTGCTTCCTGCAGGAAGTCGACGCGCGACATGCCTTCGCACTGCACCGCCTGATAGGCTTCCACGGCGATGCGCCGCAGTTCGGCCGTGGTGGCGGGAGGCAAATCGGCAGGCACGACACACTGCGCTTTGTCGAGCAGGTATTTGTCCTCGTAGTCGTAAAATTCCTTCGACGGGAGAATCTCGCAGGGCAGCGACGCCTGCGGATCCTCGTTGCCCAACACAGCACATTCCAGTTCGCGGCCAATGATGGCGCGCTCGACAATGATCTTGCGGTCGAACTGGGCCGCGAGTTTGACTGCGGCTTCCAGTTCCTGCGCATTGCGAGCCTTGCTGATGCCGACGCTGGAGCCGAGATTCGCCGGCTTTACGAACACCGGAAAGCCGAATTTGTCAGCGATCCCTGTGACATCGAGGTGCTTGCTGTGGAGTGTCACCCATTCCACCACCGGCAGGCCGCGCTCCAGGCAAAGCCGCTTCAAGGCGTCTTTATCCATCGCCGCAGCCGATGCAAATACACCAGGCCCCACATACGGCAAGTCGGCCAGTTCCAGCAATCCCTGCACCGTGCCGTCCTCTCCGAAGGTGCCATGCAGAATCGGGAAGACCACATCTATATGCGAATTGGCCCCGGGCTCCGGCTGGATCGGCTTCGGCGACCACCGGCCTTCCTTTGAGATCACGTAATGAAGCACGTGATAGCGCTCGGGATCCAATGCCTCAATGATCGACTTGGCCGAACGCAACGAAATTTCATGCTCGCCGCTCCGTCCTCCGTAAATGACGGCTACGCGTGTTTTCACAGAATCCTCTTTCCCAGCGCGGAGGTGGTCAATTCCACTGCCAGCTCCGCCGTCCGGTTCACTTCATCAATCACAGGGTTCACTTCCACCACTTCCATGGAGAGCATGAGCCCGGAATCATTCACGGTCTCCATGGCCAGGTGCGCTTCGCGATAGGTGATGCCGCCACGCACAGGCGTACCCACCCCAGGGGCAAACTGCGGATCCACGGAATCCATGTCAAAGGACAGATGGAACCCGGCCGTGCCGGCGGAGGCGATCTCGATGGCTTCCTTCATAATGGCGCGCAGCCCGCGTTCGTCGATGTCGCGCATGGTGAAGGCGTGCACGCCGCTTTGCTTGACGTGCGGCTTTTCCAATTGATCCACATCGCGGATACCGATCAGCACCACGTTGCGCGCATCCACCACGGGCGAGAAGCCGTTGAGATGCGTCAACTCCCGCGGCCCCATGCCCACAATGCAGGCCAGCGGCATGCCATGAACATTTCCGCTCGGCGATGTTTCGGGCGTATTCATATCGGCGTGGGCATCGATCCACAGCAGGCCAATCGGTTTCTTCTGCTTCCGGTAATGACGCGCCACGCCGGAAACCGTACCGGCCGCCACGGAATGATCGCCGCCCAGGACGACAGGCAACTGTCCCGCGGCCAGCGCCTTTTGCACGGTGGCGGAGATACGCTTGCATGTGGCGGCAATCTCGCGCAGGTAACGCGCCGAAACGTGTCCGGGCTCCACACTTTCCGCCTGCTCCGCGACCACGTTGCCATAATCGTGCACCTGATAGCCAAGCGCGGCGAGCCTGCCATCGAGATTGGCAACACGGATCGCGGATGGGCCCATGTCGACGCCCCTCCTCCCTGCTCCCAGATCCAGAGGCGCGCCGATGACAGCGATATCGGAACAGCGCATGAATATCAGGGTATCGTGTTATAGCGCTGCAATCACGGCGTCGGTGAACTGATCGGTGGTTGCGGTGCCGCCGATGTCGGCTGTCACCGTCTTCCCTTCGGCATACACTTTGGAGATCGCGTTCTGCAACCGGTTGGCCGCGTCGCGTTCGCCCAGATAGAGCAGCATCATTACCGCCGACTGCATCAGCGCCGTCGGGTTGGCGATGCCCTTGCCTGCAATATCCGGAGCACTGCCGTGCACTGCTTCAAAGACGGCATGCGATTCGCCCATGTTTGCGCCAGGAACCAGCCCAAGACCGCCCACCAACCCCGCGGCCAGGTCAGACACAATGTCTCCATACAGGTTGGGCAGCAGCAGCAGATCGAACGTTTCCGGGCGCATCACCATCTGCATCGAAGCGTTGTCCACAATCAGTTCCTTGTACAGGATCTCCGGATATAACTCCGCGGTCTCGCGGCAGCAGCGCAGGAACAGGCCATCGCCAAGCTTCATGATGTTGGCCTTGTGAATCGCGGTCACCTTTTTGCGGCCATTGCGGCGCGCATACTCAAAGGCGTACTTCGCGATGCGAGTGGACGCAGTGCGAGTGATGACCTTCAGGCTGGTAACCACATCGGTGACCACTTCATGCTCCAGCCCGGAGTACAGATCCTCCGTATTCTCGCGGAAGATGACCATGTCGACGGCAACGTCCTGGAAGCGCGTTTTGATCCCCGCAAGCGAACGCACGGGACGCACGTTGGCAAAGAGATCAAACTTCTTGCGAAGCGCAACGTTGACGCTTTGAAAGCCGCCGGCAACGGGTGTAGTCACAGGACCTTTCAATCCCACGCGCGTGCGATTCAAAGACTCGATCACCGAGTCCGGAACGGATTGCCGCGTGCGCTCGATGACTTCACCGGACAACTCCACGCGATCCCATTCGATGGCAACGCCGGTAGCATCTACGGCTCGAACGGTAGCGGCGGCGACTTCGGGACCAATGCCGTCGCCGGGCAAAAGGGTAACTGGATGGGGCACTATTTCATTTTAGGGGAGGCGCTGTCCCCAACGACGACAACTGCTTCTTCGCTTTCACCCGCAGCCGGATGGCCTGTGGCGCGGCGAAGACGCTCGGTTGTGTCGACCGGGTCTCCACCACCGCGGCAACATAGATGATCTGTTCCACGGGCTCCGCCGAAGACAGCGCTTCGATGGTGAAGCTGCGCTTCGATTCGTCTTCGTTGATCAGCACACCGTTCAATCCGACATCGAGCACGCGCACGCGCGGCGGCAGATTCAACACCTGAATCGGCACACGCCCGCCGTAGTCTCTCTGTCTGGCAACGCTGACGGCGATCTCCGCGGTACCGCCTGCCTCCACCTCCACTTCACGAGTGACCGCGGAGAGCAGCACATCGGATACGGGCATGACGGCCGCCAGCTTCATCCGGTCACCGGGGTTGGCCTGGTGAGCGATCTGGCGCCCATCCACCACCGCACGGCCCATCACCTGCAGCGCCACGGCGTCTTTCAAGTTCGCGGACTGTGCAGCGCTCAACAGCAGCACCGCACTGTTCTGCCCCTTGGCGATTACACCCTTCGTAGCGGTGATGCCGGCGGGAAGCCCTTCCATCGCTACTTCGATCGGCCCATCGAAGTCATCCGTGCGGAAGGCCGTCACGGTGATAGGAATGGAGCCACCTTGCGGCACATTCGGATTCCGCGGATTCATCGTCAGCCGGAAGTCAGGCCTCGGCCCGCGAATACTCAGCCGGTAGGCGTGCGTCGCACCACCGGTTCCGCGCACGTCGCGGATGCGGGCGACGTACTCGCCATCGGCAGGCGCAACAAAGCGCAAGTACGAATCCTTCACATACCCCGGCCCACCGTCATCATTGCGGTAATAAAGACGCGTCAACGGTAATCCGTTCGGCGTGAACTGCGCGCCAGGAGGATGAATCTGCACCTTGTACACAGGCTTGTCGATCGCATGCGCCTCACTCGACGTTCCGAAATAGGCGATGCGCACGCCGCCGAATGCTTCCGATTGGAAGTCGTCATCGGGCCCGCGCGGGAGGGCGTTGATCTTCAGAATCTCACCGCCGATTTGCACGTAATCGCCCACCGCTAGTGTGTTCCACGATTGAATGCGGATGCCGGGCGTGACCGCGTTATGATCGCGCAGCACGGTGAAAGTTTCCGATACCGCGCGCACCACCGCACGCTCGATCGGCTTGCCTTTGGCATCCAGCACCTCAACCTCGGAATCGAGTTCGGAATCGAGGCGGCGCGCATTCACTTCCAACACCACCACCTGCCCCTTGCTGGCGCGAAAGCGGAAGTGGCTTGCTTGTGCAGGCGCGGCGATGCGGCCATTGATCGTCACCGGCAGAGTAACTGGCTGCGCCGAGGCCACCGCAGTGTTTCCAGCTGCGGATTCCACTTCCGGGTCATCGCCCAGCGCCAGTTTGATCTCGTTGAATGCTTTTCCTTTTTCCAGCTTCGGCCGCAGGATGACGGCGCTGTCGTCCTCAGGAGATGGCTCGCCCTTCACTTCCAGCTTGGTAGTCATGCCGGGTCCGGACACCGTGATCTGACGGCTCTCACCACGGCGCAGCCCCAGAGGATACACGCTGGTGATCACCGGGAAACGACCAGCCTTGTAGCGATAGAAATTCGTTGCCCGGCCGGAGAGCTGATAATCGCCGACGCGCACGTAGTAGGTGCCCGCCTTATCGAAGCGGTGAGAAAAGGTCTGTGCACTTTCCGGATCGTCCCGGCCATATTCCTTGAGGACCGCGCCATCCTCGGCCAGAATGGCAACCACCGGCTGCAAGGTGGATCCGATCTGCGCTGCCGCGTTCTGAAACACAACCTCTTCGCCGGCCTTGGCCTGAATTTTGAAGTGGTCCACATCGCCGGGCTTCGAAATCACACCGGCCAGAATCGATGGCAGATAGGCCTCAAACGCACCTTCGGGTGTATCGTTAGGCTCCTTGTCGGCGCTTTCGCCATAGTAGGGTTCCACCAGCAGCCGGCCTTCCGGACTCGTTCCCAGTGGTGTTAACAAGCGGAATGTTGCCATACCGATCTCAGCATCCGGCGCCACGTCGAGTTCCACTGTCACCTGATTCCGTGGGGGTAACGGCCCAAGGTCAACGGTCGAAGGCGTGCCATTCGAACCGAGCCGCACATCGGGCAGATCCGGCAATTCCTTGATGCGCACGATCCGTGCCTTGATTCCTGGCTGGCTGAAGTAGATCCCTGTCGCCTTGGCGAGATTGAATCCCTCTACGGTCATTTCCACCGTGGTGCCGCGCGATACGCCCAGCGGAGCCACATCGCGCACGGTGGGCGGAGTGATGCGGGAACCCGTGGGATGATCCGATTTCTGCGCCGCCAACATCGCGGCAATCGAAAACAGAAGAAGCATGGTACGTTTCATCGTGCGGCTACCTTTGCGCTTTGGGTCACGTCGTAGAAGGTGAGCGATCCGTCATAGCGTCCGGCGGCGAAGCGTTTGCCACCGGCGGCGAATCGCAGAGCCAGCACCCAATCGGGCTGGTTGGGAATGGACTTCCGTTCCGTAAGGTCGGAAGCATCGAAGATCTTGATGGTCTTGTCCGCCGAGGCGGAAAGCAATGTGGCGCCATCGGGTGACCATGCCACTTGCAGAATGACGTCTTCATGCGCGATGAGCGTATTGCGCAACTCGCCTGCGCCGGCGCCCAAAGCCCAGATACGGATTGTCTTGTCGACGCCGCCGGCGGCTACCTGCTTGCCGTCCGGGCTGACGGCAATGCTGTTGATCCCATCCACGGCATCGCTGAGCGTGTACAGCCGTTCGCCGGTTTGGGGGTTCCACTCCTTCACCGTGCGGTCAGCCGAACCGGAAAGCAGCCGCGATCCATCGGGCGTATAAGCCAGCGCATACACCGCGTCGATGTGATCCTTCAGCGTTCGCGCCTTCGCTCCACTCGCCGCATCCCAGAGTTGGATGAGCTTATCGTAACTAGAGGAAGCGATCGTCTTTCCGTCCGGCGAAACGGCCACTGCATAAATGCAATCGCTGTGTCCGTCCACGCTCACCGCCGCGGTGCGCGTGGCGATGTCCCAGAGTTTGATCTCGCCCTTTTTGCCCGGAAGCCCGCCCGCTGCCACCAGCCTCTTTCCATCGGGAGTGAAGGCCAGCGCGCGCACCGCATCCACATGGCCTGCGAGCGTAGCTACGGTCTTCCCGGTTGCCGGATCCGCCAAGCGTACTTCGCGAAAGCCGCCTAAAGCCAGCACGCTGCCGTCCGGCGAAAACGCCATCGAGAAAATACGAGCCGGCTTCTGCTGCGCGAAGACAGCAGCCGGGATTAGCGATAAGAAACTGCGCCGTTGCATCAGTAGTTGAAGAGGAACTCTTTGCTGGTGAGCATCGCCCACAACATGTCTTCAATCGCCTGCCGCCGTGAATCGAGCTGTTGCGCCGCGCTACCCTTCGCCTCACGTGGCTGGCGCAGTGCGGCGAGCGATGCAGTCCGCTCCGCTTCATTGGGATAGCGTGCGTAGGCCGACAGGAAGAGATGTTCCAGGATTCGCGAATCGGAAAGGCCAAGTTTCAGAAACAGGGCAACCGCCCCGTCGGCGGCATTCAGTTTCTTGTTCAACGTGTCCCCGTTAATGACGTGAAGCGCCTGGGCAATGCTTGGATCGGCGGAGCGCTCCGATGCATCGCAGATCACACGATTGGGCCGCCCGAACACAGTGAGGAATCGCGAAACCACCTGCGTGTCCGGCAACTGCAGCGCGCGTGTTCCGGCAGGATAGTTGGGAAACGCCGTAGGCACGCCCGTCACCTGCGACATGGCATCGAGAATCACTTCCCCCGGCAACCGCTTCACGATGTACTTCGAATAATAAACACCGTCGTATTGGTTCGTGGCGTTGGCATCGGAAGAAAGTTGATAGACTCCCGAATTCATAATGGTTCGGATGAGGTGCTGGATATCGTAGCCATGATCGACGAAGTCCTTCACCAGCGCGCTGAACAGCTCTTCGTTCGAAGCGGCGTTGGCTTCGCGCACGTCGTCAATCGGATCCACCAGCCCGCGCCCCATGAAGTTCCCCCACACGCGGTTCACGATGTTACGCGCAAAGTAGGGGTTCTTGGGCGAAGTCAGCCAGTTGGCGAAATGCAGGCGCCGGTCCTCAGTGGAATTCAGATCGAGCGGCTCCCCATCGAGCGGCGCGGGAGGAAGCGGCCGAAGCAAGCGAGGATGGTTCACGTCGCCGGTGGACTTCGCAAACACCACCACATCATTCGGGTCAGCGCTGTTTGACTTGATCCCCACCCGCGCAAACAGGTTGGCAAGCTGGTAATACTGCGTCTGCGTCCATTTCTCCAACGGATGGTTGTGGCATCGCGCGCAAGTCAATCGCTGGCCAAGGAAAGCCTGCGTGACGTTCTCGGTCAGATCAATCGGATCCTTATGCAGGAAGAAGTAATTCAACGCGCCATTGGTCCGCGTATTTCCGCTGGAAGTGAAAATATCGCGGGCGAACTTGTCCCACGGCTTGTTAACTTTGACACTGTCGCGGATCCAGTTGTAGAACGACCACATGGTGTTCGTCGTCAGGCGGCGGCTGGAAACCAGCAACAGGTCGGACCACTTGTAAGCCCAGTAATCCACAAACTCATCCCGCTGCAGCAGCCGGTCAATCAGCTTCTGCCGCTTGTCGGCGGACTTGTCCGCGAGGAATTGCTCCACATCTTCGGCCGAAGGCAGAATGCCCGCGGCATCGAGATAGGCGCGGCGGATGAAGGTGGAATCGGAGGCGGGAGCGGAGGGCGCCAAGTGCAGGCCTTTCCACTTAGCCAGCGCGTGTTCGTCGATGAAATTGCGCTTCGAAAATTTGTCGTACTGCGCCTGCGACACTTCATGCGGATAGGGCGATACCATCCGCGAATAGACAATGCGGCTGCTGAACCACACGCTGATCGCTGCCTCGCCGCTACCGGTCATCTTCACTTTGCCAAAGTCGTCCACAAGCGCGGCGCCTTCGTTGTTGCTGCTGAACTTGGCCCAGCGGGTTACATCCTCTATGCGCCCATCGGAATAACGGGCGCGAACCACCACCTGCTGCTCCTGCGACGGTTTGAGAATCGCCGTGCGTGGAAACACTTCCAACCCCGTCACCACCGGATCGGAAGCAAGTGGCCGCGGAGCCCCCGCGGCAATCCATTCGGCAATCACACGATATTCCAGCGAGTCCTTCTTGAAACGAAGCCCGCCACCGTGCGGAATCCCGAACGTCGCCTTCTGCAACAGCAGGCTCGCCGGAGGATCAGCCATTGCAATGCGCCGCCCTAAGGAAGCGCGTGTCAACGTGTCGTAGTCGACATCGGGATCATACCCACGCAACGTGAGCTTGAACCCGTTCTTGCCGGCCTGTGCTCCGTGACAGGCGCCCTGGTTGCAGCCCATCTTCGTCAACACCGGGTTGACGTGATTCTTGAAACTCCAGGTGAATGGTTGGCCCATCCCCTTCACGCGCACTCGCGATGTAGCGGTGGCGCCATTCAAGGTTGCCGTGATGGTGGCCTCGCCATCGCCCACCGGCCTCACGAAGCCGCTCTCGTCCACCGTGGCCACCTTGGTGTTCGAAGTAACCCAGGCAGATTTCTTCGTCGCGTCTTCATGGAACGCGCCTGTGAACGACTCGGCGATCAACTGCTGACGCGATTCCGGTGTGGACAAATCCACAGCTTCCGGAAGCACCTGCAAGCGGGATTGCGCCGCCATGACGCCGGCGAAACAGAATACAAAAATGGGGTACCGCATGACGTTAGGAAAACAACTCGCGAATGGGTTCAACACCGCGGTCCACAATGGGAATGGGCCGCCCTTGCGCGCCAGGCAACTCGGTTTCGAGGCTGATGCCCAGCGAATGATAGATTGTTGCGGCCACCTGGCCGGGAGTGCAAGGCCGGTCCTTGGGAGCCGCGCCGATGTCATCGGATGCTCCAACCACCTGGCCGCCTTTCACGCCGCCCCCTGCCATCAGGATGCTCCAGCATTGCGGCCAGTGATCGCGTCCGCCCGCCGGATTTACTTTCGGAGTGCGCCCGAATTCGCCGAATGCCACGATCATGGTGTTATCCAACAAGCCACGCTCCTGCAATTCCTGAAGCAGGCTGGAATACGCCATATCGAACATCGGGCCAACCAGGTCGCGATAGCAGCTGATCGGGCTGAACGGCTTCGAACCGTGAATGTCCCAGGTGATCTCATCGAACACCGTTTCGAACATGTTGATGGTGACGAACCGTACGCCAGCCTCGATCATGCGCCGCGCCAGCAGGCAGCTTTGTCCGAAGCGGTTCATGCCGTACTTCTCACGCACCTTCTCGTCTTCACGGTGCAATTCGAAAGCCTCGCGCGCCTTCTCCGATGACATCAACGTATAGGCTTGGTGGAAGGTGGAATCGAGCAACCGCGCGTCCTGCGAGGTCTCGAACTTACTGACAGTCTTATCCACCATCTCACGCCAGTTGCGGCGCCGGTCCACGCGCAGCGCGGTGAGGTAATCCGGAGGCAGCATATCCGGCACGCGGAAGTTCGGGTCCGCCGGATCGGCATTGAGCACAAACGGATCGAACGTCTTTCCCAAGAAGCCCGCGCTTTGCCCGTGCGGCATATTGCCGCCGGTGTTGCCGATGGGACGCGGCAACAGCACGTGCGGAGGCACATCGCCCTTCGGTCCGCGCAGCTTGCCAAGCACGCAGCCAATGTGCGGATGCTCCACGCCGCCCTGGAACAGGCGCCCGGTCTGCATCATCTGATGTCCGGTATCGTGCACGGCCGCGGCGGTGTGATACATGCTACGCACGATGGCGTACTTGTCGGCGTGCTTCGCCATGCGCGGGAAATTCTCGCTGATTTCGATGCCCGGAACATTCGTCTTCATGGGCTTGTAAGGCCCGCGAATTTCGAGCGGGGCATTCGGCTTCATGTCCCAGGTATCGAGTTGGGAAGGGCCGCCCACCAGCATCAACATGATGCAGTTGATGTCCTTGCTCTTGTCGACGGCGCCGTGCGCTTTCAGCCCGAGAAATTGCCCCAGCCCCAGGCCCAACGTGGAAAGCGAGCCGGCATGCAGGAAGTCCCTGCGCCGGAATCCATCGCAGAATTCAACAGAACGGTCAGCATCCAGGCGAATCATAAAGAGACACCTTTCCCTTCTATGAGATCGATCTTCATCTTATTACAGGCGGGATGGTGCGGCAAACGGCGGACGGGTTCGGCAGTGCTATCGTGAAAAACGATGTTTCCCTCCGCAAGGCAGATCTTCCCGGTGATCGTCGCCGCGCTGATCCTGTGTTCTCAGCTTGCCATCTCACCGATTGTCGGGCTTGCGGACAATGGGGATTACGTCAATGTAACCGGCCCTCTGCAACTGGTTCCCGCCACGCCGGTGACCGGCGCGGAGCGGTACTTCGGCTTCGTGATTCCCGTATGGCAGCACTCGCCGGCCGAACGTGTCATCGTGCGCCTGTTCACATCCACACTGCTGCCCACCGCCGCCGTCTATTACCTCACCGGCCCCTTTACAGACGGACTCCTCGGGCTCCGACTGGTTGGCCTGGCGCACAGCGCGCTCCTGTTGGCCGCACTCTGGCTCATCGTACCCATCATCCGTTCTCCGGCCGTGTGGATTGCAATCCTGGCGGTGCTGTGCGACGTTGCGTACTTCTCGTACTTCAATTCGTTCTACATGGACGTTGGGTCGTTTCTGTTTCTGATGCTCTCCGCTGCGTTCTATGCGCGGATAGCGGCCAGTTACGGCAACCTGCGTTGGAACATGGGCGGGTTGATGATTGCCGTTCTGCTGTTCCTCACCTCAAAGCTGCAGCACACATTTCTCATTGCCCCCCTGCTTTGCCTGTTCCTGTTCGACAAGCGCATCCGCGAGGCAGTGTCAATCAAAGGCATGGTGGCCTACGCGCTGCTGTTGTGCGCGGCCGTTTGGGGCATGTACCAGCGCGTGCCGCAGGATTACCGCGCCATGGCCGCCTACCATATCGTCTTCAGTGACCTGCTGCTGAACACGCAGGACCAAGAGGCGGTGCTCACCGAACTCGGACTTCCCCGCGAGATGACCACCTTCCGCGGCACCGATGCTTTCGGAGCGGAATCCGGCATGAACCACCCGAACTACAGAAGCGTCTTGCTGCAACACCTCAGCCATGCGAAGCTCCTGGGCTATTACCTGCGCCATCCCGAAGCTCCCATGCGCCTCACCTTGGCCGCTTTGAAGGACGGCGCCTACGAGCGGCACTTCGGTCACGGCAATTTCACTTCAAGCGCGGGGAAGCAACCCGGAGAGACCAGCCATGCTTTCGCGATCGTCAGCGACACACGCCGAGCCCTGTTCGAGAACCGCCCCTTGCTCTATGCCTTCTATTTGCTGGCCGTTGCCGGCGGCCTGATCTACGCAACCCGAGGCGCGCTGCCTTCGCTGGTGCTGGTTGCAATGGCGGGTCTCGAGTTCTTCCTCAGCGCCCTGGCCGACTGCAAGGAAACGGGCCGACATTTGTTTCTCTTCCGCGCGCTGATGGATCTGGCACTGGCCGCTTTGATCTACCAAATCGCCCGCCGCCGACAGACAGCCGCCTGAACGGTTATATACTGGCCGTCATGTTTCGGCTGCGTTTTGTCTTTTTTTGCCTCACAGGCTGTCTCTCTTTCCTCGACGCACAGACGGCGAGCCTCACTGGCCGCGTAGCGGATCCCACCGGCGCCATCATTCAAGGGGCCCACGTCAGCGTGGAATCGGCCGCCACCAGCATCGCCGTCAAGGTGGAGACAAATACGGACGGTTTCTACATCGTCCCTTCGCTCCAGCCTGGCCGCTACACAGTCACGGTAACCAAGGAAGGCTTCGTCCCGTTGAAACAGTCCGGCCTCGAGTTGCAGGTGCAGCAAGCGGCGCGTCTCGATCTGACGCTGCAGTTGGGCGCGGTAACAGAATCGGTGCAGGTTTCCGCCCAGGCGCTGCTGCTCGATAGCGAATCCTCCACCGTGGGGCAGGTCATCGGATCGAAGCAAGTGGCCGAACTGCCGTTGCTGGGGCGCAATCCCTATGCGCTGGCCATGCTGGTTCCCAGCGTGCGTCCCTCCGGCGGAGTGAACAATCTTCCCGTCGATCAAATCTCCACTGTCTCGTTCATGATCAACGGGCAGCGCGCCAGCGCCAACGAATTTCTGCTCGATGGGGCACCGAATTCTTCACCCTCACAGAACCAGCCCGTCATCAACTCCAACCCGGACACCGTACAGGAATTCAAAGTGGAGACAAACAACTTCAGCGCCGAATACGGCCGTGCCGCCGGTGGAGTGTTCAACGTGGTGACCAAGAGCGGCTCTAACGATCCGCACTTCAACGTTTACGAATTCTTCCGCAACGACAAGCTCAACGCCAGCGATTTCTTCGCCAACCAAAGCGGCCAGCCCCGGCCGCCATTCAAGTTCAATCAATTCGGCGGGACTTTTGGCGGGCCGGTGGTGCTGCCCAAACTCTACGATGGGCGCAACCGAACCTTCCTCTTCGCCAGTGTGGAACTGGTGCGATTCATCCAGGGCACGACGTTCCTCGGAACCATCCCGGATCCCGTACAACTCACCGGCGATTTCTCCAGCCTGCGCAATGCAGCCGGCAACGCCATCACCCTCTACGACCCCAATACCACGCGCGCCAATCCAGCGGGCGGATTCCTACGCACGCCCTTCGCCGGCAATCGCATTCCCGGAGACCGCATTCATCCCATTGCTCGCAATCTGTTCCGCTACTTCCCTACCCCGAACACGCAAGGCGCTCCGTTCACCGGCGTCAACAACTACGCGCGCACCGATGGCAGCAGCATCACCAAAGACACCTTCAGCCTGCGCGGTGATCACAATTTCTCCGCCAACAGCCGTATGTTCGTGCGCTACTCCTACGATGATTCTCCGTTCAAGCGAGCCTCACCTTACGGCCCGGATAACATTGGCTCTCCCGCTACGGGCGCCCAAATCTTCAATCGCCAGAACGCCGTGGTCGAACACGCGCAAACGGTCACTCCCAGCCTGCTGGGGACCATTCGCTATTCGTTCACACGCCTCGGCAATCAACGCGAGCCCTGGGGATCGGGCTTTGATATTGCCAGCCTTGGCTTACCCGCCAACCTGCAATCGCAGATCGGGGAGCCGCGAGCATTTCCAGCCATCACCATCACCGGCTACGGCGTCACGGCTTCGCCCACCAACATCGGAACCGGCTATGCCTTGGGTGCAAGTGACATCATCCGGCTGGGCAACAACTCCCATGCGCTGCAAGGGAACATGACGAAATCACTGACGCGGCATACGCTGAAGTTCGGTGGTGAGGCACGCGTCATCCAGTTCAACAATCTGCAAACCGGCGCCAACGCCGTCGAGTTCAATTTCACGCCAGTGTGGACGCAAGGCCCGAATCCGACGCAATCCACCGCCACTGCCGGACATGCACTGGCAACATTTCTGCTTGGAGTAACTGGTGGCGGAGTGCGCCCCGTGCCCGCGCTGGCGCAAACCAATCGCTACTACGGGCTCTTCCTGCAAGACACCTACAAAGCAACCTCCACGCTCACCTTGAATCTGGGCATCCGCTGGGATTACGAAACGCCGCGAAAAGATCGATTCAACCAGCTCACCAACTTCGATTTCAATGCCAGATCGCCACTGCAGGCAGCGGGTTACGATCTACGCGGCGGCCTCACGTTCGTTGGCGTTGGCGGCCTCTCCCGCTACAACGCCGAACCGGATCGCACAAACATTTCTCCACGTTTTGGTTTTTCCTGGAAGGCGCTGCCGAAGACCGTCATCCGCGGCGGCGGTGGGCTGTTCTACGCCTCCGCCACCGGCATCGGCACCGGCTCCGCGGCATTCGGCATCTCAGGATTCTCCGCCAGCACGAACATTGTCACCAGTCTCGATGGCGTGACGCCCATCGTGCAGTGGAGCAACCCCTATCCCGACGGCATCAACCAACCATCCGGCAGCAAACTGGGCCTCTCGACACTACTCGGCCAGGACATCACCTTCTTCAATCGCGGCAACAAGCTGCCCTATAGCATGCAATGGAACTTCAATATCCAGCGTGAACTGCCCTTCAACATGGTGGCGGAAGTGGGATACGCAGCCAGCCGCGGCCTCGGCTTCCAGCAGAATCGCCAGTGGAACCAGCTTCCGGACGCCGCTCTCGCGCAAGGTGACGCACTGCGCCAACAAGTGACGAATCCATTCTTTGGCCAGATCAGCGTGGGGACACTGGCGCAACGCAATGTGGCGCGCGCACAATTGCTGCGCCCCTATCCGCACTTCACCGCGGTCACATCGCAGAATGAGCACAACGCTTCCTCCACCTACCACGCGATGGAAAGCCGCCTCGAAAAACGCCTCAGCCGCAACCTCACTTTCCTCACCTCGTACACCTATTCGAAACTAATGGACTACAACATCGGACCCTTTGCCGGGGAGACACTATCCGGCGACAACGTCCAGAACTGGAACAATCTCGCCGCGGAGAAGGCTTCTTCGCTCGCCGACATGACGCACCGCTTCATCGTCAATACGGTTTACGAACTCCCGCTGGCTCGCAATGCCAAAGGGGCACAGGGGAAACTGCTCGGCGGATGGCAGATGGCGGCAATCTGGTCTTCGTTCTCGGGCGGCCCGCTTGGCATCACATCGAACACAAATAACAACTTCTCCCAGGGCGGCGGCCAACGCCCGAATTGGAATGGCGTGAGCCCTTCGGTGGATAACCCGACTGCGGCACGATGGCTTTCCGCAGCCCCTTTCTCCAACCCCGCACCCTACGCCTTCGGCACCGCGCCGCGCACATTCAATGGCACGCGCAGCGATGGGACCGCCGGGCTCGACATCACGTTCACCAAGAACACCACCATCGCGGAGCGTTTTCAACTGCAGTTCCGCGCGGAAATTTTCAACTTCACCAACTCACCGCGATTTGCGCCGCCCAACGTAGTCTTCGGCAATCCGCAGTTCGGCGTCGTCAACGCACAAGGCAACTCACCGAGAGTGGTGCAGTTTGCTCTCAAGCTTTCCCGATAAGGAGGGAACCGATGCGAAACCGGAAGGCACTGCTGGCGATCGCACTGGCTGTTCCGCCGGCAGTCTGGTATTTACTGCCGGGCGGCAGGATGCAGCAAACGCCACTAACGATGCAAGCGCAAACCACAGGCGGCGTAACGCTGCGCACTACCGCCTACGGCCACGAATTCCGTCAGGACGATTGGCCCGCGGTTGCCCTCGGGCCGGATGGCTCCATTTGGGCCGCATGGCTCAGCTACAACGACGGCCGCGACGATATTGCCATTCGCCGTTATCAGAACGGGAAGTGGGGCAACATGATGTGGGTGCCGGGGACTTCCGGCGACTCCTGGATGCCGCAGCTCGCCGTCGATGCGCGCAATCGCGTCTGGGTGGTGTGGTCGCAGATGGAGAATGATAACTGGGACCTCTACGCCCGGCCATTCAACCCCGCCATCCAACAATGGGAGCCACGCCAGCGCCTCACTACACATGCCATGCCCGACATCCATCCGCGGCTCGCCGCCGGCGCGAACGGGCGCTTCGCTTTTGTCTGGCAGAGTTTCCGCGAGCGCCACTCCAACATTCTGATGATGGAGTTCGACGGTGAGAAATTCCTGCCCGAAGTTCGCGTCACGAACCATGCCGGCAATGATTGGTTTCCAGCCATCGCCCTGGACTCTCGTGGTGTCGCGTGGGTTGCCTACGATTCGCACCGCAACGGCAATTACGACGTTCTGCTGTCGCGCGTCGAAAAAGGGAAGCCAGCAGAGGAAATGAGTGTCGCCGCCACCAGCATGATGGAAGCGCAAGCCTCCGTTGCTGTCGATACGGCCGGCCGCGTGTGGGTCGCCTACGAATCGGGAATGCCATTCTGGGGCAAGGACACCGGCTACGTCGTGCGCAATACGGCGACCGGAAAGCCGCTCGGCGACTTGCGTGAAGCGCGCATCCGCTGTTGGGCCGGCGGGCAGTGGCGCGATCCGGCTCCGGTCTCTGCGGCGTTCCGCAAAGAAGTGGCACATCACCCGCAAGTCTTCTCGGACGGCAGAGGATCGGTGTACGTCGCTTCGGCTCTCCGTTTAGCCGGAGGACCGGCCAATGCCCGTGGCCGCAAACTCGCTTTCTGGGAATACTGGCTCACGCACTTCGACGGCGCCAAATGGTCGGACTCGTTCGTGCTGCCCGATTCCCGCGGGCGCTCCAGCACGCGGGCCGGAGCGGTGGTCGATAACGACGGAAAGTTTTGGCTGGCGTGGCCCACGGATGGACGGCGCGAAGGCAACTTCCACCGCCCCCTCCGGCAACGCGTCATGATCGCTTCTCTCGATGCCGCGGCTTATACGAAGGAATCCTCATGGACCGGCACACCCCCATCCGCCGTCGACGCATCGAAGCCCGATCACCCCAATGAGGCCGGCGACGTCCGCGCCGCGCGCAACTACGTGGCAAGCATCAACGGCCGGAAACTGCGGTTGCTGCGCGGCGATTTTCATCGCCACACCGAACTGAGTTGGGACGGCGGCGGCGCCACCGATGGATCGCTTCCCGAGTTCTACCGCTACATGATCGACGCGGCTTCGCTCGATTTCGGCGCATCCACCGATCATCAGGGCGGCGCCTGGCCCTACTGGTGGTGGTACACGCAGAAGATGACGGACATGTTCCACGTCCCGGGCGCTTACGTCGCCATCTTTGGCTATGAGCGCAGCCCGCAATGGCCGAAGGGTAACCGAAACATTTTCTGGGCAAAACGTTCGCAAGCGCGCATCACCCCGCTGTACATGAAGGAGTCCGCTCCCGGCTACGGATTGCCCGCCGGGCCTACCGGCGACGAATCCGGCGTCGGCATGCGCGACGCCTTCGACAACGACACCCAGTTGCTCTACGACGATATCCGCAAAACCAAGCCGCTGATCATCGCCCACACCACCGGCACGTTCATGGGCACGGATTGGAAAGAGTTCGACCAGGCGTTAGAGCCAGTCGTGGAGATCTTCCAGGGCGCGCGAACCAGCTATGAGAAAGTCGGCGCCCCGCTGGTAGCCGACCCGGCACGCGATGCCGAACACATCGCCGTGGCCCAATACAAGCCCGAAGGCATGGTCTCCGTCGCTCTCGCCAAAGGCTACAGACTCGGCATCATTGCCAGCTCCGATCACGGTTCCACACACATCTCCTACGCCATGGTCTACACCGACAACCCGACACGCGAAGGAATCCTCGAAGCATTTCGCAAGCGCCAGGTCTACGGCGCCACCGACAACATCGTGCTCGATGTACGCATGGGATCGCACTTCATGGGCGAAGAGTTCACCCTCGCATCACCGGAACGGATTCAGGTCAAGGCACGTGGAACGAAGCCTGTCAGCAAGGTGTTCGTCCTCAAGGATTCGAAGGAAATCTACAGCGCAGCGCCCGGCAAGCAGGACGTCGATTTCACGTTCGCCGACCGCGAGCCATCGAAAGGCTTCCACCACTACTACGTCCGGCTGGAGCAGGAGGACGGTAAGGTCGCCTGGTCGAGCCCGTTCTTCGTCACCTACCGCTAATTCACCGGCTTCGCCATGTACACGGCGTACTCATCCAACACCGACATGCCGAGGAAGTACACGGTGCCGTCGTCGCGAATGTCGTAATCGCTGGTTCGCAGCAACAGGTCGCCCTCCGGAGTCAGTTCGTTCAGCATGTGGATATAGTGCGTCTTACCGTCGCGCTTCTTCACCACCAGCACCTGCGTGTTGGTGTTGCACTGCACGAAAATATCGCCGTTGCGATTCACTTCGTACACGCCGATGGAGTTGGCCGAATGCCCCGTCACCAGCAGATCGCTCACGGAAATGGCGACTTCCCAATTCCCGTTGCGATGCCGCGCCAGGCTGTTGCCGATGCCGGGCATGCTCACCACGGCGTAGATGGCATCGCCACCGGCTTTCACCTGCGAGTACGAAGAAATCACGGTCCCGCCGATCTTCGACTCGGCCGGTGTCAACACTCGTTGCCATTGTCCATTCGTATAGAGGAACAGCGCGAAGGAATTGTCCCTGAAGCGCAGAGTCGCCATGACGCGGCCTGTTTCGTCGATGGCCATATCGCCCCACGAAACCACCGCGTTATCTTCCACAAGCGTCGGATCCGGCGCATAGACATTGTTGGTGAGAATTGTTTTATGCTCGCCGTTGCGCGTCAGGATCAGCCGCGTGTCGCCGCGATTGGTGCTCGCTTGCCAGATCAGATCACCGGCACTGTTGCCGCGCACCAGTTGAGCAGCGTTCGCCGTTGTCCCCGTCGCCAGTGTGAGCCCGGCGCGGTAGAGGAAATCACCTTCACCGCCTTTCATCCGAAACATGCCAACGCCGCTCGTCGGTGTGACGTAAATTTCGCCGCCTGGCACTTTCTGTGTATTGCTGGTATCGGAGCCCGTGTAGAGCGCGGTCGTGTTGTAGCGCTCTCCAATCACGTAGGCCGGCTTCAATCCTTCTTCTGACGATTCAAACAAGCTCGATCCGCGTCCGCCCAGCAACACGTGATGCGGGCCCATGCGCGCCCCAGGCAGCGTGTTGATCAGGTTGATCGGCGCCGAGACCTCCACTGGATCGCCGGCCTGCATCAGTGGCACTGCTTCCTGCCCTGCCCGCACCGAGAAGATCTCCATCGGGCTATCCTGCGAGCGGCCCAGGATGGTAACGTCGCCCGATGCGTCCATCGTGGCGTAGTCGATCTGCGGAAAAGGCTTCCCGCGCAAGCGGCTGGCATTGCTGTTCTGCAGAAACACCGCCGTCGTATCGCCGCCATTCCAGATGGTGACGCCGTAGCCTTTGCCGCCATCGCCCAGGAACAGCACACCGAGTTCCGGATGAATCCGGTACACATTGCTGTAGCTGCGCAATAGCAGTGTCGCCGCGGGTTCGTTCAGATTCTTCAGCGAATACCGCAACATGTGCGTCTGGTTGTTGGCCAGCACCACCACGGCGATCAGATCACCGTCATTACTGAGGTAGAACGGATTGCCGGGGAAGCGCGCCACGGTCGAACCCAGCAAGGCATCGCCCACAGCCAGCACTTTCTTCGGCTGCCCGTATTCGCGCACGTAAAGCGCCCGCGCGGCGCCGGCCGTCGCTGAGAAGAACACGGCGCCGTTGCCGGCAATACCGAAATCCCCATCGATGGTGAAGCCTGCCGGCAAGCCCGGCAACGTATCGCGCGTCGAAATCACTTCATCGGGGAAGCCGCGCTGCGGGACTCGGAACAATGCCCGGTACGTAGCGCCGGCGTTCGCAATGCGATAGTTCGCCGCCATCAGAAAATCGCCGGTATCGTTGAGGCTGTTGCGCGTGATAGCCGGGCTCGAAAGGCTCTCCGTGCCCGGCAGCGGCATCGGATCGAGAAACAGCGGATCCACTTCATCGCCGTTGATGCGATACAACACGTTGCCGCTGAAAAGGACGTTCGTCATCGCCAGCACCATGCCGCGATTGTTCAGCGCCAGAGTCGGAAACTCGTACACGGAGGTTTGCCCCGCTGGACCCGGCATCCCACCCCAGGCGATCAGCCGCGTCGTGCGCCCGTCCATCAGCAGCGGCCCGTTTGCAGTGCCGCTCAATACGGCATTGAACAGCACTTGCCCTTGATCATTGCCCAGTAGCGGCACAATCTTCGCCCGCAGCCGCAAAGGACCAGGTTGCATGTCGGCATTCCCAAACAGCTTGCGCAGTTTGTAGGTGGAAGGCGGCCGGATGGCGAGTGTGGCGATGGCCTGCGATTGCCGCTCAAATCCGGGAATCGAGGTGTTGTAGTTGATGGTGGCACGCACCAGCACGTTGCCCGTCGCCACCGTGCTCAACATTCCGGCGGCGCTTACCGACGACGTATTCGTGGTGAATCCGTTTCCGCTCGACGTCGACCACGCGAAGGTGACGTTGGGCAGAGGCTGGTCGTTCTTATCAAACGCGACAGCCTGGAATTGCAGCCTCTCGCCCACGGTGAGTGTGGCAGTGGGAGGAGTGATCTGAATCCGTTTCGGCAGGATCTGCAACTGCGTGGTCGTGGAGATACCGCCAATTCGCGCGGTAACCGTCACCAGCCCCAGCGCTCGCGCCGTGACCGCGCCGTTCGTTTCCATCGTGGCGAGCGTGGTATTGTTCACGGACCAGATCGGGATATCGTTCGGACGTTCCACGCCATTCGCATCGCGGATGACCGCGCGCATTTCCACGCGCTCTCCGGCAAGCAGGCGCAGCGACGGCGTGAGAATCTGCACGGTCGCCGCGGGCCCTTGCGCCAGCGCGACGCCGGCACTCAGAAAGAATAATGCGAGTTTCACGTGCTCAACCTCCGAACACTTCGTCCACCGGCATATAGGTGCCGTCCGCCGCGTACTGCACATACTCAAACTTGCGCTTTGAGGGCGTATCCGTAATGGCCTTTGTCCAATCGATGCCTAATGCCGAGTACAGCGTGCAGGCCACATCTTCGGTGTAGATCGCGCGATCTGCCTTCCAGCCTGGAGTCACGATGGTGGCGCCATCCGGGCTCTGGTCCCCGATGATCTGCCCGCCCTTGACGCCGCCGCCCAGCAGCACCGCGCCCATCGCGTTCTTGTGGTGATCGCGGCCGCCTCGCGCATTCAGCGCCCCGGGCGTGCGCCCGAACTCGCCCATCATGCAGATGATGGTGCGCTGAAAATCGCCCGACGCTTTCAGGTCTTCCACCAGCGCTCCCACAGCCCGGTCCAGTTGATTGGTGAGCTGATACATATTGCCGGCATACGAGGTGTCGAACTGCTGCTGGTGCGTATCCCAGCCGCCCATCATGGTGTTCAGGAACACCGCCCCGTTACGCGCCTTCACCGCGTTGCGCGCCACGATCAGTGACCGGCCGATGTTCGTATTCCCGTAACGCCCCTCATCGTCCGCCGTGTACTTGAACACATTGGCGATGGCGTCGTTGTACATCATCTGCTTCGCCGATCCATAGAAGCTTGAATAGGCGGCCATGCCGGGGTCGAACGGGTTCTCCCGCAACGGAGCATCCAGCGCATCCAGCAATTGAAACTTGCGTTCAAACCGAGCCTGGCTCTGCGTGCCGTAGTAGTTGTGCTCCAGTGTGGATAGCCCGGTGCGTGCCGGCGCAGGCATCATCGGCGCCACACGTCCGCCAAGAAACGCGGATCCCTGCATCCCGCTTGAATAAAAGGCGAGAAACGGTGGCAGCGGATTCGACGCATTACCCAACTCGCGCGACACAACCGCGCCGATGTGCGGCGTCTCCTGCGCAAAGGCAGGATTCGATGGATGCGATGTCTGCACATAGAACTGCCCGCGTTCATGCGCCGCTTCCCAACTCACCAGACTGCGCAGAATGCACAGATCGTTGGTGATTTTCGACATGTTGGGGAAGAACGTCTTCGACAGCACGATCCCGCCCGGGTACTGCTGCAGATCCGCATCCGGCGGATTCCACGGCCCATCCTTCGGCGTGAAGGTGTCCAGGTGACTGGGCGCACCGGTGAGGTTGATAAAGATGCAGGCCGTCGCCGTCTTCCGCGCAACAGCCGGGCGCGCTACTACTTCCGCGTCGCCATGCGCCTTCATCAAATGAAAACCAGCCGTGCTCGCCGCGCCCAACAGAAAGTGACGCCGGCTGCTCAATCCATGATTGCCGCAATCTTTTCGCATGATCGTCTCCTTCTGTCCTAGTAGTTAAAAATGAAGTCCAGCTTGTTCAGCAGCGCCCACTGCAGATCGCTGATCCAATCGAGGCGCGTCCCCTGCTTCATCCGCAGCACTGTGGCCAGTTCCTGATCGGTGGGGTAGCGCGTCAACGTCGCCAGGAACATCTCCCGTACCACTTCCTCGTCGCTCATCTTCGATTGCGCCAGGCGTCCCGGCCGGTTCGTCGGGCTACTCGGGTTCGAAGCGAACGACCGCAGCACAGTCTGGCCGCCATTCATGTTGTAGAGCAACTGCAGAATGTTCGGCTGTGGATCGCGCTTGTTGTTCCACCAGTCCCCACGCCCAAAGGTATTGAGAAACTCCAGGATCAGCGAGTCGCTGCGCGGCTCAGTCGGATCGGGCAATTGATTGGCGTACATCAGCGGCTCTTCGAAGCCCGGAACAAACATCGGCGTTTCTGTTTGCGTGGAAATCGCCAGCGCATCGAACAACTCCTCGGCCGCCATGCGGCGCGGAATGTGTTTGGCGAAGTAGCGTGTATAGGCAGGGTCCCACTTCCCTTCGTATTTGCTGGAAAGCTGGTAGGCGGCGGAATTCGCCAGGACGCGCAGCACACTCTTGATGCTGTAATTGTTGGCAATGAAGTAATCCGCCAATTGCTCCAGCAGTTCCGGATGCGTCACCTGCAGCGCCCACGGCGCGGGCGGAGGATTCTTCGGATCCACTCGCGACAAATCCCAGCCATCCGGAGGATCCACCAGGCCGTAGTTGAACATGTAGGCCCACAGATAGTTCACCGTCGCCTTGGCGAACTGGCGGTTCGAAGTGACAATGCGCGCGAACTCTTTGCGCCACTCTCCGTTTTGCGGTTCCTCGCCATTGAGAATGAAGCGCGGCTCATACGGGCCGCCGTATCGCGGAGGACGCGGCCCTGGCGAGCCCACATTGACGCTGGCCGTATAGGCTCCCGAATCGCGATCGGTATAGTAGAACCGCAGCCGCTGGTTGAAGGCGTCCGTCGAAATACGCGTCATATTCATACGCGAGAAGAACGCCGACGTGCGCCAGAATTCATCGCGCGTGCGCCGGGAGAGCCACAAGTTGATCTGCTCCAGGTGAGCCCTGCCGCCGTGGCACGAAATGCATTCGGTCTTGAAGCCAAGCATGCGCACCGTCACCCGGTCAGTCAACGTGTCCCACGTATCCTGTGTCGGATCCCCTTCCTGCCATCCGCGCGACAGGAAATTCGCCGGCGCCACCAGGTCGGCGTCGCCCGCAGCGGTTATCAGATCCGTCGCCACCTGATTGAAGGGCCGGTCGCGGCCCACGAAATCACGCAGAAATTTGTTGAACAGGCTGCGCCCGGTGAGCCCGATATAGGAATAGTAGCCGCTGGTGACTTCGAACTTATTGGCGAAGTACAGGGTGAACTGATCGGTGTACGCCGGGGAGCCCAGCAGCCGCTCAATCAGCTTCCCGCGTTTCGCCGTGTCCGTGTCGTTAAAGAACGCCGCGGCTTCTTCCGGAGTGGGAATGCGGCCTGTCAGGTCGATGGTGGCGCGGCGCAGGAATTCGGCATCGGAGGTCATCGCCGCCGGCGCAACCCCATCCGCCTCCAGCTTGCCGAAGATCTGGTCGTCAATGAAGTTGTTGCGCTTCACAGCGCTCCGCAGCGCCTTTTTTCCGGCGCGCGTGGAAAACTGGAAGAAGTCCCGTTCTGACTCCAACTGCAACTGCAGTTCCGTTCTCGCAGCGGCAGGATACTGCGGGCATCCTGGGTCCGAAGCTCCAGATACAGCAGCACCCAACATCGCCATAAGAGTGGCGAAGGCAAGATACTTCATTGCAACCCTCCGTTACGACCCTACTTCCCAATCAGGCCAACCACCTCGAATCGATAGTTGGTATAGGCTATCATTTTACCTCGAAGCCATAGGACCGCTGGTACTCCCCTGGAAATCGGAATAATCGGTCTGATATTATCCTGCGTCGAATCCTTCGTCAGCGGCATCCACGTCCACTTGGCGCCGTCCTTGCTCACCCCGCTAAAGATTTCATAATGAGCCATCGGCTTGCCGCTCACCGGATCGGCATTGGTGGAAATGTAAACTCGCGATAAGTCATTGGGATCCAGCGCGATGTTACCCGTGTAGTCGTCTTCACCGCGATACAGCCGGCTTCCCGCATAAGCGATCTCATGCTCCACCCAACGTCCGCCTTCCCACTTCGCATAGTGGTAGCGGTGGTCACTGCCGTCCTGCGCCCGCTGTTCGGAAAACACCAGCACCGGATTCCCCTTCGCATCCAGGTGCAGATCGCTGATCCAGGCGACGTTGTTGGCGCCTCCTTTGTAAACCAGCGTACCTTCCTGCGGAGAGCGGAGTCCCTCTTTCAAGGCGCGAATCGCCGTCCCATCGCTGCGATACAAGACACCCTGGCGGTAGTAGATGTGATAGATGCTGTTGTCGAAATCCCGCGGATGGCCGTCGGTGTAGGCTAGATGCACCGTATCCTTGCCGTTCGAGGCATACTTCACATAGGGCCGGTGCCGCACCTGCGTCGGCACGTCCACCACAACATTTCCAGCCTTCCATGTTTCGCCCAAATCCTCGCTGGTCGCGTAGGAAGGCTTGTACGAATTGTGGATGCCGCGAAAGAAATCGTACACACGCTTCTCGGCGCTGAGATAGTGCAGATTGGTATACGTCACCTTCGAAGACGGGCTTGGGACGAAGATGCGTTCCTCGCTCCAGCGCGCCAGATCCTTGGGCTCGGAGACGCGGTAGTAGATCTTTTCATCCACCCCGTGTTTGGCGTACATCGCCAGCACCCGCCCATCCGGACGCAGCAGAAACGCCGGGGAATTGTGATCGTCCATCCAACGGCGCTGTTCTTCGGGCGACTCGGGCTTATGCAGAACGAACACGCTGCTCTGATGGGTTTTCAGGTCGTAAGACACGGCCTCAACATTGCCCTTGCGCCCCCCGGCCACCACGCCGAAGAGCAGTTTGCCATCCACCACGATCGCCCGCTCGTCTTCAAACCAGCACCAGCCGCCGTCGTCGTGTAGCACACGGATGGCAGGCGGGGCCGCCCCCAGCAGGGATGTAGCAAACAACAAAGCGAACCAGCGCATGACGTGATCCTTTCATCAGCGCCATCCCCTTATCGCATCCTTACCTACAGAGTGCCAGCCCTGGGCGCGACCGTCAAATTCAGATCACGAACCCGCCACTGACGTTGATGGTCTGCCCCGTGACAAAAGCGCCATCGTCCGAACAAAGGAACGCCACCACTCCCGCCACATCGTCCGGCATGGTCATCCTTCCCAGTGGATGCCGGGCCATGGCCCGCTCAAAGTTCGCCGGATTGCCCAAATGCTCCGCGGTCATGTCGGTCTGCACATACCCGGGCGCCACCGCGTTTACCAGAATCCCGCGGCCGGCCAGTTCCATCGCCCAATTCCGCGTCAGCGATTCCACCGCCGCCTTCGTCGCCCCGTACAAACTTCGCCCTCCCGCCACTCCGGTCTTCGCCGCCACCGAAGAAATATTGATCACCCGCGCCCCGTCATTGAGCAGCGGCAGGGCGCACTGCATGGTCCAGAATGGGCCCTTCAAATTGACATCGATGATCTCGTTCATCCGCTCGATACTCGTCGATCCCACCGGCGAGGGTTTCCACACTCCGGCGTTATTCACCAGGAAATCGAGGCGCACATCGCGGAGGGATTGGAACATCGCCTCAATCTGCTCGACGGACCCGAGGTCCGCCCGCACCACGCGCGAGGACACTTCCCGCGCCGCCGCAACGTTCCGGTGACAATGGACAATCACGTCCGCGCCCTCCGCGGCCAAGCGCAGTGCGATCGCTCTTCCGATCCCGCGCGACCCTCCGGTAACCAGTCCTGTTTTGCCTGCCAGTCGAAGCGCCATCTTCCCTATGCTAACCTGTAAGATTCCGAGGATTACACGTGGACAAGCAGTTACGCGAACAGATCAAGCACGATAAATTTGTCGAAGAAGTCACCCATACGGTCGACTACCTCGCTCATCATCAAGCCCAGGTTAAGAAATACGGCGGTATTGTTGCCGCTTTGTTGGTATTGGGCGTAGGCGCCTATGCCTTCATGAACTACCAGGCTTCCAAACGGCAGGAAGACCTGCGCCAGGCTTCGCTCGTGCTCGATGCGTTCGTCGGCCCGCAGAGTCCCACCGGCGGCCAGGCCTTCCCCACCCAGGCGGAGAAAGACGCCGCGGCGCTCAAAGCATTCTCCGATGTCGCCGCCAGGCACAACGGTTCGCGCGAAGGCGATCTCGCCCGCTATTCGGCTTCCACCATCCTTTGTGACACCGGCAAAGTCACCGAATGCGAAGCCGGATTGAAGCAGGTGGCGGCCTCCAGCGACAAGAACATTGCCTCACTCGGTAAACTCTCGCTGGCCACGCTCTACGTCGCCCAGAAGAAAGTCGACCAGGCCGAACCCCTGCTGCGCGATCTCGTCGCCAACCCCACCACCGTGGTCAGCAAGGAGCAGGCGCAGATCTCGCTCGCCAAGGCCATCTACAAAACCAAGCGCCAGGAGGCTGAGATCATCCTCAAGTCGCTGCAGGCACTTGACCGGCCGGCCGTCACTCGCGCCGCGGTCAGCGTCCTTGGCGAAATGATGAATCAGTAGCCCCCGCGTGGATCCTCAGGCGCTCGCGTTTCTGCGATTCCCGGTGAGTCGCTCCCAAGGGCGCCGTTACCCTGAGTTCCCTCATCGCTACCGCAATGACTTCCGGCGCGATCGCGATCGTGTCGTCCATGCCCGCGCGTTCCGCCGTTTGGAAAACAAGACACAGGTCTTTCCTCCTGCTGTTTCCGACCACTTTCGCAATCGCCTGACGCACACCATGGAAGTGGCCCAGATCGCCCGTACGGTGGCTTCGGCCCTTGGGCTGGATGAGGATCTCACCGAAGCATTAGCGCTGGCGCACGACCTCGGCCACCCGCCCTTCGGCCATTCCGGCGAGCAGGAACTGAACCGCCAGATGCAGCGCTTTGGGGATGTCTTCAATCACAACATTCACGCCCTGCGCATCGTCGAAAGTTTCGAACAGCGCTACGCGCGTTTCCCCGGCCTCAACCTGACCTTCGAAGTGCGCGAAGGAATCGTCAAGCATTCCCGCGAAGTGGAACCCGGCGATGGTCCGGAACTCGAAGAATTTCTTCCCGGCCTGCGGCCTCCCTTGGAGTCCCAATTGATCGACCTTTGCGACGAGATCGCCTACAACACCGCCGATCTCGACGATGCCCACGCCGCCGGATTGCTGACGGCTCCCGACCTGGCCGCCGGCGTTGCCCTGTTTCGCGAAGTATTCGAAACCATCGAAAGCCAATACCCCGGCGCGCCGGAGCGTATTCAGTTCCTGGAATGCGTGCGCGTGCTCATCGACCTGCTGGTGTCATCGCTTATTGACGGCACCTGCCGCACCGCGCTCGAAGCCCGTGTGGAAACCGTGGACGATGTGCGGAGGTCCCCATACAGGTTGGCCCGCTTCACCTCCGCCGGCCAGGAACTCAACAGCGCCCTCAAAGCGTTCCTCCACCAGCAGGTCTATTCCACCGAAGCATTACGCACGGAGCGTCATCGTTCCAATGCCGCCATCGCGGAGTTATTCCAGTTCTTCCTCGATCATCCCGGCCGGCTTCCGGCCTATCACCAGGACAAGGCAGGGGACCTGCCGCCGCACCGCATCGTGTGCGATTACATCGCCGGCATGACCGACGGCTTTTTCTGGCGAACCTACGAAAGCTGCTCCGCCTAAGCCAGCGGATCGCCAGTCTTCCGCTGCCACTGCTTCAGTTCCGCCAGCAGTTTTTCCTGCTGCTCGCGATACTCCGGCTTGCCCGCCAGGTTCGTCATCTCCAACGGATCTTTAGCCAGATGGAACAGTTGCAGCGTCTCTTTTCCGTCCACTGTATAACGGATCAGTTTCCAATCCCTGGTGCGCACCGCCCGCTGGAAGTGCCGGTAGGCATAAAACATTGACTCCCGTGTTTGTTTCCGCGTGCCCTTGAGTAAGCCCGTCAGGCTCTCGCCTTCCACGGTCTCCGGCTTCGCAATCCCCGCCCACTCGTAGATCGTCGGCGCGATGTCGAAGAGATAAACAAACGCGTCGCTGCGCTTGTTCTTCGGCACGCCCGGCCCGCAAACGATCAGGGGCACGTGCACGCTGTGGTCGTACACGCTCTGCTTTCCGAACAGCCCGTGCCTGCCCACAGCCAACCCGTTGTCTCCTGCAAACACGACGTACGTATTGCCCGCATGCGGGCTGCGATCGAGCGCATCGAGAATCCGCCCGATCTGGTGATCCACTTCCGAAACCATCGCATAGTAATCCGCCAAGTGCTGCTTCACCACTTCCGGCGTCCGTGGATGCGGCGCCAGCAGTTCATCGCGCACTTTCAGTTCTCCATTGTCGAAGGGATGTTCAGGGAGAAAATTCTTCGGCAACGTGACCTTGTCCGGGGAGTACATATCCGCGAACTGCTTCGGCGCCATGCGCGGATCATGCGGTGAGGTGAATGCGCAGTAGAGCAGGAATGGCTGCTCCGATTTGTAACCGTTCAAGAACCCGACCGCGGTATCGGCAAACAATTCACTGGCGAACTTCCCGCTCGGATGGATGGCCGACTTCGGATACGCCCCGCTCGGATCGAAATCCTGCACGGGCATCTTCAACTGATCACCCATCCCGCCGAAGAAGATGTTTCCACCATTGCCGAATGCGCGTGCAAACAGCTTCGGACCGTTGTGCCACTTGCCAGTGGCGAATGCCTGGTACCCGTTCTGGCGCAGAACTTCCGGAAACATGTGAAATGGACCCGGTTCCGATTTATCGCCCGGCGTCGATCCGGTATTGCGCGCGGCGCGGAACAGCGATTGCCCCGTCATCAGCATTGCGCGCGAGGGCACGCAGACCGCGCCCTGCGTACCGCCCATGATGTAGGCATGTGTGAAGGCCACGCCGCGGCTCGCCAACCGGTCCATGTTCGGTGTGTGGATCTCTTTGTTCCCCAGCGCCCGGATGGTATCGAACCGCTGATCGTCGGTGTAGATCACGACAAAATTCGGTTTCTTCGATTGGGCTGTGGCGAGTAAAGCGCCGCCAACAGTGGGAAAAAATGATCTGCGCAGCATCGAAGAAATTATACGTCGAGACCGATAGAGCGCATCAGTTCGAGCGCGTTGCTCTTCTCCACAACGCCCGGCCGGACTTTGTAATCGAACCGCAGATTCCCCGCTTCCAGCGTGTCCTGGAAGTGAATGTTTGAAGCGCCCAGCGGCTGCGCGATCGCTGTCAATGCCAGGTCATGCGTAGTCACCAGGCCCATCCCGTTGCGCTGCAGCAGTTCGCGCAAAATGCCCTCGGCGCCCAGCGCGCGGTCGTGCGAATTGGTGCCATTCAATAATTCATCCAGCAGGAACAGCACCGGCGTTCGTCCTGCCGTCAAATCCACAATCTTCCGCAGACGCGTGATCTCGGCGAAGAATCGCGAACTGCCGCCCTGCAGCGAATCGGTCACCCGAATGGACGCGCCGATCTGCAGCGGCGATAACCGCATCGATTGGGCCCGCACCGGCGCCCCAGCCATCGCCAGCACCACGTTAATGCCGATCGTCCGCAAATAGGTGCTCTTCCCCGACATGTTCGAGCCCGACACAATCAACAGCGGGGCGCCGGCATGCAGCCGGATCGAATTGCGCACGCAACGCGAATCGGGCAGCAAAGGATGCCCCAATTCCACGCCCGCGATCCCGGCCTCCTCCGCGATTTCCGGAAACGGATCGGTAGGATGCTCGTGGGAATAGGAAGCGATGGAGAGCAGCGCTTCGAACTCGCTCAGCGCCGCCAGCCAGCGCCGGATGTGCGTCCCATGCCGCGCGCGCCAATGCTCCACGGCGAACGCCAGATGCGTTCCGTACAGCAACGGCGGGCCGAAGGCGCGCACGACGACGTTGTCCCGGGAGTCAATGTATTCGGCCAGCCGGTGCAGCTTCCGGATCGCCTCCGACGCACCGGTATCGCGCAATTGGTTCTGCAGCGCGCGCGACGCTTCCCCCCGAAAACCATGCGACTCCAGGATCGCCATCAGGCTCGACAGCAATCCCAGGTCATGCACGGCGTCGTCAATCCGGGTGATAACCGCCAATACCCGCGGGCGCAGCCAGAATCCGAAGGCCGCCACCGCCATCAACGCCGCCACCAGCAGATTCTTCTGGTCCCACCACTGCGCCGCAATCACAGCGGCAATGACAGCGCCGGTCAACAGGCCCGCCACCATCCACAAATTCCGGTTCCGCAGCAGCGGAGGAGCCTCCGCCCATTCCAGCAGATGCGTAGTATTCACCGAGTCCCGCGCGTCTTCGCCCAGCACGAAGATCGTCTCCCGTAGATCGAGGTATTCGCGCAGTTCCGCCACCTGTTCCTGGCGTGAGCGCACGGTTTCTCTTGCCGCCGGAGAAGCGAGCCACCCGGCGAGCATTTCTTCGCCACCGCGCGTGCGAGCCTGTGAGAGCAGTTGAAACAGACTACCTGTGCCGAACAGATCGATGTCATCCGCGTAGACGTGTTGCGGATCTTGAAAACGGCTCCCCGTTTCCCCCACTCCCTGCCAGCGATCTTCCAGCCGTGCGATCCCACGCTCGTAAAATTCCGCCGCGCGCTTGGCCAGTGCGCGCTTGCGCAGCAGCCGCTCATGGTAGATCGCCAGGGGGAGGAATGCGAGAATCGGCAATGCGATCCACGGCAGCGTTAGCATTCCCGATACGAACACGCGGTACGCCACAAAAGCCCCGGCGATACCGATCGCCAGGCGGATGTTCCCTAACGTCACGTGGGTGCGATCGCAGGCCGCGACTCGCGATTGTCTTTCGGCAAGCCGCTGCCGGTACTCTTCGATTGGTGTCACCGCGATTGCGCCGCTACTTCCCGCCGCCTAATTCCTTCTTCAGGCGCGTAGCGATCTCCTGCGCCGTTTTGTCCACTGTCTCCGGCCGGGCATCTTTCGGACGCGCGTAGGTTGACCACACCACCTGCTTCGACTTCCGTTCCACCAGAAACACTACACCACGTCCGCGGCGGAATGTCGAAACGGGCGCGGCACTACCCTCCGGCTTAGTCTCTTCTTCGTCCTCAGACTGCTCCGGCGGGTAGATTTCCTTCCACTTCTTTTCAAACACCGGCCCGATGCTGTCGGTGAAAATGGCGTCGGCGGATGCCGGATCCGTCACCACCACATACACGCTGCTCGATTGAAGCGCGTTCGCCAGATACTGGTCCATCCCGCTCGCCATCGGCAGCAGGTACACCGCCTTCACCTTCAGCAATTCCGGGTTGGCCGCGGGAAGCATCGGTACCAGGAGCAGGGAAAGAATCCACTTCATCCCTTCATGGTACCCCGTCCTGCTACTCGTCTTCTTCTTCCGCTTCTTCCGCCTTTTTCACTTCGCGTTCGTCGGACTTCGAGTAGTAGTAGCTGTGGTAGTAGGTGTACTTCGAGTACAGTTCGCCGCGGCGCGCCCCATTCACCACAATTCCCAGCAGGTTGTTCTCACACAGCGACTGCATCGCGCGCGTGATGGAGTCGATTGTCGTTGTTCCGATACGAACCACCAGCACCGTGCCCTGGCAGAGCGTCGCCAACAGGTTGGCGTCGGCCGCAAACAACAGCGGCGGGCTGTCCAGAATCACCCAGTTGAAAACCTGCGGCAGATTGTCCAGCATCGTCCGCACTTCCTGCAGATTCAGCAATTCCAGTGGGTTGATTACGGCTTCGCCGGCAGGCATGATGTACAGATTCGTACCCGCCACCTTCTTGATTACCTCATGGAGCTTCGCTTTGCCCAGCAGGTAGTCCGTGATTCCCGGGCTGCGGTCCACCTGGAACATCGAGTGTACAATCGGACGGCGGAAATCGAAGTCCGCCAGCAAGGTGTAGTTGTCCGTCAGGTGCGATTCGGCCAAAGCCAGATTCACCGCCGCGAAGGACTTCCCTTCCGCCGGCGACGGGCTGGTGACCACGATGTTGTGAATCGGCTGCAACCCCTGCAAGTGATTCAGCCGCGTGCGAAGCGTGCGAAACTCCTCCATCGGAGCTTCATGCGGACGCGACGCATCGATGAGATGCGCTTCCGGCGCGGGATTGAACGGAATCTCCTGCACCAGGTCCAGAATCCCCCGGATCGATGTGCTTGCAATCGGGCCGGCAATGGGGTTCGCCGCCGTTGGGACAACCGGGCGCACTGGCGCTGCAGGTGTGACCGGAGCGGCTAACGTGCCCGTTTGCTCCGCCCGCCGCAGTGCATCGTGAACTCGACTCATGGATAACCTCCGATCAGACCTTCAAAACAAAGTAGTAGTAGTACATTGAGCCCGACATGATCAGCACGCCAAAAATACAGGCGGTTGTCCATGCGAGCCAGGACAGGCGGCGGCGGCGGCGCACCACCAGATCGTTTTCCAACAGGGGAATGCTTCCCAAAATGTTGAGCTGCGTGTAGGCCCGCACGTCCTTCAGATTCTTGATCGTCGAATCCTTCAGCTCTCTCGCTGCGGCCAGCACAACGCCAATCACCAGGCCGAATACAGACCCCGCACCAATGATCATGGCGCGGTCTGGTTCAGAAGGACGCTGCGGCACCGACGCCGGATCCAGCAGTTCCAGGTTCTCGCCCTGCTGGCGCGTTTCCAGCGCCGTGGCGATGTTGGAGATCCCTTGCTTCCGGTTCATGTCCTCCACCCGGGCGCGAACCAGATCCCTTTCCCGCATCAAATCGATGTACTCTTTTTCCCCGAGCGGCGTGGCTTCAATCCGTGCCTGTGTGTTCTTGATTGCCGCCTCGGTTGCCGCAATCGCCTTCCGCACCTCTTCCGATTCCAAATCCTTGGCTTCGAGCGCGCTTTGCAGCCGCTTGATCGAGGCCTCGAACTCGCGCGCCTCCCGCACCGCGCCAGGGTTTACGATCTTCTTCTTGATCTCCTTGGCCGGTTCATCCTTCTTCTTGGCTGCTTCCGTTGCTTCCTTTTTGGCAGCTTCCGCGGCTTCTTCCTTCTCCAGTTTGTCTTTGTTCTTGCGAACTACATTCAGAGACGCGGTGGCGCGTTGGATGTCCGGGTGATTGTCGGTGTAGTTTTCGCGCATCGCGGCCAGTTGCATTTCCATCTGCTGGATCTGATTCTCGAGATTCAGGATCCGTGCACTCTTTGCCTGCTGCTGCTGTTGCTGCTGCTGGGTAACGGTGACTTCCTCAGACGTCGAAATGCCGTTGAGCTGCTCTTTGTAGATGCGAAGCTGCGATTCCATCAACAGCTTTTCCTGATTGAGACGGCTCACCTGGCCATTGAGGTTGGCCATGCGCTGCTCCAGCACGTTCAACTGTTGCAGGTTCTGCTGCACCTGATCCGGCAACTTGCCGGCGTTGGCAATGCGAAACTTCGCCAGTTTGTCTTCCACCACTTCCAAGTCCCGCCGCGCCAGTTCCAACTGGTCCTTGAGGAACTGCGTGGTGAATACCGATTGGTTCGTGCGGTCGCGCGTGTTCTCGTTGATGAAACGCCCCACCAGATCCTGGCAGACTTTGTGCGCCTTCATCCGGTCTTCATAGGCGAATGAGATCTGGAATGCCGGCACCTGCCGGCGGCCATCGCCGGCGCTGAAATTGACGACATTGCTGATGCGCACATCTTTCTTGCGCATGTTCTCCACAACATCTTCCATCGGCAGGCGCGCCCGGTCCCTTGAATAGAGGCCGTGCGTATTGATGATGTTCGTCAGCGTGCTTCGGCTAAGAATCTGCTGGGCCATGGAATTGATGCGCTGCGACATTTCCATGTTTACGTTCGATGGCACAAATGCTTCCGGAACCTGAGGTGGCACAACGCGCACTACTGCCGTGGACACGAACGTATCCGGCCAGAGAAATCCCACTACCACCGCGATCACCAGGGCCGCGAACGTCGGGCCGATAATCCATGCCTTCTGCCTCCGCAGCATGTCCACGTAATCTTCCATATCCGGCACGCGCCGGCTGACGGTGAGATTGTCGATTTCCCCAGCCATGTTTCCTCCAAGTAGCCTTTCCCCAGGCAGTTTCCTAACGAACGATAATGTGGTCGCCGGTCTGCAGAAGGATGTTCTGCTTCAGATTTTTCCCATCGACGACTTCTTTATAGTTGAACTTCAAACGGTCGTTGCCGCGCACAATGACGATATTCTTCTGGTTGGCGTATTCGCGTAATCCGCCGGCAATGCTCAATGCCTCAAACACCGTAATCGGAGTCACCAGCGGGAATGAACCGGTCCGGTTCACTTCCCCAGTGATGTAATATTTCTTGCTGTTAACCTGCTGCACCTGGATGAATACTTCCGGCCTCGTCAGCTTGTCCTTCAGCGCCTCGGTGATCGCCTTTCCCAATTCATCCGGCGTCATTCCTTCCGCTTTCAACTCGCCAATCAGCGGCATCGTGATTTTCCCGTCCGGACGCACCATAATCGGTCCCGAGAGCTCTGCTTCACGCCAGACGCGAATGTTCACCACGTCTTCCGCCCCGATTTTATAGGTCTTCGGATCAACCGCGGTCCCCAGCGACGTGGCGGGCACCTCGACCCCCTTCTTTGCCTCGCTCACTTCCTGGTCCTTCTTTTGTGGCTTTTGAGCGCTGGCCAGACCAGCAAAAACGAGTAAGAAAACGATCGAAAAGCGGCTCGGGAATCTCATGGAACAATAGACCTCATTGGATCGAATGTGCTCCTCCGAAATGAAGGCCCACTTCGGAGGCTATCTTAGATTATACGACGGAGGCGATAGCCACGGTTCCGCCGGTCGGGGTTTCCCCTTACCCTCTTCATTCGGCAGGTGGATTGGAACAAAATAGGTGCATGGCATATTTTCTGGCGAAGACCGATCCCGATACCTACACGATGGACCAGTTGGAGAAGGACAAACGCACCGCCTGGGACGGTGTGACGAACGCCCAAGCAGTCCGCGCCATCCGCTCCATGGCCCCGGGAGACATCGTCTTCGTCTACCACAGCGGCGGCGAATCCTCCATTGTCGGCCTGATGCGCGTCGCCTCCCCGCCGCGTGACGACCCCAGGAACGCCAAGTCCGCCGTCGTCGATGTCGAGTACGTGGGCCGGCTCTCTCCACCCACTTCCCTCTCCGAGATCAAGCAATCCAACCTCTTCGCCGACTTCAGCCTCGTCCGCCAATCCCGCCTCTCCACCATGCCCGTCCCCGACAATTTCGTCGCCTGGATGCGCAAACGCTACCCTGGAAGCAAGATCTGATGCCTAAACGCAAAGCGCCCGATCCCGGCAAGAAGGTCCGCCGTATCGCCCGCAACGTCATCGGCGTGGTCCCTTCGGAAAAAGTCATCGTCCCGAAAAACGAGCGAAAGAAACCCAAGCATAAAAAGCCCGCTCTGGGAGACGAAGACCTTTAAGGTTTCCTACGGCGCGGCAATCTGGAAATCCAGAATCGAGCGCTGCAACTGGTAGTCATACCGGGAATTCGTATTGGCGATCTGCGCGGTGGTGAGATTCAATTGCGCCTGGCTCAGTTCTACTATCGAACTTAACCCCAGGTCGTACCGCCCCTGCGCCAACTCCAGCGCCAGCCGCGCCTGCTCCATCAATTGCGCCGTCAGGCCCATCCGCTCCTCGGCGTTCTTCGCCGCCAGGTAAGCCGTCTTCACATCCCGTTCAATGCGGTTCTCCAGATCCTTCACCTGCCGCTCCACGGACTTCGCCCGGAAATCGGCCTGCGCCTGCCGCGCCCTGAACTGCCATCCGTTGAAAATCGGAATGTTCACGTTCAGGCCGACCCCGCCATAGTGCTTCCGCACCGCGTCATCGCCAACCGGCGCCACACCCGTGGTGGCAATCAGGCCGAAGGTCGGAAACAGCAGCTTGTGCTCGGCCTTCACAAATCGCTCCGCCGCCCCCTGTTCCAGGCGCAGAATCTGGGCGTCCGGCCGGTTGCGCACGGCCTGCGCCAGCAGCGCATCCATCTGGTCCGGCAGATTCCCCGGCAACGCCGCTTCTTCCAGATCCATCGCCGCGGGCTGCTTCACTCCAATCGCCGCCGCCAATTCCGCCTGCGAAGCCTCCATCTGGTTCCGGCTGGTGGCCAGCAGCAGCTTCGCATCCGCCAGATTCACGCTGGCAAACCGCACATCCAGATCCGACTTCAACCGGTTCTTCGCCAGTTCCTCCACCTGGTCGAACAGCACCTGCCGGTTCTTCACCGTCTGCTCCGCCACCTGAACCAGCGCCCCGGCGCGCAGAATCGAGAAATACGCCCGCCGCACATTCAATATCACGATGTCCCGCGTGAACGTCACGTTCCGGTCCTGCGCCTGTGCCCGTAACCGTGCCGTCTCGATCAGATCGCTGGTCCGCCCGAAATCGTACAGGGTTTGCGACAGCGCCACACCGGAGCCGATACGGTTGTACAAAACCGGATTGTTCAATCCCCCAGCGGCAATGCGGCTTCCGCCATCGCTGCCCACTCCGGAAAAGGCGCCCGAAAACACCGGCAACTGCGTTCCCCGGATCTCCACCGGAACCTCAGCCGCCGCCAGCGCCAGAAACCGCGACGCGGCAATCTGGGGATGATTCCCGAGGGCCAGCTTCTCCGCTTCCTCCAGCGTTAAATGCATCTTGTCCTGCGCCGCTGACGGCAGCGCCAACAGCACCAGCAGCGCGGCCCTCATCCGCGCGCCTCCACCCGGCGGCCGTGCACCAGGATATACGCCGCCGGCACCAGAAACACCGTAAACAACACCGAAACCGACAAGCCTCCCACGATCGCCCGCGCCAGCGGCGCGAACGACTCGCTGCCTTCTCCCAACTTCATCGCCATCGGGATCAGCCCGATGATCGTCGCCAGCGAGGTCATCAGCACCGGCCGCAGCCGGATCCGGCACGATGTCAGCACCGCCTCCGCCACCTCCATTCCTTCCTCCCGCAGCGTACGAGTGAACTCCACAATCAGAATGCTGTTCGACACCGAAATCCCTACCAGCATCACCAGGCCCATCAGCGACATCACATTCAGCGTCGTGTCCGTGGTGTTCATCACGCCGACGACGCCGGCAATACCCGGTGGCACCGCCAGCAGAATGATCATCGGATCGACAAACGACCGGAACTGCGCCACCAGCACCAGGTACAGCAGCACCAGCGCCAGGCCCAATCCAAAGGCGAAGCTGCGGAACGACTCCCGCATGCCCTGCACCATCCCGCGCATCGTCACCCGCACATTCGCCGGAAGCCTTGTCGCCGCCACAATGCGGTCAATCCGGTTCGCCACCACGCTCAAATCCTCCCCCGTGGTGCGCACAAAAATGTCGATCACACGGCGGAACTGGTAATGATCCACCTCCGTCGGCGCATGGATCTGCTGGATGTTGGTCAAAGCGTCCAACCGCACGGGATGCGATTGCCCCGGCGCCCGCAACGGAATGGCCCGGAACCCTTCGATGTTCTCCACCCGGAATTCCGGATACTGCACCGTCAGCATATAGTCGTTCCCGCTCTTCGGATCCACCCAGTAGCTCGGCGCAATCATCTGGTTGCTGGTCAGCGCGGTCACAATGTTGTTCATGATCTCGCGCTGGTGCAACCCCAGCTTCGAGGCGCGCATCCGGTCGATGTCCACCTTCAGCGCGGGGTAATCCACGTCCTGCGGAACATAGGCGTCGCTCACCGTAGGAATCTCCCGGATCTTCGCCTGCAGGTCGAGCGCGATCTCGTGGATTTCCTCCAGGTTCCGTCCCGATACCTGAACGTCAATCGGGGCCGACAACCCCTGGTTCAACACCGCGTCCACCATGCTCCCGGTCTGAAAGAACGTGCTCAGTTGGGGACATTCCTCCGCCAACCGACGCCGCAGCCGGTTCATGTACTCGAAGCTGCTGGTGGTGCGCTCCGGCTTCAGGCTCACTTGCACAAACGCCGTGTGCATCGCTGAGTTGGTGGTGTAGATCGACGACATGCCCGGAGTTACGCCGACGTTCGACACCACCGTATCCAGTTCATTGGCAGGTACTACAGACCGGATCAGCTCCTCCACTTTAGCTGCCTCAGCTTCGGTCACCGCCAGGCGGGTGCCTGACGGAGCCTTAAGATTGACTACAAACTGTCCCCCGTCCGACAAAGGAAAAAACGCCATTCCGATTCCCGCCACCTGGGTCATCGCCGCGGCAAACCCAAGCAGGAACAAAGCCAGTGTCAGCTTCGGGTAGCGGATGGACCATTGCGCCACCACCGTGTAGCCGCCCAGCGCCTTGGCGAACAACCGGTTGAATCCGACATTGAACATCTCTCCCCAACTGAGCTTCCGCATCGCCGCTTCCATCCCCGGCTGATGATGCGGTTTGAGGAACCGGGCGCAGAACAGCGGCACCACGGTCATCGCCACCACATAGGAGGCAAACAGCGAAATCACTACCGCCAACGCCAGAGCGCTAAACAGAAACTTGCTCACACCGTAAAGAAATGTCACCGGGAAGAACACGATCGCCGTCGTGAGCGTCGCGGCCAGCACCGGCAGCGCCACTTCGCGCCCGCCTCGTTCCGCCGCTTCCGCGGCCGGAGCACCCATCTCCAGGTGCCGGTAAATGTTCTCCAGCACCACCACCGAATTGTCGATAAGCCGCGAAAACGCCAGTGCCAGTCCGCCCAGCACCATCGTGTTGATCGTGCTTCCGCCAAAGAACAACACCAGGAACGTCGCCAGCGCCGAGAGCGGAATCGAGAACAGCACCGCCACCGTCGCCCGCATGCTCCCCAAAAACACCAGAATCATCACCGAGGTCAGCACCAATCCAATGGCGCCTTCGTGCAGCAGGTTCTGAATCGCCGTCCGGATGAACCGCGACTGATCGAACACCACCCGCGTCGTGAACGATTCGGGCACATCCAGCAGGTTTCCCACCACGCTCTTCACCCCATCGACGACGCTCAACGTGTTGCTGTCTCCACCCTGCTTCAACACCGGCAGATAAACGGATCGAACCCCGTCCACCCGCACCACGCTGGTTTGTATCTGTTGCGCGTCCTTGGCCACCCCGATATCGGTGATCCGCACCGGCGCGCCGTTCGCCATCTTAATCGGCAGTTGGTTAATCTCTTCGATCGTGTCCAACTGGCTATTGGTGTAAATCGAATAATCCCGCGGCCCGATCTGCAAATCGCCGGCCGGCACGATCAGGTTCGAATCGTTCACCGCCCGCACCACGTCCATCGGGCTCATCTGGTAGGCCTCCAGCTTGAGCGGATCGGCGTAGATCATGATCTGCCGGTAGAGCCCGCCAAATGGCTGCGGGATGCTCGATCCCGGAATCGTCGCAATCTGGTTGCGCACGACATATTGCCCCAGATCGCGCACCTGCGTCTGAGTCAGTCCTTCGCCCTTCAATGTCACCAGGCACACCGGCAGGCTCGATGCGTCGAATTTCAAAACCACCGGGGGCAGCGTGCCTTGGGGAAGCCGCCGCAGATTCGCTACCGACAGGTTCGAAATCGACGAGAGCGCTACGTCCGCATTCGACCCAGGCTGAAAGTAAACCTTGATCAGGCTCACGCCCGGCAGCGAGCGTGACTCAATGTGCTCCACGTTGCTTGCCAGCGTGAAGAACCGTTCGTACCGCGATGTGATGTCCGCCTCAATCTGCTCCGGCGGCATGCCATTGAAGAACGTGGCCACCACCACCACGGGAATGTTCATGTTCGGAAACATGTCCACCGGCATCTGCACCACCGCGCTGGCGCCCACTACCAGCACAATCAGGCACACCACGATGATGAAATACGGATTGCCAATCGCAAATTTCGACACTTACTTCTGACCTCGCATCGGACCCATTACGGTCTCCTTCGGCTCCACTTGCTGTCCGGGCTTCAGTGTGTCCCTGCGCCCAATCACCACCAGTTCGCCCGTGGACAAACCGGACCGGATTTCCAGGCGGTCCGCGCTTTCGAGGCCCAGCGACACATTGCGCCGTTCCACCGTGCCATCGGACTTCACCACCAGAACCGAAGAACTGTCCCCGGTCCGGTCCACAGCCATTACGGGCACACTCAGCGCCTGCCGCGGCTCGCGCAGGCTGATCGCTGCCTCGGCAAACATCCCCGGCACCAGAACGCCTTGTGGATTCGCTACGTCCACTTCGGTTTCCATCGTTCGGGTGGCGGTTACGATCCTTTGCGAGAAGCGGGCCACCCGGCCATTCACTTCACGGTCGATCGATGGCACACGTACTTTTACGGACGCACCCAGCCGCACCTGGCTCACTGCCGATTCCGGCACGGGCAGCATCAGGCGCAACATCCGGTTATCGGAGATGCGCACCACCGGCAGCGCCTGTGTGTGCGATGACGTTCCTGCCTGGATCATCGCCCCGTTGTCGATGAACCGCTTCGTCACCACTCCGGCGAACGGCGCGGTCACCTGCAGGTAGGTTTGCAGCGTCGTCGCCTTCCGCGCTTCCGCTTCACTCACATCGACACTCTTCAGCACGGCGGCCAGCGTCGATTTCGCCGTGGCGATCTGCGCTTCCGCCACCAGATCGCGGTTCTTTGAGTCGTCCACTTCCTGCTGCGCCACCAGCCCGGGCCGGTTCTTGGCAACCGCAGCCACCCGCTCCGCCGTCAGATGCGCCATCTTGTGGGCCGTCTCCGCGCGTTCCACTTCCGTCAGGGCCCGCGCCACATCCGCCTTGCTGCGCGCAATGCCGGCGTTCGCCTTGATCAGTTCATCGCCCATCTCCGGCACTTCCAACTCCGCCAGAAGCTGTCCGGCCTTCACCCGGTCCCCCACATCGACGTACACCTTCTTGATGTAGCCCGAAATTTTGGCCATCACATCCACTTCCTGGTAAGGGGCGAATTCCGCGGTCAGCACCAGGTCGTCGCTCATTTTCACCTGCTCGGCGCGCGACACCGCCACTACGGTCTTCTTTGTTGTGGAGGCCGTAACCACGGAAGGTTCCCCACGTTTTCCGCATCCTGCCAGGCACACAACGGCTGCGAGAAACAACATCCTCTTGCGCATTCACCTTCAACCTATCACGCTGTCCGGCATGCTTACGGGCGTGATACACTCACTTCTGTTCCGGGTGAAACATGTCGAGACATCTTTTTTCTATCCTGTTTTATCTCTCCTCCCTGGCGTGCGGAGAAACCCTTTACCTACGTAATTTCACACTGATAGACGGATCGGGCGGACCGGCCGTCCCGAATGCCGCCATGGTCGTGACCGACGGCAGAATCCAGGCCGTGGGATCAAAAGACAAGGTCCCTGAGCCAAAAGATAGCCGGGCCATCGACCTCGCCGGAAAGTTCGTCATGCCGGGGGTCATCAACCTCCACGGCCACCTCGGCAATGTCGTTGATTTGACTCAGGATCCGAAGAATTTCACCAAAGCGAACGTCGAGGCACAGCTCAAGACCTACGCCCAATACGGCGTTACGGCCGTGCTCAGCATGGGCAGCGACCAGCCCCTGGTCTATGACCTCCGCGCCGCCCAGCGCAAGGGCCGCCCCACCATGGCCCGCATCTTCACCGCCGGCAAAGGGTTCACCGGTCCCGCCGGCTACCCCACCTCGGCCCCCGGCATGAAGGGCGTACCCTACGAAATCTCCAGCCCCGCCGAGGTGCAGAAAGCCATGGACGAACTCGCTCCGAAGAACCCCGACTTCGTCAAAATCTGGGTCGATGACCACCTCGGCAAAGAGAAGAAAATCCCCACCGAAATCTCAGCGGCCATCATCTCCGCAGCCAAGAAAAAGGGCTTCCGTACCTGCGCCCATATCTTCTACTACGCCGACGCCAAGGCGCTTTCCGAAAAAGGCCTCTATGCCTGCGCCCACAGCGTCCGCGACCGCGAAGTGGACGACGCCCTCATCCAAACCATGAAGAAGAACGGCACCTGGCAGCTCGGCACGCTGGTGCGTGAATTGTCCACCTTCGTCTTCTCCAAACCCGCACCCTTCCTCAACGATCCGTTCTTCACCATGAGCGTCAACAAGTCGGTCCGCGACACCCTTGCCAGCGACGCCTATATCAAAAAGCAGCAAGCCGACAAAGATCTGCCCAAATACCCCGGTTTCCTCGCCACCGCACAGAAGAATCTCAAGAAGCTCTACGACGCCGGCATCCGCGTTGGTTTCGCCACCGATAGCGGCCCCCCGGCCCGTTTCAGCGGCTTCTTTGAGCACAAGGAAATGGAACTGATGGCCCAGGCCGGCTTTACTCCCAGCCAGATCATCACCATCTTCTCCAAGAACTCCGCCGAGTTCCTCGGCTGGCAGAAAGACATCGGCACCATCGAGAAGGGCCACTGGGCGGACCTCGTCGTTCTCACCAAGAACCCGCTCACCGATATTCGCAACGCCCAAGCCATCGATTCGGTCTACATCGCCGGCAACAAGGTCCGCTAGTCGCAAGTGAAACGCATCGGAATCACGTACCGCTTCGAAGAGAAGTATCCGCCCTACCGCGATGCGGTGCTGGCCGTAGGCCTGGAGCCAGTCCCCATCGTTCCCCCAGGGGTGGATTCTCTCCACGGCCTGGATGGCCTTCTCATCGCAGGCGGTACGGATCTGAACCCCTCTCTTTATCAGCAAGCCTCGCACCCGGAAAACGAAACACCCGACGATGAGCGTGACGCCATGGAGATCCGCCTTCTCCGCCTCGCCCTGCAATCGGATCTGCCCGTCCTTTGTATATGCCGCGGCCTCCAGTTGTTCAATGTGGCCCTCGGCGGCGACCTGCTGCAACACCTCGATCAGACTCCGCTCCATCGCCAGCGCGGAGTCACCGATGCCCACCCCGTCGACATTGTGCCTGGCACGAAGCTCGCCGCCATCACCGGCCCCCAGAGCTTTTACGTGAACTCCCGCCATCATCAGGCTGCCGGGCGCATCGCCCCCGAATTGATCGTCTCCGCGCGCTCCGCGGACGGCATCGTCGAAGGCCTGGAACTCCCCGGGCCGCGCTTCGCACTCGCCGTTCAGTGGCACCCCGAAGACCGCGTTCCCGATAGAGCCGAAGACACGGCACTATTCCGGGAGTTTGCCGTGGCCGCGGGGCTGAACGTTACTTAAGCCCCTACAGTTCTAGACGCAAGATTACAGGCAACCTCAGGTCTTCCTCTCATTTGCCGCGGCTCCCACTGCTGGCATTCTGGATCTGGAAGTAATAAACACCATGCGCAAATACTGGATTGCCTGCCTTCTCCCCGTTCTGGCAGTCGTTGTATTCAACGTCGCACCGAAGCCTTTCTCCCCCACTCGCGAGCGCTTCTCACCCGCTCAGAAGTCCATGAAAATCTATGACATGGAAAGGCATCAGGAAGAAATGAACCGGACTCTGACACAGTTCCGTTCCACTGACTCGGAATAAATCAGACCCGCACGCCTCCCCCCGCTCCTGCTATCATCATGGGTTCTCACCATGGAGGAGCAGCTACCACTACAACCGGACCAGGAGCAGTCCGGACCCTTAGCAACGGTCATCGTCGCCTCCTATCGCCGCGGTAATACCCTTCGCCAATGCCTCCAGGCACTGGAGAAATCGGACAGCTTCCCTCGTCTTCAGGTCATTGTCTTAGACATTGCCAACTACGACACCACCACCCAATGGGACCTCGATTTCCCGGGCATCACCTTCCTCCGTATGCCCCGGAACTTCGGCGCCACGCGCGCCCTCAACATCGGGATTCGCAGCGCCCAGGCCGACCTGCTGCTCTTCCTCGATCCCGGCGTGCAGGTAGCGCCCACCACCGTCTCTCAACTCATCGCCCGTTTTGAAGAGCTCGCGGAAGGGGCGGTCTGCCCCCTCCTCATCGATTCTGCCGGCAACCCCGTCCCGCAAGTGCGAAAATTGCCGGAACGAACCCAACTGTGGGAAGCCTGGCAGGACGATGCGGGCTTGCCCATGAGTGTCCCCGCCGTTTCCTCCAGCCCCGTGGCCATCGACTACCCCGGCCGCAAAGCGCTTCTCATCCGCCGCGCCTTTCTCAAGGGAATGAACTACTTCGACGAGGGCTACGGAGAATGGGGCGGCGATCTCGAACTGGCCTTCCAGATCCGTCATGCCGGACGCAAGGCGCTACTCCTGCCCGACGTGAAAGCGGTCGACCATTCCGGCCAGGAACCTGCGCCCAACTGGTCCAGTTCCCAGCGCGCCACACTCGCCGCCGATCGCCTCAACGGCGCCTCCCACTTCCTTTCGAAGCGCCTCGGCTTCGTCGCCGGCACTCTGATCAAACTCCAGGCTCTTCTCGTCACCTTACTGCGCGCTCTTACCTTCCAAAGCCCCGGCTATAACTGGAAGCTGTTCTTCGCCCTTATCGGAGGCCAGAAGATCGACGGCTCTCAGGGCGGGGTCTAGTCCGGTGGCGACGGGCCTCCAGGCCGGTCGCAGTGCAGCAATGCTGCACTGATTCTCACTCCGCGCAGCGCTGAATCAAAGCCCAAGTCTCATCCAGGTCCTGCTCGGTAGTGTGAATATTCCCGATGGCCAACCGGATCACCAGCCGCCCATCGAGCACCGTCTGACCGAGAAACGCGTGCCGGTCGGCATCTACTCGATCCAACAGCCGCCGCGTCGCCTCGTCCGGCCCTTTGAGCCGGAAGCACACCAGCGAAAGCGGTACAGGGGCCGCCAGTTCAAACCGCTCATCTGCTGCAATACGCCGCGCCAATTCCTGCGCCATCTCGATGTGGTGTCGCACGATGCCGACGATCCGTTCATGCCCGAAGTAGCGCATCACAAACCACAGTTTCAGCGCCCGGAAGCGCCGCCCCAGCGCCACGCTGTAATCCATGTAGTTCACCGCCCGCGGATTCTCCGCCGATTGCAGATAGGAAGGCACCAGCGATAAAGCCTGCCGCAGCACCTCCGGACGCCGCGTATAGAACGCGCTCAGATCGATCGGCGTAAACAGCCATTTGTGCGGGTTCACCACGAAGGAATGCGCCCGCTCACAACCCGCCAGATAATGCCGGTACTCCGGCACCAGCCCGGCATGGCCGCCATAGGCGCCATCCACGTGGAGCCAGAGGTTCTCCGCTTCGCAGATGTCAGCGATTTCGGCTACCGGATCTACTGCGGTTGTGGCCGTCGTACCCACCGTGGCCACGACGCAGAAGGGCCGCAGCCCCGCTGCTTTGTCCGCCGCAATCGCCTCGCGCAGCAGATCCGGCCGCATGCGATAGGCGCTGTCGAGCCCGATCTTGCGCACGAACTTCTGCCCGATCCCAAGCGCCAGGGCGCCTTTCTCCACCGACGAGTGCGCCTGTTCCGAGGTGTACAGCACCATCCCCGGCGAAGCGCCGTCCGTCCGCACCCCGCCATCGGCCATCGTGCGCGCGGCCAGAATGGCGTGCATCGTCGCCAGCGATGCCGTGTCGTGAATCATCCCGAAAAACGAATCCGGAAGTCCCACCCATTGCCGCAGCCAACTGAGCGTCACCTGCTCCAATTCCGTCACGGCCGGCGAGGACTTCCAGATCATCCCGTTCATGTTCAGCGTGGCGATCAAGGACTCGGCCAGAATGCCCGGACCGCTGGTGGAGACGGAAAAGAAGTTGAAAAAGTGGGGGTGATTCCACAGCGTGGAGGCCGGAACAATCAGCTCCTGAAAATCGCGGAAGATGTCTGCAAAGGGTTCGCCTTGCTCCGGCGCCTGCGCGGGCAACTGGTCGACAAGCTGGCCGGGAACAATGCTGGTCATGATCGGCCGCTTGCGGGGCTCCGCCAGGTAATCCGCGATCCAATCGACTATTTCATGGCCTGCCTTGCGGAATTCCTCCGCCGGCATGTCGGCAAGGGGAGACTCGAAATCCATCGCCCCACTAGGGTAGCGCAATCACTTCCATCACAAAGCTGGCGTCCATCGATGGAAGCCCTTCAAATAGCAGCATCGTGCTGGCTGGGGGCTGGGCCTTGTCCAGGTATTCGAAGCGGATCTGCCGGATCTTGTCGATTGTGGACGTCGCCAGCGGGTAATAGCTGGTCATGGCCGTCCGCTTCAGACTTCCACCGGCCTGTTCCACAGTCTTTCCCAGGCGTTCAAAGGCCAGGCGAATATCGGCAGGCTCGGCCCGGAAGGCCATTTGTCCCCCTGACAAAATCACTTTCGGAGCATTGAGAATCACCGCTTGTGAGTAGTTCGGCGAAGCTTCCAGCCCGGCCGGATTCATCATTTTCATTGGCGCGCCGGTGCTTGCCGCGGCGCGGCCCACCGCTTCACATTCCACCAGTCCGGTGGTCAATCCGCGCAACACCTGGACAATCGTGTGGGCAGCTTTGGGAAAGCGCTCCGCCAGCAATTGCCGCTGCTGCGCATGGTCGCCCAGTGCGCTGGAAAAACAGGTCACGCGGAGCACATCGGCGTCGGTAATCCCAACCCCCTTCACAGCGGTGGATAGGTTGTCGAGCGAGGTGCGGAAGATCGGCTCGATCTTTTCCAAGGGTTCTTTCGAGGTCACCTGCTGGCCGGAGAAGAGCACCACTCCGTGCGGGTTGACCGGCTTCTTTTCCACCGCAACGGCCTCTAAGAGGACCTGTGCGCCTTCCAGTGGCAGTCCGCCCACAAGGATGGTGGTGAGTGCGGGCAGAGGCGCGCGCCAATCGGTAAACTCTTCGCTGACAATGGCTTGTACGCGGCGCAAATCTCCGGTTCCGGCGACGAAGGCGCGGATCTTGAGAATGGTGGCGCCTTTCGCCAGGCGCCGCAACGACTTCAGCCCATCGCGTGTCTGCTGAGATAAGAGGCCCTTTGCCGAAAGGGGAGCATTGAGGTAGACGAAACGTTGGGAGTCGCCCACCACGGCGGCTGGCGGGTCTTTGGGAACCTCGAGGGTCTGCGTGATCTCTTCTTCCGCCTTCTTACCGCGCTTGCGGCGCTGCGCTGTGAGTAGATCCGCACAGAAGACGAGAAGAACAACAAAGGACAGGAATATCCGCATCAAGCGTACTTTCGATTGGCTTGATTGTATCAGCTACCCCATGCGGCAAGCTACTCGCGTCAGCGTACGGGCAGACATCAATAGCACTGCGCCAGGCTTTCCATCTCCGGCTGAAGCGAGGATAAGGCCACTTCGAGTGAATGCATGGCCTGATCGACGGTTTGCAGGTCTCCCCGGCGCCCCAGCAGTTCCAACTGAAGAGCCGCTTCCTGCGCCGCAGCCGCACCAAAGTTGCCGACCGATCCCTTCAGGCTATGAGCGCTCCGCTCCACAGCCTTCGCGTCCCGAGCCCGCACGGCAGCACGCACGGCCTCCAGTTGCATGGGGTATTCGTCGAGAAAGAGCTGTGCCATCTCCTGTAGCAGTTCGGAGTCCCCCCCGACTCGCTCCAGGGCTACCGCTCGATCCAAAACTGCGATCTGATTGGAAAAACTCACGACTTTGGTTCCCTTCCACTCCTGCTGTCCAGCCTTGTCCCACTGCGGACCTCGGGCGGAGACAGCGAACGCCTATGCATACATTCTTATCGGCCTGATAGGCTAATGTCTACATGGACCCCCACCCCTTATCCAGTGATATTTCCCCGCGCCTCCATACTTTCCGCCTTCCCACCGAGTATCAATACTTAAGCAGTATCCCCTATAGCCGCCCGGACCTGCTCTTCCTCCTGTTGCACGGTTACGGTATGAATGCTCAAACTATGCTCTCTCTTACACTCCCATTTCTTCCGGAATCCGCTGCCATTGCTTCCATTCAAGCTCCAAACCAATTCTATCTCGGTGAAACTCCCGCTAACTCCAAGATTGGCTATAACTGGGGCACCCGCGCTCACGGCGATGCTTCCATCGCTCTGCATCACGCCATGATACGCAGTGTGAGCGCAGAAATGCGAGCCCATTGCGAAGTCCCGCCCTCCCGTACAATTCTTATCGGCTTCTCGCAACCTGTGGGATTCAATTACCGTTTTGCTGCTACGTTCCCAAAAGAAATCGGCGGCGTCATCGGAATCTGCGGCGGCGTCCCCAAAGACTGGGAAACCGGCAACTACGGACAGGTGGAAGCAAGTCTCCTCCACATTGCACGTGATGAAGACGAGTTCTTCCCGGCATCTGTTACGGCCGATTATGCCCGCAAGTTGCGCACTCGCGCCAGAGACGTCGAGTTTCACTCGCTACCCGGAGGACACCGCTTTCCATCGAAGGGAAAGCCCATCCTCCGCACCTGGCTCCAGCGCACCTTTGGGCTCACTTCAGCCGCGGATGAGCAGCCGTAGATCCGGTTGTCTGTTTGGCAAACGTCTCGGCATGGGCTTTGCGGATCTGCTCCGGAAAGCCCCGCATCAGCCTTTCGATGCGGCCCTCAAAATCCTTCACAATTTCCGGATTCTCCGGGGCAATATCATAACTTTCATCCGGATCGTTGCTCAAATCATACAGCTCGGGGGCGGGCAGCGGCAGGTTCACACGCCCCGAGGCGGGCGCCGGGCTATACACCGCCGAGTTGTACCGCGCCACATGCAGCTTGTATTTCCCCTTCCTCGCACACTGCAGATAGAGATTGTCGAAGTAGAGCAGCGCTTCGCGCTCCAACTCCTGTTTCTGCCCGCTCAACAGCGGCCAGATATCGATTCCGTCCACCGGATTCGACGGGCTCGATCCACACAGCTTGACGACCGTGGGCAGGATGTCCATCGTGGACGCCACCCCGTGGCATACTTTCCCGGCTGGGATCTTGCCCGGCATGCGCGCCAGGAAAGGCTCCCTGACTCCACCTTCGTACGTCGTCCCCTTCCTGCCCCTGAGATGCCCCGGACTGCCCATGAACCACGGTCCGTTGTCGGAACTGAACAGGACCAGGGTGTTCTTCTCCAGGTTGTGCTTCTTCAGTGCCGTGAGTATCTCTCCTACGCTCCAGTCGAGTTCCTGCAGAACGTCGCCGTAGATGCCATGGGGCGATTTGCCTTTGAACCGCGGTGACGCCGCCAGCGGGATGTGCGGATAGGTGTGGGGCATGTAGAGGAAGAACGGCCCGCCTTTGTTCGCTTCGATGAATTGCAGCGCCTGCTCCGTATAGCGCGGCGTCAGTGTCTCCAGCGTGGCCCGCTCTTCCACTGTCTCCACCTTGCCCGGCGTAGCGTGCAGCACCACGGGCGGGATCATGTCGTTGGAATAGGGAATGCCATAGTATTCATCAAAGCCGCGGTTCGTAGGCAGGTACTTCGGCAAATGCCCGAGGTGCCATTTGCCGATGCACATCGTTTTGTAGCCGAGCGGCTTCAACAACTGGGCAATTGTCACTTCGCTATCCGGCAGCCCCACCTGGTCCTGAGGGAACAGCACGCGGGGCACTCCGGCGCGGGTCGGATAACGCCCGGTAAGCAACGCAGCCCGTGAAGGCGAACACACGGGGTTCGCCGAAAGGAAGTTGGTGAACCGCATTCCTTCGCGCGCCATGCGATCGAGATGCGGGGTCGCGATCTTGCCCCCGTAGCAGCCCAAATCACCGTAGCCGAGGTCGTCGGCATAGATCAGGATGACGTTTGGCTTGCCTTCGGCGGCGTGCGCAGTGGCCGCCGCGAGACCGGCCGCGGTAGTGGTAAGGAAGGATCGCCTGTTCAGCATAAGTAAGTAACTGTTGTACAATATAAATTCCGGGAGGTGCATCTTCTCGAGTAGATGGCTTGGAGCGTTGCCTTCTTCTCCGGTTCTGCGTGACACATGCAGAAGTGTGTTCAACGCGATCTTCCCTGAAGACTGCCGGATCTGCGATCAACCTCTCCGCGAAGTTCACCGCTATCCGGTCTGTCCGACCTGCCTCAGTTCCCCGCTCCCGCTCGAATCCGAATATGCCTGCGCCGCGTGCCATATGCCGTTTGTTACGCGGCATCCGCTGGATGAGAATGGGCTTTGCCTGCTCTGCCGCCGCGGCCTGACCGGATTTGACGGCGCGTCTTCCTACGGGTTCTATGAAGGGACGCTGCGCAAGCTCATTCACTTGTACAAGTACCACGGCGTAGATACGCTGGCTGGTCCCTTAGCGAATTTTCTGGTAGCCGCATTGCCACGCCACCAGCAGGTGGACTGGATTGTTCCGGTCCCGATGCATTGGTTCCGGCGCTGGCGCAGAGGCTACAACCAGTCGGAACTGCTGGCCCGGGAGTTATCCCGGCGCACCGGCATCCCGATGTTGGCGGCATTGCGCCGCCAGAGGAGGACCCCGCCACAGGCGGGTCTAAGCGACAAGGAACGCCGGCAGAACCTGCGGGGCGCATTCGCCGTTATCGAATCGCCACGGAACCGACATGTACTGCTGATTGACGACGTGCTAACTACAGGAGCAACGGCTTCGGCCTGCGGCGCAGCCCTGAAACTGGCTGGCGCCTCCGCTGTGCAGGTTCTTACCGTGGCTCGAGTAGATCGCCGATTATCCGTGACCGCCCTACAAGGGCGGGCCATTTCGACCACAGCTTCAGGGGGATGAGGAATGCCCAGTCTGGATCGAATGCAGAATGCAGTGCTGGTACTGAATGCGAGCTATGAGCCGATCAATGTCTGCGCCGCCCGCAGAGCATTGGTTCTGGTTCTGAAGGGCGTCGCATCGGCGGAAGAACACGTGCCGTGCTATGTGCACTCGGCACGGCAGGCAATCAAATTGCCGACCGTGATCCGGTTGCTCGAATACCGGCGCATCCCACACCAAAGCAGGGCTTTGTCGCGGAAGAACATCCTGCTCCGCGACCGTTATACCTGCCAGTATTGCGGCAAGACGCTGCCGTCATCGGAATTGACGCTGGATCACGTGCTGCCGCGCTCGCGGGCTGGTGAGAGTTCCTGGGAAAACCTCGTCGCCTGCTGCAACCCTTGCAACAACCGCAAAGGGAGCCGCACGCCGGATGAGGCGAACATGAAGCTCCACCGCGCACCCCGGCCATTCACTTTGCACACCAATCGCCACCTGATGCGCATGCTAGGCAAAGGTGACGATCAATGGCGCAAGTATCTGTTCTACTAGTTCGTCGCGGTTAGGCCGGACGCGGAGGTGGCTGCTTGGCCGCCGGCGCCGGAGTATCGCTCTTTTCCTTCTTCGGCTGATCCTTCTTCACGGGACTGATGATCACGTGGTAGCTGCGGCCTTCCAGACGGGGATTGCCTTCCACCGCCCCAACCTCGGCTAAGTCGGCCGCAAAGCGTTGCAGCAACTTCTGTCCGAGATCGGTGTGGGCGATCTCACGGCCGCGGAATTGCACGATGGCCTTCACGCGATTGCCTTCCTTCAGAAAGCGAATGGCGTGATTCCGCTTGAAATCGTAGTCGTGGTCGTCGGTGTTCGGCCGGAACTTCAGTTCCTTCACCTGGATGACGTGCTGCTTCTTCTTCGCCTCATGCGACTTCTTTTTCTGCTCATACTGCCATTGGCCATAGTCCATGGCCTTGGCAACAGGAGGCTCTGCAGTGGGGGAAACGAGGATCAGATCGAGGCCTAACTCTTGAGCCCTGCGGATGGCCGCGGGCGTTTGCATGATCTCGACGACGCCGTCCGGGAATACAGCTCGCACCTCCCGGGCGCGGATCGCTTCATTGACATTCTCGCGAATGCGAGTGCGGCGTGGGGGGAAATTTCTTGATGGAAACATTCGGAAAACAGATACGCTGTGCTGCTAAATCGCTCCTTTCTGAAACAAACAGGGGATGACCGTGTTGATTGTAGCGGACATCCCCTTTGTAAAGATCCTGGTTAGCCCTTAGTGTAATCGGAATGCGCGCCGGTGTCTATGGGGGGGTGATACACTGGAGTCAAGTCAGAAGGCTCTTGGTGACTCCACGTCAGCTCCTCGCGATTTTTGTGCTCGCCGGCCCCGCGTCCCTGGTGGCGCAACAAAACCAGCTTGACTTCAATCCGTCGCTGTTCAGTGTGATGGCGGCGATCAATGCCGCGGGCTACGATGCCGACATCCAGTCGCCTTCGAATCACCCCTTCCGCCACGACCTGCGCAAGCACTTTGCAGCGAAGAACCTGCCCGTCGTTGCGGAGCTGAAACGCTTCTATCGCGACCATAAACAGGACTCCGACGCGCAGACGCTGAGCCAGTATGTCTCGTTTGCTCTGGTGACCGACGGTCCACCGAATTTCAAGTATCGATTTCGCAGCAACGAGATTCCCCCTGAGGTTACCGCACTCGAAGGTTTGCAGGATCTGATGAAGCGCTTCCATCAGGAGGCGCAGATCGACGCGATCTGGAAACAGGTGCAGCCTTTGTTCGAGTGCCAGATCGGCGGTTGCAAACTGAAGGATGGCACGGCGATTGAGGGCTATCACGACCCTGTTGTGCGCACGGTGCAGGAGACGAATGCGTATCTCCGCATTCCATCGAGCGGCGGAGAACGCTATCGCTTCCAGATCTTCCTCGACCTGCTGGCTGCCCCGAATCAAGTGATCGCCAAGAGCTTCGGGGACGAGTTTTACGTCGTGGTGACGCATTCTCCGCAGCCTTCGGTGGATGCCATTCGCCACTACTTTGTGCAGTACTCGGTGGCGCCTTTGGTGATGCGGCAACAGGAAGTGCTGGAGACGAAGAAGGGGCTGGGCGATTTTGCCATCCCGGCGCCGCTGCTGCCGGACATCTATAAGAAGGACTTCGTGCTGCTCACCGAGAAGAGCTTTGTGAAGGCGATTGAGTCGCGGCTTGTCACAGGCCCCGGCTCCACGGCGCGCCGGCAGCAGATGGTGGAGCAAGCATTGGGTGAGGGCTACATCCTGACGCCCTACTTCGCCGAGGCGCTCGCCGGTTACGAAAAGCAGGAGCAATCGATGCGCTTCTTCTTTAAGGAGATGGCCACAGGGATCGACTTGCGGAAGGAAGACAAGCGGCTGGAGGGGGTGCAGTTCGCAACGAAAGCCGTGACGCGCACCATCAAAGCGCCCACGCCCGCGGCCCCAACCAAAACGGCGATCGAGCAGGCTCTGGACGACGCCGAAGACTTACTGACCGGACAGAAGCTCGAAGAGTCGCGCACGAAGTTCCTGGACATCCTGCGGCTCACGGACGCGAAGCCGGTTCATGCGAAGGCCTACTATGGCCTTGCCCGCGTCGCTATCCGGCAGAATGATCCGGAGCTGGGAGAGCGGCTTTTCCAGAAGACTTTGGAACTCGAACCGGACGACAGCGTGAAGGCGTGGTCATTGGTTTACCTCGGCCGTCTGGCCGACATCGCCGGCGAGAACGACAAGGCCAAACAGCAGTATCAGGCCGCGCTCGCGGTTGCCGGTATTTCGGAGAAGGCCCGCGAGACCGCCCAGAAAGGGATGGCAGGCGAGTTCCGCCGAAAACAGCAATAATGGTTTTCTTGATAAGGAGTGTAACGATGAAGAAGTTTCTTACCCTGACCTTCGGCCTGATTGCCGCCGTCAGCCCCATGCTCTTGGCACAGAAGCAGCCCCAGCCGAAGTCGCAGAAAGAAGTGGATGCCATCATGGCCATCCAGAACGCGCAGGATCCCGATAGCCGTATTGCCGCCGTCGAGAGCCTCATCACCAAATTCGCCGACACGGAATTCAAAGGCTTCGCCCTCTACATCGCTACCGTCTCGGCGCAGCAGAAGAACGACTTCGAAAAGATGATGCTGTACGGGGAACGGACACTCGATGCCGACCCGAAGAACTACGCCACGATGCTGCTGATGGCCAACGCCATCGCCCAGCGTACACGCGAGCATGATCTGGATAAGGAAGAGAAGCTGGGCCGCGCCGAGAAGCTGGCCAATCAGGCGGCCGAGCTGGTGAAGACCGCGGCGAAGCCGAATCCGCAGTTGACCGACGAACAGTGGGCCGGCGCCAAGAAGGACTTCGAAGCGCAGGGTCACGAAGCGCTCGGGCTGGTGGCGATGGTTCGCAAGAAGTATGATGTCGCGATCACTGAGTTGAAGGCAGCGGTGGAGTCCAGCCAGGATCTCGCCACCAGCGTGCGTCTGGGCCAGGTTTACAACATGGCCGGCAAGCACGACGATGCGATCGCGGTGCTTGATAAGGTGATGGGCAACGCCGAAGCCTCGGCGCAACTGAAGCAGATCGCTCAGGCCGAAAAGGCGCGTGCGGTTCAGGCAAAGGCAGGCAAGAAGTAAGCCACAACGGCATGAGCGCGGAGTTGGATCTCCTCGAATCCTCCGTCGGATACCGCTTCCGGGACGCAGCACTCCTGGATCGCGCTCTGACCCACAAATCCTATCGCTTCGAACGCCCGGCGGCGGTGCCGGGCGTTCTTGGCGATAACGAGCAACTGGAGTTTCTCGGCGACTCCGTGCTTGGTTTTCTGGTTGCCGAACAGTTGGTGATCCTCTATCCCGGCCTGCCCGAAGGCGGGCTCTCCAAACGCAAAGCACACCTGGTGAGCGCGCAGCGTCTCTACGAAGCTGCCGAAGCGCTGGATCTGGGCCGTTTCCTGCGTCTGGGGCGTGGAGAAGAGATGAGCGGCGGGCGCTCCAAGCGCGCGCTGCTGGCCAATGCCTTTGAGGCATTGATTGCGGCTCTGTACCTGGACGGCGGATTGGAAGTTGCCCGCCAGTTCATCCTCCACCATGTGATCGAAGCCTTCTCCAACGATGGTCCGGATGGGGAATCCGCGGTGAGCGATTTCAAGAGCGCACTGCAGGAGTACACGCAGAAGCTGAAGCTGCCCACCCCGCGCTACGCGATTGTCAAAGAGCAGGGCCCGGAGCACTCGAAGACCTTCACGGTGGAAGTACGCGTGGGCAAGGACCTGGCTTCCCGGGCAGAAGGCAACTCGAAGAAGAGCGCGGGGCAGAAGGCGGCGCAGCTTGCGCTGGAAGAACTGAGCCGCAACCACGCTGAGATCGGGTGAACGGAAAGCCCTCTACGAAATTTCTGCACACTTCGCGCGTTTTTCCTGTTCCATAATCGTTTGGCTCCTGTCCTACGGGGCAAGGAGTGACCTTATGACAACAAGATGGATGCTGAGCGCAGGCCTATTGGTGGGAGCGCTGGCGATGGCGCCTGTAACGGGTTGGGCGCAAACGGCGACGGTGGAGGGCGCGCTGAGCGCCTTTGACGTGGTGAATGACTCGGGCCGAGATGTGTACGGCTTCGAGATTGAAATCGAGGGCGCCGTACCTGGCGACCTTTACTACACGATGAACGGACAGCGTTATGGCGCCGCCGTTGTGACTCCGTATGCGACGGGGGTGCGCGTTCGGTGGTCCAGCCGGTACGATTCCGCCTCAGGCCAATACACCGCCAAGACACCGCAACACGTGCCGGGTACGCCGTTCAGTTGGAACGACTGCTACACGGCCGGTTCGCGGTACGCCACTTCGGGTTGCGAACACTTTGGTCAATCGATGCGCGCCACGGCGCCGGGCAAGATCACCAAGGTCAGCGGCTACTGGCTCGTTGACGATCCGGCGAGCCATGGCAGCCTGATCCAACTCCATCCGCCGGCTGCGATTCCGTTCGCCGCGTGGAGTATCGCGCCGCCCGTCACTATCTCGACGCCGCCGGTGGTGGTGGCCGAGGTGGAAGCGCCGGAGCCGCCGGAGGCCCCGGAGAAGTATGGGGATGCCCAATGGGTGAAGATCTACAAGACGCAGCTCAACCGTCCGGTGACGGCCGATGATCTCTCGTCGACGAACCCTGCCGTAGTGCCCGAGGATCCATCGCAATTGGAAGTTTCCTGGGACATTCTGCAGGCGGATCCGCCTGCAGGTGGGAATGGGAAACGCAACCGCACGCGGCGGCAGAATCAAGGTTCGATTCAGGCCGATACCCGCACGGTGATCCGGCGCTACGAGCTTTACAAGTACACAGGCGCCTATGATGCGCTGGACCACAAGGTGGCCTGCGCGGATGGGACATGCACGGCGCCTTCGGCCGGCGAGTTGGGCGATGCACTGAGCGCACAGAACACGGCGGTGAACGTGGTTGCGGACTCGGTGACCGTGACTCGGACGGGCAACGGCTCAGTAGGCGGAGCAAGCGGCAAGATCAGCTGCGGGAATGCGTGCACCACGTTCGCTCCGAACGGCACTGCGGTCTCGCTTACGGCCAATCCGGGAGGCGCTGTCTTCACGGGTTGGAGCGGAGCGTGTTCGGGCACTTCGTTGAGCTGCTCGCTCAACGTGACGGGCCAGGTGAAGGTCGGCGCCGCGTTCAAGAATCAGTACACGCTGTCGGTGGGCCGGAGCAATCCGGGCACAATTACGGCGAGTCCCACGGGCAATGATCGCCTGCTCGATTGCGGCGGCAACTGCTCGGCGAAGTTCACGGATGGAACCGCGGTTACCTTGACGGCGATTCCTCCAGCGGGCAAGACGTTCTCCAACTGGGCGGGCGCCTGTTCGGGCACTTCGGCGACGTGCACGGTGGTGATCACGCGTGACACTTCGGTTCAGGCTGTATTCAACAAGTAAGAACTGAGCCGGTTTCGGACGTATCGTAGCCGGCGAGCACTTCCAATTTGCGCCGCAGGGCGGCCCGCTGCAGCACGTCGAGGAAAGCCTTGACTGCCGGCAGATCGGCGGTCTTGCGGCGCATTACCAGGTCATAGCGCTCGCTGTGCAGGGGAACAAAATCGAGGCGGAATGTTTGGGCGGCGGAACGTGTGGCGAGGCAGACATCGGCGTCTCCGGTGAGCACGGAGTAGGCCGCGGCCAGATGCCCGTATGCCACACGGTCATAGCCGGTGACGTTGTGATGATGCACGCCCGCCTGTTCCAGAAGGCGGTCAAGTAGGGACCGGCTGCCGGAGCCGGGTTCGCGATTCATGAAGCGGGTCTTTCCGGCCAGATGCTCGGCTTTGTGAATGCCCTTTGGATTGCCTGGGGCGACGACGAAACCCTCTTCCCAGCGGGCGAAGGTGACAACGGTGAACTCCTCTTTGGGGAACTGCTTCCTGAGGAAAGGGAGATTGAACTCGCCGGTCTTGCGGTCTTCGAGATGCGATCCGGCGATATGGACTTTGCCTTCCACCAGCCAGTGGAGGGCGAGTTTGCTGGAGGCGCCAGCGCCGACGACATCGACACCACTGGCCTTTTCTACCATGTGGGCGAGCAGGCCCATGGCCGGGTCGCAGCCGGCGAGAACGATACGCTTCTGCGCTGCTTCGTCCTTGGCGAACACGAGCAGGTCGGCACGGCCCTTGACGCGGCCTGTGCCCTTCACGATGCCATCGGCTTCGGGCATGTAGTAGGGCGAGGCGGATACGGGCACGCTGACCCATCGCGCTCCGACCTGGCAGATGCGCACGGGTTGGCCGTCGTGAGGGGACTCAGCGCTGAGAACATCGGCGGCGAGTGAATCGGGGCTCAGTGCGCCTTCCTCTTCGAGAGAGAAGAGGTCGTTGACGGTGACTTCGAGCTGGCGTGCGAGGTTGAGCGCCACTTCGGTGTTGGGCACGTAGGTGCCTGCTTCGATCGCGTAGATGGTCTGGCGGCTGACGTTGACGCGGCGAGCCAGATCGGATGCGCCGACGCCGCGGCTTTTGCGGATCTCAGCGAGACGATTCTCTACTCGTATGTTCACAACACTCCAGTCTGGCTAAAAGTGGACCTTGGTGACAAACTCGAAGACGCGCGGGTCGAGGGCTGTGGTGATGGTACCGAAGGCAACGTTACCGAAGCTGCCGTTGGGATTGCCGAGTGGAGGCGTGTTGGTGAGGTTGAAGGCTTCGGCGCGAAACTCGAGCCGCAGGCGCTCCGTGATGGTGAAGGTCTTGCCGAGCATCAGGTCGAGCGTGGCGTAGGCGGGGCCGGCGACGGGGTTGCGGCTACTGTTGCCGATGGTGAACTGCGGCGCTTGGGTGAAGGCAGTGGTGTCAAACCAGCGGGCTGTGCTGCGCTGGCCGGCCGGCAGGCTGGGGTCGCGCAGGCGGTTCGGGCGTTGGATGCCGAAGCCGGCGAAGGCGTTGAGGTTGGTGGCTTGTGTTACGGCGATGGGGCTGCCGGATTGGCGGCGCGCGATGCCGCCGAGCTGCCACCCCCAGGGCAATTGATAGACGAAGCCGGAGGAGAAGATGTGCGGGATATTGCCGGTGGAGACGTCCTTCTCGAGACGCTTGTTGAAGCTGTCGGCGGCCTGGAAGTTCGTCACTGGTCCGGTGAGAACAGCGGAGTCAAAGACTGCTCCGGCGTCGTCGATGAGGCGGGAGTAGGTGTAAGCGGCGGTGAAGGTGAGCCCTTGCGCGAAGCGCTTCTCTACTCTTGATTGGAACGAATGATAGGTGGAGTGGCCGACGTTGTTGCGGTAGAGCGCGACGGTATTGAAGCGCGGGTAGGGCCGCAATGACTGCGCTTGTGAAAGCACCTGAGGGCCCATGGCGAGTTGCTGCATGGTCAACTGATTGAGGTTGACGTCGGGGACGCCGAGACGAGTCAGCTTGGAGCCGAGGTATCCGGTCTCGATGCTCCAGTTGGCGGCGAAGGTCTTCTGCAGGGTGAAGTTCCATTGCTGGGCGTAGCCGCTGCCGTTGTCGCGCTGTACGGCGAACACACCTTGGCCGAGGCCGGAATCGGGGGCCGGTGGACGTAGGGTGACCGTGGGGCCTTGCGAGAGTTGGAAGGCGGGATCGATGTTGTTGGACGACTGCTGAGTGAGTGTTTGAATGAAGGGGAACAGCGGTGTGGTGAAGGGCGTTGTGATGCCTGCCTGTTCGATCCATGTCAGCCCGTAACCGGCGCGGAGTACGAGAGACTCAGCGGCTTTGAAGGCGAGGCCGATGCGTGGGGCGAAGTTGGCTTTCTCCAGATTGCGGGCTGAGCGCGAAGTTCCGTTTGCTCCAAGGAAGTCGAGTTGCTGCGTGTTGAGGTTGAAGACTGCTCCGCGGTTGTCGATTACGGTGGAGGGAAAGTTCAGCGTGTAGCGGACACCGAGATTGAAGGTGAGCCGGGGCGAGACGCGCCAATCGTCCTGGAGGAAGAACTCGGCGATGCGGGCGCGAGGTTGGATGACTTCGGGCTGTGCATCGATGGTGAAGCGACTGACCCGGCCGGTGAGGAAAGAAGCGAAGGCATTGCCAGTGTTGGCGACGATGGCTCCGGTTGGAGAGAGGCCGGCGGTGAAGATGTTGGTGAACTGGAAGTTGCCTGTGGGGCTGGGCGGCTGGAGAACATCGAGTGTCTGGAGGCGGATGTCTGTGCCCGCTTTCAGCGTGTGACTGCCGCGCACATGCGAGTAGTTGTCGATGAACTGCGTGACCGATGTGGTGAAGGCGGCGTTGCCGCTCGCTGGCGGGCCTAACTGCTGGAAGCCGACGATGTCGTAGGTGGGGAGGACATCGGAGAAGGTACTGGCGGGGATGTTCGGGATGAGCGTGGCTTGGGCGAGGCTCTGGTTGAGGCGGCCTGAGTTGCGATCGAACTTGCGGCGGGTGTAGCCGAAGCGGAGTTGATTGACAGCGGCGGGCGTTACGGTGAGCGTATGCTCCATGGCGAGGCTATCGGCGCGGGTGAGCGTGTTGCCGATGACCCCGGCGGTGAGGTTGCCGCTGCCATCGGGCAGTGGAGTGGTGGGACGGCTATCGTCGCGGAGGTAGGAGTAGCGAGTGAAGATGCGATGGCGGGAGGTGAAGTAGCGGTCGAGGCGGCCGTCCCATTGATCGGCGACGGTGTTGTCATTACCGACGCGGCGGTAGTTGTTGGCCGTTGTGCCGGCGACGTTGGGGAGCGGGTAGCGGTCAAGCACAGCGAGGGAGGCGCGATCGAGGCGTGAAGCGGGGATTGTGTTGGCGGCGAAGGCATCGCGCAGGTAGACGCCATCGACGCGGCGGGTGGTTGCGGGGTCGAAGATGGGGTTCGTGTAGACGCCCTGACGTTGGGCAGGAGTGGGCACGGTGCTGGTGCGGACGACGCCGGTGTTGAGGCGTGTGCTCTGCCAATCGGCGAAGAAGAACGTCTTGCCTTTTTGGATGGGACCGCCGAGGACGAAGCCGAACTGATTGCGGCGGAAGCGGGGCTTGGCTCCGGTGGTGGCAAAGAGGTTGCGGGCGTTCAGCTTCTCATTGCGGAAGAACTCGAACAGAGTGCCGTGGAAGTCGTTGGAGCCGGACTTCTGATTGACCATGATGACGCCGCCGTTGGAGCGGCCGTACTCGGCGGAGTAGCTGTTCACTTCGACGCGGAACTCATCGATGGCGTCGATGATGGGGTAGAAGGCGACCTGGCCGGGCTCGGGCTGGAGGACGCTGATGCCGTCGTAGATGTACTCGCTGACGCGAGGGCGGCTGCCGTTGATGCGGGGGAGCAGGTTGCCTGGGGGAAGATTGACTCCGGGGGAGAGCGCGATGAGGGGCACGAAGTTGCGTCCGTCGAGGGGGAGGGTGACGACCTTGTTGCGCTCCACGACAAAGCTGACTGTGCCCCGGCTGGACTGAAGCAGGGGCGCGGCGGCGGTGACCTGGATGGACTGGCTGGCGTCGCCCACCTTGAGTTCGAGATCCATGGTGGTGCGATCGCCGATACGGAGCACGACACCGTCGCGGGTGAGTGGGGCGAAGCCGTCCTTGGAAAGGGCTATGCGGTACTCGCCGGCGGGTAAGGCGAGGAACTGGTAGGCGCCGGTTTCGCTGGTGGATGCGGTTGAGGTGACGCCTGTGGAGAGGTTGGATAGGGTTACTTGGGCGGATTGGACTGCGAGGCCGGAGGCGTCGCGGACCGTTCCGAGGAGTTCGGCCTTGGTGGATTGACCCTTGAGGGGAGTTGCCATCAGAAGCAGGCCGAACAGACATTTATACATAGCAGTGTCATTTTATCACGACAGAGGTTTCCGGCACCGACTCCGTTGAAGACGCGAAGTAAACTGCTGAAGTTTAAACGAACCGGCATCCGCGTCTTCATCGCATTAGGCGGCCCAAGGCACAGCCGGCTGTTCCAGCCGGCCGGCAGACTGAAGTCTGCCCCACATGGGGCCATCGGAACTCCCTAACGGTCGCGGCTCAGAAAGCGGAAGGTGTCGAGTGCGCGGGCTTCGAAGAGGGCTTGCCATTCGGGGGCGACGAGGCTGTCGCAGTCTTCCTGGGCATAGCCGGGATTGCGGCGCTGGGTGGCCGTCGGCGTGTAGTAGATGTAGCCGTTGGTGTAGCCGGCGACGAAGTGGAATCCGGTGTTGAACTGCTGCTTGAGGCGGAGGCCGATTTCGACGGTGAGTTCGCCGGGGAAGGTGACGAGTTGGAAATCGCCGATGCGGAGGCCGGCCACTTCGACCGGGAGCACCGTGCGGCCGGCGGTTTCGGTCTGATGCTTTTCGAGGAGTGCGAGGTTGGTTTGGAGGCGCGTGAGTTCCTCCATGGTTTCGATGTTGCGGAGATAGCGGGCCACTTCGACTCGGTTGTCGTTGTCCATGCGGCTGAGTTCTTCGCGTCCTATTGTCTGCTCGTGGAGGTAGCGGTGTTTGTAATAGGACGGCGCATCTCCGGCCAGAGCGTATTGAACATAAAGCTCTGAGAATGTTTTGAAGTTGAGGCTGGTGGGTTCGAGGGATGCGATCAGCTTTTCCTTTTTTGCCTTCATGGCGGCGATGCGGGTGGCGTAGTCGGCGGCACGGGGGAGATCGAGTGTCTCATTGATGGTTCGAAACTCGGTGACGTCTTTGGTGGTGATAGCGCGGGCGGCCCGGAGGACGGAGAGGCCGAGGAGATTGCCAAGCGGTTCGGCGTCATGCGGAGTGTGGACATCTTTGTACTTGGCGGGGTTGATGTCGCCGGCACAGCCTTGGATGAAGAAGGCGAGCACATCGCGGCCGAGGTTCTCTTCGATGGCTTTGGAGGCGAAGCCGGGGTAATCGGCGGTGTTAGCTCCGGAGGGAACGCCATGGATCGGATGGGCCGCGAAGTTGTAGATGACGGCCAGTGGGGAGCCATCCATGCGGTCGAGGCGGAGGAGTCCGATTTCGGGATCGACGGGTCCAGTTTCGGCGACGTCGGCGTCACGCGGCATGGCGTAGGCGCGGCGCACGTCGGTTTCGCGGCCGTCCTTGAGTTTCATGCGGCGGTTTTCCATGATGCGATCTTCGCGGCCACGGCCAGCGCCGGCACGGACGGGGGTGAGTTTGCGCCAAGCGTCGCGCGCGGCCTGGATGGTGATGGCGTCGGCATCTTTGCGAACGACGTGATGGCAATGGCTGGCGTTGACCATGACGTTCTTTGGTGGAACCCCGAGTTCCTTTTCGATGGCAGTGCGGATACGGGTGAGATAGCCGTTGTCGATGTAGCCGATTTCGCCGAGGGAAACGGCGTCGACGGTGATGAGCAGGGATCGGGTTTTGCCATCGTCGAGGGCGAGGACTTTGACGAAAGCCGGATCGTTGGCTGGGCCGACCTTGTAGTCGGTGATGTCGGCCTTCGATGCTCCGGCGCGCAGGGCGGCGGATGCAGTTGCCGCGAGCAAGAGATGGAGGAGTAGCGGTTTCATGGGACGTGTATTTAGTATGTGGTGGAGCTAGGCAGCTCTGCCGAGTACCGGCGGGGCGTTTTTGCCGCAGCAGCGCTTGTATTTATTGCCGCTGCCGCAGGGGCAGAGAGCGTTGCGCGGAGTTTGTGATGAATGTGTTGAATGTGATGAATTGTGATGAATTTCGTTGTCCTGGCGTTCGGGCTCGGATTGTTCGGCTTTTTCGGCGGCTCTCTGCTGGGCCATGCGATATCCGGTGAGATAGGCGGCGTCGAGGAGTTGATCGTGGGCGGATTCCTTGGGAGTGGTGGACTTTTCGGGGGTAGTGACGAACTTGATGATGGCGAGAGCGGTGCGGACGCGGAGGGATGGGGAGGCGTTGGGGTCTTCAATGACGGCGCGGAGAATGGCGATGGATGGAGCGGCGAGCGAGTTCATTTCGTCGCGAGCGATGTCGATGTGGGCTTGTTTGACGGCGGCGAGGGTGTCGCGGAATTCGGGAATGTTGCGGGACCAGTGATGGACTGTGGTGCGATGGAGGCCGGCGGCATCGGCGGCGGCGGTGACACTGAGGCCGGTGGACAGGGCCTCGATGACCTGGAGTTGCTTTGCGCTGAGGGATGACATGGAATGTTCTCCTGGCTGGAGAGTAGCAGGGAGGGGGTGGCGGAACAGGGAGTGAGGGTGGGTAGGGCGAACGTAAGTGATTGAGGGGAGGGAAGAAAAAAAGTTCGCCGGGTTGGTGACTGATAAAGTTCACATCAG
>JAFDVS010000091.1:45431-112449 GCA_018268935.1 Acidobacteriota bacterium | reverse complement strand
GATCCGGGCGGGTTCCAGCGGCTGTTGCTGTTGGGATCGGACACGGTAGGGCCGGAAGCGCTGATCCGGTTTTATCTGCTGCATGTGATGATTCTGCCGCTGGTGCTGGCCGGGTTGGCCGCGGTGCATTTCTGGCGGATACGCAAGGACGGCGGAATGGTGCGGCCGGCGGATGCGGATGCGCGATTGGGCGCGCCGGCGGAAGTAGTGTATCCGGTATTCACGGATGCGCCGCAGCGGACGTATCATCTGGCGGCGATTGTGAAGGGGCGGACTTCGAATGTTGGGAGAGGGCCGGAGAACACGGTGCCGTCGATGCCGCACCTGTTCTATGCGGAGTTAGGCGTATTGATGCTGACGACGCTGGTGTGCGTGTTTCTGGCGCTGGTGTCGGATGCTCCGTTGAAGGAGTTGGCGAACCCGGCGGTGCCGGAGAATCCGGCGAAGGCTCCGTGGTATTTTCTCGGGCTGCAAGAGTTGGTGGCGTTCTCGGCGTTTATGGGCGGGATTGGGGTTCCTTCGATTGTGCTGATCGGGTTAGGATTGATTCCTTATCTGGACCGCGAAAACAAAGGGACCGGAGAATGGTTTGGCGGGCCTGGCGGTTGGCCGCTGGTGCGGCAGGCGTTGGTGATCGGATTTCTGGCGCCGCTGGCGATTGAGTCATTCGTGATTCATTTCGGGTGGCTGCGGGAGTGGTTCCCGAATATTCCACAGTTGATCATCACGGCGTTGAATCCGGGGACGCTGATCACGGCGGTGTATGGAGCGTACTCGGTGTGGCTGGTGCGGAAGTATGAATCGGCGCGCGCGGGTGCGATGGGATTGTTCACTTGTTTTCTGTGCGGGTTTCTGGTGTTGACGGTCATCGGGACGTATTTCCGCGGGCCGAATTGGGTCTTCTACTGGTCACCGGCGGATTGGCCGAAGCACTGAGGCGCTATGCGAAAGAACAAACAACTCCTGTTGATCTCCAGCGGCGGCGTGCTGGTGTTGTTGCTGGTGGCCGCGGTGCAAGAGAACTTCCGGCGCGACTGGCGGCGGATTCAAGCAGAGGGCCGTGGTGAAGAAGGGCCGATTGCGGTGCAACTGCGGCAGGTGGTGAACCCGTCGCTGCGGGTGCAGGACCGGTGCGTGTCGTGCCATGTGTCGATGGGGCCGGGCGAACAGGGCGTCACGGGCGGGAAGATTCTGGTGGCGCATAAGCCGGTGGTGCACGATCCGGCGGAGTACGGCTGCACGGTGTGCCATGGCGGGCAAGGCTCGGCGACGGAGAAGGACGATGCGCATGGCGATGTGCACTTCTGGCCAGCGCCGATGGTGCCGGTGGAGGCGAGTTACGCCGGATGCGGATCGTGCCATGCGGCGCTGGGTGTTCCCAATGCTGCGCGGTATCGAGCGCAGGTGGCGGCGTTTGAGCGGCTGGATTGTCTGGCGTGTCATCGTGTGGACCGGCGCGGTGGAACGGTGCGACCGGGCGGTGGGGGGATGGAAGGGCCGGATCTGTCGCGGGTGGCGTTGACCGGGTACGACAGGGATTGGCATGGGAAGCACGTGAAGAAGTACAGTGCGTCGTTTGCTGAGGTTTCGACGGCGGATCAGGAATTGCTGGCGGGGTATCTGGCGACGCGCGTGGCGGCTGGGCCGCTGGTGGAAGCGAAGGCGGTATTTCATTCGAGCGGATGCTTGGGTTGCCACAAGGTGAGTGGGACGGGTGGCGAGGAAGGACCGGATTTGACTCGCAGTGGGGAAAAGGATCCGGGGCAATTGAGTTTCGCGGCAGTGCAGGAGAAGCATACGTTCGCCAATTGGGTGGCGGAGCACTTCCGGTCGCCGGGCGCGGTGGTGGCGGAATCGAAGATGCCACCGGTGGCCGTGGAGGAGAAGGACATTCAGAAGCTGACGCTGTATGTGTTGTCACTGCGGCGGCGGGATGTGCCGGGGAGTTATCTGCCGAAGGACCGGGTTCGTGCGGTGCGGTTTGGAGAGCGCGAGTTTGCTTCCGATGGCGAAACCATTTTCACTGCATTTTGTTCCGGGTGTCATGGGAAGGATGGAAAGGGACGGCGGGCTCCGGGGATGGCTGCGTTTCCGGCGGTTGGGAATGCGGAGTTTCTTTCGCGGGTTTCGGACGAGTTTTTGCGGACCACGATCCGGCAGGGACGGCCGGGGCGTCGGATGGCTGCCTGGGATTCACCGTCTGGGTTGAGAGCTGCGGAGATTGATGCGGTGATTGCGTATTTGCGGGGGTTGAGCGGAACGGTTTCGCGGGAGGAGGAGCGGGCGCGGTATGTGACGGCCGATGCGCGGGTGGGCGAGCGGTTGTTCGCGGCTTCGTGCTCCGGTTGTCACGGCGCCAAGGGTGAAGGCGGAGAAGGCCCGGCGCTGCGCAATGCAGTGCTGTTGAAGTCGGCTACGGATGGGTTTCTGGTGGAGACGATTGCGAAGGGGCGCGCCGGGACTCCGATGCCCGGATTTGCGGAAGCTTCGACGGTGCATCGCACGTATGCGCCGGCGGAGATCGAGTCCATTGTGGCTTTCGTGCGCACATGGGAGGAAAAGAAATGAGTCAGGATAAGGCTTCGCGCCGCGAGTTTCTGAGCGCTGTGAAGGCGCTGGGGTTGGGGGCATTCGCTGCCTCGTCGACGGATGCATGGGGATTGGAGGCGGTGTCGAATCCGCTGGCGACTTATCCCGACCGTGGATGGGAGCGGACGTATCGCGATTTGTGGAAGTACGACTCGAAGTACACCTTCGCCTGCGCACCGAACGATACGCATAACTGCATTCTGAACGCGTATGTGCGGCAGGGCGTGATTGTGCGGCTGGGGCCGACGATGCGCTATGGCGAAGCGTTCGATCTTTCGAAGAATCACACGACCAGCCGGTGGGATCCGCGCATTTGCCAGAAGGGGCTGGCACTGACGCGGCGGTTCTATGGCGACCGACGGATCAATGGTTGCATGGTGCGCGCCGGGTTCAAGAAGTGGGTGGAGGAAGGATTTCCGCGCGGGAGCGATGGGAAGCCTCCGGAGAAGTATTTCCAGCGGGCGCGCGATGAATGGGTCCGGTTGTCGCACGACCAGGCGGCGACGTTTGTGGCGAAGGCGCTGAAGAATATCGCGGAGACGTACAACGGCGAGGAAGGCAAGCGGCGGCTGAAGGAACAGCACTACGACGAGGCTGTGATTGAGGCGACGGGCGGCGTTGGGACGCAGGTGCTGAAGTTTCGTGGCGGCATGCCGCTGTTGGGGATGACGCGCGTGTTTGGCATGTACCGGATGGCGAATTCGATGGCACTGCTGGACGCGAAGATTCGCAAGGTGGGGCCGGACCAGGCGATGGGCGGGAAGGGGTTCGATAACTATTCGTGGCATACGGATCTGCCTCCGGGGCATCCGATGGTGACGGGACAGCAGACCGTGGAATTCGATTTGTCGGCGGTGGAACACGCGAAGACGGTTGTGGTTTGGGGGATGAACTGGATCACGACGAAAATGCCCGATGCGCACTGGTTGACGGAAGCGCGGCTGAAGGGCGTGAAGATTGTCGTGATCGCGTGCGAGTATTCGGCGACGGCGACGAAGGGCGATGAAGTGATTGTGGTGCGGCCGGGGACGACGCCGGCGCTGGCGCTGGGATTATCGCACGTGATCCTGAAAGAGAAGCTGTACGATGCGGCGTACGTGCGGCAGTGGACGGACATGCCGCTGCTGGTGCGGATGGACACGCTGAAGAATCTGCGGGCGAAGGATGTGTTTGGCGGGCAGGTGTCGGAGTGGAAGAATGCACGTTTGTTGAAACCGACGGAGAAGGAGCCGCCTCCGGTGACGCATGATAAGCAGATTATTCCGGAAGCGATGCGTGCGGATTGGGGCGATGGCGTGTGGTGGGATCGGAAGACGAACCAGGCGAAGGCCATCACGCGGGACATGGTGGGGAAGAATTCGAACGTGGAGGATCCGCTGCTGGAAGGGTCAGTGGAAGTGACGCTGGCCGATGGGAAGAAGGTCCGGTGCCGGCCGATTTTCGATCTGGTGAAGGAGTATGCGGCGCATTTCACTCCGCAGGTGACGGAGGAGGCGACGTGGGCTCCGGCGGCGGCGGTGGAGTCTCTGGCGCGGGACATTGCTTCGAAGCCGGGAACGACGCTGTTTGCGATCGGGATGGGGCCGAATCAGTTTTTCAACAACGACAACAAGGACCGGGATATTTTTCTGCTCGCCGCGCTAACGGGGAACGTGGGAAAGATCGGCGGGAACGTGGGTTCGTATGCGGGGAATTACCGGGTGGCCTTGTTTAACGGGGCTCCGCAGTACATCAACGAGAATCCGTTTGATCTGGAATTGGATCCGGCGAAGCCCGCGCGGCCGAAGCAGTATTGGAAGCCGGAGTCGGCGCATTACTACAACCACGAAGACCATCCGTTGCGGGTGGGGAAGAAGTTGTTGACGGGCAAGTCACACATGCCTTGTCCGACGAAATCGCTGTGGTTCGCCAACGCGAACTCGATCCTAGGCAACGTGAAGTGGCACTACAACACGGTAGTGAACATGTTGCCGAGGATTGAGATGATCGCGGTGAACGAGTGGTGGTGGTCGACGTCGTGCGAGTGGGCGGACATTGTGTTTGGCGTGGATTCGTGGGCGGAGTTGAAGCAGCCGGACATGACGGCGTCGGTGACGAATCCGTTTTTGACGGTGTTTCCACGGACTCCGATGAAGCGCATCTTCAACACCATCGGCGACATTGATGTGCTGGCGCTGGTGGGATCGAAGATGGCGGAGGTGACTGGGGACCAGAGGTTCAACGATTGCTGGAAGTTCGTGCGCGAAGGGCGGACGGATGTGTATCTGCAGCGGATCCTGAATGCTTCCTCGAACACGAAGGGATTTCAGATCGCGGACCTGGAGGCGAAGGCGAAGGAAGGAATTCCGGCAATTCTGGAGAGCCGCACCTCACCGAAGGCGGTGGGCTACGAGCAAGTGGTGGACAACGTTCCTTGGTACACGAAGACGGGGCGGCTGGAGTTTTATCGCGAGGAAGACGAGTTCATCGCGGCGGGAGAGAATCTGCCGGTGCATCGCGAGCCGGTGGATTCCACGTTCTATGAACCGAACGTGATCATCGCGCCGAAGCATGAAGCGCTGCGACCGGACGGGCCGGAGAAATATGGTGTAGAGCGGTCGGACCTGTCGTGCGAGACGCGGTGCGGACGCAACGTGGTGTTGAGTTGGGACGAGTGCAAGAAGACGGCGCATCCGCTGGCGAAGGATGGATACAAGTTTGTGTTCCACACGCCCAAATACAGGCATGGAGCGCATACGATGCCGATTGACACGGACATGATCGCGATCCTGTTCGGGCCGTTCGGGGATTTGTACCGGCATGATAAGCGGAGCCCGTTTGTGACCGAGGGGTACGTGGATATCAATCCCGATGATGCGAAGTCGTTGGGTGTGCAGGATGGGGATTATGTGTGGATTGATTCAGACCCGAGCGACCGGCCGTTCCGCGGTTGGCAGAAGAATGCGAAGGATTACGAGTTCGCGCGGTTGTTGTGCAGGGCGCGCTATTACCCGGGGACTCCGAAGGGCGTGACGCGCATGTGGTTCAACATGTACGGGGCGACGCCGGGATCGGTGGAAGGGCGGAAGTCGCGGGCCGATGGACTGGCGAAGAATCCACGGAGCGGGTATCAGGCGATGTTTCGTTCGGGCTCGCATCAATCGGCGACGCGCGGATGGTTGAAGCCCACGTGGATGACGGATTCGCTGGTGCGGAAAGGATTGTTCGGGCAGTCGATCGGCAAGGGATTTTTGCCGGATGTGCATTGTCCGACAGGTGCGCCGCGTGAGGCGATTGTGAAGATCACGAAGGCCGAGCCGGGTGGGATTGACGGGAAGGGTTTGTGGCGTCCGGTGGAGTTGGGGATCCGGCCTCGAAACGAATCGGACGTGATGAAGAAGTATCTGGCTGGGAACTTTTTCGGTGGCAAGGAGAAGGCATAATGGCACGCGTTAACAATTGGCAACTGGGCCGGGAGATGTCGTACTGGTATCCGGAGAGCCGGCCACAACGGCAGTTCGCCGCGGTGTTCGATACGAACAAATGCATTGCGTGCCAGACGTGCACGCTGGCCTGCAAGACGACGTGGACATCGGGGCGCGGGCAGGAATACATGCTGTGGAACAACGTGGAATCGAAGCCGTACGGGTTCTATCCACTGGCATGGGATTTGAAGCTGCTGGAGATGTTGAACGGCGGCGCCTGGAACGGGAACAAGTACGAAGGGCAGACGATCTTCGAATCGGCGCCAGCGGGGGAACGCGTGTTGGGATGGCGGCCTGAGCAGCAGGATTACGCGTATCCGAATGTGGGTGAGGATGATTGCGCGGGGCAGGTGGATAAGGGCGCCGGGATGATGTCGCTGCCACACATGAACTGGTTTTTCTATCTGGCGCGGATTTGTAATCACTGCACGTATCCGGCGTGTCTGGCGAGTTGTCCGCGCGGTTCGATTTACAAGCGGCCGGAAGACGGGATTGTGCTGGTGGATCAGGGACGGTGCCGCGGATATCAGGAGTGTGTGAAGGGGTGCCCATATAAGAAGGTGTTCTTCAATCCGATGACGGGCACGTCGGAGAAATGCATCGCCTGCTACCCGAAGATGGAACAGGGGATTCAGCCGCAGTGCTTTGTGAACTGCATCGGGAAGATCCGGCTGGCGGGGTACATTTCGAAGCCGGGGCAGGAGCGGGCGGAGAATCCGATTGATTACCTGGTGCGGATCCGGAAGATCGCGCTGCCGCTTTTTCCGCAGTTTGGATTGGAGCCGAATGTTTATTACATTCCGCCGATTCACGTGCCGTTGTCGTTCTCGCGGCAGTTGTTCGGGCCGGGGGCGGATGAGGCGGTGAAGGCGTATCGCAATGCGGCCAATGATGCAGACTTGTCGTCGCTGCTGTGTTTGTTTGGATCGAGCGAGCAGGTGATGACGCGATGGAGCAGACAGGGGGATCTGGTGAGCGGGTTGGATGACAAGGGATCGACGCTGGTGCGTGTGCCGCGCAATGAGCCGGTATTCACGCGGCCTGCTTACGACAAGCTGTATCAGATCACACGCACGAACTGCCCGTAGATGGAGGAGATTTTATGTTGCGGATTGCTTTGGTTGTGGCTTTGAGTGTGGTGGTGACGTCGTGCAGCCGCGGGCCGGTGATGACGACGGAGGTGGTGGCTGTGCCCGCGCAGAAGCCGGTTGCGACGCCGGCGGATGGGGCGTGGGATAGCGCTCCGGAGCATGTGGCGAAGCTGCTGGTGCAGGATCTGGTGGAGCCGCGGTTGATGAAGCCGTCGACGGCTGAGGTGCGCGTGCGCGCCTTGCAGAATGGAGGGGAGATGGCGTTCCGGTTGGATTGGAAAGACGGGACGCAGAATGATCTGCCGGGGCCTGCGAAGTTTCTGGATGGGTGCGCGGTGCAGATACCGGAGAAGGTGGAAGTGAATCCGCCGGATCCGCAGATGGGATCGGCGGGGCATCCGGTGCAGATCACGTTCTGGCGGGCGGACTGGCAGGCATCGGTGAATGGGCGGAAGGATGACATTCACTCGCTGTATCCGAATGCGAGCGTGGATCACTATCCGTTCCAGGCGCATTCGTTGGAACCGGGGTCGGCGGCGCAAAAGGAGATGATGCAGCGCTATGCTCCGGCGCAGGCGATGGGGAACCGGCGGGTTGGGCCGCGCGAGTTTCCGGTGGAGGCGATGATGGCGGAAGGGCCGGGGACGTTGTCGCCGGGCGCTGGTTTATTGGCGCGCGGTGCGGGCGTGCGAACGAAGACGGGATGGCAGGTGGTGCTGGTGCGGAAGGCTCCGGCGGGGCTTTCGGCGAAGGTGCGGACGCAGGTGGCGTTTGCGATTTGGGAAGGCTCGGCGCAGGAAGTGGGATCGCGGAAGATGCGGACGGGGTGGATTCCGTTGGCTTTGCGGGAGGCGAAATGATGAGAGTTTTGGATGATGTTGCAGGGCTGGTGCGGGAGGCGGCGGAATGGCGGCTTCTGGGGTTGTTGTTTGAATGCCCGTCGGCGCAGTGGTTGGGGGAGGTGGGGGCGCTGGCTGCGGAGTTAGATGATGTAGTGTTGCGCGGCGCGGCGGAAGAGGCGATGACGGAGGCTTCGGAGGGGTTGTATCATTCGACGTTCGGGCCGGGAGGGCCGGCGCCGCCAAGGGAGGCGAGTTATCAGGATACGGTGCAACTGGGATATTTGATATCCGAGTTGGAAGCCTATTACGGGGCGTTTGCGTATCAGCGGCGGTGCGCGGAGCCGGCGGATCATGTGGCGACGGAAGCGGGATTTGTGGGGTATCTGCGATTGAAGCAGGCGTATGCGTTGAGTGCGGGGGATGAGGAGGGGGCGACGGTCACGGGCGATGCGGCGGCGCAGTTTGTGAAGGAGCATCTGGCGACGATTGCGGAGCCGCTGGCTGGGTCACTGGCGGAGTCCGGAGTGGGGTATTTGCGGGATGCGGCGGTGGCGTTGCTGCGGCGGACGGGGCCGTCGGTGAAGTTGCCGGTGTTGCAGGATCCTTTGGTGGATGATGATTCGGTGGAGTGCGGGATTTAGGATGCACACGCCACCGATGAAGGCGGATAAACGCAGATTTATCCGACCCCCGCGGTGAGGGCTATGCGTGATCGCCAGGAAGCGAATCGCGGGAGTTCGGAAGTCTCGCCCCGCGGTTCTATACAGATCTGCTATACGGTGAGGCTGGGAGGTTGCGATGAGGAAAGAGCTTTCGGAAGACGTTTGGCTGATCGTGGACGAGGACGACTATTTCATCGACTGGTGCCATGAAAACGCAGTAGGGTCCTTCTTGAACTGTGGCCGCAATAAAGACGGCAATGTCGTTCACGTTTATACTCTTCACAGCGCGATGCACAAGGGAAAGATGTGTCCCCACTTCAGAAATGGGAACAGAGCATCCGGGTTTGAGGACAATCTGACCAGAACTGACTACTGCAAAGTAGTCTCTTTGAATCGAGACAAACTGTCACGATGGGCTCGGACCCACCACGGCGACTTCTCCAACTGTTCGAGCTGTCTCAACCTGCCGTGATGATGGTTGCGCAAAGTTGGCCGGCCGGCCGGACCGCCGCATCGTGTGGGCTGAGTCCGAATGTAGGGGTTGTCGCCGCGCTTCGTCCCCTGTATCCGCCCTCCTTGAACAGACATTGGCGGGGTGGAGCTATAGTCTTGGGATACGGGTTGCGAAATCTTCGGTTGCTCTAGAGAGAGGGATGCTTGGCATGACTAGCGTGCGCGGAACGTTCACCGATCAACGAGATGGCAATGTGTACCCGACCGTTCGGTTGCGCGACGGCAGATTGTGGATGGCTGAGAATCTGAGATTCAACGCGACTGGCTCCTACCCACCAGACGAGAATCCCCCAAATCTAGCGCTCGCCACACACCCCTACTATGCTTTCCGTCGCTATGGCCGGCTGTATACGTTCGAGGCGGCACAGTATGCTGCCCTGCTGGATGGCATGTGCCCAGCAATGAGGAATGGCAAGTGTTGCTCGATGCCTACGGCGGATTCGCGCGCGGAATTCACGACGAAATCGTCGCGACCGGCCCTAACGACTTGAAGACGCTCATCGTTGATCATCTGAACATCGAGTTTGGCGGATGCGTCCACTCACGGCCGGATCGGCATAGTGGCACGGTGTACTATACCTATTTCGGTCATTTCATGGCGGGGCGTTTCTGGACATCGTCACGTCCCAAAGCGCATCTAGGGCCACTGTCTTGGACGATGGATCGAAACAGTGGTGTTTACTACTTGTTGTATCTCAGCGCTGACATAGCTTCGATTCCAGCAGACGAACTGACCAAGCGATATGAGGCGACTATCCGCGACCGAAAGGACCGCTTCCCTGGTTTTCATGTAAATCATGAGTACGGTTTTATTGCACCGTGGGACGGCGTGCCATCGGAGGGCAGTGCCAGCATGTCTCAGGAGAACGATTGGAATGCTTTCTCCGTCCGTTGCGTCAGGGATTGACGGGACGAAGGAAGTTTGCCAGTGCCGAATCGCAGGAGGCACGTCCCATTTAGAAAGGTTCGAATCAATTTTGGGGTTTGAAGATCTCGATTTCGCATCTGGGTTTCGCACGATGGGTCGGCTGAGGGATGCCCTGAATGGATCTGCAACCTCCCAGCGTCTGTGATTAAGATGAGAAGAGAACAAAGAAAATGAGTAAGCGCGATCTGATTGCACAGGAGTTGGGCCGATTGTCGGATGCTGATCTCGACCGGACGCTTGCTTTTCTTCGAGCACTTTCCGATGAGCATGCCGAATCCTCTGTTCCGGCATTGGCCGCTGAGTCTTTGCTTGCCAAGGACTGGCTCTCCGCTGAGGAGGATACCGCCTGGGCCAATTTGTGAATGGCGACGTTGTCGTACTCAGCTTTCCTTTCTCCGATTTGAGTCAGAGCAAACGTCGCCCTGCGCTCGTCGTTGCAGCTTTGCAGGGCGATGACTTGATCCTGTGCCAGATCACTAGCCAGGCGCGGGACGATGCGTACTCGGTGCGACTCGACACCTCTGATTTTGTGGTAGGTGGGCTGAACCAGAGTAGCCGCATCCGTCCCAACCGATTGTTCACTGCGGATTCAAACATCGTTATCTACAAGGCTGGCCAAGTGAGTAGATCGAAGCTGCAAGAGACGCGAGAACGCCTCATTGCCATATTGAGTTGAAGCGACCGGGACCGGGGTTGGCCGTTACGTGGCGCTGGAGTCGAGATCGAAGTTGAATATTCTTCGAGACACGCCGCGCCACAGACGACGGGATACTGCGCACAGACCTCGATGATGATGCTGAGCTTGACGGAGTTGATGGAGTTGGGCCGGATCCGCAGATGGGATCGGCGGGGCATCCGGTGCAGATCACGTTCTGGCGGGCGGACTGGCAAGCATCCGTGAATGGGCGGAAGGACGATATTCATTCGCTGTATCCGAATGCGAGCGTGGATCACTATCCGTTCCAGGCGCATTCGTTGGAACCGGGGTCGGCGGCGCAGAAGGAGATGATGCAGCGCTATGCTCCGGCGCAGGCGATGGGGAACCGGCGGGTTGGGCCGCGCGAGTTTCCGGTGGAGGCGATGATGGCGGAAGGGCCGGGGACGTTGTCGCCGGGCGCTGGGTTATTGGCGCGCGGTGCGGGAGTGCGGACGAAGACGGGATGGCAGGTGGTGCTGGTGCGGAAGGCTCCGGCGGGGCTTTCGGCGAAGGTGCGGACGCAGGTGGCGTTTGCGATCTGGGAAGGCTCGGCGCAGGAAGTGGGATCGCGGAAGATGCGGACGGGGTGGATTCCGCTGGCTTTGCGGGAGGCGAAATGATGAGAGTTTTGGATGATGTTGCAGGGCTGGTGCGGGAGGCTGCGGAATGGCGGCTTCTCGGGTTGTTGTTTGAATGCCCGTCGGCGCAGTGGTTGGGGGAGGTGGGGGCGCTGGCTGCGGAGTTAGATGATGTAATGTTGCGCAGTGCGGCGGAAGAGGCGATGACGGAGGCGTCGGAGGGGTTGTATCATTCGACGTTCGGGCCGGGTGGGCCTGCGCCGCCAAGGGAGGCGAGTTATCAGGATACGGTGCAACTGGGATATTTGATATCCGAGTTGGAAGCCTATTACGGGGCGTTTGCGTATCAGCGGCAGTGCGTGGAACCGGCGGATCATGTGGCGACGGAAGCGGGGTTTGTGGGGTATCTGCGATTGAAGCAGGCGTATGCGTTGAGTGCGGGGGATGAGGAGGGGGCGACGGTTACGGGCGATGCGGCGGCGCAGTTTGTGAAGGAGCATCTGGCGACGATTGCGGAGCCGCTGGCTGGGTCACTGGCGGAGTCCGGAGTGGGGTATTTGCGGGATGCGGCGGCGGCGTTGCTGCGGCGGACGGGGCCGCCGGTGAAGTTGCCGGTGTTGCAGGATCCTTTGGTGGATGATGATTCGGTGGAGTGCGGGATTTGAGGTTGATCGCGAGGAGGAGTGGGCCGATCGGGCGTGACTCATCGCTCACGGGAGTTGCATCTACTTGTTTTCGCGAGTGCGCAGCCAGTGGTCGCGGAAGGCTTCGAGGCGAGGGAGTGATTCCAGGTCCTTGCGGCGGCCGGCGGCCCGTTTGCTTGCGATGATATCGTTTGGGTGGCAGACGGGAAAGCCCTCCACTACGACTCGCCGTTCCCAGGCGGCGTTGAAGTGCTTGATCCCGTCGGGGGCAAAGACGAGATCGAGATCGAAGGGCCCGTTCTTCAGTTGAACGAACTCCCGCCGGCGGATCTCGGCCTGATCCTGGCCAGTGAGCGCAAAGCCCAACTCCGCTAAGGCCTCGATGACAGCGGTGCAGTTTTCCAGGCTGTCCTCAATGAAAAGATCTACATCTTGCGTCGTATCCGGATAGCCGAGGAGAACGGCTCCCGATTTTCCCAGAAAGAGGTATCGGATGTTGCGGGCGGCGAAGGCGTCTTTGATCTCTTCGGCCTGACGATAGTCAAACGCGGCCATATCCGAGCCATGAGGGGAGATTCTCTTCGCACCAGCGGCGGTAGTCATCCATTGTTGCGAAGGAGCGGAATGGGGCGTCATCCAGTACCGGCTTGTAGGTGCGGATAAAGGAATAGCGTATGCGTAGTGGGAGCGGACGACGGGAGGCGGCCTCGAATTCAGCGAGCCATTCGGGGGGGATCTGTTTGTCGTCCGGTTCCATACGATTCTACGTTAGCAGGCTTGCGGCGGATCAGACTTTGTGCGCGAACGCAGTTTGTGGCGAAGGCAGCCAACTGCAACTAGAGCGAGGCCGGTGAGACAGAATGTCGCGGGCTCGGGGACATCGGGGCCGGGATCGGCGGTTACCGTGGCGCTGAAGTCGAGATCGAAGGTGAAGGTTTCATCGAGACAGGCGGCGCCGCAGAGGGCGGGGTCCTGGGAGTAGGCTTCGATGATGACGCGGAGCGTGCCGGAATTGATGGCGTTGAGCGGGGCGGCAGGATCGAAGGTGAAACTGCCAGTGCCTTCGAGGAAGGCTTCGTTGAAATCGAGATGCCAATCCGGATCGCCCGGCGGGAGGACGAAGTTGACGGGCCCGCCGAGCGCGCCGATGTAGTCCTGGTAGAAGCCGACGCTGGGATCGGATTCGGTGAGCAGGAGCGAAGCCACGACGGAGAGCCAGCGGTTGGGGTCGGAGGTGAGTGTGAAGCCCCAGCCTCGGGTGGAGCCGGCGGGGCCGGTGATGGCCCCGTCGACGGGATCGAGCGTGAATACGGGAGCGGCGGCGAGTGAGCCTGCCAGCAGGGTGACGAGCAGCAGTAGTTTTTTCATTGTGGTTTCCTCCGTTAGCGATTCAGATTCAAAGTGACGGTTGTGGTATAGCCGGTGTCGGTGACGAGGACGAAATCGGCTCGGATGCGGAGCGCGGTGGCGGGCCAGATGAAAGGCACGTCACTGGCTGCGTTGCTGGTGGCTCCGGCGGCGATGGCGCCGAAACCGGTGATGGGGGTTCCGTTGTACTGCACGAGACCCGCGCCGCTGGTGACGACGATGTTGCGGACAGCGCTGATGCGGGCGTTGACGGCTCCGCCAGAGCCGCTGTTGGACATGCGGAGCGGGACGTTGACTATGGTGTTGGCGGAGGAATAAGTCCGCGGGCCGTAGGGGACCAACGAGAGGCGCGGCGTTCCGGTGGCGACGAAGTTGGCAGTGAAGGTGAGAGGCTCGCGCGGCGCTCTTACGTAGATGGTGCTTTGGGTGCTGCTGTAGGGGGCGCTGAAGCTCTGGAAGGCGAAACCCGGTTTTGGGGTGGCGGTGACGGGGAACTCGCCGACGTTTTCGCTGAAGTAGCCGTCGCCAGTGATGATGCCTGCGTCAGGGGGATTGGAGTTCACCTTCAACTGCACCTGCCGGCGGTAGGTGGCGGTGATGCGGTCGGTATTGTTGAGGGGAGTGTAGGTGAATTTGTTGGTGGCGGCGTTGTCCCAGCGATCGAAGGCGAAGCGGTAGCCGGTGGAGCCGGGCAGGTAGGTGAAGGCTTCGAGTTCGACGGGCTTGTTGCGTTCGAGGGTGATCGTCTGCGGAGTGCTGACCGCGCCTCCGCCGACGAGGAGCTGGCCGTCATCGATGGGATTCGAGTTTTCGAACTGGAGGGTGCGGAGTTCGAGAGTGACGAGGTCAGCGGGGGAGACCTGATTGGCGGCGGGGGCGAAAGTGAAGCGAGCGTGGAGCGCGCCGTGGTCGGAGACATCCTGGGTGAAGAAGGGATCCTGGCTCCAGGGGAGTTCGGCGGTGTTCTTGATTTCCATGATGTAGGGGAAATTGTTTTCGGGCTGGTAGACCTGATAGTCGGCGCGCGTGGGGCGGGCACTGCGGCGGGCGATGAAGGCGTAGTCGAGCCATTCGAAGCCACCGCCGCGTTTGCGGGTGATGTCGTTGAGGTTGGGGTCGACGGTCCAGCGCTGGGCAACAGCGCCGGTGCTGGTTCCGATGGGGCGAGGGGCGTCGATGAAGTCGGCCTGGAGGGCGTCGGTCAGGTAGTAATAATTGCCGACGTCGGCTTCCATGCTGATGTTGAAGTCGCCGGAGAAGATGACGCCGTCGTCGGGGCTGGCGCCGGCGAGTTGGAAGTCGGCGAATTGTTTCATTTCGCGGAGTTGGGCCTGGCGCACGGCGGCTTCATCTTCGGGCGGGCCGGCCTGGAGGTGGGTGGTGAAGACGTGATAGCGGCGGTTGAATTTGAGGATGCGGGCGTAGGTGACGCCTTTGGCGGCGGCGGCGTCGGCTCCGGTGGTGTCGAGGAGTCCATCTTGAGATTTGGCGGAAAACCTCCAGAAGGCGATGCGCTCAATGGGCCAGCGGCTGGCGATGAACATGCCGCCGTTGGTGGCGATGGAGGCGAGGAAGTCGAGCTTGTCGTAGACCTCGGGGGAGTGGTCAGGGACGCCGGTGAAGTAGGTGTAACCGTACTGGGTGCGAAGGCGTTCGAGCAGTGCGAGGCGGCTGCTGTTCTGGAAGCCTTCCTGGAATGTGATGACATCGGAGAGGATGCCGAGGCGGTCGAGGGCATCGGGGATCATGGTGGCGCGGGACATTTGCTGCAGGTAAGGGAAGACGATGCTGGGGAGCATCATGATGTTGTAGCTGGTGACGGAGAAGCGGCGGCTGGCTTCGGTGAGGGTGAGGACTTCGAAGCCTTCGGCGGGCGTGCCCGTGGAGGAGCGGAAGCTAAGCGGGGCGCGGCTGGTGCGGCCTTCGGCGCGGCCGAGGAAGAGGCTGAATCCGAGGGGGTCGTAGAAGCGATAGGTGGTGTCGGTGAAGGAACCCTGGCGCAGCGCGGTGGCCGAGGCGCAGGAGTTGAGTGTAGCGGCATTGGTGGTGGGATCGCGATGGAGGCACATGCCGATCTGGCTGACGGACTCGAGGCGAATGGCGCCGCCGCTGACCGTTTGGATGCGCCATTGATCGCCGGCGCCGTTGTCGCAGGTGCGGAGTTGGACGGCGGGTGATTGGCCGGAGCGTGAGGCGAGGCAGAGCTCCTGGTTGCGGATCTGGAACTCATCGGTGGTGGTGAAGTCGTAGAGGAGTTCGTAGGGGGCTACGGATTGGTAGCCGGTGGGTGAGGCGATCTGGCAGGTGACAGGGAGTGACGTGGATGTGTAGCCGGCAAGGAAGAAGCCGTTGACCTTGGCGCGGCAGACGCGGGTGGGGAGACCGTTGAGGAGGCCGAGGTCAGTGGGATTGGGGAGACCGGAGGGTTCCCATTTGGCGAGGCCGTCGGCGACAGTGTAGCCGGAGTTGATGGATTGGACTGCGCCGTTGACGATGTAGGAGCAGGCGGGTTCGTTGAGGATAGTTCCGGCGTAGGTGTTGGCGCCGGAGATGACGCGGCACAGGCGATTGGCGCCGGAGTTGACGCGGATGGAATTGGTGGACGATCCCGGAGCGAGCCATTGGACCTGGGCCGCAAGCGGGAGGGCGAGAAGCAGGGCCGCCAATGGTGGGAGTGCCAGGCGGGTGGGTATGCAGTTCATGTTTCCTCCATGTGGGTGGGCTGTTATGCCCCCTGGTTTGGAAACGATGAAACCCCGCCTGGACCCTCATGACGAGTGCGTGATTTTGGAAATCAGAAGTTGGACGGGTTCCAGGGTTGAACGGGAGCTGGTCTGCCGCCGACGTAGAGCTTGACGTAACTGATTGGGATGTTGTCGGGGAATGCGACTTCCGTAGTGGCGCTGCTGTTCGCGGTGACGATCTGCGTGCAGTAGTAGACGGTGGTGTTGGGGCGTCTGAAGCAGTAGATATTGTTGCCAAACCCCTGTTTGCCAAGGCCTCCAGCACTGGTGAGCGTGATGCCATCGCTCTTGGTTGCCATGGGTTTGGAGAAGGTGAACTTGTGCTCCTGCCAGTCGCCGACGAGTCCCTGGTCGGGGATGCAGAGTTCGGTGGCGAAGGAGCTGCTGAGGCTGCCGGAGGTAGTCAATTCCTGGGGTGTGACGCCTTTGGCCGTGACGAAGTGGAGATCCTGTGTAAGAGTTCGCCGGGAGTAGCCGGTTTTGTAGGTGCCCACGAGAAGCGCGTCGCTTTCGAGGAGGTTGAAGAATTCGTGGGCGAGGTAGCCGAGGGCGGAGTGATACTTTTCTTTCTTGAGCGTCCAGGGGGTTTTGATATCGGTGGCTCCAACGCCCACCGGCCAGATGATGCCCTGGACGTCCATGAGTTGAGCGCGGTTGAGTGTACGCTGGTCGGCGCCCTTCGATTTATCGTAGGGGCCGCCGAGTTTGGTGATGAGGGAATCTTTGACTCCGACGTTGGCGTAGTCGAAGTCAAAGAGTGAAGATTTGCTTAGGGTGAAGTGCCAGTTGGCGGATTTTACTTTCTCCATGAAGGTCTTCATGGAAAAGGTTCCAGATTGAATAGGCATGCAGCATCAGCCTCCTTTGATTGGGATTGTATCAATGGAGAGCGGGCAGGAGCGAAGGAGCAATCGTCACGTGTGGTGGTGGTTGGGGGTGGTTCCGGCAGTTCGGCCACGCGGCCACTCATTGCTGAGGGCCGCGTGTTGTTGAGGAGGATTGGAGGGTAAGTTAGCGGCGGCAGGTGATGGTGGCTGAGGCGCGGGAGTTGCCGGTGCGGGATACGCCTGCTTCCGAGCACATCGGCCTGCCGTTGTTGAGGGAACTCACTCCGTCGGTGCAGGTGGGTCTGGCCGGGGCGATGGTGCAGGAAGCGAAGCCGGAGACGGCATCGAGAGTCCAGGCGTCGCCGTTGGCGTTGATGGCGCCGCCGGGTGCTCCGATGGTGACGGTGAAGGGGGCTTCGCCGAAGGTGCGGGATCCGCCGGGCCAGTGCTGGACTTGATTGCTCAGTTGCGCGGTGATGTTGTAGGTGAAGGTGCTGGGCGCCGGTGGGGCGATGGGGAGGGCCGCGCAGATGGGGGCTCCGATGTTGGAGAAGCCGGTGACGAATTCGCCGGGCTTGCAGGTTTTGCCGGAGAGGGCGTTGAAGAGCTTGGCGCCGGTGTCGGGGTTGTCGACGGTGAGCGGGAGTTCCGAGGATTTGCCGTCGGGGCGAGTGATGCGGAATTGGTAGGTGCCAGGGGGCAGCTTGCCGGGCAGGAGGGCGATGACCATGGACGGGGTCCAAGTGTTGGGCGTGATGTCGATGAGGGTGGGGCCGAAGCCGAGTTGGATGCGGCCGGGGTTGGGGCCGAAGTCGCTGCCGAGGGCGGTGACGCGGTCGGCGCGATCGTCGATCAGGGTGAGGGTAAGCTGGCTGATCTTGAGGTCGGTGGTGGTGGTTCCGATGACCGTCGGGATGGTTTGTGCTCCGGCCGTGAGGCTGATCAGGGTGAGGGCGAGTATTGTGTTTTTCATTGTCTTGTTCCTTTTTGTTTTTGGGTAGCTTGTTTGCTGCTCCCTGACATAGAAACGACGCCGGGGGGCGGGGACCCTCACGGTTTGGAGATTTTTTTATTTACGCGCCGGCCAGGAGGCCCGCGCCACTTGGTACTCTATTTACTTATGCGAGTGGGAATCATTGGCTGCGGCGCGATCTCAACGAAGCACATCGCGGCGTATAAGAACATTGGATACAAGGTCACGGCGGTGAACGATGTGAACGAGCAGCGGGGGCGCGAAGTGGCCGCCAGTTGCGGGGCGGAGTTCATTGCGGCGTATGAGGATCTGTGCCGGCATCCGGAAGTGGACTTCATCGATGTCTGTACATTTCCCGATTTCCGGATGCAGCCGCTGAGGATTGCCGCCGATGCGGGCAAGCATGTGCAGGTACAGAAACCGATTGCAACCGATGCGGCAACCGCGGCGGAGATGGTGCGCTACACGCGGGCCAAGGGCGTAGTGCTGAATTGCGTCAGCCAGCACCGCTTCGACGATTCGATGCGCTTCCTGCAGAAGGCGATTCCCGGCGGACGGCTGGGGAAGATCCTGCAGGCCGACGCGTACGTGAAGTGGTACCGTTCGGCGGAGTATTATTCGCGTCCGATTAAGGGGAGTTGGGCGGTGGAAGGCGGTGGGGCGCTGATCAATCAGGGCATCCACCAGGTGGACATGCTGCTGTTCCTGATGGGTTCGGTGAAGGAAGTGTTCGGGTACTGGCAGTTGGGGGCGATGCACAAGATCGAGTCGGAAGACGTGATCACGGCGATGATGCGCTATGGGAATGGCGCGACGGGCGTGATTCAGGCAGCGACGGCGTTCTGGCCCGGATATCCGGAGCGGATTGAGATTCACGGGACGAAGGGCACGTGCGTCATCACAGGCGATAAGTTGACGAAGTGGGATGTGGAGAATGATTCGGGCGAACCGGCTCCGCTCGAAAGCGAAGCGATGAGCGGCGCGTCGGATCCGATGGCGATTCCGCTGACACCGTTTGAACGGCAGTTTGAGGAATTCGGCGCGGCGATTCGGGAAAAGCGCGATCCGATTACTTCGGGGACGGCCGGATATCGCGCGCTGCAACTGGTGACGTCGATCTACCAGTCGTGCCGCGAAGGGCGCCCTGTCGCGATTGCAGACACCGAGCTGTAAATGAGCTGGATTGTACGCGTACCGGCGTCGAGCGCGAACCTCGGGCCGGGCTTCGATGCCTTAGGGCTGGCGTTGGATATCCCATTGGAATGCCGGTTCCGGCTGAGCGACACATTGCGCATCCGCTGCTTCGGGCGCGATGCATCGAGTATTCCCGAGTCGGCAGACAATTTGATTTGGCAGACGGCGCTGCGTGTGGCTCGCGATTTCCGGCAGGAGACGCTGCCTCCGGTGGAGTTGGAGATTCATAACCGGATTCCGCTGGGGAAGGGTTTGGGATCGAGCGCGGCGGCGTTGACGGCGGGCGTGGTGATTGCGGACAAGCTGCTGGGGTTGGGTTGGAAGCCGCTGCGGATTTTGGATGAGGCGGCGCAGATTGAAGGGCATCCGGACAATGTGGCGGCGGCGGTGTTGGGATCGGTGGTGGCGAGCGCGATTGATTCGCATGGAATGACGCGAGCGGTGCGGCTGGATTTTCCGGCGCGGTATGGCGTGGCGGTGGTGGTGCCGGATTTTGTGCTGCCTACGGTGGAGGCGCGGCATGTGCTGCCGGCGACCTATTCGCGGGCGGACACGGTGTTCAATGTGCAGCGGGCAGCGTTGTTGATTGCGGCACTGGCGATGGGGGCGACATCGGCGTTTCCGGCGGCGCTGGAGGATAGGCTACATCAGCCTTACCGGGCGAAATTAGTGCCGGGGTTGGAGGAAATATTACGGCTGCGCGCGCCGGGGTTGTTGGGGTGTGCGTTGAGCGGGGCGGGGCCGTCGATATTGGTGTTTTATGAGAAGGGGCATGAAGGGGTGTGCGATTTGATTTGCCAGATTTTCGCGATGCACGGGCGGAAATCGGAGGTGCTGGGGGAGGGGATGAATATGACGGGGCTGGAAGTTGGGGAGTGGGTGTAGGCCTATTTTTCTTTCGTGAACACCCTTTCCCCATTGGGCCGTTTGATTGTCAACTGTCCCTTGGCGACGTCGAATTCGAAAGTCACCCCGGGATTGATTCTGAAGATGTGCTCTGCTGTCGCTTCGAGAGGGACGCCAGAGCTCTCGGCTCCGGCTTTAATATAGAGAGCCGCTCCATCGCGCGTTACCGTCATTCTGGCGGGAGTTCCGGCGATGGTGTACACGCCCACGTAACGGTCCAGAACTTCAGGGCTCACGGTGAACGCGTCGAAGGTGGGGACCTGAAACGGCCGGTTCCAGGCGATATCGAAAACGCCGGCCACGATGTCACGCACGGGGTAGATCTTGGCGTTGGTGGTGTAGGCGAGTGCAAGCTTCTCTTCCGGAAAGTAGGCGAGCCATGCTCCGGATGTGCTGCTGCCGCCGGTGTGGCCGTAGAGTGTCTTGCCGGCGAAGGTGAACGGCTCCATGCCCATGCCCTCGCCGTCGCGCATGGTCTTCATCTGACTGAGGCTTTGTGGCGAGATCAGCTTTCCCTCGAACAGGGCTTGGATGAATTTGGTCATATCGAGCGGTGTGGACAGAATGGAGCCCGCGCCGCCGGTGATGCTGAAGTCGATTTCCGGTGATTCTCTCCAATTTCCGAGATAACGGTAGGAAAGAGCTTCGTTCCGGCCGGGGTCCGTGTTGCTGCTGCCGAGATAGGTATCCCTGAGCCCGATCTTCGCCGTGATCCTTTGCTTCAATGCTTCCTGATAGGGTTTGCCACCCACTTTTTCCACGATCTGGCCCAGTAGGATATAGCCGGCGTTGCTGTATTGATGCCTGGCATCGGGCTCGAAGTTGGGCTTGCCCTGCGCGATGCGGGCAACCACTTCGTCCCTGGTTCTCGCTTGCTTCCCCCATGCGCCATCATGCTCGATGTCCGCGATACCGCTGCGGTGGTTGAGGATGTGGGCGATGGTGATGCGGGAGGCGTTGGGAATCTGGGGAAAGAACTTGTCGAGCGTATCGGTGAGCCTCAGCTTCCCTTCCTCGACGAGTTGAAAGATCATTACCGCGGTGTAGGTTTTCGTGATGGAGCCGATTCGGAATTTAGTTTGCGCCGTCAGCGGCTTCCTCTCGCTCCCGTCGATGTGGCTGTAGCCGAATGACCGGCTGTAGAGAACGTTGCCGTCGCGGGCGAGAGTGAGGCTGCCCATCGCTTTGTTCTTCTCGAGCAGCCGGTCAAAGAGCTGGTCGAGTTTGGCTTTGTCCAAGGTCTGCGCGTGGCCGGCCGGAGACAAGGAGAACAAGATCGGGAGCAGGAGGTGGAAATACATAGGCAAAGACGAGCATACGCCGCGCGGCAACAATCGTCAAGTACTTTTTGATGAAAAGTTCTTCTTTCTTCCGGGCGGCGGGCGCGTGGCACACTGAAGGACATGAACAGATTGGAGGCGGCGCAGTACACAGCGATGGTGCTGGGGGCTACGGGGAACGTGGGCCGGTGCATTGTCGAGTTGCTGCTCCGGAGCCAGCGGTGCAGGAAAGTGATCGTGGTGACGCGCCGCAATACCGGAGCCTTCACGGACGCGAAGGTCACTGAGGTTGTGGTGAACATGGACCGGCTGGAGGAGGATGTGGCGCCGCAGGCGCAAGGGGTGGACATTGCGCTGGCCGCATTCGGCGTGGGCAAGGGAACCGCGAAGATGCCGGATGAGGAGGTACGGAAGATCGAAATCGGATACCCGCTGGCGTTTTGCCGCGCGGCCAGGGCGGCAGGCGCGCGGGTGTGCGGGGTGATGACGTCGGTGGGCGGTGACCCGGAGGCGCGGAACAAGTACCTGAGGATCATGGGTGAGAAGCAGAAGGCCGTTGAATCGGTGCAGTTCGACTTCCTGGGAATCTACCGGCCGGCGGTGATTCTGGGCAATTCCAACACGCCGGGCATCCTGGAATCTGTCCTGCCGCTGGTGCACTGGGCGATGCCTTCGAAGTACCATTCGATCCACAAGGAAGACATCGCAAGGGCGATGGTGGCGCAGTCGGAGCAGGCCTTCCTGACACAGGCGCAGGGCGTGAAGATTCTGGAGTACGAGGAGATGCGCGCCGCCGGGGCGAGAGTGGATTAGCGAGAATAAGAACATGCCACAAGCTGGATTCGGGCAAGGCGAGGGGCGCGGCAGGCGGGAGTTTCTGGCGCTGGCGGGGGTTGCCGTGAGCGGGGCGGCCCATGCGCAAAACAAGGCGCCGGAGATCGGCATCCTGATCGCCACTACCTACACCACAGGGTCGTTGGAAGCACGTCTGGATGAAGCGAAAGCGCACGGGTTCACCTGCGTGCAGATGAGCCTGACGGCGGCCGGGCTGCCCGAAATGCCGGATGCGATGCCGGCGGGGCTTGCGGCGAGAATCCAGAAGGAAGCAGGAAGCCGCGGCATCCGCATTGGAAGCGTGCAGGGCACATTCAACATGTGCCACCCGGATGCGGGGCACCGGCGGCGGGGATTGCGGCAACTGCGAGTGCTGGCCGAGGCGTTCCCCGGGATGCCGATCCATATTTGCACCGGGACGCGGAATCCGGAGAGCATGTGGAGGCGGCACGCGGACAACGGCACGGCGGAGGCATGGCGGGACATGGCCGCTTGTGTGCGGGAGGCGGTGGAGATTGCGCGGCAGTTCCGGTCGGTTCTGGCGTTCGAGCCGGAAGTGAACAACATTGTGAGTTCGGCTGGGAAGGCGCGCCAGTTGTTGGATGAAATTGGCTCGCCGCACCTGAAGGTGACCATGGATGCGGCGAATCTGTTCCCCGCGGGGACGCTGCCGCGGATGAAGGAGATTCTGGAAGAGGCGTTCGCGCTGGTGGGGAAAGACATTGTGCTGGCGCATGCCAAGGATCTGGACCATGACGGGGATGCGGGGCACAAGGCCGCAGGCGAGGGAGTGCTCGACTACGACCTTTACATGCGCCTGCTGCGCGCCAACCGGTTCAGTGGACCGCTGCTGCTGCACGGGTTGAGCAGGGCGCAGGTGCCGGGGTGTTTGGCGTTTCTGCGGGCGAAATTAGCGCGCGCGGCGGGCTAGCAGGCGTTTCCAGAACAACCCGGCGAAGGCGGCGGCAGCGGGAATCAGGGTGGCGGGCTCGGGAACATCCGTGTCTCCCAACTGCGTCTGGATGACGGAACCCGTTCCGATCGTCTGCCCATCGGAGAAAGCAACGGCCACAAAATTAGAGGCGGGAGCGCCTGGCGCCGGAAGGGCGAAGTACGGGGAGGTGTATTCCCCGCCGGGACCGAGGAGTCCTCCGGGGGCGCGGAGGGAGTTGAGGAACGCAGCGACGTCGCTCAAGCCGGGCGCGAGCGTGGCGAAGTCGTTGCCCCAGCCCAGTCCGCCGGAGGTGCCGAGTTCGAGGGCGGCGATGAGGTCCTCTTCCAGAACTTCGGGGAAGAAAGCGCTCCAGGGCACGCCGGTAGTCAAGGCCTCGGTGGCCGGATCGATAAAGAGCACGATGTGCTTCTGGCCTTCCGGGTCGTTGGGCAAGTCCTGGACGATGCCCATGAGGACACTAGTGGTCCAGGGGGTACCGGTGTCGTTGAGGAAGGGCATGGCGAGGGAAGTGACGCTTCCGCCGGCGGCGACATCGGTGCCGGGGCCGTTGTAGCCGAAGCGCTGGGCGAAGACCGGCGACAAGGATTCGGGCACCTCCATGGCTACGAGGTTGGTGACCGGGCGGTTGATAGCGGTGAGGTCGAAAGTGTAAGTCGTCTGATAGAAGACCGGAGCCGCGGACAGAGCAATAGGCGCCAGCAGAAGCAGAATACGAGAGAGTGCGTTGTGCATGGCGACCATGATGACGGTGAAAACCGGGTTGAGAAAGGGGCAATGGGTAGCCGCTACCTCGTGCTACCCCTTTTAGAATCAACAACGCAGTGGCGGGACTGTGACAAAATGTCAGAATGCCGTTGGAGAACGAGGTTACCGCCGCTGCGCTGGCGGAGCGCCTGATTGAGGGGCCGACATTTGCGCGCTCCAAGCGGCATGCGGGGTTGCTGCGTTATCTGGCGGCGCAGCCTGCCGGCACGGAGATCAAAGAGACGCGGATCGGACACGAGTTCTTCGGGCGTAATGCGGATTACGATCTGAAAGTAGACGCCGTGGTGCGCGCCGAGATGCGGCGGCTGCGAGAGCGGCTGGAACAGTATTACCTGGCGGAAGGCGCCGGCGACCCATGGCGCCTGGAGATCCCGAAGGGGGCATACGAAGTGAGAGTGGTGGCGCGGATCGGGGCTGCCGAGGAGGAGGCGCAGCCCGCTTCCCTGCCCTCTTCGCCTCCAGCCTGGTTGCGGCGGCGATGGCTGCCGGTGGCTGTGTTGCTTGGCGGAGTGCTGATTGCCAGTGGCATGGTGTGGCGCCTGCGCCCCGATCCGGCAATGGAATCGATTGCCGTGTTGCCGTTGCAAATGAGCGGCTCAGACGCGGCGGCAGGCGATGGTCTGGCGCGGGAAATTGCAGCGGATCTGTCACGCATCCGAGGACTGCGTGTGGTGGGTCCGGAGGCGGCGGCGCGGGCACTCAGCGACAAAGTCTCACTGCCGGAAATCGCGCGGCGCCTGGAAGTGGACGGGATTCTGAGCGGCGCGGTGCAGACCGGAAACGGGCGGATGCGGCTGCAACTGGAATTGACAGGGGCGGCGGATCAGAGCGTGGTGTGGGCGCGCACGTTGGAGCGCGATGTGGTGGATCCGTTCACGCTGCAGAATCAACTGGCGGCGAGTGTCGCGGCGTCCATTCATCATGAGATGTTGCGCAAGCCTGCGGCGGCTGCGCCGGTGGCGGCGGAAACGCTGACGCTCTACCGGCAGGGCCGGCTGCTGCTTGACCGGCGCACGGCCCCATCGATTCGCCGTGCGGTGGAATTGTTCCGCTCCGCCGTGGCGAAAAGCCCGCGGTACGCCGATGGCTGGGCTGCTTTGGCGGACGTATTGGCCACTTTGCCCGATTACGACGTGCCGGCGGCAGGCTGGGTGGAGGAAGCCCGTGGGGCCGCAGGCAAGGCGATGGCGATCGACCCGGAGAATGCCGATGCACATGCCGCGCTGGGGTGGATTGAGTTTCAGAGCGATTTGCGAGCGGCGGCGGCCACCCGGTTGTTGAGCCGTGCTGTTCAACTGAACCCGAATCATCTGCCTGCGCAACGCCGGCTGGGGATGGTGCTGCTGGCGCAAAAGCGGTTTCTGGAATCGGAGCAGAGCCTGCGTACGGCGCTGCGGCTGGATCCGCTTTCGCCGATGATTCGGGTGAATCTGGCGGAGCTCTATTTCTATCAGAAGGATTTTCGGCGGGAGGAGCCGGAGTTGCGGCAGGCGCTGGATCTTAACCCGAATTTGCTGGTGGCGCGGGTGATGCTGGTGAACATGCTGTCGCGGCTGGGGCGCTGCGCGGAGGTGAAGCAATTCGCTCATCCGCTGCTGGCCGAGCGCGACGCAGAGCCCTGGCATCCGGGTCTGGCATGCGCGCTGGCGCGTTGCGGGGAAATGGGGCCGGCGAAGGCGATGTACAAGACCAACGTCCCGGAAGGCTCGCGGGAGATGGTGGCGGAGTTTCTCAATGATTGGCCGGCGGTGTATGCGTATATGGATCGGCTTTCGCGCGAGCAGCCTGGGTTTGCGCGGAGCGTGTCGATTGGTCCGGATGGCGAACGGTTTGCCCAGTACGGGCCGATCCGTGAGGTGTTCGAGCGGATGGAGCGGAAGATCCGGCAGCCGGAGTGACAGTGCTAGTTTCGAGGATTGAGGGGGTCTCCTGCGATCCAAACCTTGTCGATCTTGCGGGTGTTGCGGATGTCATCGAGCGGATTGGCATTCAACACGATCAGATCGGCCCATTTGCCGGGTTCGATGCTGCCCACGTCCGAGCGACCCATGCAGGCCGAGGCATCGACGGTACTCGCCTTCAGGACTTGCGCTGGGGTTAGCCCCGCTTGTGCCATCATTTCCATCTCGAGGTGTTCGAAATAGCCTTGGAAGCGGCCGGGACCGGCTCCGGTATCTGTACCCATAGCGATGCGAATGCCGGCATCCGCGACGCGCTTCAGATTCTTCATGGCCAGGGGGACGGCCGATTTGTAGGTTTGTGCGCTCTTGCTCTCGCGCATTGCCTTCTGCCGGCCGGGCTCCTGAAGCTGTTTGACCAGCGCGGGATCGGCCCCTTGCAGGAAGAACGGATCCTGGAAGAAGGCGGGTGTCGATTCGTAGACGTAAGTGGACAGCTCCCTGGTGAAGGTGGGGCAGTAGCAGATGTTCCGCGCCTTCATGAGGGAAAGGAATTCGTCGTCCACATCGCGATCGCGGACGCTGTGCGCGATGAAATCGGCGCCGGCGCGTAGGGCGCCCTTGGCGTCGTCGAGGTAGAAGATGTGGACTGCGACGCGATAGCCCAGCTTGTGAGCTTCGTCGATCACGGCCTTGTAGACATCCGGTGTCATCTTGGGTTGTGTGCCCAGTTGATCGTCAATGCGGATCTTGATGACGTCGGGTTTCATCTGGCTGACTTTGTTCACCTGCTGGCGAGCCTCTTGCGGGGTACGCGCAGCGATGACCGGCCCGGCGAAGTAGATGCGCGCACGGCTGAGCCGCGGCGTGTCCTGGCTGGCTCGCGCCTTGACGGCGTCTTCGTTCTCACCGCCCAGCGACCACACGGTGGTCACGCCGTAGCGGCCGTAGAGGGCCAATTGCTGCTCGACACTCGGCTGGGAACTGGCGGCGCCGCCCTGGACGCCCATGTGGCCGTGCGCGTTGACGAGGCCGGGGATGATGGTTTTGCCGGAGAGGCGGATGACGGTTGCGTCCTTGGGGATGGACTTGCCAACGCTTGTTATCTTGCCATCGCGAATTACTACTGTTGCGCTTTCGGCGGGACGGCCTGGGGTGGTGATCACGCGTGCTCCGGTGAGCGCGGTGACTTTGTTGGATTGTGCGGCTGCCAGCGATAGGAACGCCAGTAAAGTTAATGTGAGTCCTGGAAGCATGAGTTAGGGCAGTTCCGAGTACAGCTCACCGAGTGGGATCTCGATCCCCAGAGATTCGACGGTGGCAACGGCCTGGTCGCCCTCGTAGTTGGAGAGCAGCCATCGGCCGTCGGCCATCTTGCGGAACACGTCGATGCGCGGCTGGTCTTGAGCTACCAGGACGTATTCTTCAAAGGATGGCAGTTGGCGGTAGAGGTGGAATTTGTCGCTGTAGTCGTAGCCCGCCGTCGATGGGGAGAGGATTTCGAAGATGACTTTCGGGTTGGTGAGGCTGGGATCGGATTCGTCGGTGAGGGCTGGTTGACCGCAGTAGACGATGAGGTCGGGTTGGACGTATTGCCGGGCGCTGATGCGGACTCGCATGGTGCCGATGATTTGGCACCCGGATTTCAGTTGCCCGCCAACCTTGCGGCCCAAGCGAGATTCAATCGATGCATGCCGAAAGCTCGCTACCGCAATGGGAGACACTTCGCCGTCGTGATATTCCAGCGGCCGGTCAGACACCAGATCCGCTTCGATGTACTCTTTCACCGTCATCTTGGGAACCGGAGGCGCGCCCATAGGGGTATGATAGCGCGCCTCTCCCAATACTAGTCGGCGCCGGCAGCCATGGAATACTGCGGTTGCGGAGGTGGCGGCGCCGCCTGTTGGAAGCGCACCGAAACCACTTTCGATACACCGGGTTCCTGCATGGTGACCCCGTACATCGATTCGCTCGCTTCCATCGTCCGCTTGGCGTGCGTGATGATGATGAACTGCGTGGCGTCGGACATTTCCTTGAGCAGCTTCACCAGCCGCGAGGTGTTTGCTTCATCGAGCGCGGCGTCCACTTCGTCGAGCACGCAGAACGGGCTCGGCTGGAACTTGAAGATCGCCAACAGCAGCGCCATGGCGGTCAGTGACCGCTCGCCGCCCGAGAGCAGCAGCACGTTCTGCAGCTTCTTTCCGGGAGGCGAAGCCATGATGTCGATGCCGGATTCACTGGCGTTATCGGGATCGGTGAGGCGCATTTCGCCCACGCCGCCATTAAACAATGTCGTGAACATTTGTTTGAAGTTGGCGTTGATGGTGGCGAAGGCTTCGGTGAAGCGCTTGCGCGTTTCGACGTCGATCTCCTGGATCGCTTTCTCCGTGTCGCGGATGGAGTCGAGCAGGTCCTGGCGCTGGGCGTTCAAGAAGTCGTAACGCTGCTGCGCTTCCTGGAACTCTTCGAGTGCCGCGGGATTCACCGCGCCCAGGTTCTCGATCTTGGTGCGGAACTCCTGATACTTCGCTTCGGCTTCGAGCAGCACTTCCTCTTCGGGAATCGTTTCGTCGCCGGCGGAAAGCTCTTCGAGCGTGCAGCTCAATTCCTTGCGGCAGGTCTCTTCGAGATAGTTCAGCTCGCTTTGCAGCTTCACCAGGTGGACTTCGGTCTGGGTCTTGGTTTCCTGCACGGCGGCGGCGGAAATACGCAGTCCGCGGAGGGCTTCCTCGGCTTGGGCGAGCGAACCACGGGCTTGCAGTTCCTGCTCTTCGAGCACGCGCACTTCGCCTTCGAGTTGGGTGATTGCTTCGGTCAGCAGGGCGAGCCGCGCGTCGATTTCCATGTTGTCGGCGAGCAGGCGGGCGCGGTCGACACCGAGGCGCTGCATCTCGTTGGTGAGTTGCTGGCTGCGCGCGGCCAGTTCCCGGATCTGGTGATCCAGACGTCCGCGAGCCGATTGCACGGCGCGGCGGCGTTCCTCCAAACCAGCCAGTTCGGCGCGCAGACCAGCGTGCTCCTCAGCCATCTGGGCGACGGCTTGTTGCATGTCGGTGAGTTCGCGGCGGGCTTCTTCGAGCGATTGTTCGTGTTCGTGGCGCTGCAGTTCGCCCAGTTCGAGCTTCTCCTGCATGATGGCCTGGCGCTCACGGGCCTTTTCGCCATCGGTCTTGAGGCGGCCGAGTTCGAGGCGCACCACGCTCATGCGCTGGTTGGTGCGATTCAACTCTTCGCTCAACTTGCGCATCTCGTGTTCGAGAGCGAGGGCGTCCTTTTCCTGTGTCTGCTGCATACCGCGCAGGCGTTCCAGGTCTTCGGTGAAGATGGCGATTTCTTCTTCCAGGTTGGCGAGCAGCTTGGCGGACTTATCCACCTGCTGCTGCTTCTCGTTCAGGTTCGACGTCAGTTCGCGCAGCTCGCGCTTGAGGGCCAGAGGGCCGGCCCCGGTCTTCTTGCCGCCGCTCACCGCGTGGCCATGATAGGACACGCCGTCGGGCAACAGGAAGTAGAGATCGGGGTACTGCATGGCGAGGCGCTGGGCGGATTCACGATCTTCCACCAGGAAGCAGCGAGCGAGGCGCGGGATCAGTTCGGTGGGCGCCTTGGTGAGGCCGTTGGTCATGCGGAGCTGGGCGCTGAGGCGGGCGACGATGCCGGTTTCGGGGCCGATGGAGGGCTCCTGGGCGGCGACGCCGGGCAGGCTGAGATCCGGTTCCGGATGCACTAAGAAGGTGGCACGGCCGTCGAGGCCGCTGCGCATCAGGTCGACACCGCGCACGGCTTCGGCCCAATCGCGGACCACCACGTATTCCAGCTCTTCGTGGAGGAACTCTTCGGTGGCCTTTTCCCAGCCGGTGTCGACGTCCATGAAGTCGGCGAGCACACCGAGCGGCTTCAGATCGGCCGGGGCTTTGCCTTTCTCAATGGCGGTAAAGAGCCGCTTCACACTTTCCGTCGTATATGAGCGGTGGGAAAGGATTTCCTGTGTCGAATCCTTGCGCGCTTTGATGCGGGAAAGCTCGGCGCGGAGGTTCTCCAGGGTCCTGCGGGTTTCGGCGGCGCGGGCGCGGCGGGTTTGCAGTTCTTCTTCGACGCCGCGGCGCTGATCGAGGGTGGAGGTGAGCTCCAACTGACGGGCGGCGATCTTTTTACCGAACTCGGCTTTCAGGCCTTCGATGCGTTCCTGATCGGAGACGGCGGTCTGCTCTTCGCGCTGGGCGCGGGCGTTCTCGCGGTCGAGCCCGCTCAGGTACTCGCCCACCTGGGCCAGTTGGTTTTTGAGGGTAGAGGTTTCGCCGAGCAGCTTCAACACCTGCTGGCGGCCTTGCTCAATGCCGTGCTCGCGGCGCTTCAATTCACCCTGGCGCTGATCACGCTCTTCGCTCTTACGGGTGAGGCGTTCGCGGGCGTTGTCGTAGGCGACGTTGAGTTCGCCGAGCATGTCGGCCTGCGCTTGAAACTCTGTCTGGAGTGTTTCGAGGCGCTTTTCGATCTCAGTGGTTTCCGTTTCGCCCTGGGTGAGGCGCTTTTCGATACCGGCAACCTGACCGGCCTGCGATTCCAGGCGGCCTTTGGCGCGCTCGGCTTCGACGCGGTTTTCACTGAGCGCGCGGCGCTTTTCGGTGAGATCGTGCTCCAGGGTGAAGCACTGCTCCTGGAGACTGGCTTGGAGCTTCTCTTTCTCGGCGACGTCGGCGGAGAGGGTCTGGAACTCGCGATTGGCTTCGTTCAGGTCGAGGGCGGTTTTGGCGGCTTCGCGCTCACGCACACGATAGCGGCCGGCGAGGGCGCGGCGGAGGTAGCCGACCATCTCGGTCTTCAGTTCTTCGTAGCGCTTGGCTTTGGCGGCCTGACGCTTGAGCGAGTTCACCTGGCGGCCGACTTCTTCTAATATGTCGAACACGCGGGAGAGATTCTGCTTGGCGCCTTCGAGTTTGGCTTCGGCCAGGCGGCGGCGTGTTTTGAAGCGGCTGACGCCAGCGGCTTCTTCAATGACGGCGCGGCGTTCCTGCGGCTTGTTGCTGAGAATCTGGGTGATGCGGCCCTGCTCGATGATGGCGTAGCTTTCCGGACCGAGGCCGGTGCCCATGAAGAGGTCCTGGATGTCGCGGAGGCGGGCCTTTTCGCCGTTGATCAGGTATTCGCTTTCGCCGGATCGGTAGAGGCGGCGAGTGATGGTGACTTCGCGGGGCTTGGCGGCTTTCGCATGGCCGTTGCCGTTGGTCTGGCCATTCTGGTGCCCGTTCGAGTGGCCGTTAGAATGCCCGTTGGCCTGCTCGCCTTCGACGTGCTCGACGATAACGGGGGCCACCAGCGGGGCCGGGTTCGGGTCGACCAGGGAGAGAGAAACCGAGGCCATCCCGACCGCTTTGCGATCTCTAGTACCGGCGAAGATAACATCTTCCATCCGGCTGCCGCGTAAGCTCTTAGCGGATTGCTCGCCAAGCACCCAACTGATCGCATCGGCGAGATTGGATTTACCGCACCCGTTCGGTCCTACGACTGCTGTGAAGCCTTGTCCACGGAAGCGTAATTCGGTGCGATCTGCGAAGGATTTGAATCCCTGGATCTCCAGACGTTTGATGTGAAGCAAACTGCCACCCCTTGGGTAGAAACCAAAAAATAGTCATTGGCGGACGCAGCCACGCATCCGGTCTCGGGGGATGTCCTATGTTATCTGGGGCCAGAGCAAAATGCAAGTGGGATTCGACGGGCTGTAGTCAGATTGTCACGAGCACAATATCTTGTGCTCTCCATTTTTCATGACCCAACTTTTCTCAAACCCACGTATACATTGTATGAGAGAGGCGAACCCATGACGTTGTTACTGCTTCCACTGCTCGCGCTGGGTCTGTCGGCGCAAACCCCAATTCCAAACGGCGGCTTTGAGGAAAGCGCCGTGGGCGAGGTACCCCGCGGGTGGTATACGCCGGAAGCCCTGCGCAAAGCGGGGTTCACCAGCGTCACCGCGGATCAGGGCTGCCATACGGGCCAGAAGTGCGCAGCGATTTCAGGATTGAAGGATCCCCCGATGAACATGTTCGGCAACCTGATGTTGAACATGGATGCGGCGGGGTACACGCTGCACAAGTTGCGGCTGACGGCTGCGATCCGTGTGGAAGGGGCGGACACGAAGGCGCAGATGTGGTTGCGATTCGATCGCGCGGATGGCTCGTCCGCCTTCCTGGAAAACATGAGCATGCGTCCGATAACCTCTTCCAGTTGGGCTACTTATTCGATCGAAGGAAACACCTCGGCGGACATCAGCAAGCTGGCTTTAGGGGTGATGGTGTTCGGGCCGGGCAAGGCTTACGTGGACGATGTGAAGCTGGAACGGGTGGGGGAGATTGTAAAGGAGCCGGTAGAGCCCGCGCGGCCATTGACCTCGCGCGGGCTACGTAATCTGACGGCGTTCGCCAAGCTGTATGGTTACGTGCGCTTCTTCCATCCGAGCGATGAAGCCAACCGGGCGGATTGGGAGACGGAGGCGGTGCAGGGGGTGCGGGGAGTGGAAGCGGCGGCTACGGATGAGGAATTGATCGCTGCCTTACGGAAATGGGCTGCGCTGCTGGGTCCCTCGATCCGGATTGGGGAGGAGGCGGCCAGGGCGCCGGTGGAATCGAAGGAAGTGATGCGGTACGCCCACGTGGGGGTCGGGTTGCCGCAGTCGACGATTGCCTACAACATCTACTCTTCGCGGCGGGTGCAGAAGCCGGCTGCGGAACTGCGCAAGCCGTACACGGCGGAGCTGGTGGCTGGGATTCGGGCGTCCATTCCGGTGGATGTGCCGGTGGATGCCAAGGGCACTCTGCCGCACGCTCCTGCGGCAAGCCAGCATGGCATGTATGAACGCGTGGCCGAGGATCGCGGCACCAGGCTTGGGGCGGTGGTGATGGCCTGGAATATCTTCCAGCACTTCTACCCCTACTTCGATGTAGTGAAGGCGGACTGGAACGCGGAGTTAGGAAAGGCGCTGACGGCCGGTGCGAGGGATGCCGGCGCGGCGGAGTTCCAGCGCACCCTGCGCCGGCTGGTGGCGGCGCTGCACGACGGGCACGGCGGCGTGAATCGGATGTCGGGAATGATGCTGCGGCTGCCGGTGACGCTCGATTTCGTGGAGGGACAGTGGCTGATCAGCCGTGCCTGGCCGGGACAAAGCGAGGGAGTGGCAATGGGGGACCGGTTGGTGACGCTCGATGGAGTGCCGGTGGGGAAAGCGGCGGCGGAGATTCAGGAGATGACGTCGGCGGCGGGTGAGGGATGGATGCGCTGGCGTGTGGCCGGCGAGTTGGCGGGGTGCCCTGCCGGGGCGAAGACTCGGAAGGTGGAGATTGAGCCGGTGGCGGCGCCAGGCACCACGCGTGCCGTGGAGCTGACCTGCGTGCAAGGCAAGTTCAAGGATCAAGCCACCTACACCGAGCCAAGGCCGGAGAAGTCGAAGCAGTTGGAGCCCGGCATCTGGTACGTCGATCTGGACCGCATCGACAACAAGGATTGGGAGGCGCTGCTGCCGGATCTGGAGAAGGCCAAGGGGATTGTGTTCGATATGCGCGGGTATCCGGGGCAGCCGGGGATTGTGTCCCTGTCGCATCTCAGTGACAATACGCTGCGCAGTGCGAAGTGGAACGTGCCGCAGGTGGGGTTGCCGGACCGCACGGATTTCCCGTTCCAGGAAAGCGGCTGGCCGGTGCAACCGAAGAAGCCGTATCTTCCCGCCAAGCGGGTGTTTCTGATCGACGGGCGGGCGATCAGCTACGCGGAGACGGTGATGGGGATCGTGGAGCATTTCAAGCTGGCCGAGATTGTGGGGGAACCGACGGCGGGTACGAACGGCAACGTGAACCCGTTCCGGCTGCCGGGGGGATACATGGTGTCGTGGACCGGGATGAAGGTGTTGAAACATGACGGGTCACAGCATCATGGGATTGGGATTCTTCCGACGGTGAAGGCTACGCGCACGCGGAAGGGCGTGGCGGAGGGCAAGGATGAAGTGCTGGAGAAAGGGCTGGAGGTGGTGAAGCGGCAGCTTCAGTAACGCACGGAGTAAATATCCACCGCACCCACCGGTTCGCCGTCGCGCTCTTTGATGCGGATCGGGGATAGGTACACCTGTTCGAATTCGGGCCAGGGTTCGAGCGGCACACAACTCACGGCGGCGTCGTGGCCGAGCAGCATGGCGCCGGGGGTCTGCTTGACGGCTTCGACGGCGTCTTCGTAACGCGTGTAGATTTTCTCGCTGGTGATGTACCCGCCGGCGGCGACGATCACGGTTGTGCTGTCGCGAGGAGTGAATGGGCGGGCGCGGTGCAGGTAGACGCGGCCGAGGACGGATTGGTAGTAGGCGGGTTTGAAGAACAGCATCGGCTTGTCGCCTTCGGGGGTGCGGCGGATGAGGGTGATGAAGTAGTCGTCATAGCGGCGCTCGGCCCAGTCGAGCATGGCTTGGAAATGATTGGAACCCGAGCGGCGCATGGGCAGACGGTGATCGAACCAGAGGTAGCGGGCTCCGTTCTCCTTGAGCAGGGCGAGCGCTTCCTGTCGATCGGTGGTGGTGTAGATCAGGGCGGCCTGGCGTGCTTTGTACTGGGTCGGGTTGGAGGCGGGAATGCGGCGGGCGATGGAGGAAATGCAGTAGCCGGTGTCCCACCAGTTCTGAATGCTGTAGAGGCCTTTTTCGAGCGGCGGGGTATCGTCGCGGAGCCAGGCGAGCGCATGCAGCATCTCGGGCGTAGGCCCGAGGTTTTGATGGAGGCGCCGGGCCACCAGCGGCAGGTTGCCGACACCGACGAACAGGGCGCAGGCGATGGCCACGTTGCGCGAAACGGAGGCCGTGCGCCCGGCGAGCAGGGCCAGCGGCAATATGGCGTAGGCAGCCATGCGGTATTGCATCAGGGTGAGAGCGATGAAGAAGGTGGCCCACCCCCAGACGAGACGCCACTGGCGATCCTTTAGCTGCAATGCGGCCAGGATCCAGCCGGCGAGGGAGAACGGGAGGGTGAAGCCGAACTCGGTCCAAAGCATGGAGAGATCGAGCGTGCCGGCGTAGTAGAGCAAGGGACGCAGTTCGGCCACCAGGGCGCGCGATCCGCCGGGGAAGAGGCGTTTGACGATCGCCAGCCCTTCCGAGGTGCCCGTCAGGTAGGCCGTGCCAGCAGCGGCGATGACGGCTCCGGTGGTGATCAGCCATTTGCGGGGCAGATCCCAGGCGAGGGTGAGGGCAAGCAATCCGAGAGCGGCGAGGCGCGTGTACTCCTGCCATAGCAGGCCGCCTAAGGAGAAGGACGCGATCACGGTCATGGCCGCGGCCAGGCGCAGGGGGCCGGAGGCAAGGCGATCGCGGCGCAGGATTTCGCTGAGCAGGAAGATGCCGGTGAGGCCGAGGATCATCGCCGCGCCGGTCCAGGTGAAGCAGAAGACACTGAGCGCGAGCCCGAGGCGCCAGCCCTGCGGCCAGCGTTGGAGGCCGTCGAGGCGCAGTAGTTCCAACAAGACCCAGGCGGAGACGAGCACTTCGAGCACATGATGGTCGGAATAGCCGAGTTCGGAGACGATGGCGAAAGCGCTGGGGGTGAGCCCCATGGCGAGTCCGGCGATGAGGGCGGTGCGCTCGCCTCCCAGGCGGTAGCCGATGATCCAGCACAAGGCCACAGCGATTGCGCCGAGCATGGCGGGGGCGACGGCGAGGGCGGTATCGCGGGCTTGCTCGCTGCAACCGGGGCAGGAGGCGGCGACGAGGTAGTCGAACAGCAAGGCGTGATGGAGGGGAGCGCCGCCGGGTTGGCCGAGGGGATCGATGCGGGGGCGCTGCGGCCACTGCTGCTGGATGAGTTCGACGACGCGGCGGTGATACCAGGCGTCGTTTTCCTGGAGCAGGACGCCGTTGGGGGTGAATACATTGTCCCAAGGCGCCAGCATGCGCACGGCGAAGGCAAGTACCACTAGTACAAACAAGGAAGCAAAACGGCGCATCTTCTGTAGTCTAGACCGGGACAGGCACTGCGCGGATATGGTAGTCTCGATAATCTCTCTTTTCGGAGTTCTCAGGAGGATTCATTTTGCGCACTCTATTTCTCTCTGTTGTGCTCAGTGCCCTTCCCGCCATGGCTGGTCTGATTTCGAACCCCACGGCAGGCATTTTCGACGGCTTCACGAACGCCGGGGTAACCGGTAGCTTCAGTGGCCAGCCGCACGCAGTCATTAGCGGCACAGCCTGTTACGACGGTTTCTGTCCGGGGCAGGCAGTTCCCGGCGCAGGTCCTGACTACAACGTGGCGGATCCGCTGACGATGAAGCTCACCAGCTTCCAGGCAGAATGCGCACCCTCCGCCAGCGCCTGCGGGGGTTACGTGGACGCGTATTTCTCCTTCTACGCCACCGCCAATGCCCAGTATGCAGCCAGTTTCTCTATCGATGGACAGGGCAGTGGGAATCAGTCCCTGCTCTACGGCGGATTTTTGCTTAACCAGAACACTTCCGTTATGTTGTTTGGCAATCAGACGATGTCCTTGCCGCCGGTCAATAGCACCAGCTTCCCTGCTCCGCTGGCAACGATCAACGATTCTTTTTCGTTGGGCACGATCAACGTGAACGCGGGGGATCAGATCTATGCACGGATCTCGCTGGGTATTGACTTGGTCCAGGGGCAAACCATCCTACTACCGGACAGCCTGACGTTGACGCTGGTCGATACCTCCGTGCCGGAGCCCGCCACGTTGGGGCTGATGGCTGCGGCAGTGGCGGCGCTGGTGATTGGGCGGAAAACCGCGCGACGTATGTAGTCCGGGCTGTGGAATCGGTGAGGGCGAGCGTGGTACTCTCGATAATCTCTCTTCTCGGAGTTCTAACAGGAGGACTCGTTTGCGTACTCTCTTTCTCTCGCTTGTGCTCAGTGCCCTTCCCGCCATGGCGGGTCTGATCTCGAACCCCACGGCAGGCATTTTTGACGGCTTCGCGAACGCCGGCGTAAGCGGTAGCTATGCGGGTCCGGCGGGCACCGCATCGGTCACCGGCACTGCGTGTTACGACGGATTCTGCCCGGGGCAAGCAGTTCCCGGCGCTGGCCCCGACTACAACGTCTCCGACCCGCTGACGATGAAGCTCACCAGCTTCCAAGCGGATTGCGAACTTCGCACCGGGCCCTGCGGGGGCGCCGCGGACGCGTATTTCTCTTTCTTTGCTACCGCAAATGCCCAGTATGAAGCCCGTTTCGCTATTGATGGAACAGCCAGTACGGGACTCACATTCCTCTTCGGCGGCTTCCTGATCAACAATACAGCCCAGACGGGCATCTTTGGCAATCAAACGCTCGCGATCGCACCGGTCAACAGCACCGGCGGTCCTGTGCCGCTGGCCAACATCAACGATTCCTTCACGTTAGGCACACTGAACGTGAACGCGGGGGATCAGATCTATGCGCGAGTCTCTGTGAACTTTCCCTTTCTTCCCGCGGGGCGATCCATCAATCTGCCGGACAGCTTGACATTGACGCTGGTGGATACGTCCGTGCCGGAGCCCGCCACGTTGGGCCTGATGGCTGCTGCTCTCGCCGCGTTGGTGATTGGCCGGAAACGCCTGTAATGGATCGGACGCTCGCCTGGTTCGCCGCGCACCGGCTTGCGTCTTTGGTTTTGATCGCGGCATATGTATTGGCCGTCAGCACGCAGCATGAAGAAGTGCAAGGCTTCGTAGTTGCCGCGATGCAGAAAGTGACGGCCAATACGTGGCTGACTGCTGTTGGTTGGACCTTCCGTATTCTTTTCCTGGCTGTCACCCTCTATCTGGTTCGGCGTGTGCTGGGGCAACCGGGTGGGGGGCTGAAGGCAGGGTATTGGGCCGCGACCGTCGTGTTCACCTTCGCCGCCGTGCGCTGGCTGAGCGTGAACAACAACGAGTTCATCCACTTTTTCCAGTACGCCCTGCTCACCTTTCCGATCTTCGCGTTGACGCGCCGTTTCGGGCAGACCGCGGTGTGGACCACGCTCTGTGGGGCATTCGATGAGGGCTGGCAATACGCGGTGTTGCATGCGGGCTGGGGCATTCCTTACGATTTCAACGATGTGATCATGAATGCCTGCGGCGCGGGGTTAGGCGTGGTGTGGATTTGTTCGATGGCGACGATGCAGCCGGTTTCGATGGGCGGAGTGGCGCTGCTGCGGGCGCAACTGGGCGGATGGGGTTGGCGTACGGCGTTGGGATTGCTGCTGGCAGGATTGCTGATGCTGGCGAGCGGACACATGATGGTTTATGAACCGAAGACGGGGGCGAAGCCGCTGCTCTCGCTGAGCCGCATGGAGCCGAAGCCGTTCTGGTTTTTCGATGCCACCTGGGGTCCGAAGACGTTTCACATCCTGCATCCGGCGGAAGGCGTATCGCTGATGGCGGTGCTGTTTTGCATCTACAGCACACTGGACCGGTATTGGGAATGGAGCGGCGGCAACCTGCGCCGTTAGAGTGAATACGTTGTCCCAGAGAGACAGCTTACGCACCGACCAAGGCCAGCACCACTCAGACAAAAAAAACAGCAAAAATGGCTTATTTTCAGTGGTCCAGACGCTGGAAGAGCGATTGGCGCGCATGATAAGCTGACGAATCTCTCTTTTTATCCGAGTTCTCCAGGAGGCTCCGATTGCGTACTTCGTTGTTGCTGCTTGTGCTCAGCGCCCTTCCCGCAATGGCGGGCCTGATCTCGAACCCCACCGCCGGCATTTTTGACAGCGCCTACACGAACGCCGGTGTGACCGGCAGTTTCTCTGGGCAAGCTTTTAACGCATCTTTCAGCGCAACGGCCTGTTTCGACGGATTCTGCCCGGGACAAGCAGTTCCGGGGGCTGGTCCGGACTACGACGTATCGGACCCGCTCACGATGAAGCTCACCGGCTTCCAAACGGTATGCGCATCGGGCTTCGGCTGCCAGGGTTTAGCAGACGCGTATTTCTCCTTCGTGGCCACTCAAAACGCGCAGTATGGAGCCAGTTTCGCCACCGACGGATACGCCAGTCCGGGACTCTATTTGAACTTCGGCGGATTGTTGGTCAACCAGAACACGTCCACCAGCTTGTCCGGCAATCAAACGCTGGCGGTTCCTCCGGTCAGCATCGTTGGCCCTGTGCAGATGGTGGAGATCAATGATTCTTTTTCTTTGGGCACACTCAACGTGAGCGCGGGGGATCGCATCCTGGCGAGAGTTTCGCTGATCTTTCCCGCAATGGGCCCGGGGGAATCTATCATTCTGCCGGACAGTCTGACGTTGACCCTGGCCGATACCGCCGTGCCGGAGCCTGCCACATGGGGACTGATGGCTGCCGCGCTGGCTGTGTTGGTGATCGGCCGGACTCGCCTGTCATAGACCGGATGCCGTAGTATTTTTCCGAAGGCGCGGCGGCGATCTGTATAATGCCAGCATGGCGATCAGCTATCTGCCGGGTTCGGCTTCCCTCAAGATCACGACCAAGCCGGGAGTAAAAACTCCGGAAAAATACAGCACGGACATGGAGTTCAATAGTGTTGCTATTGAGGCTTCAGCCGAATGCCAGCTCACGGGCATCGAAGGTGATAACCCGGCGGGATGGACGCTCGGCTTCATCCAGGTGCAGTTTCTCGAAACCAACTGGGGTTATTATCGAGGCGCGATAGACGCGGATGGCAGCGCGTATGTGAATCGTGGCAGTTCCACATTGCGTGGAGCGACGCATTGCCGCGATACGAAATCCAAGGGAGAAATCTGGTTTCAGAATCTTTCGGGCAAGGATCTGGCGCTGGCCAGTAACGGCAAGCTGCCGATGACGCTGAAAGTGCAATTGATGGATGGTCCGCATGAGACCTATCCGCTGTATCACATGAACTCGCTCACGAAGAAGTACAATTTCCTTCGAGAGGTGCAGTTGGAGTTTCACTTCTGCACGGTGCTGGCGCTGATGAATCCCTCCAAGCAGTATCAGTTCCTCAAGCATTTCCTGTGGAACATGCACTGGCAGGCGACGTTTCAGCCATCCAGTTTTACCGATTCGGATCCAACGTGGACGGTGATGCTGAACAGCAACAAGCTGGCCAATTCGGGCAATTGCAGCCAGATTGCGGAGGGCGGGCCGATCGATCCGAAGATCAAAGCCGTGCTCACCGACCCGACCGCCGCCAACTGCAATGAGATTGCGGGTCTGGGCGCCGCTGCCAAGATGATGGAAAGCAGATCCTGGGTGGTAGCCCGCAGTTAAGCGCCGGGCGACCACCCCATTTCGTGTAACAAACCGCTCGCTGTTCCCGAAGTAGCTCTGTGAGGAGGAGCGCTTGCGGCAGAATATTTTAGCGGCGGTAGTGCTGGCCATGCCGGCTGTGTTGACAGGGGCAGTGATCTCGAATCCGACCACCGGGGTGGTGAATACGGGGTTTGGCACGAGCGGTGTGAGGGCCACGGTGAGCAACGTGGTGGTTGGGGTGAACGCGACCGGGGGCGGCACAGCGTGCTTCTCTCCGTTTTGCCCGGGCGGCACGCCACCGGGCGCGGGCCCGGATTACACGGTGCTGGATCCGGTGACTTTCCGGTTCACGGATGTGAGCATCGTGTGCGGGGCGGCGAACTGTGTGAACCTTTTCCTGCGCGCCGCTTTTTCGTTTGTGGCGCAAACCAGTGGCGTATTCGACATTGGGGTGAGCATGGAAGGATTCACGGACGCCGGTGTTTCCGGGTCCGTTAGCGGATCACTGGGGAATGGATCAGCCAGCCGCGTGGGGAATCGGAGTTTTACCGTAACCGGGACACCGACAACCGCGGGGGACATCCAGGACTCCTTCGAGATCGGGACACTGGCCATTGAACAGGGGCAGACGGTGCGGGGTACGGTGCTGGTGCAAATCAGATCGATGACGCGAGGGACCATCGAGTTCCCGGACAGCATCACGATGACGCTGGCCGAAGTGCCGGAGCCTGCGGCGCTCGGGCTGGTGTTGGCCGGGTTTGTGGCGCTGGGATTAGGAGCACTTGTGGAAAGGGCTCGAAAAACCGCTTGCTGACGCGCGCGGCTCTGAAGACTCTCAATCAAGGAACAAAAATGAAACTTTCTCTGGGACTCTTTCTGGCGCTGCTGGGGGCAGTCAGCTCCGCGCACGCGGCGCCGGTTCTTTACAGCATCCAATTCACGGCGACCATTGGCGCCGTACCTTCATCCGGTTCGTTTCGCTACGACCCGGATGTACCCGTGTTCTCGGATTTCATTATTGTGTGGGCCGGGAACACGATTGACATGACGGCGGGCGCCAACAATCCAGGAACTGCGATAGGCGCATGTGATACGCCCGGGAACGGCGCAGCGGACACATTCGATTTCCTGCTGAACCAGAACTGCGGGAGTGGACTGTTCTTCAACGGATGGTCCGCCAGCAGGACCCCAGGAAGCACCCAATTTCGATTCCAGCGCCTTGATCAAATAGCGTCTCCTGTCGACAAAATTCTGGTCATCGGCTTTGCTGGTCAAGGGAATTTGCTAAATGCCAATGGCGCGTTTTCGATCAGCCTCGCCGAAGCTCCTGTGCCGGAACCAGCCACGTTCTCCATGGTCACGGCAGCCGCCGCACTCATCGCCGCATGTTTCCGCGTCCGCCGCTCCGGTTCCGCGTGACCGGCGGTCAGCTTCCTCGCTCTGCATGAATTCAAGGAAGGACATTCGATGAGATTTTCTCTGGGACTCACTCTCGCGGTGCTTGGCGCGCTCAGTTGCGCGAACGCGGCGCCGCTGCTTTACAACATCCAATTCACGGCGACCTCGGGCGCCGCACCTACATCCGGTTCGTTTCGGTATGATCCGGATGTTCCCGTATTCTCGGATTTCATTGTTGTGTGGACCGGGGACACGTTTAACATGACGGCGTCCGCCAACAATCCCATCGCGACAGGCGCCTGTGATACGCCCGGGAACGGCGCAGCGGACACGTTCGATTTCCTGCTGAACCAGAACTGCGGGAATGGACAGTTCTCTAACGGATGGAGCGCCTCCAGAAACACATTGGGCGCTGCAATTCAATTCGGGCGCTCGGATGATAACATCCCTCCTGTCGATCGATTTTTGATCTTCGCTGATGCTGGTGGAGGGAGTTCTGCAAGTTCCCGCGGCACGTTTTCGATCAGCCTCGCAGAGGCTCCGGTGCCAGAACCAGCAACGCTCTCTCTGCTCACTGCGTCCGCCGCGCTGGTGGCCGCGCGTTTCCGCATCCGCCGCCGGCTCAGCGCAGGCGACGCCGGGACGCGGCAAAAGCGCGGGCTGTGATCTCTGCCCGATACTCGGCAAGCCGACGCCCCAATTCCTGCGTCTTGGCAATGGGAGAGAGATTCACTCCATGCAGGGATAACTCGCCCTTGCGCTCGCGCTCCGCGGCGCGGATGAGCTTGGGGTCGATGGCGGCGATCTGCGCTTCGTAATAGACATCGTCGTGGATCCCGTTGCGGGTGTGGGCCGGGGCATCGGGGACTCGGCCGGCGGGTGGCGTTTTGTCGATCTGCACGATTCCCTGTTTGCGAAGAAAGCCGGCGCTCCACATGTCTTCGGTGTAGTACTCGGGTAGAAAGTGCACGCGCGCCGGGCCGGCTTTCCAGCGCCGGTTCAGCGCGTTGGCCACGTTTCGCATGCCATCCTGGTTGCCGCCGCTGTCGCCGATGAGGATGATGTCCTTGAATCCGTGTGCCTGATAGCTGCGGCAGATATCGGTGAGCAGCGCCTCGAAGGTGGACTGCTCCAGACTGATGGTTCCGGGGTAGGCCATGTGGCTGGTGGGTTTGGGATCAATCGCGCCTTCGGGCACGAACTTCACAATCGGCGCGATGAGCGTGTTTCCGATCTTGCGGGCGATGGCGGGCAACACCAGTTGCAGAACATAGTTGTGCTTGCCGCCGGCGACGTAGGGGCCGTTTTGTTCCACGCCTCCTGTGCCGATGAGGATCGTGGTGTTGCCTGCCTTGATGGCGTCGCGTACTTCCATCCAGGTCAGCTCTTCGGTCCAAAGGCTTTGAGAGAAACAAGCGGCGGAGCAGGCCGCGAGAAGGAATATGATTCGCACCTGCTCCTTGTATCACATGCGCCGGGGTTAGTACACGATGCTCATCATGTCGATGAGTGCATCGGCCTGCTGGAGCGTGATCGCGCCGGACTGCGCCGTTTTGTTGACGTCCTGAATGAAGGCGTTGCGGGCGGCTTGCGTCGCGTTCTGCTGCAGAGCCGCCAGTTCGGCGATCAGCACTGTGTTGCTGGTTCCGTCTGTGACGGCATTCACCAGGCTCAGCATGCCGTTATGGGTGAACATCATCACACCGGTTGGCGTTGTGGGCACAGGGATGGAAGGCAGCGTGAGGTAGTTCTCGCCCGCCGCGCCGAGGCGCATTGAGAACTTCACCATGTCGATCGCCGCCAGCCACATTTCGCGGCCGGTCCAGACGGCATTGGGATTGAGGATGGACTGGAAGCTGACCGTGGCGCCGCTGCTATCCCTGAGGTCCGGGCCTACCGTTGTGGTGTAGCTGCCGGTGAGGCTGTTGTGCAAGGCCAGCATGTCGTTGCCGGATTGGCCATTCACCATCAGTCCCGCGATCTGCGCCGCGCCCACCAGCAGTTCCGAATACATCTTCTGCCGCTCGGTGTTGGACTTGGCAGTGGTTGTCTCGGTGTACGGACAGCCGGCGGTGTACTTCATGGTGATGGTGACCGAGCCGGTGCGTCCGGGGTATGCGGGCTCGGCGATCAGCGAATTTGCGGGAAGATCGGTGCGAAAGCTGTACCCGTTGCGGAAGCTGCTGATCAAAACATTTTGCAGGTCGTAATTCAGGGCGAGGCCTGCTTCGCAGACAGCTTTGAGGTCCACGATGGCGCGGCTGCGATTGGTGGCCTCGCGCACCGGCTGTATTGCCGGAATGAGCAATCCAATGAGGATCGCGATGATGGACAGGACTGTGGTGGTTTCGATGAGGGCAAAGCCCCGGCGAGTGTGAGATGTTCTCCGATTCATTTCTTTCCTCCGTTTGGTGAACGTCTGCGCGTTCTATTGGGGAAAAACAGCCAGCCTCGAAATCGGAAGAAAGATACTCGGCAACTGTCACGGTTGGTCTCTACTTATGCTTGCGCGCCTGCAATTGAGCGTCGAACCATGCAGTGGAACGGTTCTTGTGACATTCGCCCAATCCGCATGAGAACGCACTCGGCGCAACACGGAGCGCGACTGCATCCGGAACAGAATCGAATTCGTGGGAGGCGATCTGACCGGAAGGAGCCTCCATTATTTTTGGCATATGACAAGAGAGACACTTCACAGCTTTGCCGCCGGCCGTATTGGCACGATGCAAGGAGTGCTTTTCGGCCTGGGCCGGAGTCTTCAGGTCTTTATGGCAACTTGTGCAAAACAGATCAGATTCCGGTTCATAACGAAGAAGCTTCTCCTTTTGACCGGCTGAAGCGTTTCTATCCTGGTGCATGCGATGGCACTTTCCACATCCGGCACCGCCAAGTTGGAAGCACTTGGTGCGGCGGACGGCTTCTCCGATGAATGTAGCCCTCTTCAGCCTTCCATCCTGAAAAAACGCTTCTTCGGAGTACTCGTCGAGAGATCTCCGTGCCACGTTAGGAGCAAAGGGGAATACCAGCCCGCTGAAGTTCAGCGCCCCCGCATTTCCGCGGCGAAAAACGGAGGTGTGTGTATGGCAGGGCAGGCATATGGCATCGAAATCGACTTTGGTTTTGGGAAGGAAAGTCCGGCCGCGACGGCCTTTCTGCTTTTGCACGGCGTGCGACCGCGAGGGCCCATGGCAGGCTTCGCAGCCAATACCATGTTCGAGTACGTCTCCGCCTGGTGGCCTTGCAATGCGTTTCACTCGCGTCGCATGGCATTGTGCGCATTCATCAAAAAAAGCTTTCGCGTTTGCAGGAATCAGATGGGAGACTTTGTGCAAGGCAAATTCGTCGACCCTGGCCCTCTTTGTCTCATCCGATTCAAACCCGTAGGTTTCCCACTTTTCTAATTTTCTGTTGTACTGGACCGGAAGCACGACGGGGAAACCTGCGACCAAGGTCGCAAAAGCCTGTTCCCAGATAGCTCCGATAGTCAGCACAATTCGATAGCTCTGAGGCACTCGACCTTGGCGTTGAAGGCGAATCGTGGTCGGTGATTCTCTGAGAGCGATGGTGAGGTCGCCCACCTGGTAGGAACCCGGTTTGGGCAGCAACGGTACGGAAGAACCGGACATGCGACTCATCCCGCTGCCTCGCCAGGAACGATCATAAGCGACATGACATCCGGCATTGCCACAACTGGCAGAACCTGCGTAGGTGGAAAACGATGGAGTGCGAATGGGGCGGCGACCGAGTTCGGCCACCACTCGCCGGAACTCGATGGCATGTTTGGCGGGGGCCTCACTGACACGTCCGGCAGAATTTTTTGGGGGAACCTCGCGGTTGGCAATGGCAGCTAAGAGAAACTGTGCTGCGGATGGACTGTCCCGGCTCATATCGCTCTGAAATTTGGACAAGGCTGTTCGCGAAGCTTGAAGCACTGGCACCAGTTGACGGACCACTCTGGCGAGAACCTGAACGCGTTGGTCTTCATTCCAGATGGGAGGCCCGCCGGCGAACGCAATCCTAGCCAACAACATGGCGCAGGAGACGACTAAGTCGGCTTCGCCCGGGAAATCCATCGCGTAAGACCCACGGCGGCTATACAAATTTTCGACCTGGAGCAGAGCCTCGAGGGCATGATCGCCCGCCTGCCGTGTAGAGTTCTGAGATTCCAGCTTTTGCGCGACCAGCAGGTGAAGTGCTGGATTCTCCGGTCGAAAGCGAAGAGACAGGATGGCCCAGTCCATTGCACGCGCGTCACCGATTATGAATGCCGCACGCGCGGCATGATCATATGCCCAATGAAGGAAAGGGGATTGAGGGAAATCATCAACGAATTTCAAGGCAAGCCGAATGGTCTCAGGGGAGTCATGGCGGACGTCCCAGGAGTCCACTATTCGCCGGGCGGCATCAAGTTCGGTACCAGACAACCGGCAGAGGATGAGGGGATCGCCGGCATTGCAGGAGAAGCCACTTGCGATTTCAACACTGCGGACAAGCAGCATGAGCAGCAGGAATCGCAGCGGGAGATACATTAGGTCATGTTACGAAAAAACAGCTAATGTTTTCCATTGCGAATCATGGCAAGCCAATACCGATCGGAGACCTTGGCGAGAAACTCCAGATATTTGCGGTTGGACAAAGCTTCATCCACAGCATTGGCGAAGCGCTCCGGCTCGTTATCGTTCCCAGCCTTGTACCTACTCCAAGCAGGCCATTCTTCGCACATCAACAGGTGGTTGTGAGTGAGGGAAGCTCCCATTACGAAGGCTTTCAGCAGGCGCTGCCAGTAGTCCCATGGGTGCTCCATTTCCATAGCAAAATCCGGGTGAGGTCTACGCAGACTGTCCTCAGGGATGGCATCGGCCAAGTGCCGCATACCGACCAGATGGCTTAGTTCATGAAGCCAGAGGTTAGCTTGCTCATGCACCCACGTTCGATCCAAACGGTTCTTGGCGTCACGCGCCACGGCGTTGGCTTTGACAATGGCAAGTCTTCCGTTGATTGTGGCACAGCCGTCGGCCTGCAGGCCGCCTTTGTCCCAGAAGCCCTTCTTGGAGGTATCCATGTCACAGTTGCTCTTTATTGCAGGAACGATCAGCAGTTCGACGCCACCTGGTTTCGCCGAATTGAGCAGGGAGAGCGCGACGATTGTCTCGCGCCCATACGTGCCGGTGCGCAACCCCTCCTGCGCAGCTGATACCTTTGCATCGTCGAATCCTGAGTTTGGCGCGAGATTCATCGATTTAAGGCTCTCGATTTCGTCGCCCGTAAAACTCCGTGGGATCAATTGAACAGGACCTGAAACCTTGAACTGAGCAACGCACTTTCCCTTGCTTCGCCACTCCTTTTTCGTATGCGGAGCAACGGGCAGGATGCGGCAAGCCTTTGAAAGCATCCGTTGCGCCTCAGCAACCACGGCTTCGGCAACATCGCTTGTGATGTCGGTAAGGAGCGGATGCCTGTGAACAGAAATCTTCATAGGCTCGGCATCGAGGGGCAGGACCTGAAGCAGCAATAGCACAGAGGCATAGCATAGAATCGTCACGCTAAGCCTTGTCTTCCTAATGTGGCTTTTCATGCAATGTTCCAACAACCTTTAAGACTTATGAGAACTCAGGGTTCGGCGACAGTAGTGGCCTGATCGACAAATGTGAGTTGTTGAACATTATAGCGGAGTCGTTTTCATCAAGTCGACATGCTTTTATCGAGAGTTAGCACGGTGGGAGGGGTGCGCAGAGCACCCGGACGACAACAATTTGACAATGGTGAAACAAGATGCTAGTTTGGAGTGTCTCCTCGGATGAGCCTGCGTTCACTACGCCTAAGGGTAAGGTGAATTTGAACCAATTTCAGGATATTGTCTGAGGCATGTCTGACCGATTTACTCCTCAGAAGAATGGAGAAGGCGAGCCGGATGGCGATTGAGCGTCGAGGACTACTTACTCGCATCCTAGTGTCTACTCTGATTTCTTGTTTCCCAGCAGCGGCGGACGATGCGACCTGCGGGAGGCTGCGTACAAAGACTTTGGGGAAGTTTCTACTCGCCTACCAGTCCTCAAAACCTGCGGAAGCAGATGTCCGGCGGGTGCTAAGAGAAACAAGAACGGACACTGGGAAGGCGTTGTCTTCCTTCAAAGCTTCGTTGAACTGCACCTCTTTTCGCCGGGCATGGCCAGCTGCGATCATCGCACTTGGCGCAGTCACTGTCGACATCGAGACAGAAGACTTTTTAATCGGATATTTTTCCCGCAGCCAAACTGCTCTCACTGAAGGCAAGAACTTGACCTCGACGCTTCCACATGAGGTAATGCACTGGGATGTTCAAGCCAAGCTAGTGGTACCGCTAGCCCTCGCCACAATGAGCCGGCGGCGAACGGGCCTTCCGGATCGGCCGTTGGCGGGTGGACAGGAGTCTCCTCAAGCCGACAGAGCACTCGATGTCCTCACAAGAATCGGATCGGACCGCGGTCAGGCGTTGGAGTATGTTGCGGCTTCGGGTTTGAAGGGGGACGAGTGCACGGCGCAATCTCTAGCGCTCCGGCTGGCAGCCGTGCAGGCATTATCATTGGTGGGGCAAGTGAGAGGAAGTGAGATCAGCGGACGGCTTCAAGAGATCCGGAAGAATGCTTCCGATAGTCCTAGTATTCAGGCGGAAACGGCAAGACTGAGCGAACGCTTCCGAGAACGCTAGGCACCCGGTTTGCCATCCGGCTACCATATTCGAAACTACACCGCCACAGGTGCAGAAATCGGCCACCGGCAAACTCCGCAGCCTGAAGCCGCGAGCCCGAAAAGAGAAAAACACTCGCCCCCTATAATCCGTTGACATACAATAACGGAACACCTTGCATGCGGTCCGGTGAAACGATTAACAACTACGAGATCCTTGCGCCCATTGGGGCAGGCGGAATGGGTGAGGTGTATCGCGCGCGCGACACGCGACTGAATCGCGAGGTGGCGATCAAGGTGCTTCCGGCGAATATGGCTGCCGATGCCGACAGCCTGCATCGCTTCCAGCGCGAAGCGCAAATGCTGGCGTCGCTCAGCCATCCGAACATTGCTGCGATTCACGGGTTGGAGATTGATGGCGTGACGCGGGCCATCGTGATGGAGTTGGTGGAAGGGCCGACGCTGGCCGATCGCATTGCGGCGGGGCCCATTCCGATGGATGAGGCGCTGCCGATTGCGCGGCAGATCGCGGAGGCGTTGGAAGCGGCGCATGAGAAGGGCATCATCCACCGCGATCTGAAGCCGGCCAATGTGAAGGTGACTCCCGATGGCATGGTGAAGGTGCTCGACTTCGGATTGGCGAAGGCGCTGGAGGAAGACCGTGCCGTGGCGCAAGGCAATCCGGCATCGTCGCCGACGCTGGTGGCGGGGCGTTCGTCGCCGGGGTTGATTATGGGCACCGCCGGATATATGAGCCCGGAGCAGGCTCGCGGTGGCGTTGTCGACAAACGCACGGACATCTGGGCGTTTGGGGTGGTGTTGTATGAGATGCTCACGGGCAAGCGGTTGTTTGAAGGCGAGACGATCTCCGACATTCTCGCTGGGGTGCTGAAGACGGACCCGGATTTCAGCGTGCTGCCGGCGGACACTCCTGCCTACATCCGCCATCTGCTGCAGCGCACGTTGGAACGCGACCGGAAGAAGCGGCTGCGCGACATCGGCATCTTTCTGGAAGCGCGCATGGAGACTGCGGCTTTGCCCCCGGCGCCGGCGAGGCAACGACAATGGCTGCCGTGGGCCGTGGCCGCGCTGTGCGCGGCAGTAGCAGTGGGATTGGCGCTGCGCACACCGAAGACAGCGGAGGCGCGGCTCCGGCACTTCACCTTCACACCGCATTCCTCCGAGTTCGTCATCCGCAACCGCAATGTCGTCATCTCGCCCAACGGGAAACTCATGACCTTTGCCGCCAGCGGAAAACTGTGGTTCCGGCATCTGGACAAGGTAGAACCCACTCCGATCGAGGCAAGCGAGGGCGCCGACGGGGTCATCTGGTCCCCGGACAGCGCATCGATCATTTTCGCCTCGGGCGGCGAGTTGCGCCGAGTCTCCGTTCAGGGAGGCCGGCCGGTGTCGATCTGTCCGGTTTCTCAGTTCCGCGGAGGCACATGGAGCGCGCAAACGAATCAGATTCTGTTCAGTGACGCATCGAAAGGAATACTGGAGGTTTCCGCCAGCGGAGGTGAGCCCAAGCCGGTGTTTCCGCGCAAGGCTGGCGGCCTCTACAATCCAACGTGGCTTTCCGAATCGAAGCGCATCGTTCTGACCGGTACCGGAAGCCTGACCGATCAACAACTGGCCATCGCCTCGATCGACAGCAAGGAATTCAAGATTCTGAGAGAAGGAGCGTGGGCTGTGCTCGCTCCATCCGGTCACATTATTTTTCAAACCGGCATTCGCGACAGCGGTCTCTGGGCGTGGGCTCTTTCCAAGAGCTTCGAGCCGGTGGGGGAAGCGGTGCCGATCGCGCCGCGCGGGGCTACGCCCAGCGTTTCGAACGACGGCATGCTGGTATTTACCGAAGGCCTCACGGCGCTGCCCCAACGGATCATGATTCGGGATCGCAGCGGAAAAGAAGTCCAGGTGCAGCAGCAATCGCCGTTCATGGTGAGCCCTCGATTCTCTCCCGACGGAACAAAGTTTGCGGCTTCGGAGCGCGATCAAGGGCGCACCAACATCTGGATTCACGATCTGCTGCGTGGCACGAGGAATCGCTTCACGTTCGGAAGCCGGGAGGACTACCCGCTGTGGACTCCCAACGGGAAGGAACTGGTGTTCCTCAGTGACCCCGGAGCGTTCCGGCGCGAACTCTTCATCCAATCGTTGGAGGGAGAGTCGAAGCCTGTCAAGATCACTGAGGGCCTGCATCCGGGTTCGTGGTCGCCCGACGGCCGGTGGATGGCGTTCACCAGGCAAGGCAACGAAACGACCTATGACATTTGGGTGATCGAGCGAAAGCCGGACGGCGGGTTCGGCGAACCACGGAATTTACTGGCGTCGCAATTCGGGGAAACCAATCCGCGCATCTCGCCCGACGGCAAGTTTCTCGCCTATGTCACGGATGCGACGGGAAGGAATGAGATTGTTGTTTGCTCCTTCCCCGATGGAGCGCGGAAGTGGCAGGTGACTTCGATCGGCGCCGGCAGTCCGGCGTGGAATCCGAATGGGAAGGAACTGTTCTTTGTCTCCGCTTCCCGAGTGATGCGAGTGGCCACGCAACTGGGGGAGAGCTTTTCCTGGTCCCCGCCGGAAGAGGTGTTCAGCGGCGACGCTACACTTGCGACCAGAGTGGTGGGGCAATTGGATGTCACTCCCGACGGGCAGCGATTCCTGAGCGCGGAAGGGGTCACGAACGGCGTTCCACCCACGATTCATGTGGTGGAGAACTGGACGGAGTTGTTGAAGTGATGTCGTGGTTGCCCGGTGGGGAAGGCGGTTTCGCCTGCCATCCCGCACTGGACCATGGCCATTTCTCGGGATACTGCACTAATCCGGCGGATACGGGGTTTCGCTCAATGTAGTCTACCGTCCGGCCTATCTGCTTTCGATCTCGCAAGTAGTGATCGTAGGATTCGTCTTGCCAGAATGGTTGCCCTGTCCGATCCAGGATCCGGTTGGCACTTCGAGCGGTGGAGCCTTTCAACCATCTCATCAGAATCGGTACGGCGACCTCGGGCAGGATCAGCATATGGACGTGGTTGGGCATGACGACCCAGGCGGAGAGTTCGTAGAAGCGTCTTTCGATTTCACCGATGACGATTGCGCGAGCGACAATGCCGGCAATCCGGGGGTCCTGAAGCCACAGTGGTCCCGAGACTCGGCTGTCCAGAACCCGATCCTGGGCCAGGAACGCATGGCCGGCTGTGCGGTACACAACGGATTCTTTCTGGGCTGGCAGCGATCCCCAAAGGCGCCAGGTAAGGAAGAGGCGGGTATCGTCGGGATGAAGATGCGGTAGTCGCCTGCGGTATTCGGACATTGTTTGCAAGGCAGGCGAAACCGCCTGCCCCACAGAATAAGTGTCTGTAGGACTCAGAACTTCTCATAATGTACGGGGGTTTCGTAAGGCAGGCGAAACCGCCTGCCTTACGGAACTTCTCATGCGGTACTAGCGTTTGCTCAGCGTCCGGCTATCCTGCATCGCCGACAGCGCCATCGATGCCCAGGCGGTCCCGGCGGCGGAGATCCATTGATCGTGGCCGTAGGGGAAACCGCTCTCGAAGTAAGGCTGCAGCCAGATCGAGCGCGTCTTGACGTGCCAGGATCCGTCGGGGGCCTGGTTGCGAAGGAGGTAGTCCGTGCCCTTCTTGTATACGGTGTCGTTGGGGGCCATCCCCGCTAACGAAAGCGCGTACAGGGCCTGGCCGGTGGCATGAGCGTCGGTGCCCATGTGCGTCAACTGGCTCCAGCCGCCATCGGCGCGCTGCGATGCGGCCAGTGCCTTCGCGGTGCGTGCAATGGAGGCTGCATCGGCTTTGGCCCACACGAGCCCCATCACCTGGAATGCGCGGTCCTGCGTGGAGGAAGGATTCGAAGCAGCCAGCCAGGCGGCAGCCTTGGCGATCGCCTTCTGTGCATCCTTCACTTCCGCCGGGGCGGTGAAGTTCTGCATCGAATAAATCGCCATCGCCGCCGAGAGTTGCTCGCCCGCACTCATCGGGGGACGCTTGCCTTGAGGCGCCTGCCAGTGACCATCGGCAGCCTGCGTCACGCGGATGAAGTGCGCGGAGGCTTCGGTGTAGGCATTGCCCGGGACGTGGTTCATGCCGAAGTCGAACAATTCCCAGGCCACGCTGCTGGGGCCGAATGCGCCCAGATCGAGCGTGCGTTCCGCGCTCACGCCGCGCATGGATTCCGGCAATTGGGCGATTGCTTTCGGGGCCGGCAATCCACGGTCCTTCGCCAACCCCACCGCAGCCGATGGCAGATCCTGTGCGTGGCAGGAATTGCAGCCGCCGATACGGATGAAGTTGTGGCTCTGTTTTTCGAGCAGCGAGAGCGCTTTGCCCACGGCTTCGGAAACGGGCAGCGGGGGATTATTCTTGGCCGAAACCACGCCGCCGCGTTTGCGCTCTTCGTCGGTGGCGCCGAGCAGCCGGGCGATTTCCGTGTCGCCGCGTTTCACCGCCAGGGACTTCGCCGTCTCGCCTTCGGCCACCAGCGTCGCGTCCGCGCCTTTGTCGAGGAGCCGCTTCACCGAGCCCGCCGTCATAGCATCCGATGCCGCGGCGTACATCAACGCCGTATAACCACGTTCCCCACGCGCATTCACTTCAGCACCGGCATCCAAGAGCAGGCGGACCGACTCCTCCACTCCGGAGGTGGCCGCATCCATCAACGCGGTGTCCCCCTTCTTCATCTTCAAATTGGGATTGGCGCCGTTTTCGAGCAGCAGACGGACGGCACTGGCGTTGGCGCTGGAAGCGGCGTTCATCAGGGCGGTGACGCCGCTGCCGCCCTGCGTGTTTACTTCGGCCTTTTTGGCCAGCAACAATTTGAGGCCTTCGACGTTGCCGCGGGAGGCAGCGGTCATCAAGGGCGTCGCTCCAGCCATGGTCTTGGCATTGGGATCGGCGCCTTCCTGGAGCAGATAGCGGATGACAGCGTTTCCGTTCGACAGCGAGGCAGCCTGATAGAGCGGAGTCCGCCCCTCGGCCTGTTTGGTGTCGATGTTGGCGCCGCGCGAGCGTAGCAGGCGCATCTTCGCCTCATCGTGGACCGCCCAATGGGCGGGCGTGGACTTGCGGCGATTGACGGCATTCACGTCCGCGCCTTTATCCAGCAGCAGCTTCATCATGTCGGTGGAAGCGAACGCCGTGGCGTGATGGAGCAGCGAATTGCGCTCGTTGTCGGCCAACTTCGCCATCTCCGGGTTGGCCGCAAGGGCCTTGGTGACGGCAGTTACGTCGTCGCCGCGCACGGCAGAGATGAGGGCCGTCGCCTTCGGATCGAGCGGTTTCGGCGGAGCCTCTTCCTTCACTTCGAGGCGCCAATCCGCGCCTTGGTCAATCCAGGCGCGCAGGATCCCGATCTCGTCCTCGGACAAGGCGCCGGTGGGAGGCATCTGCATTCCGCCGTCGCCGCTGACGACGCGCTTGATGAGCTTGCTGGCCGCGCTGTTGCCCACCTGGATCACCGGGCCGTAATCTCCGCCACGCATGGCGTTCTGCCTCCGCTTCAGATTGAGGCCTGCCTGCGGGACCCCATCCCCATGGCAGGAATGACATTTTTGGGCCAGGATGGGTTCGACGTCACGGATGAAGTCCACCTTCTTTTTTGCCGCCGGCGGCATCACCGTTTGCGCGGCGAGCGGAGCGGCGACGAGCATCACTCGTAGCAGATGTTGCATTCTCGAAAAGCCTCCTCAGGCTTGCATAGCGGGTTTTTCGGAGAAACTCCGCTAAGTTGGGATGACTAACTGGGCGCCCTTGTGGGGCACGTCATCCACCATCTGCGTAAGTGATTGAAGCTTCGTTGCAGGAGTGCCGTAACGTGAGCCGTGCGGTTAATCTGTGAACCGTTCGGTTAACGCTTGACTGCGGGTTATTTCCGCAACGCCCCCAGCCAGTTGGAGAAAACCGTGAGCGGCTGTTCGTTGCGCCCGCCTCCCCTTGTCACCACGAGGAAGCGTTTCCCGTCACGCGTCACCGCATACGGATACTGGTTAAATCCCGGCTGGAAGAAGGGCAGGGCCATCGCAAACAGCTCCTGTGCGGTCTCCACCTCAAAGGAAGGCTGGGCTCCGCTTCCTGGCTTCACGCCCGCTGCCATCAGGTGGCGTTCCGGCGAGAGATAGAAGATCTCCTTGCCGTCACTCCGCCACTGCGGCAAGTCGCCACCATTGATGGAAACCTTCCATTTGCCGACTCCGGCGGGGAAGGGGCGAACGTAGACTTCCAGACGCCCGGATTCATCCGAGGAATACGCGAGCCATCGGCCATCGGGTGAGAATTTCGCCTGGCTTTCATTGAATGGGGTTTTATAGATCGGAGAGGGTTTGCGCTCCCCATCCACGTTCACCACCCATAGGTCGCCCTGTTCGCGGTACACAATGGTGCGGCCACCCCTGGCCCAGTCGCTGGGTAACCTGGAGCCGGCGGGAGGCGTCTTCAAGAGCCGCTCTTCCTGCGCGCTGCCGCTGGTGTCTTTCAGGAAGAGATCACTCGTGCCTCCGCGATTGGACGTGAACACGAGGCGGCGTCCATCGGGGGCCCAGACCGGTTCCCCATTGAGCGACAGATCAAACGTGAACCGAGCGTCTACACCACGTGCAAACTCGTGGAGCCAGATGTCGGTACTCTGTCCGGCTTCGCGGCGAGAGGCTACCGTCTTCTCATCAGGAGAGAGAGCAAGTTCCATGACGGGACCGGGGGCCCCTACGTTTCCTTGCGGCTTACCGTTGCGATCGAACCAGGAGAGTTGGTTCTGCGCCGCGCCCGTTGCGCTGTTCCAGTACACCAGCAGTCCGTTGGTAGACACCGAGACGTGGGAATAGTTCAGATGGGTGCCCTGCAAAATTCCCTGTGCCACTGGGAAGAGCCCTCCCGCGGGTTGGAGCGATTTCTCCATGATGGGCTGCGCTACCAACGTGCGCTGGCGAAGGAACAGCAGATGCCCGATTCCGTCCCCAGCCGCCTGATACACGGCGCTGGTAACTTCCGGCAAGAGCCGCCATGAGGTCTGCCCGTCGAGCGACCCAACGTAAATCCCATGGGCATCGCCGGTGTTTTCGGTATAAACAAATCGGTTGCCGTCGGGAAGAAAGTGGGGAAAACGGTGAATCTCCTTCCCCTTCCGCTTTGTTGCCGCAACGGGCACACCACCCATCGCCGATACGCGCTGCAGAGCGCCGGCGTTGGTGGGTGCGAAAACGATGACGCCATCCCGGTTCCAGGTTCCGCCACGTCCGTCAGGGGCATCGCAGAGCACCAGAGGCGCCCCACCATCCGCTGCGACCTTCCGCAATCTGCCGGAGCCGAAGAAGGCGATGGTGCGGCTATCCGGAGACCAGAAGGGATACATCGCGTCTTCGGTGTCCTTGATTTCCTGGGTGGTCAAGGTGTCCAGCGTGTGCACCCAAAGATTGCGTTTCCCTAGTTTCTGCACGGCCATTGCCAGGTAACGCCCATCGGGAGAAATCGCGAAGGTGTGGATGAGAGTGTTTTCAGGAGCGGCGACGGCAAATTTGAGCACACGCTCGGCGGGAGGAGTTTCCCGAAAATGAGTGAAGCTCAGAGCGAGAGCGGCACAACCGAACACAGCCGCGGCAGCCCAAGGCAACCAGGCGCGCCGCGTGGAGGGGGCCGGCGTAACGGTTGGAATCGGGGTGGAGGCTTTCGGATCCGCCAGATATTTCTCAATGGCGATGCGTGCTTCGCCGATGGCTTGCAGGCGCTTCTTCACGTCGCGATCCAGGCAGCGGCCGAGCAGGTCACGAATCGGCGGCGGGGTTTCAGCGGGTAGTTTGCTTAGATCAATCTCCGCGCGCAGTACATCGGCCAGTGTGTGCGCGATGGACTCCCCGCTGAACAGCGGCTTGCGGCAGAGCATCTCCCATAGCACGACGCCAAACGCCCAGATATCGGCACGACGATCGGCTGGTCTCGCCGCAGCCTGCTCCGGCGCCATGTATCCTGCAGTGCCCATCACCACGCCGGCTTGCGTGGCGCGGACGGTGAGCGACAGGGCAGGATCACCCGATGACGCCCGTGTCTCACTCTGCTTTGCTAGGCCGAAGTCGAGCACCTTCACGACGCCTTCGGGCGTGAGCATGATGTTGGCGGGCTTCAGATCGCGATGGACGATGCCTTTGTCGTGGGCTGCTTCCAGGGCTTCGGCAATCTGTTTGGCGATGAGCAGGGTGTCTTCCATTGCCAGCGAACCGGCGGCGATGCACTCGGCGAGGTTGCGGCCTTCGACGAGTTCCATCACCAGGGCGCGGACACTGCCTGAATCCTCAAAACCGTAAATCGTGGCGATGTTGGGATGATTGAAGGAAGCGAGGATGTGGGCCTCGCGGGTGAAGCGGGCCATGTAGTCGGCATCGCCGGTGAGCGCGGGGGAGAGAACTTTGAGAGCCACCGTGCGCGCGAGTTTGGTGTCGGTGGCACGGTACACTTCGCCCATACCTCCCTGCCCCAATTGGGCGAGGATTTCGTAGGACCCCAGCCGTGTGCCGATTTGCAGCGCCATAGTTATTTCTTCACCGCTCCCAACCAGTTCACAACCACGGTGAGTGCGGAGTCTCCCTGATCCGGAAGGCGTGTATCCATCAGAATTTTTTTGCCGTCGGAGCTGACGGTATAGGAATTTAATGGCACCCCGCTGGGCCGCGGATGCATCTGCGTGGCGAACAACTGCTGTGGGACGGAGACTGCAATTCCATCGCGCCCTTCGATCACGGCGGCAGCCATCAGCTTACGGTCCGGAGTCAGATAATAGATTTCCTTGCCATCGCCGCGCCACAGCGGAAAATCACCGCCTTCTGGCGAGACTCTCCATTTGCTATCCCCCGAAGGAAACGGCCGCACGTAAACTTCATAGCGGCCCGATTCATCCGAAGCGTAGGCCACCCACTTTCCGTTGGGGGAGAATCGCCCCTGCTGCTCGTTAAAGGTGGTTTGCAAAAAAGGGACCGGCTTCCGTTCTCCTTTCATGGGCAAGACCCACAAATCGGCGCCGTTGGCAGCCCCATGCACAATCAGAAGGCTACGCCCATCCGGCGACCAATCTAACGGAAAATCTCTGTCTGTGGAGGAGTCCGATATTTTCTCTTCGGCGCCGGCGCCATTTGTCTCCTTGCGAAAGATTCCGGCCGTGCTCCCAACAGTGCTGTACACCAGATAGCGGCTGTCGGGAGACCAGACCGCATTGCCGTTGGCGGCATCCGTGAAAGTGAATCGAGTTTCTATTCCGCGCGCAAATTCATGTAGCCAAATATCGGAGTTGCCGGCAATCTGCCGGCGCGAGACAGCCACGCTCTTTTCGTCGCGAGACAATGACAGGTCGCGGGTGGAGGTTTTGCCGCCGACGGTGCCCAACATTTTTCCCGTCCGGTCAAACCAGGTCAATTGCCCGGTTTCGCGAAACAAATCGCTGGCCCAGTAGACCAACACGCCATTGGTAGAGACGCTGGCCTGCATGAAGTTGCGATTGGCGATCCCGATTTGTTCGGCCACGGGAAACAACTCGCCGCGGGCCTGGAGCGTGGAGGGGTCGACAGGTTGGGCCATCAAGGTTCGCTGGCGGTGGAATAGCAGGTGGCCGTTTCCGCTGCCTGGTTGGGGCGGCACGTACAAGGCGCTGGAGGCATCCGGTAGCACCCGCACCGGCTGTGCGCCGTCGAGCGAACCCAAATAGATTCCATCCTTCCCGGGATCGCCCAAATTGGAAAGAAAGAGATAGCGGCGGCCATCGGGAAGGAAAAGTGGAAAGCGATGGATGACACCATTGCCCGGCTTCGTGATTTCAACGGGGACACCGCCCACCGAGGGTACACGATGGAGGCCTCCGCGGTTGGAGGGAGCAAAGACGATGACACCTTCGCTGTTCCAGGTGCCGCCACGTCCGTCCTGGGCGTCACAGAGAATCTGGGCGGGACCGCCGTCCAAGGTTATCTTTTTCAACTTCCCGCCGGCGAAGAATCCGATGCTGCGGCTATCGGGCGACCAGAAAGGATACCGCGCGTCATCGGTGCCATTCAACGGCTGCGAAACCAGCGTATCGAGAGCTCGCACAAACACCTTCCGCTTCCCATCTGCTGCGCCCACGATGGCGAGTTGGCGGCCATCGGGAGAGAGGGCAAAGGTGTCCAGGGTGGACTTGGCGGGGGCAACCAGTTCGTAGCGAAGCACGCGCTCCACCGGCGGTGTCTCACGGAAGTGGACGAAAGCCAGGGCGATGGCGAAGAGGGAAGGAATGCCTGCGAGCGCCCAGAGCAACCAACGGCGGCGTGACGGCTCGCTCGCTGTTGGCGGGGCAGCGGTGGCCTTCGGGTTGGCCAGATACTTTTCAATCGCGATGCGCGCTTCGCCGATGGCTTGCAGGCGCTTCTTCACGTCACGTTCCAGGCAGCGGGCGATCAGGTCACGAATCGGCGGCGGGGTTTCGGCTGGCAGTTTACTTAAATCAATCTCCGCCCGCAGCACGTCGGCCAGCGTGTGCGCGATGGATTCGCCGCTGAAGAGCGGCTTGCGGCACAGCATCTCCCACAGCACAACGCCGAACGCCCAGATATCGGCTCTGCGGTCCGCGGGCCGCGCCGCTGCCTGCTCGGGAGACATATACCCTGCTGTGCCCATCACCACACCCGCCTGGGTGGCGCGCACGGTGAGCGACAGGGCAGGATCGCCCGATGACGCCCGTGTCTCACTCTGCTTGGCCAGCCCGAAGTCGAGCACCTTCACTACGCCTTCGGGAGTGAGCATGATGTTGGCGGGCTTCAGATCGCGATGGACGACGCCTTTGTCGTGGGCTGCTTCCAAGGCTTCCGCCACTTGTTTAGCAATGAGCAGGGTCTCGTCCATTCCCAAAGACCCGGCGGCGATGCAATCGGCGAGATTGCGGCCTTCGACGAGTTCCATCACCAGGGCGCGGACACTGCCTGTATCCTCAAACCCGTAAATAGTGGCGATGTTGGGGTGATTGAACGAAGCGAGGATGTGGGCCTCGCGGGTGAAGCGGGCCATGTAGTCGGCGTCGCCGGTGAGTGCGGGGGAGAGAACCTTGAGAGCCACCGTGCGCGCGAGCTTGGTGTCGGTGGCACGATACACTTCGCCCATCCCTCCCTGACCCAATTGGGCAAGGATCTCGTATGGCCCCAACCGCACCCCGGCTTCCAGTGACATGTATGGGTGTTGATTCTATCGCATCTCGCGTTGCATCAATCGGGCGGGCTACACTGTCGGATATCCATGACCCGCGACACCTATCTGGAAGCAGCGATCGAACAGGCGCGTAAAAGCCTGGCGGAAGGCGGTATTCCCATCGGCAGCGTGCTGGTGCATGAGAACGTCATTATCGGGCGCGGCCACAATTGCCGCGTGCAGACGGGAAGCGCCATCGACCACGGCGAAATGAACTGTCTGCGCAACGCCGGGCGCCTGCCCGCGCGCGTCTACCGCGAGTCGGTACTCTACACGACGCTTTCGCCCTGCCCGATGTGCAGTGGCGCGATTATCCTGTATAAAATCCCGCACGTGATCATCGGCGAGAATGTGAACTTCCTCGGGGCGGAGGAATACCTGAAGAGCAATGGAGTCTCGTTGACGGTGGTGCAGGATGAGGAATGCATCGAGTTGATGCGCCGCTTCATTGTCGACAAGCCCGCGTTATGGAACGAGGACATCGGAACCTAGGCCGCGCGGTTTAGTTGCGCCAAGCGGGCTGCGTCCAGGCTACGACGCCGGTGGAGGATTCAACACGGGCACGAACGTAGGGCTCGTTGTTGCGCAGCGTGTAAGAAGGCTGCATAGCGCCACTCTTGGCCAGGATTTGGCCGCGCGCACCGATGAAATAGGTGGTGTACTTCTGATCGCCGGTTTGGGCGATGCGCAGGGAGAGGCCTGTTGCCGAGCGCTCCACGGTTTCGAGCGTCACGCCGGTGGAGGAATAGAAATCGCCGGACCGCAGCGAGGCGCTGATTTGCGCGGCGTCGAGGGCATCAGCCTTCACCATCACCCAGCCCCGGCCGGGGTTTGAGAACGTGGGTCCGAATTTCTTGAACACATGCGCATCATCGACGGCGACACCGTAAAGCTTGCGGTTGGCGGTGAGCAGTGCGTCCCACATTTCCTCCAGCGATTCGGCATCACCGCCGCCGTGGTTGTTCACTTCCGGGTGCCCGTTGTAGACCTCAAAGTGCGTCATGTTGTCCACCTGGAGCAGATCCTTCGATCCCATGGCCCAATGGAAATTGGGATGGTTGAGGGAAGGGATGGCGCCTTTGCCGGTGATGAGGGCGATGTTCTTGCGGATGGTTTCGGCCACGCTCGCGCCGGGCACGGGGAGAATGAGTTCCTTCAGGTCGATGGCGTTGATGTGCACGGGGCGTTGGTCAAAACGGGTAGTGACCTCTTCGCCCTGAATGAGCAGAAAACGTTCGCGGCTGGCAATGATGGGATTGAAGCGATCCACCTCGGTGAGGTAGTTGTGATCGGAGAGGACGAGGAAGCGGTAGCCGTTTTCGCGATACCAGGTGGCCACGTCGAGGGGGCTGGAATCGCCATCGCTGTTCAGCGTGTGCGTGTGGAGATTGCCCTTGTACCACTTGGCGGTGGCGGCGGCGGGAGCTTCGGTTTCAGCAGCGAACCAGAGGAGCAGCAGGGCTGTGCCTGCGAAGGCGATTCGTTTCACGAGGCTTTGATTTTAACGCATCCTCTCGGGCTAGTATGGGAATAGCCCTCCTACGATGGACTTCGCCCGGCAGTTGAAATCCTCCATCGACATTGTCGATGTCGTTGGCGAACGTGTGCGCCTGAAGCGCTCCGGCAACACGCCCAACTGGATGGGGCTGTGCCCGTTCCACACCGAAAAAACACCGTCGTTCAATGTCAACTCCAAGATCCAGCGCTACAAATGCTTTGGCTGCGGCGAAGGCGGCGACGTGATCAAGTTCGTGATGGAGATGGATGGGGTGACATTTCTCGAAGCGATGCAGGCGCTGGCCGAGCGCTACGGCATCCCCATGCCGCAGCGGACCGAGCATTCGGACCGCGAAGAGCGCATCCGCAACGCCATCTTCCGCATGAACGAAATCGCGCAGCGGCTATTCCGCCAGGCCTATCTCTCTCCACAAGGCGCCGAAGCCCGCGCCTATGTGCAGGGCCGCAATGTATCCGCTGAGACCGCCGAGGAGTTTGGCATCGGGCTGTCGCAACGCGGCGGCAACGCTGTTCTGCAGGCCTTGCAGCGCGAGGGCTTCTCCGCTGAACTGCTGGAAAAATCGGGTCTCGTAAAGAAGCGCACCGAGGGCGAAGGCTTTTACGATGTTTTCCGCGGCAGGCTCATTTTTCCCATCCAGAATGAATCCGGCAAGATTGTTGGTTTCGCCGGGCGTGTTCTCACGAAGGGCGACGAGCCCAAGTACCTCAATTCGCCGGAAACCGATGTCTACCGCAAGAGCCGCGTGCTGTATAACATTCACCGCGCCCGCGAGGCCGCCCGCAAGGAAGGCCGCTTCGTTTTGGTGGAAGGCTATATGGACGTCATCGGCCTTTCCGCCGCCGGGCTTGGCGAAGCCGTCGCCTCTTGCGGCACTTCACTCACCTCCGACCAGGTGCGGCTGATGAAGCGCTTCGCCGATAAGGTGACGGTCAATTTCGACCCCGATGCAGGCGGCGCGCGCGGAGCGGAGCGCTCCATCGAGATTCTGCTGCATGAATCCGTGCGGGTGAAGATTCTCGAACTGAGCAACGATCTCGATCCCGATGAATTCATCGAGCAGCAGGGCGTGGATGCCTATCGCACGCTGCTGGAGCGGGCGCCGAATTACTATTTCTGGCTCGCCGATCAATTGCGCAAGCGCCACGAAAAATCCCCTGAAGGGCGGACGCGTGTGCTGCAGCTACTGCTGCCCGCGGTGATGAAGATCCCGGACAAGATTGAACGCGCCAGCCTGGCGGGTGATCTGGCTTCCTACATCGGCGTGGAACGCGGCATGCTGCTGGAGCAGTTCAAAAAGGCCGCCGCCGACAAGCGCCAGGAGACCATCGAAGTGAAAAGCCTCGGTGTGCGCAGTGTGGAGAAGATTCTGCTGGGGGCGCTGGTGCTCCATCCCGAACTGCGGGCCGAAGTCATCCCGCAACTGGAAGGCAACGCCGCCGTCGGCGAGTTTCGCACCCGCTCCATCTTTGAGGCGATCCTCAACCTCTATCATCACCACCCCGGCTTCGCCTTCGAAGATTTGGAAGGACGGCTGAGCGAGGCGGACCAGACGTTGCTTTCGCGGCTGGTGTTTGCCGATGAACTGCAGGAAACCGGCAGCGCTGAGGCCATCCACGCCAATGTGCAGTCGTGTCTGAAGGTGCTGGATCAGGAGTTGAAGGAAGTGCGCCAGGCCGACTTACGGCGCCAGATTCGTGAAGCCGAACAGCGCGGTGATCTGAACACCGCGCTGCAGCTCATGCAACAACTGGACAAAACGCGCGAACGCTAGCCGCGCAGTCTGCGAGCACAGACGGCCGCCAGCCCCGCGCCCATCAGCAGAAGAGAGGAAGGCTCCGGCACCGTACCGTTATCCGGAAACGGATCACCAACCGTCACCGAAATCCCACGCGTGAACGCAAAGCCCACCGGCGAGATGCCGTTGGCGGTAATCGGCACCGACAGGAACAGATCGAGGCCGCTCGGATCGTTGCTGTCGATTGGACTCCCGTTCTGCAGCAGGTTCATCCCGAAGAAATCCCCAGTTCCCGGCCCGTTGAAATTCTCCGTCAGATTCACGTTGAAGGTCACCGATGCAATCGAAGTGCTGGGCTGGAAAGGGATGGTGGCCAGGTTCGGATTCGAGGTGTCATTGATCGTGATTCCTGCGGCGATCGACCCGCTGCCTCCGCCCTGGAACGAGAGTGCTCCGTTCACCGCTGCGTTGGTGAACTGAAAGTTCGTAATGGTTGCTGTGTTGGCCGCCGTGTTCGCATTCGTCAACTGGAACACCAGCGCCAGATTGTCATTGGAGAGGTTCGGCACATTCACCGTCACCCCGAACTGTCCGGCCTGTGCCGCCGCCGCAAGCAGCGTACAGGCCCATATTGCATAGCGCAATCGCATAGAAACGATCCTCCTAAAAGAAATTCGAGCGGATTCCGTGAAGCGTGCTTAGATGCCGTTCACTGGCCCGGCTACTTTCGGAACATAGAAAACCCCAGCACCGGACGAATTGAATTCCACAGCAATGGTGACGAACCCCGCGTTCACCGGGGGCAGTATGGGGAGCACCACAAAAGGCGCGCCGGCGGGCGCAAAGCAGGAAGTGGCGCCGGCGGGTTGAAACACCGTCACACCGGCGGGCAACTGAGTGAAGACGAGCCGCGCCCCGGCCGGCATGGCTGCACCTACCAACGTGCGCAGGCTGATGTTCTGCCGGAAGCGCCCCGTGCCCACATCAAAGATGATATTGCCCTGTACTACCTGAACCACCGAGGTGACATCTCCGGCGCAGGCGACATCGAACTTCCTCACTCCGGCATCCGTGCCCACGAAGGGCACCGACGCGGAGTCCGTCACCACGGCCCCGGCGGCTTCCGGAGTGTGCGACAGAATCGTCACGCTACGGTTGGATGCGGACAATTGCAGGTACACGCCGGCGCCTGCTCCGCCCGCGTTATCAAACGGATGGATTGCGGTGAACGTTCCCGATTCACGGCTGGTGACATACAGCGTTCCCTGCGCATCGCGCGCAATCCACCGTTCGGCCGAGCGCGTGGGCACAATCGTGTTCGCGATGCCCTGCAATTGCACGCCGTAGGTGTTGGAGAACGTCAGCCCGTTTCCGTTGACGGCCACGCAGGTGACGGTCAGGTCTTGCGCGCCGCGAAACGGATTCGACGCTGTACCCACGGGCACGTTGTGCGGATAGTTGGGCGATGAGGTGACGCCGGCCGTGCAAACCCCGCCCTTCGCATCGAGCACAATGGCATCCAACGCGTCGTTCTCGTTGCCTCCGACCAGGGTGGAGTAGAGAAGCGAAGCATCGCCCACGGCCGATGGATTGAACTTCGCCACGAACCCATCGCTCTCGCCTGCGGGATTGGGTTGGAAGGGCGAGGAGCCATTGGCGCCGCGCACGGGAAACTCCCCGTTGCCGGCCTTCACACTGCCGGCCACATAGGCATTACCGGCCGTATCCACGGTTACGCCATAAGCCACCGACATGCGTGAGGAAATCGCAAAGGAAGGGCGCAGGCAGGTGGAGTAAGTGAGGTCCGTTCCGTCGGCTCGCAGCACCGACAGAAATGCGTTGGACGGCAACGTGCTGCAGCCCTGGAATTCGTTCTTCAGCGGAAAGAAGTTCGAAAGCGTTTCGCCGGCCGCATACACTGTGCCGCCGGGCCCAAACGCCAACCCGTTGACGCTATCGCGATCCCCCGCGCCCAGGTAGGTGGCCCACTGCAACGTTCCGTTGGCCCGTAATTTGACCACGAATCCATCGGCGTGTTTCATGTTCAGAATGCAGGAGACACCCAAACTGGCGGGAAGGAACGTACACAGCCGGACATCTTTGTCGGGCTGAAAAACGCTCGCGCTGGTGGGCAGATCTTTGGATGTCGTGATGCCCCCGAAGGCCAGGGTTCCGTCGGCGGCCACGGCCAGCGCCCGCAGCAGGAATTCGTCGCCGCCGTTGTCGGTCGCCACCGAAAACTGATACACCAGTGTGCCCGCGGCGGTGAACTTGGCCACCCGCGCCACCTGGAATTGATCCTCATCCTCTTCTTCGTTCGATTGCCCGACATAGATATTGTCCGAGGGGTCAATGCCCAGATAGAAGCCGTTCTTCATTCCTGCCGCACTGACGTTGCCAAAAGGCGCCAGCACCGGGTCGATGGTCAATTCCGCGGCGCGGTCATAACTGCCGAGCGCGTAGGAAATTTCTCCATCCGGCCCCACGACGTACTGGGCCTCCACCTGCTTGTCCAAGCCTCCGATCTTCTGGAAGGCGAGCGGAGCCTTCTGCTCCCATTCCGCCTTTCCCACCTGGATGCGCAGGGAACCGTTTTCGTTCAGCCGCACGTTGGCATTGGCAAAGCGGAACCGTATTTTCGCCGGATCGGCAAACGGCCGCACCACCAGGTCATATTCCAGGTTCGACTGCGAGCCGTAGTAGAGAGCGTCAATCCCGGGATAAAGTTCCTTTTGCCGCACCCGCGAGTACATTTCGCGGTGTTCCTCCGAACGTCTTCCTACATAGCGGTGCGATGCCGCTCCGGTTCGCTGCTCGGCGGCCAACGTGGCATCCCGCGCGCCCGAAAATCGCAGTTCCGCGTGGTTGCGGCCCACCCTGAGGACGGCGCCCTGCTTGCCGATCTCCACCCGGTAACCCAAAGCAGCCGATTCGTACACGGCGGCTCCGCTTCCCGAGGTCCGTTCTACAAAGGCCGCGGGCGCATGGGCCACCTGCGGCGGTAAATTCGCTGCGTGTGCGGGAGTCATATGGTTCTTTAGCAATATAAGGCTGCTCGTCGTCAGTTTCGGTAAGGGAACAGTAAGGAAGCCTTGATGAAACGGGCAGCAACCGGTTAGCCCTACTGTCTCCGCACCAATGTGCCGATGTTTAGCTTGGGTTGGCCAAAAATATCCGTTCGCGGACCACGGCGGCAGGCCCACGCAAGGAAATCAGCAATGCTAGAATTGAGGAGTTCAAGGTCACGCAGTACTAGACCAACGAACGCGGTGACACTAATCAGAACACTACAACGGTCATTGCGCGTGAGGCATTGCCGGAAACCGATTTCAAGAGCGAAACGGCTGGAATAGAAGAGCAAGCGGTGGCAGGAGAGGAAAAACTCGGAAGACTCCAGAAGCTCATGCATATGGGCAAGGAGCGCGGCTACGTCTCTTATGACGAAGTCAACGACATGCTGCCCGATGAAATCGCCGGGGGCGTGGAAATCGATGACCTTCTCGCTGAACTGGATACGGCCGGCGTGGAGCTTCTCGAAGAACCAAAAATCGATTTCGAGAAGAAAGCCGATGAGCCGGAAGATCTCGCCGACATCGACCTGGCCGGCGACTTCGGTGACAAGACGAATGATCCGGTCCGCATGTACCTCCGCGAGATGGGCACCGTTCCGCTGCTCACCCGCGAAGGCGAAATCGAACTTGCCAAGCGTATCGAACACGGCCAGCGCCAGGTGAGCCGCGCGCTCTCCCGTTCCCCCCTCGTCATCGGCGAGATTATCGCCATGTCGGAAGAGATCCAGCAGGGCAACATGCCGGTCCGCGACATGCTGATCCAGGCCGACCTGATGGTCAGCGACGAGGCCATCGAAACACAAACCGCGGAGCTTGTCGCCACCATCGCCGAAATCGAGAAGCACCAGAAGCGCGGCCAGCAATACAAGCAGAAGATGCTCTCATTCTCGAAGGGAATGAAGCCGAAGCAGCACCGCCAACTGCGCTGGCAACTGGCGCGCACCATGGTCCGCATCTCGCGCATGGTTCGCGGCATTCCGTTCACCAGTTCCGTCTACCGCCAGTTCGCCGACAAACTGCGCCGCTCTGTGGAGCAGTTCAAACCCGTTGAACGCGAAGTGGCCAAGCTCCAGCGCCGCCTGGAAGAATTTCCCAATGACCGCGCGGCCAAGGAAACGCAGCGCGAACTGAAGACGGCGCTCCAGCGGATTACGCAATTGGAGGACGATTACGGCGCCTCGGCCACCGATCTGCGCCGCAGCATGCAGATTGTCGAGCGCGGCGAGGCGGAAGCCGAAACGGCCAAGAAGCAGCTTATCGAAGCCAACCTTCGCCTCGTCGTCTCCATCGCCAAACGTTATACCAACCGCGGCCTCCAGTTCCTTGACCTTATTCAGGAAGGCAATATCGGCNNGATGAAGGCCGTGGACAAGTTCGATTATCAGCGCGGCTACAAGTTTTCCACCTACGCCACGTGGTGGGTTCGCCAGGCCATTACGCGCGCCATCGCCGATCAGGCTCGCACCATCCGCATTCCGGTGCAC